>CAUWEX010000009.1:0-59813 GCA_963557965.1 uncultured Clostridia bacterium
AATTAAATTCTATTTACTCTTAATTGAATAGAATTTACTTTTTTAATTTACTGAAATTAATTTCCTCGTTCTTTTTTATTTAAGCACTTGACAGTTAAGACGAATAACGATAAAATATAATAGGTAGGAAAAAATATATTTTTAACAATAATAATGATAATATATATTTTATTCGAACATTGAAAATTAAATAAGAAAGAGGTGTATGATTATGACAATAGTAATCACTATCGCCGCTGTCTTAATCTCACTTGCAATTGGAATTCCAATAGGTATAGCATATAGGAAGAAAGTTGCAGAGTCTAAAATACAAGGGGCAGAGAACGAAGCAAAAAGATTAGTAGATTTAGCAAAAAAAGAAGCCGAAAACTTAAAAAAAGAAGAAATTTTTAAAGCAAAAGAAGAAATAATGGCAAGTCGTAAAGAATTAGACCAAGAGATTAAAGAAAGAAGGGGCGACGTTCAAAGACAAGAAGCGAGACTAATTCAAAAAGAAGAAAACTTAGAAAGGCGTTCAGATAATTTCGAAAAGAAAGAAAAAGAACTAGAACGAGAGTTACAAGAAGTTGAAAAACAAAAGGAAGCAATTGCACAATTGCATGAAGATGAAATGATGGAACTTCAAAGAATAGCAGCTTTAACAAAAGAAGAGGCTAAAGAAAGACTTCTAAGTGAAATGGAAAAAGAATTAGTTGCGGAAAAAGCAGCATTAATAAGAGAGCAAGAACAAAAAGCAAAAGAGACAGTAGGAAAAGATGCAAAAGAGATGCTTTGCTATGCAATACAAAAATGTGCAGCAGACCATTCTCAAGAAACTACAGTATCTATAGTAGCTCTTCCAAGTGATGAAATGAAAGGAAGAATTATAGGAAGAGAAGGTAGAAATATAAAAGCATTAGAAACATTAACAGGAATTGACTTAATAATTGATGATACACCAGAAGCAGTAGTATTATCAGGTTTTGACCCATTGAGAAGAGAAGTGGCAAAAATTGCATTAGAAAAATTAATTGATGATGGCAGAATTCATCCCGCTAAAATCGAAGAAATGGTGGAAAAAGCTAAGGAAGAAGTAGAAAATACTATAAAAGAAGAAGGAGAAAGAGCGGTCTTAGAAACAGGTGTTATAGGACTACATCCTGACATAGTAAAATTGCTTGGAAAACTAAAATATAGGACAAGCTATGGACAAAATGTATTAAATCACTCTATAGAAGTTTCAAACTTAGCAAGAATAATGGCTGATGAATTAGGACTAGATCCTAAACTTGCAAGACGTGCCGGTCTTTTACATGATATTGGAAAGGCATTAGATCATGATATGGAAGGAACACATGTAGAGATAGGTGTAGATGTATTGAAAAAATACAAAGAAAATTCATTAGTAGTAAATGCAGTTGAGGCACATCATGGAGATGTTGAACCACAAACATTAGAAGCTGTTTTAGTACAAGCAGCAGATGCAATATCAGCATCTAGACCAGGTGCAAGAAGAGAGACGTTAGAAGCTTATATTAAAAGATTACAAAATCTTGAAGAAATTGCAGACTCATTTGATGGTGTTGAAAAATCATTTGCTATACAAGCTGGTCGTGAAGTAAGAATAGTTGTAAAACCTGAAAAAATTACAGATGATCAAATGACAATTTTAGCAAGAGATGTAGCCAAAAGAGTAGAAAATGAAATGGATTATCCAGGTCAAATCAAAGTAAATATAATAAGAGAAACAAGGGTTGTAGACTACGCAAAATAAAATTCTGAGTTATGCCAATAAAGCATAACTCTTTTTTTGTTCATTTGACACTAATATGATTTTATAGTATTATATAAGTTGTTTAAAAGAGCTTTATAATAAAATAAAGAAAGAAGGAATTATTTTGAAAATTTTAGCTGTAGGCGATTTAGTCGGAAATGCAGGTGTAAGTAAACTAAAAAGGGAACTAAATAAAATTCGTGAAAAAGAAAATATAGATTTTGTAATAGTAAATGGAGAAAATGCCGGAGAAGGTATGGGAATTACGCAAAAAAATTTTAATGACTTATTAGAAGAAAAAATAGATGTAATAACAATGGGAAATCATACATGGGGAAAAAAAGATATATTTAAATTTATTGATCACCCAAAACTACTAAGACCAGCAAATTATGCAAAAGGAGTAGTTGGAAAAGGGTATAATATTTATGAATGCAATAATAAAAAGATAGCTGTAATTAATTTAATTGGTAGGGTTGACGTAAATGTACTTTCAGAAAACCCATTTATAGTAGCCAAAGAAATTATAGGTAAAGTAAAAACACAAGTAGATATAATTGCAATAGATTTTCATGCAGAAGCAACGGCAGAAAAAATTGCAATGGCACGTTATTTAGATGGAGAAATTACTTTATTGTATGGAACTCACACACATGTGCAAACAGCAGATGAAACTATTTTTGACAAAGGAACAGGATATATAACAGATATAGGAATGACAGGACCAAAAAATTCAGTAATTGGAATGGATATGAATGCATCAATAAAGAGGTTTGTAACAACATTACCAGAAAGATATAGAATTGCAACAGGTGAATGTAAACTAAATGCAGTTGTCTTTGATATAGATGATACAACAAACAAAGTAAAACATATTTATAGAGTTAATAAATAGTCAAGTAATGTGGAATTTTTTCATATAAAAAAACAAACTAAAAGATTTTGTCGAATATAATATATTTTTGCGATGGGTTTATGATAAATTTTAATAAAAAGTATTTACAATTATTTCCATATATTGTAAAATACAAAATGTAAAAGTTGCAACAACAAAAATAAAATTATAGGAGGCAAAAGAAAATGGAAATTTTAAAAATTTCATCAAAATCAAACCCAAATTCAGTGGCAGGAGCAATAGCTGGATTGGTAAAAGAATCAAATAAAGCAGAAATGCAAGCAATTGGAGCTGGAGCGTTAAATCAAGCAGTTAAAGCAGTAGCTATAGCTAGAGGTTTTGTAGCACCAGCAGGAGTGGACTTAGTTTGTATACCAGCATTTGCAGAAGTAGAAGTTGAGGGCGAAGATAGAACAGGTATTAAATTAATAGTGGAGTCAAGAACTTAGAAAGTTATATATATAAATAGCCTTATTTAGGAAAGTATAAAGTGGACATTTTAGATTTTAATTCTAGGGTGTTCATTTTTTATTTACATTAAAATAATATGTACAAAACCTTGAAATTTTGTTAATTTTAAGATATGATTATCATGTATAGAGGGTGAACAAATGAAATCAAATTGGATAAAATATTTATTTATAGTATTTGTTATAATTTTATTGGCTTTTGCAGTTTATATCATCAAAAAAGATGAGCAAGAAAAGAAGCAAGAACAAGAATATACTGCAAGTGTTCAGGAAAACAAAGTTAGAGAAATTAAAGTTGGCATTGCTGAGTTAGATACAATAAATCCTATTTTAAGCAATAATAAAAATGTTCAACAGATAACAAAATTAATATATGAGCCATTAGTAGACTTATCAGTAGATTATAAAGCAACACCTTGTTTGGCTAAAGAATGGGCTAAGCAAAGTGATAATTCATATTTAATAAAGTTAAAGGAAAATGTAAGGTGGTCAAATGGACAGTCTTTTACAGCAGATGATGTTCAATTTACAATAGATAGATTAAAAGATACACCAACAATATATTCCGCAAATGTTCAAGATGTAACAGGGGTAGAAATTATAGATGATTTTACAATCAAAATTATGTTAGGAAGAGAAGTTCCGTTTTTCGAATATAATTTAACATTTCCAATATTATCTAAAGAATATTATCAGGGAGAAGACTTTGCTACAACTTCCAAAAATACTGCTACAATAGGAACTGGTAAATTTAAAATAGCAGATGCACAGTCTTCATATATAATATTAGAAAAAAATGCGAACTGGTGGAATAAGGAAAAAGAAGTTACACTTGATAAAATAATCGTTAATCTATATTCATCTGTTGGAGAACTATATAATAGCTTTAAAATTGGAAACTTAGATGCAGTTGCAACAGACAATACTAATATTCAAGATTATATAGGTAGTATGGGGTATACTCCTAAAGAAGTAAAAGGCAGAGATTATGTATTCTTAGCTTTAAATAATAGCAATAGTCTTTTACAAAGACAAGAAATTAGAAAAGCGATATCATATTCTATAGATAAAGAAAATATTACTTCAAATATTTTAAATAATAAAGCTTTTGTTGCTAATTTTCCTTTAGACTATGGAAATTGGCTATATACTGAAGAATCAAGTAATGGTTATAATGCAGACCAAGGTAAACAAGTTTTAGTAGATGCAGGTTGGTCATATAAAAATAAGATGTGGCAAAAAACTGAAAATAAAAAAACAGAAAAAATACAGTTAAACTTACTAGTAAGAGCGAGTGATCAAAGTAAAGTTGCTGTTGCACAAAATATAAAACAACAGTTAGAAAATCAAGGAATACATATAAACGTTGTACAAGCACAAGATGGACAATATAATAACATGATGAACAATAAGAGTTTTGACATAGCACTATGTAGTATAACATTATCACCTAGCCCAAACTTAGAATTGTTTTTCGGAGACAACAATTTATCAAATTATTACAACGAAGAAGTAGCAAATATTATGAAAGAAGTTAAAAATACATCAGATGATAATGTACTTAAAGAAAAATACAAAAGATTAGCAGAAATTTATAAAAATGACGTACCATATATCAGTTTATGTAACAATAAATATACAGTAGCATATAATTCTGAATTGGTCGGAGACCTTACTCCTAACTGGTTTAGTATGTTTTATGGAGTAGAAGGATGGTATAAATAATAAAAAAATTAAAAAAGTATTGACAAAACAAACATTTGTTATATAATGTAGATATCAAACAAAAGTTCAACTAAATAAGGAGGAAATTATGGAAGAAAACGCAGAAAAGAGAAAAGCACTAGAAGCGGCGATGAGCCAAATAGAAAAACAATTTGGAAAAGGTTCAGTAATGAAACTTGGAGAATTTAAAGCAATGGAAATAGAAGCAATACCAACAGGAGCCTTAAGCTTAGATATCGCTTTAGGTATAGGAGGAGTTCCAAGAGGTAGAATTATAGAAATATTTGGTCCTGAATCTTCAGGAAAAACTACTTTAGCATTACATATTGTAGCAGAAGCACAAAAAATGGGAGGAGAAGCAGCGTTTATTGACGCAGAGCATGCTTTAGATCCTGTATATGCTAAAAAATTAGGTGTAGATATAGATGATTTAATAGTTTCTCAACCAGACACAGGAGAACAAGCACTAGAAATAACGGAAAGCTTAGTAAGAAGTGGAGCTTTAGATGTAATTGTAGTAGACTCTGTAGCAGCACTTGTTCCTAAAGCCGAAATCGATGGAGATATGGGAGATTCTCACATGGGCTTACAAGCTAGACTTATGTCTCAAGCTTTAAGAAAACTTGCTGGAGCAATTAATAAATCAAAAACAGTTCTAATATTTATAAATCAATTGAGAGAAAAAATTGGAGTTATGTTTGGAAATCCTGAAACAACAACAGGAGGTAGAGCGTTAAAATTTTATGCTTCTGTTAGAATGGATATTAGAAAAACAGAAAACATTAAACAAGATGGTGAAGTAAAAGGAAATAGAGTTCGTGTTAAAGTAATAAAAAATAAAGTAGCTCCACCATTTAGAGAGGCTGAATTCGATGTGGTATATGGTCAGGGAATATCTAAAGAAGGTAATATCTTGGATATGGCTGTAAACTTAGATATTGTTGAAAAAGCTGGTTCATGGTTTAGCTATGATGGAGAAAGGATTGGACAAGGTAGAGAAAATGTTAAAAAATATCTTCGTGAAAATCCTGATATGTTAGAAGAAATTGAAGAAAAAGTAAGAGCTAATTTTGCTAAAGCTTTTGAGCAAAGTTTAGGAGAAGAATTACCAAGCAACAATGACGATGACGAATAATACAACATAAAAATGGTATCCACTAATTGTGGATACCATTTTTCTAGTACTAATAAAAGACTAGAACTTCGAAAGAAAAATTATTTCTGCGAAGTAACAGAATGTAGAGCCATGCTTTTGTCATCTGTAGACAACACTCGACGTGCAGGTGCACCTGCAAAGATAGTATTAGACGGGACATTGTCATTGACAACTGATCCAGCTGCTATAATAGCATCCTTTCCAACATGAACACCACTTAAGATGGTAACATTAGGACCAATCTTTGCATTATCATCGATGACAATTGGAGCATCAATCATGCAAGTTGCCAAAACTGAATTAGCACCAATATGGCAATTCTTGTTAATAACCGAACCTTGTCCGACAACAGCTCCCATCTCAATGATAGAGTTTTCGCCAATTTGGGTATCTGTATTGATAACAGCACCCATCATAATGTGAGCATGCTCTCCGATGGAAGCACCATCACATACAATAGCGCCAGGATCTATGAAGGCATTAACACCTACAAGATCTTTAAGAGCGACACGAGTATTCCTACAGCGGTTGAAATTGCTGTAGTATGAAATGTTGCCAGAGAGCTGCTGGAGATATGTATGAATTGCTTCATACTCTCCGACAAGAATCTGAAAACTGTCGTTGCCATATGCAACAAAACCGTATTCATCTGTTCCAGCAATAGGGAGATCGTGTCCCTGAACAAAAACCACCGCAGGAGTTTTGGACAGATATTGACGAAGTTGTTCCTTAATTGTAAATTCTGTACTCACGAGAAATCCTTTCTCTTAAATAGTAGCAATAGCTACTAAAATGTATATAAGGGCTTTTGCCCATACATTTATATTATACTACAAATTTACATAAATGGCAAACTTATTTAAAAGTTAGAATTAAATTACAAAATATTATAGTAAGAATACATAATATTCCTTGCTATTTAAAAGAATTTATAGTAGAATACTAAGCAGAAAGAGGTATTATATGTATACAATAGAAGAATTTGATAGAGAAAAAACAAAGGTTTTGAGATATATTTTATACAAAAAAAGAAGTGAAAACGAAGTTAGAAAGAAATTCGAAAAAATGATAGAGGAAAATTTGTTAGAAGATATAATAGAATACTTAAAAGAAGCTAACTACATAGATGATAAAGAATATATAAGAAAAACTATTAATAACTTTATGGCATTAAAAAATCTATCAAAAAGAGAAGTAAAATATAAGCTAATAGCTAAAGGAATTAGAAAAGAAGATATAGAAGACTATTTTTATGAGAACAGAGAAGAACTTGAAGAATACGAAATTAAATCAGCATCTAACATAATGTATAAGAAATCAGCATCTATGGACAGAGAAGAAATAAAGCAGATATTGTTAAAGAAAGGATATAAAATAGAAAATATAAATAAAGCATTTGAAGAATAAAAGGAGCAAAAAAATGTCAATACTAACTTTAGAAACAAAGAAATATGCAATTAAAATAGATAATTTTGAAGGGCCATTAGACTTACTATGCCATTTGATAGATAAAAATAAAATGAACATATATGATATTAATTTAAGTGAAATAACTGATCAATATATAAATTATTTAAAAGAGCAAGAAAAGCTAAACTTAGAAATAGCTAGCGAATTTTTAGTAATGGCATCGACTCTTTTGTATTTAAAATCTAAGAATTTATTGCCAAAACAGGAAGAGGAAGAAGAAGAAATAACCGAAGAAGAATTAATTAGAAGAATTATAGAATATAAGAAATTTAAAGAAATAAGTAAAACGTTTAAAGAAAAGTATAAAGCATTTTCATGCAGGTATTTTAAACAACCAGAAGAAATTAAGTTACCACAGCAAAAACTAGAGAAAGACTATGAAAACACTTTAATTCCTGAAATATATAAAAATTTATTAGAAAGAAATGAAGCAAAAGTTAATAAAAATGCTAAAAACATAGAAAAAATAGCTATAACAGAGAATTATACTGTAGCTAGTAAAGTAAAAGAAATGTTTAAAGTTTTAATAAAACAAAAAAGATTTATTTTTAATAAATTATTTTCATTGGACCAACATAACAAACAAGAAGTAATAACAGCTTTTTCCGGATTATTAGAAATGTCTAGAAGAAGTAAAGTTGAAACTAAACAAGATGAGCTCTTTGGCGATATAGAAGTAGAGAAAATAAAGAAAAGAAAACAAGCATAAAAAATAAAAAATGGAGTGATTCTCCATTTTTTATTTTTTAGGATTAACATATACTGTATTATAATTTGTATAAATAACCATGCCGGGTTTTGCACCTTTTGGTTTTTTTACAAACTTTACTTCACAAGTATCTACAGCAACATTAGAAGAAAAACGAGCCTTGCTATGGTATGCAGCTATTTGAGCACACTTAATTAAAATATCTTCACTTGGTGGTAATGAATTTTCTAAAATAAGTACGGCATGGCTTCCATGAATATCCTTTGTATGGAACCATACATCTGATTTGTGTGCATATTTTAAACTTAAATAATCATTTTCTTTATTATTTCTGCCAACTAAAAGGGTATAGCTATCAATAGTATATTTTATAGGATTAAATTTTACTGTTTTATTTTTGGTCAAATTTCCTTTTTTGACTTTAGATGCTTGTTTATATTTTAATTTTTTTACTTTATCTTGAAAAATAACATTTTCAGATATTTCCTCAAGAATATCGTTTATGTCATTAAGCGAAGAAGCCGCTTCTAATTCGTATACAATGCTTTCAATGTAATCCAATTCTTTTATTGTATCTTCCTTTTGCTTAGATACAATTTCTAAAGCATTTTTCAATTTGTGATATTTTTTGAAAAATCTTTTTGCATTAAGACTTGGTGAAAATCTACTATCTAAAGGAATGGTTATTAAAGATCCATTATCATAATAATTTTCTAAAGATAGTTCAGAAACATTTTTTTTAGGAATTCTATACAAATTAGAAGTTATAAGCTCTCCATATAATCTATACGTATCCATATTAGTGCATTCTTCTAGCTTTTTATTAATATTACAAAGACGTTTTTTATATTTATTTAAAGTAGCTAAGATTAGCCTTAATACATTATTTCTACTTTCTTTTAATTCACTTTGACTTTCTTTTAAATAGTATAAATTATCTAGTTTAAAATTTAAGTTGAAATCGTCTAATGGATGGCTACAAGGAACTAAAAAATAATCGTTATTATATTCTTCAATATCTAATTCAAAAGAATCAGTTTTTGAGATAATTTGTAGTAGATAATTGTAGATATCTTCTAATTTGTTAGTATTTAATTTGTCCATTATAAATGAAATGAATTTCTTACTAATACCATTAAAAGTATTACTAATAATCTCAGGAAATTCTAAAGAATTAGAAGTGTTTATAATAGTTTTAAATTCTTCAAAATTTGCAATATCAAAGAAATCTTTTTTTGAAGTTTTTGGATATTCATACTTAATATGTGGAATTACAATATGTGTAGCATTTTCATTATTAATATGCCTTAAACTATCAATAATAATTCCTTCGTCATTTAGTAAAATAATATTACAATGTTTTCCCATAAGTTCAATAACTAACTTTGAAGTTATAATATCATCAACATCGTCAAAGCCTTCCAATTCAATTGTTACAATTCTCTCTAGTGAATTTGTAACTATATTTTTGATGCGTAAGCCAATTAAATATTTACGAAGTAGCATACAAAAATTAGGTGCAATTTTAGGATTGGCTTTAGGATGCGTACTTAAATGGATTCTGTAATTTTGAGGGCTAACACAAACCTGTAAAGCATAATTACAGCCATTTATATATGTTCCTATTATGATTGTATTAGAATTAGGTTGAAAGATTTTATCAACCCTAGCACCTTTTAATAATTGAAGCTCAGATGCAATTGCCTTAGTTACTATTCCGTCAAATGCCATAAAATTATCATCTCCATAAAAAATTGTATCAATATAATAACATAAAAAACTAAAAAAATCTATTGCTTAAAGAAATTCTTAAGTGTATAATTAGGGTGAATTTTGAAATAAGGGGGAAGCAAATGAAAAGAATACTTAAATTTATAATTATAATACTGTTTACAATGATACTTAGTATTACGATAAACAATGAAAGCAAAGCAAGTTCATCAAATGACTTATACTTAGAAGAATTATCATTTAAGGCATTAATAGAAAAAGATGGAGATTTATTTATAGAAGAAACATGGGACATAGACATAAAAAACACAAATACATTATTTAAAACATTTGAAACTGATACATCTAAATATAGTGGTATTACAGATGTAAAAGTAACAGATATAACACGCGGAAATAAACCATTAAAAGAAATAGGAACATTAATGAACCATGTAACAAAAGATTGTTATTATGGGCTAAGAAATGATGATGGCGATTTTGAAATTGCATGGGGAGTAGGAATGGACAATACTGTAGGTCATAGAACTTATGCAATACAATATACAGTTAAAGATGTTATCAAACAATATGAAGATTATTCAGAATTATATTGGCAATTTATAGGAAAAGATTTTGCTGTTGATGCTCAAAAGATTAGGGGAGAAATACATACAGAAATAGAGCTTCCTACCCCTCAAGATATTAAAGTTTGGGGGCACACAGAAGATCTTAATGGAACAATAAATACAACAGATCATAATATAATAGCATTTGAATTAAATAATTTTAGAAACGGAAGATTTGTGGAAGTTAGAACATTAATTCCGAATAATCTAGTTGGAAACGTAACAAGAAAAGAAAGCGGTAAAATCTTACCAACTGTGCTTAAGGAAGAAGAGAAGTGGGCAAAGGAAGCAAATTTAAAAAGAACTATGAACAATATAATTCCTACAATAATAACAATTGTTTCATTAGCTATTGGAGTTGCAATAATTATATGGTTAATAAAATTAATAATTAATTCATGTAAAAATATATCAAAATCTAAACCATTAAAACCTTCACAAGAAATTATTTATTATAGAGATTTACCAAATGAAAATGCAACGCCATTAGAAGCACTATATGTGTATGAGAAGAAAAAGAGTGAGATAGGTAGTAATGATTTAGGAAAAGTATTTTCGGCAACTATAATGGATTTAGTCTTAAAAGGAAAGCTAACATTTGTTTTAAATAATACTGGTAAAAAAGATGTTACAATAAAAATATCTAATAAAGCAGAATTATTAAAAGATTTACCATTAGATGAAAAAAAGTTTGCCGAAATAGTTCTTGAAACAGCAGAGGAACATAGAAAAGATGAAGTAACGTTACAAGAATTACAAAAACATATAAAAGAAATGTCTGTAACGGAACTTCAAACTATGCCAAACTCATTACATACAAAACTGTTAGATAAATTAAGCGATAGAGGAATATTTAACAAAGATAATCTCAATGTATTTAATAAGATAAAAAGCAGAATAGTATTGAATATATTTATTGTGATGTTATATTTCATTTTAGGATTTGGTGTTGCAAAATGCCCAAAAGAGATTGCATTAATTTCAGGAATTGCAATAGTAATATTATCTATAATAAACATAGTATTAGCACAAATTGCTTCCAAAAGAGTAGCAGTTTATACGCAGGAAGGAATAGACGAGAGCACAAAATGGAAAGGGTTAAAAAAATATATGGAGGAATTTTCTCTTTTAAAAGAAAAAGAAGTCCCAGAGATTGTTTTGTGGGAGAAATTCTTAGTATATGCAACTGTTTTTGGAATAGCAGATAAAGTGTTAAAACAACTTAAAGTAGTATATCCTGATTTAGAAGAAATAACGTCAGCAGGAAGCTATGCATATATGCATGTAATGCTAAGTACAAACTTTACTAAAAGTTTTTCAAACGCTATTAGTACGTCTATGTCATCAGCATACTCGTCTGCGTCAGGAAGCGGCGGAGGATTCTCTGGCGGTGGCGGAGGCGGCCGGAGGACGGCGGAGGTGGAGGAGGAAGATAACCTCCTCTAGTTTAAAATATTTAATAAAAAATAAGGAGATTAGTCAAAATGGAAGAAAGCAAAATAAGTAAAATATATGAAATTTTAAATGATATACCTGTAACAGAGCAAAATAAGGAAATCATAGAAGAAATAAGACAGGAACTGTTAAACGAAGATTATGTAAAAGCTTTTAAGAAAATAGAAAAATTAAGCAATTTAAAAGAGGAACAAGAAGAGCCTGTAGAACAAGAGTTGGAAATAGAAGAAGGTGGAATATATCCAAAAGAACTTAGTAATATCGACTTAGAGAAACGATATATGGGTATGCTTTTAAATGATCCAAAACAGATTGTAAAATTTTATTTCAAATTTGATGAATGTTATTTTGAAGATGCAGATGTGTTAAATGCATATAAAAGCGTGCTATTTACTGAAGGAGGCGCATATAGTTCTGAAGAAGCAAAAGCAAATTTTAACTTTGCAAGGGATAATGAAGAAAGTTACAAGTTTAAAGCAGAATTAAAAGAAGAAATGGCTAATAGCGAGTATAATATGGAAAATGTTTATATAGACTTAAAGAAATTATTTGTGCTTAGAAAAAGTTATTTAGCAATACCGATTAAAAATATACAGGAGAAAGTAGTAGAAATAACTCAATATATTTTATATGACAAAATGTCTGTAGAAGAAGTAGAAGCAGCAATTCAACAAGTAAATGATACAGAA
Organism: uncultured Clostridia bacterium; assembly: GCA_963557965.1. GTDB lineage: Bacteria > Bacillota > Clostridia > TANB77 > CAG-508 > CAG-269. Next base: position 12,662 of record CAUWEX010000009.1, read on the forward strand.
AGATTTAAAAGAGCAGTATTAACATCAAATCTTACGAGCTTTTTAGAGGCTGGAGAAAATAATTTAAGAAATGGATTAGAGCTTCCTTTTCCAATTATGACAAAAGTATTTAAAGGAGTAAGAAAAGGAGAAACAATGGCAATAGCTATGCCATCAAATTCGGGGAAAAGTAGATTAACAGTTAATATTGCTGCACATGTAGCATTAGTACATAAAAAGAAAGTATTAGTCATATCAAACGAGATGTCTGAAGAAAAAATGCGATTATGTTTAATAACGACAATAATAAACAACAAAGCATTTCAAAAATTGCATGGGCAACAAGATTTGAAGAAAACAGAAGGAGAATTATTGGAATTTAAGTTTAGGGCAGATGATCCTAATAAAACAGAAGTCGATGATGATGGTTTTGTACTTAGGAAGCAAGGAGAAAAACAAGGAGATTTTGTGAAAAGATTATCAGAGGTATCAAGTGAATTTAAAAAAACTATTGCTGTAACAGATTGGGCAAATCAAGAAATTAAGAATTCAATATATTTTATCAATATTACAGACCATACAAATGATGAATTAAAAAAAGTTATAATGAACTATTATTATAAAGAGCAGATAGAATATGTATTTTATGATACACTTAAAACTGATACAGCCAATATTGGTATAGGAGAAGAGTTAAAGAAAACTGCAACGATACTTTCAAATTTAGCGCAGAATTTTAATATGTTTATTTGCTCAACTTTACAATTAGCAGAGAGCAACACATTACCTGTGAATTTAAATGTTAATGATTTAGCAGTTAGTAGGACTGTAAAAGAAGTTTTGGATACTCTAAGTTTAATGAAGCAAATTAATAGAGATACACTTCAAAATTATGAATATTCATTAGAAGAAGTTGATACGAAGTTCTTTGATTTGAAAAAAGAAAAAAATCCTGATGTTAGATATTACGCATGTGTAATAGACAAGAATAGAGCAGGTGCAAAACCTACATTGGTGTTTAGATTGAATTTAGCTTATAATGTATGGGAAGAATTGGGATATTTACGATTAAAACAAGGAAAAGTAGAAGAATAGCGTAAGCGTAATTTATACAAAGGAAAGGGATTTTATGAAAAAGATATATTATAATGGGGATTTTATAACTTTAGAAAATAACAATGTTGAGGCAATATTAATTGAGGACGATAAAATAAAAAAAGTAGGAACTCAAAAAGAAATATTAGAATGTAAAGATAGGAAAACGCAAGTAATAGATTTACAAGGAAAAACCATGATGCCTGCTTTTATAGATGCACATAGTCATTTTTTTGCAGTAGCTAATAACTTGTTACAAGTTCCATTAAATGATTGTAAATCAGTAAAAGACATACAAGACAAATTATGTGCATATAAGAATGATAACAATATAGAAAATGACAAGTGGATTATTGCAAGTGGATATGATAATAATTCTTTGATAGAAAAGAGGCATATCACTAAAGACGAAATAGATCAAGTGATAAAGGATAACCCAGTTATAATTCATCACAAATCAGGACATAACGGGGTTGCAAATTCTAAAGGATTGGACTACTTAAATATAACCAAAGATACAATAGAGCCGCTTGGGGGAAAAATAGGAAAAATAAATGGCGAGTTAACAGGTTTTTTAGAAGAAAATGCGTTTATAGAAAATGTAAAGAAGATTCCTATGGCAAGTTTAGAGGACCTAATAAATTTATGTGATAAAGCACAACAAAAATATGCTTCTTTTGGAATTACGACTATTCAAGAAGGAATGATGGTAAAAGAGTTAGTACCAATATACAAAAAATTAGTAGAAGAAAGTAAATTATATTTAGATATTATTGCATATATGGATAAAAATGCAGAACATGAAATAAAAAACGAATTTAAGCAAAACATAAAAAAATATAAAAATCACTTTAAAATAGGTGGAATTAAAATATTTTTAGATGGATCACCACAAGGAAGAACTGCATGGATGAGAACACCATATATAGATGATGAAAATTATTTTGGATATGGTACAATGAGTGATTGTGAAGTAAAGCAGGTAGTGGAAAGCGCATATAATGACAAACTACAGATATTAGCACATTGTAACGGAGATAAAGCAGCAGAACAATATATTAATGCAATAAAAAGTACAGGTAAAAATGTAAGAGAAATCAAGCCAGTGTTAATACATGGCCAATTATTGGGAGTAGACCAATTACAAGAAGTAAAAGAAAATGGAATTATACCATCATTTTTCATAGCACATATATATTATTGGGGAGATATACATATTAAAAACTTTGGATTAAACAGAGCAAATACAATAAGTCCAGCCGGAAGTACAATAAAAAATAATATATGTTGTACATTTCATCAAGATGCACCAGTAATAGAGCCTAATATGTTCGAAACAATATGGTGTGCTGTAAATAGAGAAACAAAAGAAGGCGTATTGTTAGGTGAAGAAGAAAAAACATCAGTTTTAGATGCAATCAAAGCAGTAACTATAAATAGTGCATATCAATACTCAGAAGAGGACATAAAAGGGAGCATAAAAGAGGGGAAATTTGCTGATTTAATCATAATAGATAAAAATCCTTTGAAAGTAGAAAAAGAAAAAATTAGAGATATTAAAGTATTGGAGACAATAAAAAATGGCAACACTATTTTTAAAATGTAGAAGAATGATATGAGTATGAAATTTAAGGAAGAACTTGATAGTGAAATAAAGAAGATGTTAAAATTTTAATAAGGTATTGTCAAAATCTAACTCCTTTCATAATATATGGTAATGAAAGGAGTTTTAGTATGGATTATGAATTAATGATGAATGGAAATGTTAAAATAGGACAAAAAGCACCTGAATTTGAGGCGATAACTACTTTTGGAAATATTAAATTAAAAGATTATGAAGGAAAGTGGCTGGTTTTATTTTCGCATCCAGGTGATTTTACCCCAGTGTGTACAACAGAAATGATAGCTTTTACAAGAGCGCATACATATTTTAAAAAAATAAATACTGAATTGCTAGGATTAAGTATTGATAGTAATAGTTCGCATTTAGCATGGGTATATGATATATATTGCAAAACAGGAATAAAGGTTTCTTTTCCGATAATAGCAGATAGGAGTGGAGAAATAGCTAGAAAATACGGAATGATAGCAAATGATATAAGTAAAACCGAAACAGTGAGAAATGTATTCATTATAGATGATAAAGGAATTATAAAAACAATATTGGTATATCCAATGAATGTAGGAAGATTTGTACCTGAGATATTAAGAGTTGTTGTAGCATTGCAAACGGCACAACAAGAAAAAGTAGCTACAGGAGCTAATTGGATACCCCATCAGCCAACAATTCTTCCGCCACCAATAAACATGAATGGTGTAGAAGAAAAAATAAAAGAAATAGGAAGGCAAAAAAATGGAGTTAGCTGGTATTTAAGTTTTAAAGATTAAACTAGAATAATAGAAAATCTTGACATCTAACAGAAATAGAAATATAATTACGATGAATAAAAAATAAGGAGGAATACATATGTTAGTAACAACAAAAGAAATGTTTGAAAAATCAATGAAAGAAGGTTATGCAATAGGTGCATTTAATGTAAATAATATGGAAATAATTCAAGGGATTGTAGATGCAGCTGCAGAAACAAAATCTCCTGTAATTTTACAAGCATCATTAAGTGCAATAAAATATGCAAGAATAGGGTATTTAATGAAAATGGTTCAAGCAGCAGTAGAAGAACACCCAGAAGTTCCAATCGCAATTCATTTAGACCATGGACCTGACTTCGAAACAGCCAAAATGTGTATAGATAATGGTTTTACATCTGTAATGATAGATGGTTCAAAATATGATTTTGAAGAAAATGTAGCTTTAACCAAAAAAGTTGTAGAATATGCACACTCAAAAGGCGTAGTAGTTGAAGCAGAACTTGGAAAATTAGCTGGAATTGAAGATGATGTTAAGGTAGATGCCGCAGATGCTATGTACACAGACCCAGAACAAGCTGCAGAGTTTGTAAAAAGAACAGGATGTGATTCTTTAGCTATAGCTATAGGAACAAGTCATGGTGCATACAAATTCAAAGGTGAAGCAAAATTAAGATTTGATATCTTGAAAGAAATAAAAGAAAAAATACCGAATACACCAATCGTATTACATGGAGCTTCTACAGTAATACCTGAATTAGTAGATATGTGTAACGAATATGGAGGAAATATTCCAGGTGCAAAAGGTGTACCTGATGAAATATTACATGAAGCAAGTGTATCAGGAGTATCAAAAATAAATGTGGATACAGATTTAAGATTAGCTATGACAGCTGGAATTCGTAAAGTTTTTGCAGAGGAACCAAATGCATTTGACCCAAGAAAATACTTAACTCCTGCAAGAGATTTGATAAAAGAAACTGTAGCTCATAAAATGAAAGATGTTTTCGGCTCAAGCAATAAAATTTAATCTGATTTTGGAGTCGAAGGAAAAAATTATTTAAAATTATATTTTGGTAAATTTAAAAAAAGCTAGTAAATTACTGGCTTTTTTACTTATATATTCGGAAAGTCATGCTGACTTTCCGATTTGTTCTATAAAGTTAAGGAAGAATGATTTTTCCTCTGACCCAAAAATCAAATTATTTTAAATTACGAGCAATTTGTCTTTCAGCATCTCTTTTTGCAATATCTTGTCTTTTATCATACAATTTTTTGCCTCTACCAATTCCTAATTCTAATTTAACTAGGCTACCTTTAAAATATAAGCTAATAGGCACTAAAGATAATCCTTTTTGTTTAGTAAGACCAATTAGTTTATTTATTTCCCTTTTATTTAAAAGCAATTTTCTATCTCTTAAAGGATCTTTATTAAAAATATTCCCATGCTCATATGGGCTAATATGCATTCCAATAATATAAACTTCGCCTTTTCTGATTATAGCATAAGTATCTTTTAAATTCACTTGGTTATTTCTAATTGACTTAATTTCTGTACCTGAAAGTACAATGCCAACTTCTAATTTATCTTCAATATTATAATTGTGATAAGCAGTTGGATTTTTTGCTATTAATTTTGTATTCATAATGACGACCCTCTCTTAATTAATAAACTATAGCTATTATAGCATAAAAATTAAAAAGAGTGAAGATTAAAAAATATCTTCACCTTAAATTTCTAATATTGGTCATTATCATCAAAATTAGAAGTACGAACTTGAGAACCATAATACCAAACTAGAGCAACAATAGCTATAGCAGCAATCCCCATAATAAGCCATGTCCATGAGGTAGCATTCATTCCCATAAAAGTTGTAGTTCCACCAGCATCTATATCTGTTGCAGTTCTAGTAGCGTTGTAAGCAGTGTTCATAGTACCTTGAGTAACATTTTCAGTTTTGTTAACTGTGCTTTCAGTAACATTTTTAGCGCCATTTTCCATATCTCTAGTTATGTTTTGGGAACCATTAGAAATACCATTAGCAGCATCTTTCACTGCGTTTTCTGCACCTCCAACTACATTTTTAACAGCATTTGAAGCGTCTTGAACCATAGTACCCGCGTCATTTGCAAAACATAGTGTACATGATAAAATTGAAGCTACTAACAAGATAAAAGTAATTAATAATTTTTTGTACATATAAAATTCCTCCTATAAATGTATAAATTATTAAAAAATAATTCTAATAATAGTATTTTTCATTTTGAATAAAATATACATACAAAAAACATTTTTATAAAATAAAAAAATATCTCACAAAAAAAGCGAATATAAAATTCGCTTTCAATTATATTTTATTTTTTTAATCGTATTAAAATTGCAATAGAAAGTAATATTAATAATATGCCGATTACAATTAAGAAAATATTTAATATATTAGTAATTTCTGAACCGCTTTCATTGCTAGTTGAAGTTGTAGTAGTAACTCTAGTGCCAGAAGTATTAGTGTTTTCAGTAGAATTACTAAAATCTGTAGATGTACTAGTTACATTTCCATTTGTACTTGTATTAGTTTCAGTTGAAGTGTTACCAGAGTTAGTAGAATTAGCTGTATTATCAGTATTAGTTTGTTGAGTAACATTTGATGTATCTGTTGAATTGCTATTAGGAACAGCATTTGTGTTAAGAGTTAAGTCATTGCTTAAATTTAAATCAACAGCATAGCATGCATTAAGCATACAAAGTATAGCTAAAACGCTAAATATAATTACACTAATTTTTACGATTTTTTTGTTCATTTTAAACCTCCTAGAAATATAAAATTTCATTTCTTTTGTTTTCAAAATATATAATATCACAAAGCGTACAAGCTGTCTAGTAGATTTATGAAAAAATACAAAAAATGCAAAAAGCTGATATTGTAACCATAAATAAACCGTGGTATAATAACCATATTAATGCAAAAAGAGATTGAGGATAATGTAAACGAGCAAAATGATTTTTCCTCTGACCCAAAATTATTTTTTAGAGGTGAAATATGAAAAAAATATTAATAGTAGAAGATGAAGCAAAATTAAGAGACGAATTAAAAGTTTTTTTAGACAAAAACGGATATGATGCATATATATTAGAAAGTTTTAAAAACACAATTCAAGATATTTTGAATTTTAATGCAGATTTAGTTTTATTAGATATAAACTTACCAAATTTTGATGGAGAATATATATTAAAAGAAGTCAGAAAAGTCTCAGAAGTTCCAATTATAATAATAACAAGTAGAGATAATGAGATGGATGAATTAATTAGTATGAATTATGGAGCAGACCATTATGTTACGAAACCATTTAATATACAAATTTTATTAGCAAAAATAGCATCTGTATTAAGGAGAACGAATAAAGCTAGCTCTAATTTAGATAAAATTAATTGCAATGAATTTATTTTAAATGTTTCACAAAGTCTGATAGAAAAAAATGAAGAACATATAAACTTAACTAAAAATGAGTTAAAAATAATACATTATTTAGTACAAAATAGGGGGAAAATAATTTCGAGAGATGAAATTATGCAATATCTATGGGAAAGTGAAGAATTTATAGATGATAATACTTTAACTGTTAATATGACAAGACTTAAAAATAAATTAGATAAAATAGGATGCAAAGATTTAATCGAAACCAAAAGAGGACAAGGATACATGTTAAAGGAATAAAACTAATAAAAGGAAGAACAAGAATGAATTTTAAAAGATATTTGAAAGATAATTTAATAACAATAATACTTATAATTTTTGCACTAATTACAATTGAGATTTTTTTATTAGTCTATCCAATAAGCTTATTTATGCAAATTTACATACCATTTGTATTGATTGTTTCATATTTTATGGGATTGCTTATAGATTATATAAAAAGAAAAAGATTTTATGACAAAACTATAAATTTATTAGAAGGACTAGACAAAAAATATTTAATTGCAGAAGTTATGCCAAAAGCAGGTTTTGCAGAAGGGAATATTTTAAAAGATGTATTAAATCAAACAGATAAAACAATGATTGAACACGTCAATGAATATAAATACATGCAAGAAGATTATAAAGAATATATAGAATTATGGATACATGAAATAAAAATTCCTATTGCAGCAAGTAAAATGATAATTGAAAATAATAAGAATGAAACAACTAAAAGTATAGATGAAGAACTAAGCAAGATTGAAGATTATATAGAACAAGTGTTATTTTATGCAAGAAGTAATACTGTTGAAAAAGATTATATAATTAAAAGGACTAATTTAAGACCAATTGTGAATGATGTTATAAAGAAAAATAAAAATGAATTAATACAAAATAGAGTTATAATAAATACCCATGATATTAATTATGAGGTTGCAACTGATAGTAAATGGATAAAATTCATATTAAACCAATTAATACAAAATAGTATAAAGTATAAAAGTCAAGATAGAGCTTTGGAAATTGAAATATTTTCATTAGAACAAAAAGAAAGTACGACTTTAATAATAAAAGATAATGGAATAGGTATTAAAGAAGGAGAAATCTCAAGAGTATTTGAAAAAGGTTTTACGGGAAGTAATGGGCGAATTTTAGGAAAGAAATCAACGGGAATAGGGTTATACTTGTGTAAAAAACTATGTGATAAGTTAAATATTGCAATTGAACTGAATTCAGAAGAAAATATAGGAACTCAAATAAAGCTAATATTTCCACAAAATAGTTACAATTTAAGAAAAAATAAATAAGGGCGATAGAATTAATTTCTATCGCTTTTGAAAATAAGGGGGGAGAATTAAAAAAATATAGTTAGTACAACCTTGCATTTTTGAAAGGTTATTGAAAGAAAAATCGATGGAAAATAAGTTAAAAAGATTTTATAATAAGTATAACCAAAAGATACTTAGATATAACTAAATTATTTTTAATATCATAAAAAATGGAGGGAGTTATAAATGGAAAAGATTTTAGAAGTAAAACAAATTGAAAAATATTATGGCAACAAATCAAATTTAACTAAAGCTATAGATAATATTAGCTTTGACGTGAATGAAGGAGAGTTTGTTGGAATAATGGGGGCTAGTGGAAGCGGAAAGACAACATTATTAAATTGCATTTCAACTATAGACAAAGTTACAGCAGGAAATATAATAATAAATGGAGAAAATATAACAAAACTAAAAGGAAACAAATTAAATAAATTTAGAAGAGAAGAATTAGGATTTATATTCCAAGATTTCAATTTATTAGACACTTTAACAGTATATGAAAATATAGCATTAGCATTAACTATACAAAAAGCAAAACCGAAAGAAATAGATAGTAGAGTAAAAGAAATTGCCCAAAAATTAAATATAGCAGAAATATTAAATAAATATCCATATCAGATATCAGGGGGGCAAAAACAAAGATGTGCATCTGCAAGAGCTATTATAAACTAATCCAAAATTAGTATTAGCTGATGAACCAACAGGAGCGTTAGATAGTAAATCAGCAAGACAATTATTGGAAACATTTGAAACTTTAAATAATAAACTTAATGCAACTATATTAATGGTAACCCATGATGCTTTTACTGCAAGTTATGCTAATAGAATTTTATTTATAAAAGACGGTAAAATTTTTAATGAATTAAATAAAGGAAATGATACAAGAAAACAATTTTTTGAAAAAATAATAGAGGTGCAAACACTTCTTGGAGGTGATTTGAACGATGTTATTTAAGTTATCAATAAAAAACATGAAAAAAAGTTTTAAAGATTATGCAATCTACTTTTTAACATTGGTATTAGGAGTAGCAATATTTTATATGTTTAACTCTTTAGATAGTCAACAAGCAATGTTAGAAGTATCAGCATCTACTAGAGAAATAATAAAACTAATGATTTCAATGCTTGGCTATGTATCTGTATTTGTTGCTGTAGTTTTAGGATTATTAATTGTATATGCCAATAATTTTTTGATTAATAGAAGAAAAAGGGAATTTGGAATTTATATGACTCTTGGAATGGGAAAAAGACAAATTTCTAAGATTATATTAATAGAAACAATATTAGTAGGAGTTTTATCATTAATTACAGGAATTATAATAGGAGTGTTTGCTTCTCAATTTATGTCTATTTTAGTAGGTAAATTATTTGAAGCAGATATGACAAAATTCCAATTTGTATTTTCAAAAGATGCATGTATAAAAACATGCCTATACTTTGCAATAATGTATATTGCGGTTATGATATTTAATACCATTACAATTTCAAGATATAAATTAATAAATTTATTAACAGCGATAAAGAAAAATGAGACAGTGAAAATTAAAAATCCTGTTCTTTCAATACTAGTATTTTTAGCAGGTGCAGGAATATTGGGATATAGTTATTGGAAAGTAACAGGTGGAGTAGAATCACTTAGCACAGCAGATAAACTATTACCAATAATAGTTATGGGAATTGTAGGAACAATTGCAATATTTTGGTCATTATCAGGATTTGTCTTAAAAGTAGTACAAACAAGAAAGAACATATACTTAAAAGGAACTAATATGTTTGTACTAAGACAGCTAAACAACAAAATAAATACAACTGTAATTAGCATGAGTGTAATATGTTTAATGTTATTTATGACTATAAGTATATTATCTTCAAGTTTATCACTAAGAAATACAATGCAAAAAGACTTAAAAGAAATGACACCTGTTGATGTGAATTTATATAAAACAGCTAATTTACCTGAAAGTTATTTAAAATATGAAACATATGGCTCTGAAATAACACCAACTCAAGAGGCAAGAGAAGATTCAAAATATCCTGTAAGCTATACATTAAAAAATGCTGGATATGATATGAATAAATTAAAAGACATTGTGGAAATGCCAATATATGCGACTAATGAATGGACGTGGAAAGATAGCCTAGGAAATCAATTTGAAAATGTAAAGGCACAATATTCAATGTTACAATATGATACCCCTGAAACACTTATTAAAGTTTCAGATTATAACAAATTTGCAAGGATGTATGGACTAGAAGAACATAGCCTAAATGAAGATGAATTTGTTGTACTTGCTGATTATGATAATATGATACAAGTTAGAAATCAAGCTCTAAAATCAGGAATTAGTATAGTGCTAAATGGAAAAGAATATCATTCTAAATATAATGAATGTAAAGAAGGCTATATAATGATGTCAACAAGCCACATGAATACAGGAATTATCATTGTTCCAGATAGTTGTGAATTAAAAGAAGAATGGAAAGAACAATATATATTATCAGCAAATTATAATGCAGAAACAGAAGAAGAAAAAAGAGAACTTGATAAGGAATTAGTAGATAAAGAATCTGGATTAGCAACAGAAATAGAAAAAAAGGGAATTCCTATAAATGGAATGACAAAAATAACAATTATAGAAGCAAGTTTAGGAGTGTCAACAATTGTAATATTTATAGCTATTTATTTAGGAATTGTATTTTTAATTGCAAGTGCTGCAATACTAGCACTAAAACAATTAACTGAAAGTTCAGATAATAAACAAAGATATCTTATATTAAGAAAAATAGGTTGTGATGAAAAAACAATAAATAAGGCATTATTTAGACAGATTGCAATATTCTTTATGTTGCCATTAGTACTTGCAATAATACATTCAATTTTTGGAATACAATTTGTTATGACTATGATGTCAGGGTTAGCAACTACAAAAGAATTATTACCATCTGTAATAGCTACAGTAGTGATAATTGGAGTAGTTTATGGACTATATTTCTTAGCAACATATTTAGGAAGTAAAAGCATTATTAAAGATGAAGAATAGATGATAAAGTAGAAGGTGGTAATATGAAAAAAATTGTAAAATTAATTGTAGTAATATTAGCAATTTTCTTAAGTATAGCGTTATTATTTATAGGAAATGGCTATAATATGTATAAAGAAGCAATAGAAAAAACAAGTTTAGAGGACAAAGTGGAAGAGATAAAAGAAAAAAAGAATTATACTAAAATTTCAGAATTACCACAAATTTATATAGATGCTGTAATAAGCGTAGAAGATCATAGATTTTATACACATAAAGGAATAGATATAATTGCTATTGGTAGAGCTGCATGGAACGATATTAAAGCAATGAGTTTTGTAGAAGGTGGAAGTACAATAACACAGCAATTAGCTAAAAATATCTACTTTACACAAGAGAAGAAAATAGAGAGAAAAATTGCAGAAGTATTTATGGCAACAAAGATAGAAGAAAAATATTCAAAAAAAGAAATATTAGAATTATACTTAAATACAAGCTATTTTGGAGATGGATATTATACTGTAAAAGAAGCAAGTAGAGGATACTTTAATAAAGAACCATATCAACTTTCTAAATATGAAGCAATAATGCTTGCCGGAATACCAAATGCACCTTCAGAATATGCACCAACTAAAAATATGGATTTAGCCCAAAAAAGACAAAAACAAGTAATTGATAAAATGATAAAGTATAAATATTTAAGTGATGAAGAAGCAGAAATAATCATACAAACTAAAGAATAATATACATAATAAAAAAGAAATAAATTTGTAAAATTTGTAAAAAAGCATGAAATATGTTATAATAAGCACCGACTAACGTCTTATAGAGAATAATGTGGACATTTTAGTTTAATATAGGAGTGAATTCATTGAAAGAGAATTTAGCATTGATTGAATATAAAGAATTGACTACTAAAGAAAAATTAATTTTATATTTTTTACTGTATGCATTTATTGGTTGGTGCTTAGAAACATTTTATGCTTTTACTGTATTTGGACATTTTGTAAAAAGAGGTTTCTTATATGGACCGATATGTCCTATATATGGTTTTGGAGCAGTTTTACTATTAATAAATTTAGGAAATGTTAAGAAAAACAATTTTATAAAATTTATTATTGCTATGGTTGCATTTTCGGCATTTGAATTTATAGCTTCATGGATATTAGAACTTATATTTCATCAAAGATGGTGGGATTATTCAGATGCTATGTTTAATATACAAGGAAGAATTTGTTTAAGTTTTTCAATATTATGGGGATTTTTTGGACTAATATTTATAAATATAATCCATCCATTTGTAAAAAAATGTGCAGACAAATTATTAAAAAAGAATAATGTTAAAATACAAAGAATTATTTTATATAGCATTATATTGGGTTTTGTAGTTGATGTGATTTTATCTAGTATACGACATATTAAGTAATAAAATAAAAAAGTACAAATTATGAAGTTAATTATAATTTGTACTTTTTTATTATTCAGATTTAGTTATTTTAGTTTTTTCGTCTAACGTAGACTGTAGAACTTTTTGACTAAGAGTTGCAATAAATTCATCCGCTTCTGATACATGTTTAGTAAAGATGCCTATTAAATATGGTTCTTCAGTATATACAATGCCGTAATCGTGAACATATCCTGAATAGCTACCATATTTATGAGCTACTTCATAATCAGTTATATATTTTTTTAAATATTGTCCCATTGAAGAAACTTTCATATCTTCAATTAACATACTATATTTTTCTTGATTCTTATATATATGATTAATAACATCAAAAGAATATCTTGCACAAGTAATGTTTTCTACATAGAATTGATCAGATAGAGGGAAAGTAGCAAATTCGGCTATATTTTTCCTACATGATGAAAATCCTAAATTATCAATTAAAAGGTTGACAGCAGTGTTATCACTGTTGACGATGCTTTGTTTTAATAAAAAGCTAATAGGAACATTATCGCCTGAATCGTAAGTTGCAGAAGTTGTACCACCACCAGCTTCATAGCAACTGTCATCATATTTTATTGTGCTATCAGAAGCTAATTTTCCACTATTTATCATATCATAGTAATTCATTGCTATAGGAACTTTGACTGTGCTAGCTGCTGTAAAATAAGTATCTTGGTTATAAAAATAATATTTTTTGTCAGTAGGGTTATAATAGAAAAAAGCAAAATTATCTTCAGTAAGGTTATTATTTGCAATTTCTGATTGAACTAATAATTTAATTTTTTCATCTTCTGTAGGTTCTACTATTTGTACTTTCATATTTTCTGTTTCACTTCCTGAATTTTCTATTTTGGCAGAGGCCTCAATGATTTCAGCTTTTTTTGCATAATTTATTGTAAAAACGTTGTTTTCGTTATCTCCTTGAACATATGATAGATTACTAAAAGCAAAGCTTAAAAGGACGACTGAAAACATTACTATAAATATCGACTTTTTTAATTGTGGCTGTTTGGTATTAGTCTTTTGGTAGCTATATACAGATTTTGATTTTGAATGTTTACCTTGAGGCAATGTAACAACATCTCCTATCATAAATATTTTAATTATTATATCAAAAAAATAAGAATAATGTAATAAAAAAATAGAAAAATCAAAAAAATATGTTATAATATTTAATATTTACTATGAAAGGAAAAAAGTATGATATTAGAAAAAATAAAATCTGAGAAAGATAATCTGAATTTATCCATTGCAATAATAGAACCGAAAGTGAAACCGAAAGGGATTGTACAAATTTCGCATGGTATGTCGGAACATAAAGAAAGGTATTATGACTTTATGAAATATTTATCAGATAACGGATATATTTGTGTAATCCATGACCATAGAGGTCATGGTGCTAGTGTTAAAAGTGAAAAGGATTTGGGGTATTTTTACAGTGAAAACATTGACTTTTTGGTTGACGATTTATATAAGATAACAAAATATATTAAAAATAAATATCCAAATTTAAAAGTAAACTTGTTTAGCCACAGCATGGGAACATTAGTAGCCAGAAATTATTTAAAAAAATATGATGAGGAAATTAGTAAAGTGATTTTATGCGGTCCGCCAACCAAAAACAATCTAGCTAGTCTGGGTGTAATTATAGCCAAAGTCTTGAATATATTTTATAAAAAGAATACACCTAACAAGATATTAAATAAGATGACATTTGGAATTTATAACAAAAATGAAAAAATGGAAAACGGATGGATTTCAGAAAATATCGAAAATGTTAAAAAATACAATCAAGATAAACTATGTGGATATGTATTTACTACAAACGGATTTATAAATCTATATAAACTTATGAAAAAAGCGTTTGACAAAAAAGATTGGAAACCTAAAAACAAAAAATTAAAAGTGGATGTTATTGCTGGAGAAAATGATTCTGTAATTCAAAACAAGTTAAAATTTCAAGGATTAGTGGATTTTTTAAGAGAAGTAGGGTATGAAAGTATAGAATCTAAACTATACAAAAATATGAAACACGAAATTTTAAATGAAAAAAATAATAATACAGTATATAAAGACATACTAGATTTTATAAATGATTAGAAATATTAAGAGCCTAACTATGTAATAATAAAAAATATTACTAGTTAGACTTTTAATATAAAATTATTTATATAATAAAGTTATTTTTCTATTATGTATTTCAATAAAACCTTCTTCTTTTAGATGTTTTAATTCTCTAAACATAGCAGAACGGTTTACTGCCAAGTAGTCAGCAAGGTCTTTTAGCGAAAATGGTAGATAAAAATAGTTAGAAAAACTTTTTTTCCTTTGTATATCAAAATACTCTAAAAGTTTTTCACGAATTTGTTTTTTTTCTAAAACTCTAATTCTTTCATTTTTTTCTTTTAACTTAGTTGCAATGATATCAAATAGATTTTTTAAAAATATATTAAAAAAGTTGTGTTTTAAATTAGTGGGATTTAAAAGAGAGTCATAATCAATTACAACAACTTCTGTGTCTTGCTTGGCAATAATTTCGTAATTTTCACTGTTAGTTGCAGAAATACGAGAACCAAATACACTGTTTTTAGTTAATTCTTCAACTAAAATTTCGTTTCCATTATATTCTATACTGATAATTTGTGCATGCCCTGTTAAAACGATTGCTATAATGTTAGCATTTTTTATGGTGGGCAAGATTTCCTGATTTTTACTAAATTTGTAAAAGTGTACGCTTAGTAAATCAAATAATTTATTAATTTGTGATTTTGTTAATTCTTCAAATGGGCTATTCATAAGGACCTCCAAAAAGCATTATAACAAAAAACAAAAAAAGTTGCAAGTGCAACTTGTATAATATAAAATTTATTAATAAAATGAGGTCAAATATTTAAGGAGGAAACGCAAATGAAAATCGTAAAAAGAGACGGACACATTGTAGATTACGATCCTGAAAAGATTAGAGTCGCAATAGGTAAAGCCAATATGGAGGTAAGAGGAAGAGAGAAAGCAACTAAGGAAGAAATTAAGGAAATTATTACTTATATAGAGGAATTAAATAAAAAGAGAATTTTAGTAGAAGATATTCAAGATATCATTGAAGAGAAGTTAATGGAATTTGATAAATATCAATTAGCTAAAAAATATATTACATATAGATATACAAGAGAATTAATAAGAAAAGCAAATACGACAGACCAATCAATTAAAGAATTAATCGAAGGGGAAAGTGAATATTGGAATAGTGAGAACTCTAATAAAAATGCACAAGTAGTTACAACACAAAGAGATTATTTAGCAGGAATAACTAGTACAGATATAACAAGGAGATTTTTACTACCTGATGAAATCGTAAAAGCTCATGATGCAGGAATAATACATTTTCATGATGCGGATTACTTTGCCCAAAATGCATTACATAATTGTGAGTTAATAAACTTAAATGATATGCTACAAAATGGAACAATAATAAATGGGGTGATGATAGAAAAACCACATAGGTTTATTACTGCTGCAACAATTGCTACACAAATCATACTTGCAGTAACATCATCTAGTTACGGAGGAGCAACAGTTTCTTTATCACATTTGGCTCCATTTGTACGTGCAAGCTATGAAAAATATTATAAAAAATATAAAGCCAGAAATTTAGATGAAAAAACTTGTAAAGAATTTGCCACTCAAGACACAAGAAAAGAAGTTGAAGATGGAGTACAAACATTTAATTATCAAGTAAATTCAATGACTAATACAAATGGACAAGCACCATTTTTATCAGTATGTATGTATTTAGGCGAAACTGAAGAATACAAAGAAGAATTAGCGATGATAATTGAAGAGTTTTTACATCAAAGAATTTTAGGTTTTAAAAATCAAAATGGAGTATATATAACACCAGCATTTCCAAAACTTTTATATGTACTTGAAGAGGACAATATTCACAAAGATAGTAAATATTGGTATTTAACAGAACTTGCAGCAGAATGTACAGCAAAAAGAATGGTACCAGACTATATTTCTGAAAAAGTAATGAAAGAAATGAAAATAAATGAGTTGGGAAATGGGGAGGCATATCCTTGTATGGGATGCCGTTCATTCCTTACACCTGATAGAACAATGAGCTTAGGTAATATATCAAAAGCAAAAGATTATCAAGAAGGAAAAGGAAAATATTATGGTAGGTTCAATCAGGGTGTTGTTACAATAAACTTACCTGATGTAGCGTTATCTTCTGAAAAGGATATGGATAAATTCTGGCAAATCTTTGATGAAAGACTTGAATTATGCCATAAAGCTTTACAAATAAGACATCAAAGATTAAGTAATGTAACAAGTGATGTAGCACCAATATTATGGCAACATGGAGCTTTAGCAAGACTTGAAAAAGGAGAATCAATTCATGAATTACTACATCATGGATATTCAACAATATCATTAGGTTATGCTGGTCTATATGAATGCGTAAAATATATGACAGGGTATTCACATACAGACAATGGAGAAGGCAAAGAATTTGCCCTAAAAGTTATGCAACGTTTAAATGATGCTACTAATAAATGGAAAGAGGAAGAAGATATTGATTATTCAATATACGGAACTCCTATAGAATCTACAACATATAAATTTGCAAGATGTTTAAAAGAAAGATTTGGAACTGTAAGAGGCATAACAGATAGAAAATATATTACAAACTCATACCATGTACCAGTCTTTGAAGAAATTGATGCGTTTTCAAAATTAAAATTAGAGAGTGAATTCCAAAAATTAAGTCCAGGTGGAGCTATCTCATATGTTGAAACACCTAACCTACAAAACAATTTAGAAGCAATAGAGGAAATTATAAAATTCATTTATGACAATATAATGTATGCAGAACTTAATACAAAATCAGATTATTGCCAAAAATGTGGATATACAGGAGAGATTTTAATTGATGATGATTTAGAATGGTATTGTCCAAATTGTGGTAATAGAGATCATAATTTATTAAATGTAGCAAGACGTACATGTGGATATATAGGAACTAATTTCTGGAATAAGGGTAGAACTGAAGAAATAAAAGAAAGAGTTTTACATGTTGACAATAAGGTGGCGAAATAAAATGAGATATAATTTAATTAGAGAAATGGATATATCAAATGGACCTGGCATACGAGTATCTATTTTCACACAAGGATGCCATTTCCATTGCAAAAATTGTTTCAATAAAGAAACATGGGATTTTAAAGGTGGGAAAGAGTTTACTACTAACACAATAGATAAAATATTAAACTTATCAGAAAAAGACTATATAAAAGGTCTTTCTATATTAGGAGGAGAGCCTATGCATCCTGAAAATATAGTAGGAACCACAAAATTAGCTAAAGCTTTTAAAGAAAAATATCCTAATAAAAGTATATGGGTATGGTCAGGATATAAATATGATGAATATTTAAAAGATAAAGAAGTATTAAATTATATTGATGTATTAGTGGACGGAACATACAAAGATGACTTACATGACCCAACCTTAAAATGGAAGGGGTCATCAAATCAAAGAGTAATTAATGTACCAAAAAGTCTAGAAGCTAATAAGATAGTATTATTTAATTAACTCGGAAAGGAATGCTAGTGAAATATATATATAAACCTGAAGGTGTTTGTTCAAAAGAAATGATATTTGAAATTGAAGATGGTATAATAAAAGATTTGCAAGTTGTAGGAGGATGTCCAGGAAATATTATTGGAGTGTCTAAATTAATAATAGGAAAAACAATAGATGAAGTAATTAAATTACTCAAGGGGATACCTTGTGGGACAAGGGGAACTTCGTGTCCTGACCAAGTTGCAATAGCACTAGAAAAATATAAGGAAAATAAATAAATGAGAAAAAAGATGGGAATTAAATGTCCTGTCTTTTTAAATTTTGACGTAAAATTCAGTTTTTAGTATATTGATTTTGATAAGGTTTTTGTATATAATTTAAGTATCACAAATTAAAATTGGAGAATTAAAATGCATATAATAAAACCTAAAAAAGTAAGTAATGAATTTGTAGAATATAAATCCCCACTTGATAGATTAAAAAGTGAAGATATCGAATATCACTATTTCCATAATGAAAAATATAAGAACATAAATTTATTTGATATTCAATTATCACATTGTATATTTAGTAATATTGATATACAAGACGGAAAGCTAGAAAAAATAACATTTTCAGATACTATTTTTAATAATTGCGACTTTTCTAACACTGAATTTATGGATACATCATTTATCAGGTGTGAGTTTAATAATTGCAAACTTGCTGGCTGTGATTTAGCAGAAAATAGACTATACAATGTTGCAATAAATGAAACAAACTGTACATATATTAACTTAACAATGGCTAGCATGGAAAATGTATTGTTTAAAGAAACCAGTTTAAGGAAAGGGTATTTTCAAGAGACTAAAATAAAAAACATCTATTTTGAAAATGTAGACTTAAGGCAAGCACAATTTTTTAAAACTAGTTTGAAAAATATAGATTTATCAAGCTCTGATATCGAAGGAATAGCTATTTCTTTAGAAGATATAAAAGGGGCAATAATTGAACAATTACAATTAATGGATTTAATATATTTATTAGGTGTAAAGTTAAAATAAACGAAAGAGGGATAACATGAATATTTTAGGAAATATAATTTGGTTTATATTTGGAGGATTTTTTAGTGGACTTTCATGGTGTTTATCAGGTATTATATGGTGTATTACTATAGTTGGGATACCATATGGAAAACAATGCTTCAAATTTGCTTCATTAGCATTTACTCCATTTGGTAAAGACATTGAGTATGGGGGAGGAATACCCTCGCTTTTTGCTAATGCAATATGGATAATCTTTTTTGGAATACCAATGGCAGTAGAAAATTTACTTTTTGGCTGTATTTGGTGTATCACGATAGTAGGAATTCCATTTGGCTTGCAATTTTTTAAAATTGCAAAATTAGCATTGGCGCCATTTGGAGCAAAAGTGAAATGATAAATACATAATAGCAATATAAAAATGGCGAAAGGAGAAAATATGTTTAAATTACATTCAGAATACAAGCCCACAGGAGACCAGCCACAAGCAATAGAATATTTAAGTAAAGGAATAGAAGAGGGAAAGAAATATCAAACCTTACTTGGGGTTACAGGTTCAGGTAAAACTTTTACAATGGCGAATATAATAAATAAAGTACAAAAACCAACACTTGTTTTAGCACATAACAAGACGTTAGCGGGACAACTTTACAGCGAATTTAAAGAATTTTTTCCTGAAAATAATGTTGAATATTTTGTTTCATATTACGATTATTACCAGCCTGAAAGCTATATTCCATCAACAGATACGTATATAGAAAAAGATTCTTCTATAAATGATGAAATAGACAAGTTAAGGCATTCAGCAACTTTATCACTTTTTGAAACTAGAGATGTAATTATCGTTGCATCAGTTTCATGTATATATGGATTAGGAGATCCCGTAGACTATCAAGAGATGATGTTATCATTACGACCAGGTATGCAAAAATCACGTGATGAAGTGTTAAAAAAATTGATTACTATGCAGTATACAAGAAATGAGTTGGATTTTAAAAGGGGAACATTTAGAGCTAAAGGTGATATTGTAGAAATTTATCCATCAGACCAATCAGAATCAGCAGTAAGAGTGGAATTTTGGGGAGACGAAATAGAAAGAATAGTAGAAATAAATGCATTAACAGGAAAAGCACTTGCCAATAGAAGGCATATATTAATTTCGCCAGCATCACATTATGTTACAACTAAAGAAAAGATGGAAAGAGCAATTGTAACAATAGAAAAAGAGATGGAAGAAAGAGTTAAATATTTCAAAGGAAACAATAAATTAATTGAGGCTCAGAGAATTGAAGAAAGAACAAATTTTGATATTGAAATGATGAAAGAAACAGGATTTTGTTCAGGAATAGAAAATTACTCAAGACATATAAGCGGCAGGCCAGTTGGAAGTCCACCGTATACATTATTCGATTATTTTCCAAAAGACTTTTTGCTTTTAATCGACGAATCTCATGCAACAATTCCACAGGTAAAGGCCATGTATAATGGAGATAGAGCAAGAAAAGAATCACTGGTTAATTACGGATTTAGATTACCTTCAGCATTTGACAATAGACCATTAACATTTAAAGAATTTGAAGAAAGAATAAATCAAGTTGTATTTGTTAGTGCCACTCCAGCCGACTATGAAAAAGAACATAGTAAAGATAATGTTGTAGAACAGATAATTAGACCAACAGGATTATTAGATCCGAAAATAGAGGTTAAACCAGTTGAAAATCAAATAGATGATTTACTAGAACAAATACGAATAAGAGTTGCAAAAAAGGAAAGAGTTTTAGTAACGACACTTACAAAAAGAATGGCAGAAGATTTGACCGAATATTTAAAAGAATTAGATATAAAAGTAAATTATATGCATTCAGATACAAAAGCATTAGAAAGAATGAAAATAATACGAGACTTGAGGCTTCGGAGAATTTGATGTTTTAGTCGGTATCAACTTATTAAGAGAAGGACTTGATATCCCTGAGGTTTCACTAGTTGCAATATTGGATGCGGACAAAGAAGGATTTTTACGTTCAGAAAGGTCTCTAATTCAAACCATAGGACGTGCTGCTAGAAATACCGATGGAACAGTTATAATGTATGCTGATGAACTTACAGATAGTATGGAAAAAGCAATTACAGAAACAAACAGAAGAAGAAAAATACAACAAGAATATAATGAAAAACATGGTATTATACCAAAAACAATAACAAAATCAGTTAGAGATACAATATCAATTACAAATGCAGAAGATATAGAAGTTGAATATAAACTAGAAAAAGAAGAAAACATCAAACAAACCATAGATGAACTAACTGATGCAATGTTAAAACATGCAGCGGATATGGAATTTGAACAAGCTGCTGAATTACGAGATAAAATTAAACAACTTGAAATGATTTTGGAGTCGGAGGAAAAAAATACTTCAAAATAATCATATCATAGAATTCTACATATAATATATTAGGTGATGTATATGATATGTAAAGTTTTTCAAGAATTGTATGAAGATGCTAAGAATATAAAAGAAAAAGATCCAGCGACCACCAATATTTTGGGTGTAATAATTTTGTATCCAGGATTCCATATTTTAATTTTTTACAGATTGGCTCATTTTTTATATAAGCATAAACTTATATTTTTATCAAGATTAATATCTCAATTGGGACGATTTTTTACAGGGATAGAGATACATCCAGGTGCAAAAATTGGGCGCAGACTATTCATAGATCATGGAATGGGAGTGGTGATAGGAGAAACGGCAACTATTGGGAATGATTGTACAATATATCATAATTCAACTCTTGGCGGAACAGGAAAAGAAAAATATAAAAGACATCCTGATATTGGTAACAATGTGATTGTGGGGGCTGGAAGTAAAATATTAGGACCAATAAAAATCGGGAATAATGTTAAAATTGGTGCTAATAGCACAGTATTAACAAATATTCCCGATAACGCAACTGTAGTAAAATGTAATAAAATTATATTACATTGATAATAATTGTATAGATAGCCCAAATACTAAAATATATAATTACATACCACCATTTAGGATATATAAATTTTAATATATTTTTATTAAATATTGTATTCACAAGGTAAACAATATCTAGGACAATTAAATAAATAGCTAACATACAAATAAAAGGATTATAATAAAAAGCATTTATAATATTTCCAGCAAAAAGATTTTGTAAGCATCTTGTTGCACCACAGCTAGGGCAAAGTACACCATAATTCTCATTCCAGAAACATTTAGGCATAATTAGATCATCCAAATTAGAGTTGAAAAATAAATATAATCCAATTAATATAAATAATATAAGTAACTGAAAAAATATTAGCTTAAATATTCTATTATTTTTGATTTTTAACATCAGATATCTCCCTTAAGGTTTAATATAGTTAAAATAAATCGTCAAATATAGATTTGACGATTTATTTTATGTGCTGTATAAATACTAGCTTAAAGAGCTAACAAAACTTAATAAACCAGCAACAGTTAAAACATATAATACAATTGCTATAATTCCAAGTACTATACCTGCAATCGCCATTCCTTTTCCACCTTTGTTTTTACCAATAAAACCTAAGATTATAGATAAAATACCACAAGGAATAGAAATATAAGCAAAGCAAAATAGAACTACAGCAACAATTCCTAAAACCATAGCGGCAATACTAAAGCCTTTTGTTGCTTGTGTTTTTTCTTCTTCCATGAATAAGCCCTCCTTTTATTTTTTATAAATACATTGTGCCATCTTTCGACGATTTTGTCAATAATTTTTTTCGAAAATCTTGTATAAAAAAACGCGTTCTGATATAATTTAAAAAATAAAATAATAAGCTAGTAATAAAGGAGGCAGTGTAAAATGAATAAAGAAATGTGTACAGAATGTAATAAGGAGAAAGATAAGTTTTTAGAAGATTTATTTAATACATATTTACCTGAAAAAGATAATTTAATCCAAATTCTTAATGAAGTGCAAGAACATTATGGATATGTACCAATGGAGGTACAAAAAGAAATTTCGGAATTTTTAGACGTGCCTATGGCAGAAATATATGGAGTAGTTACATTTTATTCAAGATTTTCACTAGAGCCTCAAGGGAAATATAAAATTTCGGTATGCTTAGGAACAGCTTGTTTTGTAAAAGGTTCACAAAAGATAATGGACCGCTTGACAGAAAAACTAGGAATAGGACCAGGAGAGACAACTAAAGATGGATTATTTACAATAGAACAAACTAGATGTGTCGGAGCATGTGGATTAGCACCAGTTTTTACAGTCAATGGAGAAGTATATGGAAAAGCAACGGTGAAAAAACTAGATGAGGTTATAGAAAAATTAAAAGAAGAAAGTAGGTAATTAATATGATTACTTTAGAGAAACTTCATAAAATAAGAGAAGAAAAAAGAAAAGAACTTGATTTACGAATTAACACTAAAGCAGATACTAGAGAAAAGCATATATTAGTATGCCATGGTACTGGTTGCTTTTCTTCAAAATCACATGAAATATTTGATAATTTCAAACGAATTTTACAAGAAAACAATATAAACAATGTGAGACCAATATTAACAGGATGTTTTGGCTTATGCGCCAAAGGGCCTGTTGTTATAATAAGACCGGAAAATACATTTTACGCTAATTGCAAGCCAGAAGATTGCCGCGAAATAATTGAAAAACATATTATGAAGGGTGAAATAGTTGAACGATTACTATGCAAAGATATAGATGGAAGCGTAGTGCAAAAATTAGACGAACTTAATTTTTATAAAAAACAAAAAAGAATAGCTTTAAAAAATTGTGGAGTAATAAATCCACAAGAAATTGATGAATATATTGCCTTTGACGGATATAAGGCATTAGAAAAAGTGTTAGTGGAAATGTCTCCAGATGAAGTTATAGAAGAAATAACAAAGTCAGGTCTTCGTGGTAGAGGTGGTGCAGGATTTCCAACTGGTAAGAAGTGGGCTTTAACGAAGGAGTCAGAAGAAAAACAAAAATACGTAGTATGTAATGCTGATGAAGGAGATCCGGGAGCTTTCATGGATAGAAGTATTTTAGAAGGAGACCCACATACAGTATTGGAAGCTATGGCAATTGCAGGATATTGTATAGGAGCCAACAAAGGTTATATTTATGTAAGAGCTGAATATCCAATTGCAGTAACGAGATTAAAAATAGCAATAGAGCAAGCAAGAGAATATGGACTTTTAGGAAAAAATATTTTAGGAACTGAATTTGAATTTAATATTGAAATTAGATTAGGAGCAGGAGCTTTTGTATGTGGAGAAGAAACTGCATTGTTAGAGTCAATAGAAGGGAAAAGAGGTCAACCAAGAGTAAAGCCACCGTATCCAGCAACTGCAGGGTTATGGGGATGCCCAACTTTAATTAATAACGTAGAAACATATGCTAATATTTCACAAATAATATTAAATGGATCAAAGTGGTTTTCAAGTATAGGAACTGAAAAGTCAAAAGGAACAAAGGTATTTGCATTAGGTGGTAATGTAAATAATATCGGGCTTGTTGAGGTTCCTATGGGTACAACATTAAGAGAAATTGTATATGATATAGGAGGCGGAATTCCAAATGGCAGAAAATTTAAAGCTGCTCAAACTGGAGGTCCTTCAGGAGGATGTATTCCAAGAGAACATTTAGATACACCAATAGACTATGAATCACTACAGGAAATTGGCTCTATGATGGGATCAGGAGGACTTATTGTAATGGATGATACAAAATGTATGGTAGCATTAGCAAAATTTTATTTAGAATTTACAGTAAGTGAAAGTTGTGGGAAATGTACACCATGTAGAATAGGAACAAAAAGAATGCTAGAGATATTAACGAAATTATGTCAAGGTGAAGGAGAAGAATATGATGTATATGAACTTGAAAAACTAGCTATTAATATAAAAAAATCTAGTATTTGTGGACTTGGTCAAAGTGCACCAAACCCAGTTATCAGTACATTAAAATATTTTAGAGAAGAATTTAGAGAACATGCTATGCAAAAACAATGTAGAACATTAGAATGTAAAGCAATATCACAAATTGTGATAAATGAAGAAAAATGCAAAGGATGTGGTTTATGCCAAAAACAATGTCCTGTTGGAGCAATAAAAGGTGAGGGTAGAGACAAAAGAGTTATAGACCAAAACATATGCATAAAATGTGGTACGTGTGTGGCAACTTGCCCATTCCATGCAATTTCTAACTAGGCAATCATATTTAAATGATGAGGTGTTAATATGAATAAAAAAATAAATTTAACCATAGATAATCAAAAAATTACAGTAGATGAAGGAACTACAATATTGCAAGCTGCTAAAACAGCAGGAATAGATATACCTACTCTATGCTTTCTAAAGGACGTAAACGAAGTCGGAGATTGTAGAATGTGCATAGTAGAAGTAGATGGAAGAAAAGGTTTTGCTACTTCTTGTATTGAAAAAGTGCAAGAAGGAATGATAGTACATACACATACCCCAAATGTATTAGAAGCTAGGCGCGTAATATTAGATTTAATAATATCAAATCATGACAAAGAATGTTTAACATGTACAAGGTCCGGAAATTGCGAATTACAAGCATTAGCAGTTAAATTTAATGTTTTACAAGTAGAATTTCCAGGAGAAAAAGCAAAACATAAAATAGACGATACATCTCCATCAATAGTAAGAGATTTTAATAAATGTATTTTGTGTAGAAGATGTGTAGCTACTTGTAAAAATGTACAGGGAATAGGGGCAATAGATTGCATAAATCGTGGGTTTGACTCATGTATATCAACAGTAGGAGATAATAGTTTAAATGATGTTAATTGTACATTTTGTGGTCAATGCATAGAAGCTTGCCCAACAGGAGCACTACATGAAAAAGAAAATATCAAAGATGTATGGGCTAAATTAAAAGATCCAGATACATATGTAATAGTACAAACAGCGCCATCAATTAGAGTGGCATTAGGTGAAGAATTTGGAATGCCAATTGGAACTAACGTAGCTGGTAAAATGGTAACTGCATTAAAAAGACTAGGATTTGATAAAGTCTTTGACACAAATACAGGTGCGGATTTTACTATAATGGAAGAAGCAAATGAATTTGTGGAAAGATTCCAAAATAATGATAATTTGCCTATGATAACTTCATGCTGCCCAGCTTGGGTAAAATTTGCAGAAACATATTATCCTGAGCAATTAGAACATCTATCAAGTTGTAAATCACCACATCAAATGTTCGGAGCTATTTTAAAAAGTTATTATGCGAAAAAAGAAAAAATTGCTCCAGAGAAAATTTGCGTAGTTTCAGTTATGCCATGTATAGCAAAAAAATATGAAGCTAGTAGACCAGAAATGAAAGTAAATGGTTTGAAAGATGTAGATTATGTAATCACTACTAGAGAATTATCTAGAATGATAAAACAAGCTAACATTCAATTTAACCAATTAGAAGATAATTTGTTCGATGACCCTATGGGTGAGGCAAGCGGTGCAGGTGCAATTTTTGGAACTACTGGTGGAGTTATGGAGGCAGCATTAAGAACAGCACAAGATACCATTACAGGAAAAGAACTAGATAAAATTGAATTCGAAGCTGTACGTGGAGAAAAAGGGATAAAAAGAGCAACGGTAAATATTGATGGAAAAGACATAAAAGTAGTTGCAGTAAGTGGTCTGAAAAATGCAAGAACTATTATGGAGGAAATAAAATCTGGCAAAGCAGATTATCAATTTGTAGAAATAATGGCATGCCCAGGAGGATGTATAATGGGTGGAGGCCAACCTATAAAAAGTTCAAAATTATTGTCAGAGATAGATGTAAGAAAATTAAGAGCGGAAGCATTATATTCAATAGATGAAAGAAGTATTATCAGAAAATCGCATGAAAATCAAACGGTAAAAGCAATTTATGAAGAATATTTAGAAAAGCCAGGAAGCTATAGGGCGCATAAATTATTACATACTAGATATAGTGAAAAAGAAAAATATAAAGACGAGATATTTTCAAAACAAGAAGAGAAAGGATAAAATAAAAATGAACTATAAGAATGAAAAATTACTAGAGTTTAACACTTTTTTAAAAGGAAAAAAAGTTGCAATTATTGGTTTAGGAGTAAGTAATATTCCATTATTAGAATATATGAAAGTAAACAATGCCAATGTAACTGTTTTTGATGAAAAGGAAGAGAATGAGGCAAATCAAGAAGCGTTAGAAATTGTTAGAAAATATAATTTTCAAGCAAACTTAGGAAAAGATAGTTTACAAGAATTAAAAGGATTTGACATAGTTTTTCGTTCGCCAAGTTGTTTGCCAACAAGAAAGGAATTATTAGAAGAAAAAGCGCGAGGAGCTATTATAACTTCAGAAATTGAAATGCTAATGAAATTAGCTCCGTGTAAAATTATAGGTGTAACAGGAAGCGATGGAAAAACAACAACAACTAGTTTGATTTACAGCATATTAAAAGAGGCTGGTTATAATGTGTATTTAGGAGGAAATATAGGAGTTCCACTATTTACAAAATTAGAAGACATATTACCTCAAGATATTATTGTGCTTGAATTAAGCAGTTTTCAATTAATGGGTATGGAGCTTAGCCCTAATATTGGAGTAATTACTAATATTACACCAAACCATTTAAATATTCATAAAGACTATAATGAATATATTGAAGCAAAGAAGAATATATTTAAATATCAAACTAAAGACGATATTGTTATACTTAATTATGATAATGAGATCACAAGAAAATGCGTACAAGAAGCACATTCAAAAGTAGAGTTATTTAGTAGAAATGCAAAGTTGGATAATGGTTTTATTGTGGATGGAAATGAAATTAAAGAATGTGAAGATGGTATTAGAAAACATGTACTAGATACTTCTGAAGTGTTACTTAGGGGAAAGCATAATTATGAAAATATGGCAACGGCATTAGCGGCCACTAAGACTTTAGTAAAGACAGAAATAGCTGTACAAGCAATAAAAAAATTTAAATCAGTGGAGCATAGACTTGAATTTGTAAGAGAGATAGATGGATGTAAATGGTATAACGATTCTGTAAGTTCATCTCCAACAAGAACAATTGCAGGACTTAACTCTTTTGATGAGGATATAGTCTTAATAGCTGGTGGATATGATAAAAATTTAGATTATACACCGATAGCAAAACCAATATTAGATAAGGTAAAAACATTAATATTACTAGGGGAAACATCAGGAAAAATATTTGAAGCGGTTAAACAAGAAGAAGAGAAAAGCAAAAAACATATAGATATTCATATGTGTGAAACATTACAAGAAACAATTAATTTAGCTAAAAGAGTAGCCAAACCAGGAGAAGTTGTCTTGTTTTCTCCTGCAAGTGCGAGTTTTGATATGTTTAAGAATTTTGCAGATAGAGGAAATCAATTTAAAAAATTAGTTAATAAATTATAAACGTAACATATTTAATAAAACCTCCATAAAATATAAAAAAGGAGGTTTTTTTAGTGTATAATAATAATGTATATGAAGATTACATAAGGCAAGTTTTAGGATATCCTAATAATGTACAAAGAAATGATAATTATATGGAGTATTCTAATGTAAATATTGAGCAAGACGAATTAGAGGCATGCTATCCTGAAATATATAAGCTTGTATATCCAATGATTAATAAAAGATGTAATCAAATTAATGGACCAATTACTAATGAATTAATAGAACAAATTACAGAAGAAATTGCATCTGCAATAGAGCCTGCAAATGAAATTGGTGTAAATATAAATATTCAAAATAATACTAGAGCCACTGCATACAATGAAGATAAAATCTTAGAAGTAAACAAAGTTGCTTCAGACAAAAATATAAATAGCAAACAGGAAAATACGAAAGAAAATAGAGGAGGAGAAGCAGAAAGTGGAAAACGAGTAAGCAGAAGAGGAGGACTATCTGATTTAATAAAAATATTAATTATTAGAGAATTGCTTGGTAGACCCAATATGCGTCCTCCGATGCCAGGTTCAAGACCACCATTTCCACCAAGACCTAGACCACCATTCCCAGGAGGTGAAAGACCACCTATGGGGCATCCACCAATGCCAAGGGGATATTATGAATATTCTGACATCTATGAAATGTAATTAAAATAAAAAGTTTAACTACAAAAAACAGAAGTAAACCCAAATTGTCAGGCAAATTTGTTTGATACTGAGGGTTTGCTTTATTTAATTTAGGTTTTTGGTATCAATAGTTTAAATTGACATATTTTACATAAAATGTTACAATATAAGTGTATGAAAACTGGTATAGGAGTGGTGGTAAAATGGAAAATAAAAAAATTAGAAATAAAATAATTGCCCTATCAGGAGAACCTGTTGCCGGCAAAGGAACAACTACCAAAGCACTAGTTGAAGCATTACAAAGTACAGGATATTCACAAGAAAATATACATGTTATTTCAACAGGAAATGAATTTAGAAAATATTTTAGCTTAGTTTTAAGATTTATCGACAATCTAAAAAATGATGATATAGAAGAATATGAAACTTTAGCAGCAACAAATGAGATAAGAGAAATTGCAAATAACCCTAAATATTTAGAAGCCTTCAGAAAATCTGCAACGACTATAGCAAGAAAAAATATAGATGCAAGCCATATGTCAATTGAAGAAATGAACAATTTACCAGAATTAGCAGCAATTAGAAAAGCAATTGACTTACTTATAGATGGAAGAATGGAAAGAATCGGAACTGAAATAAATAGAGAAGAAAGAACTAATGAAATTTGGATATTAGATTCCAGGTTAGCATTCCATAATGTCCCTGAAGCTTTTGCGGTTAGATTAACAGCAAACCCTGACGTAGCAGCCAAAAGACTACTAGGAGATAATACAAGGGGAAGAGAGGACAATAATTATAATAATATTGAAGAAGCTAAACAAGCAAGAGAGAATAGAAAATTAGGGGAACAACAACGATATTTACAAAGATATGGAGTTGATTTAGAGGATCCTAATAACTATGACCTAATAATTGATACATCTTATGCAGAACCAACTGATATTGCAGATACAATATTAGATTGTTTAGAATACTCACTAAATAATAAACCTTTTGCTAAAATGTGGACTAGTCCAAAAATATTATTGCCAATGCAAGGCGAAAGGGAAACATTAGGAACAGCAACTTTGTCTTTTGACGAAATGATAGAAAGTATACAAAATAATGGATTCGTACCAAGTAAACCAATAGAAATTGTAGAAGCAGATGGATATAAAGGAATAGTAGAAGGACATCATAGAAATTTTGCAGCAGCAGCACTAGGAAAAACTTTAGTACCATATGAAGTAATAGGCAGAGACGATGAAAAAATTATATATGGTGGTTTTACCCCGAGAGAAAGAATTCAATCAATTGATAAGAATATATTGTTGGGACATGAGTGGATGATAGAAGAAGGAGAAAGAAAAGCAAAAGGTGAAAAAGTTACTTTTTCATATAGTGATGTATATCCAAAAATTTTTGAGAAAATTCAAAATAGAAAAATAAAAGATAAAGACGATATGGAACGTTAATTGCATAAAAATACCAGAAATAGAAGATATTAGAAAAGTATCTTCTATTTTTATATGTTTTTCAAGAATATTATTATTAAAAATGTGAAAAAATAATAATATAAAATTTGAAAGGTGGTATTTAAGTGAAAGTAAAAGATTGTATGTGTGAAGATGTATGTTGTGTAAAACCAAGTACAAAAATACAAGAAGTAGCTAAATTGATGGCAGAAAATCACATAGGATGTATTCCTGTATGTAGTGAGGATAAATGTGTTTGTGGAATTGTTACTGATAGAGATGTATTATTAAGAGGTGTAGCGTGTGATATGGATATAAAACAAACACCAGTAAGTGATATTATGAGTTGCAATGTATGTACTTGTAAACAAGATGACGAAATGTCAAATGCCGAAAGTCAAATGGGACAATATCAAGTAAGACGACTTCCTGTATGTGATGAACAAAATAAAATAATAGGAATATTAACAATGGGAGATATTGCTCAAAATAATAAGCAACTAGGACAAGAACAAGTTTGCACTACTTTTGAACAAATTTGTTGTAACTGTAATCCTCAAAATAATAGTTAAAGATAAAAGTCGGATATTTTCCGGCTTTTTACATATAATAAAGAAGGAGGTATATATGGTTTGGAATATATCATATTGGGCTAAAGTTGGTCAGAGAATATTATATGTTTTACTATTATTATTAGGTTTATATATAGGAATAAAGTTATCAATATTTTATATGCCATTTCTAGTAGCATTTATAATATCTCTTATTATAGAACCGGCAATAAAATTTATAATGAAGAAAACAGGGACAACTAGAAGAACAAGTTCTATTATTATTTTTACAATTGTTTCAATCTTTATATTAGGAACTTTAGCGTGGTTAATTATAACGATTTTTTCCGAAGCTTCGAGTTTACTTCAAACATTAAATAATTATTTTGATAAAGCATATTTACAATTTAATAATTTTATATCAAACTTTAATTTTGATAAAATTCACATATCAAAAGAAATATTATCTGTTATAGAAAATTCAACAAATGATATTTTGCAAAATGTATCTAATTGGACACGAAGCGGTTTAACTAATTTAATTAATGTTGTTACAAGTTTACCATCAATAGCAATATGCATTGGTATTACAGTAATTGCTTTATATTTTATATGTGTAGATAAAATATACATTTTAGACCAATTAGAACATCATCTGCCAAAGGTTTGGGTAAAAAAGATAAACATACATTTAAAGGACTTAATACAGACATTAGGAGGATATTTAAAAGCTGAAGCATCATTAATATTAGTATCATTTATTGTTTCGTTAGTGGGACTATATATATTGCAATTTATAGGGTTTAACATCCAATATCCATTACTTATGGCATTAGCGATTGGTTTTGTCGATGCTTTGCCGATTTTGGGCTCAGGAGCTTTTATGATACCATGGGCGGTAATATGTGCAATCAATGGAGACCTAAATCTAGGAATTGCAATTATAGTATTATTAATTATAATGTCTATAATAAGACAAATTTTAGAACCGAAGTTGGTAAGTAAAAATATTGGAGTGCATCCAATATTTACTTTGATTGCTATGTATACAGGATTTAAAATCATTGGAATTATGGGGCTTCTAATTGGACCAATAGTATTGATAATATTTAAAAATATATTTGCCAATTTAATAGATAGGGGGGTATTTAAAACAATTTTTGACAGAAGATAATAAAGAAGGAATTATACTTTATTTCTAAAATATAATTCCTTTTTTTATTGTTCTAAATCTTCAAAATCTTGAATATTAAACTTTTCATCTTTTATTTTTTGCTTTAAATCTTCAAATTCTTTACTAGATAAGTACTCTTCGATATCTAAGTTATTAAATCCCATCGTTTTTTCAGAAGCTTTGAAAATATCATGTCTAAGAGCATATAGTCTAGAGAAATATACACGTAAAAGCCTTTCTAATGGATGTCCTTTAGCAACTTGACTTACAAGACCTTTATAATTTTGATAATCATCAAATTTTTGTATCATAACTCGACCTTGTTCATTACTATCCATTCTAGCAGAATAACCTTTTGGAGAAATTTCTCTTACTTTTTGAACAAATTTATTTAATAATTTTTTATCTTCCACATTATCCGGGATTTTAACTAATTTAACAGCTTTTCCTTCTAATTTACTGTGTGCTGCAAAACCATAGTTACCATATTCAAATTGGTGTTCAGTTTGTAGTTGACATTCAATAGTTCCTAATAATGTATCGATACATATAAAGTTTGATTCATAACCATTTTCAGTTCTTTTTTCTTCAACAGGGTTTTCAGGGTGTTTAATAGAAATTCCCAGCTTTTTGAATACTTCATTATTTTCAAATAATGATAAGAACTGTTTTGTTAGTATTGCTAATTCAGATTTATCATAAAAACGAGATTCATATTCTTCTAATAGTTTAAAAAAGTTAAGCGAGCCATCGGTCAAATCATCTTTATCAACAAAAGAAGATGGACCTGTTGCGTTAATGACCTCCAAACGGTTGTCTATATCCAAAAGTTGTTCGTTGTAATGATTAATTACATTTACTGCTCTTGGATCTATTAAATCTTTTAATCTGGTAATTAGCTCTTTACATTTTTCATAATATTCTAGTTTAGTACATTCATACTTCAAAACATAATTTTCTGGTTTAGTATATTCATTTTCGACAAGTTTTCCTTTAAATTGTTGCATCTGATCTAAGAAACCTTGGTTCTTTTTACGTTCTTCAATTAAAGCATTTATTTCAGGATCTGTTGAATGAAATACAGGTGGCCTTCTTTTTGAAATAACTTTCATAGCAAAAATATCAACAATAGGTCCCATGTCAGAAATATGCATCCTTTGGTTTTTATCAAACTCGATATGTGCTTTTCTTATACGAGAATCTAATTTGTTTTTAGTACTTTGTGGTGATTTGAAACGATACGGAATGTTTATTCCAGCAAATTCGTATGTTTCATATTGTGCCATCATAATAGCAGCTACAATGTTATGGAAATAATGATGTATTTTAGGGTTGTCGTGAATTTGCCTATATGTATTCAATTTATTTTGTCTGTAATCTTCTAATTGAGAACCACCTTCGGTCGTTGCGGGAAGCAACCCTTTAAAACCGTTAGCCTGATTAACTAAGCTCTCTTTAAATTTATTCATTTATATGTTCACCTCATTAATAATGATGATTATTGTAATTCCAACTTTTATTATACCATAATATGGTACAAAAGTAAATATGTTAAAACCTGCCTATATCATATTATCTGTAGGAATATATGTTTCGTCAGGGGGATATACATATTCATCAGAAGTAGGTTTTGAAACTTCGTGTATGTCAGTAACTTTAACAATTGGCATAACCCCATGATAATCACCTTTGGTAATTGTACCTGTTAAATCAACCCAAGTATCATCTTTTATATCTGTAGGTTTATCTGTTTCACATAAAAATCCAACTACAACTGTTTGATTAGAAGAAGAAATTATCATATCTCTAGCAAGTACAAATTGGTTGTTCTTTAAATCTAAAACGCGATAAATATATCCTGTGAATTTAATTTGGGTTCCGATGTAATTATTAGGAGCGTCATGAACAGCTTTTAATATATTGGTATAATTGTTAGCTTTTATAGGATTTATGGAAGCTTGAGGCAAGCATTTTGATGAATTAAGACTATTTTTTGAACCATCAAATACTTTATAAATTACAATACCAATTATTATTAAAAGTAAAATAAAAATAGATATAAAAAATATCTTAAAAGCTTTACTACCATTAACTTTAAAATTATAAATAAACATAATAATTCCTCATTTCTATCTAAGATAATACAATATATGAGAAAGGGAAAGAAGTTATGTGTAAAAATTATTAAAAATTCCTTGCTAAAATCAATATTTAGTGATATATTAACAAAGTATAAATATGTAACTAAGGAAGGACTGAAACTAGAATGAGTATATTAAACAAAATTTTTAAATCTTATAGTGAAAAAGAGGTAAAAAGAGTACAGCCATTAGTGAATAAAATTAATAATTTGGAACCAGAAATGGAAAAACTATCAGATAGTGAATTAATGGCAAAAACACCTTATTTTAAACAATTATTAAAAGAGGGAAAAACATTAGATGATATTTTACCAGAAGCATTTGCAGTAGTAAGAGAGGCTTCTAAAAGAGTATTAGGAATGAGACATTTTGATGTTCAATTAATAGGTGGTATTATCTTACATCAAGGAAGAATTGCCGAAATGAAAACAGGTGAAGGTAAAACATTAGTTGCAACATTACCAGTGTACTTGAACGCCTTAGAAGAAAAAGGAGTGCATGTAATTACTGTAAATGACTATCTAGCAAAAAGAGATAGTGAATGGATGGGAAAATTATATAAATTTTTAGGTCTTTCAGTAGGTCTTGTAATTGCAGGAATGGAACCAAAGGAAAAACAAGAGGCATACAATGCTGACATCACATATGGTACAAACAATGAATTTGGATTTGACTACTTAAGAGACAATATGGTAATTTATAAAGATCAATTAGTTCAACGTGGATTACATTATGCAATAGTAGATGAAATTGATAGTATTTTAATTGATGAAGCACGTACACCATTAATAATTTCAGGTAGAGCAAATGAATCATCAGATTTATATAAAAAAGCAGATAAATTTGTAAAGAAACTTCAACCAAAAGTAATAGTTGAAGAAGATGTAAAAGATTTTGACCAAGCAGAAGACAATGAAAAATATGATTATATTGTTGACTTAAAAGCCAAATCTGCAACATTAACTCAAAAAGGTATTAAAAAAGCAGAAGAAGCATTTGGGTTAGAGAATTTTAATGATTTGGAAAATTCAACATTAGTTCATCATGTAAATCAAGCTCTACGTGCACATGGAATTATGAAAAAAGATATTGATTATATTGTTAAAGATGGAGAAGTATTAATTGTTGACGAATTTACAGGACGTATTATGTATGGTAGACGTTACAATAATGGATTGCATCAAGCAATTGAAGCAAAAGAGAATGTTAAAATAGCTGATGAATCTAAGACATTAGCAACAATTACATTCCAAAACTTATTTAGAATGTATGATAAATTATCAGGTATGACAGGTACTGCGATGACAGAAGAAGCAGAATTTGAAGAAATATACAATTTAGATGTTGTTGCTATTCCAACTAATAAACCAATGATACGTAAAGATGAAAACGATATTATATACAAAAATGAAAATGCGAAATTCCGTGCAATAGTAGAAGATATTAAAAAGAGCCACGAAAAAGGGCAACCAGTTTTGGTTGGTACAGTATCAATTGAAAAATCTGAAAAATTATCTAATTTACTAAAAAAAGAAGGCATAAAGCATGAAGTTTTAAATGCTAAATATCATGAAAAAGAAGCTGAAATAATTGCACAAGCAGGTAAATTTGATGCTGTTACAATTTCAACTAATATGGCTGGGCGTGGAACTGATATTATGCTTGGAGGAAATAGTGAATATTTAGCAAAAGAAGAAATGAGAAAATTGAAAGTTTCTCCTGAACTAATTGAAGAAGCTACTACTTATTACGAAACTGATAGCGAAGAAATATTAAATGCAAGAAAACAATTTAAAGAACTTGTAAAAAAATATGATGAAAAAATAAAAGATGAAAAAGAAAAAGTTATAGCAGCTGGCGGATTAAAAATTATTGGAACAGAAAGACATGAATCAAGAAGAATTGACAATCAATTACGTGGACGTGCAGGACGTCAAGGAGATATTGGAGAATCAAGATTTTATATTGGACTTGATGATGATTTAATGAAAATCTTTGGCGGAGATATGATTACCAAAGTATATAATACTTTAGGAGCAGATGAAAACATGCCAATTGAATCTAAAATGATTTCAAATGCAGTTGAAAATGCTCAAAAGAAAGTAGAAAGCAGAAACTTTACAATACGTAAAAACGTATTGAAATATGATGATGTTATGAATGCACAAAGAGAAATAATCTATAAACAAAGACGTCAAGTTCTTGATGGTGAAAACATCCATGATAGTATTGTTAATATGATAGAATTTGTTGCAGAAAACGTTCCTCCAATGTATGTAGAAGGAGAAACAAACGAACTTAATATAGAATCTCTAAATAATGAAATTGTAAACTTATTTGGAATTGATATGTTAGATTTTATAAAAGAAAATAAAAACAATGTTTCTGAAATATCTTCTACATTAAAGGAAAAAGCTTTGAAAATTTATGCACAAAAAGAAGAAGAAATTGGTTCAGATCAAATGAGAGAACTTGAAAGAGTTGTAATGCTTAAAGTTGTTGATGAAAAATGGATGAACCATATTGATAGCATGGATGAATTAAAAAATGGTATTGGACTTCGTGCATACGGACAAAAAGATCCAGTTGTTCAATATAGACTAGAAGGTTTTGATATGTTTGACGAAATGGTTAATAATATCAAATTAGATGTTACTAAAATATTAATGCATGTTCGTTCTGCTGGAAATACAGAAAGACAAGAAACAGTAAAAATAACTGGAGCAGCATTAGAAGCAATTCATAGTGTTGATGGAGGAGCTAAAATAGGAACAGATGTTGATAGAACAGTTAGAAATGAAGGACCAAAAGTAGGAAGAAATGACCCATGTCCTTGTGGAAGTGGAAAGAAGTATAAGAACTGCTGTGGAAGAAATTCTTAATATTGTTTAAATGTAAAAGAAGTGTAACGAAATAAAAAAGTTATACTTCTTTTTATATTTAAACTGAAAAAAATAATATATTTTGAAACTTTTTTGTTATAAAATAGACTATATAATAAAGGGGGATATAAAATTGAGTTTAAAAATAACGAGAGAAAAATTTAAAGAAACATATAAAACAACATATAATAAAACATTAAAATTTGTAATAGTAAGATGCAACAACATAGATTTTGATTTAGAAGAAGAAATAATTACCAAAGAAAATGGATATGGGAAATTATCGATATGGATTCTATAGTACAAGATGGAATTGGAATTAAGATAGATTCATTATTACTCACAGATGATTATGTAGATGCAAATATAACATTTAAATTTGATGAAAATGTAAATGTGGATTCAGATAAATTTTCACTTGGATGTGCAATATATGCTGAAAATAAAAATATATATGGGACTTATAAGAGAATGAATTTAGCTTCAACTTGCTGGAAGTATGGGAATAGGAAATGTAAAATCATCTCCAGAAAGTAGAACAATTACAGCTAACATAACATTAAATGCAAGTGAAAGTTTTCCAAGAAGTAAGAAATTATATATAAGGATATTTGACCCTGGATACACCATGGTAGAGCTTGGAAATGTAAACGGACAAAAAGAAATTATAAATGCTGAAGATTTTCAATTAAGTAAAGCAGAATGGAATTTTGAAATAGATGTACCAGATAAGATTTAGAAAACAAACTATATATTAATTATACACATGAAGGAGTTAAATATACTGAAGAATTAGTTGTTAAATAGACAGCTGTAAAATAATAAAAAGTATAAGTACAATGACTTTAAATCTAATTTTTATAACCACAATAACAAAATAAGTACATGAAAAACCAACAAGTCTAAATTATTATAATCAATAATTTAGACTTGTGTAATTATATTTACATAGTTTCTAAACAAGTTGAAACAATTAATAATAAAATCAGCTTTAACAGCAATTTAAAAGTAAAATTATTTTGATAAACTGATATTAATTAGTTGTAAAACTATTATTTTTTTGGTATGATAACATTATCAAAAATCAAGGAGGAAATGTGAATGAATAATGAACATGAAGATATTGACAGTGTAGAAAAACTTACACAAATGTTAGAAAAAGTAAAAAAAGCTCAAATTGAATTTGCAAAATTTTCTCAAGAACAAGTAGACAAAATATTTCAAGCTGCAGCAATTGCAGCTAATCAGGCAAGAATATCACTTTCTAAAATGGCAGTAGAAGAAACAGGAATGGGGATAGTAGAAGACAAAGTAATAAAGAACCACTACGCAGCAGAATATATATACAATAAATATAAAAATGAAAAAACTTGTGGAATTGTTGAAGAAGATAAAAATTATGGTATCAAAAAAATTGCTGAACCTATTGGAGTAATTGCAGCTGTAATTCCAACAACAAACCCAACATCAACAGCTATTTTTAAAACATTAATTTCTTTAAAAACAAGAAATGGGATTATCATAAGTCCACATCCAAGAGCTAAAAAATCAACAATAGAAGCTTCAAAAATTATATTAGATGCAGCTGTAAAAGCTGGAGCTCCTGAAAATATTATCGGGTGGATAGATGTTCCATCATTAGAGCTTACTAATATGTTAATGCAGTCAGCTGATATAATTTTAGCAACAGGTGGACCAGGTATGGTTAAATCAGCATATTCAAGTGGTAAGCCAGCATTAGGTGTAGGAGCTGGAAATACGCCTGCTATTATAGATGAAAGTGCAGATATTGTTTTAGCTGTAAACTCTATTATACACTCTAAAACATTTGACAATGGCATGATTTGTGCATCTGAGCAGTCTGTAATAATAGATAAAAAAATATATTCAGATGTTAAAGCTGAATTTGTAAAACGTGGATGTTATATTTTAAATGAAGAAGAAATCGAAAAAGTACGTAAAACAATTATTATAAATGGAGCATTAAATGCTAAAATTGTAGGACAGTCAGCATATACAATAGCAAAATTGGCTGAAGTAGATGTACCAAAAAACACAAAAATACTAATAGGTGAAGTAGAAAGTGTAGACTTATCTGAAGAATTTGCACACGAAAAATTATCACCAGTTTTAGCAATGTATAAAGCAAATGACTTTGAAGATGGTTTAGAAAAAGCATATCAATTAATAGAAGATGGAGGAATAGGCCATACTTCTTCATTATATGTTAATACAGTTTCAGAACAAGAAAAAATAGAAAAATTTTATAATAAAATGAGAACATGTAGAGTTTTAATAAATACTCCATCATCACAAGGGGGAATAGGGGACTTATATAACTTCAAATTAGCTCCATCATTAACTTTAGGATGTGGAACATGGGGTGGAAACTCAGTTTCAGAAAACGTAGGAATAAAACATTTAATAAATATAAAAACAGTTGCCGAAAGGAGAGAAAATATGCTTTGGTTTAGAGCACCTGAAAAGGTATATATAAAAAGAGGTTGTTTACCAGTTGCTTTAGAAGAATTAAAACAAGTAATGGATAAGAAAAGAGTGTTTATAGTAACAGACACATTCTTATATGAAAATGGTTATACAAAAACTATAACAGATAAATTAGATGAAATGGGAATTGTTCATGAATCTTTTTGGAATGTAGAACCAGACCCAACACTTGCGTGTGCTAAAGAAGGAGTAAAGCAAATAAATAGTTTTAAACCTGACTGCATTATAGCAGTAGGTGGAGGATCTGCAATGGATGCTGCAAAAATTATGTGGGTAATGTATGAACACCCTGAACTAGAATTTATGGATATGGCAATGAGATTTATGGATATAAGAAAAAGAGTATATACATTTCCTAAAATGGGAGAAAAAGCATACTTTATAGCTGTTCCAACATCAGCAGGTACAGGTTCGGAAGTAACACCATTTGCAGTTATAACAGATGAAAAAACAGGATTAAAATATCCATTAGCAGATTATGAATTATTACCTAAAATGGCAATTGTCGATAGCAATATGATGATGAATGCGCCAAAAGGATTAACAGCTGCTTCAGGTGTAGATGCTGCAACACATGCAATAGAAGCATATGCATCTATGATGGCTACAGAGTTTACAGATGGCTTGGCAATAGAAGCATTAAAAAATATTTTTGAATACTTACCAAGTGCATATGAAAATGGAGCAAATGACCCTATTGCAAGAGAAAAAATGGCAAATGCAGCAACAATGGCAGGTATGGCTTTTGCAAATGCATTTTTAGGTGTATGCCACTCTATGGCTCATAAACTAGGAGCTTATCATCATATACCACATGGAGTAGCAAACGCGTTATTGTTAGATGAAGTAATGAGATTTAACAGTCAAGAAGTACCAACTAAAATGGGAACATTTCCTCAATATGACCATCCTCATACATTAAGAAGATATGCTGAAATAGCTGAAAGCTTAGGAATAGAAGGAAAAGATGATAATGAAAAATTAGAAAATCTAATAGCAAAAATAGATGAGTTAAAAGAAAAAGTAGGAATAAAAAAGACAATTAGAGATTATGGAATTAGTGAAAAAGATTTCTTAGAAACATTAGATGAAATGAGTGAAAAAGCTTTTGATGACCAATGTACAGGAGCAAACCCAAGATATCCACTAATAAGCGAAATAAAGGAAATGTACTTAAAAGCATATTATGGAGGTGAAATGTAATGGAATTAAATTTAAATAATCCAATAGCTACAAGAAAAACTAAAACAGTATATAAAGATGAAAATAAAACTATAAAACTATTTATTGAAAATTATTCTAAAGCAAATATATTAAATGAAGCTCTAATCCAGTCAAGAGTTGAAGAAAACACAGATTTGCCAATATCAAAACTAATCGAAGTAACAAAAATCGAAAATAGATGGGCACTTGTTACAGAATATATAGAAGGAACACCATTAGATGTTTTAATGAAAAATCATCCAGAAAAAGAAGATGAATATATAAATTTCTTTATAGATATTCAAAAAGAAATATTATCTAAAAAAGTACCATTATTAAATAGAATTAAAGATAAATATAGAAGAAAACTTACAGATTCAAATTATATAGAAGATAGTGTAAAATATGAATTATTACAAAGACTAGAAGGAATAAAAAATCATGATAAACTATGTCATGGAGACTTTGTGCCAAGCAATGTCATCATTAAAGAAAATGGTGAATATACAATAATAGACTGGTCTCATGCAACTCAAGGAAATGCAGAAGCTGATGTTGCAAACACATTTTTAATCTTTTCAATGCGTGGAAAAGAAGAAATTGCAGAAAAATATGTAGACATGTATTGTAAAAAAACAAGTACAGATAAAAAAGAAATTCAAGCATGGATACCAATAGTTGCAGCAGTTAGAAAAACTTATGGAAAAGAAGAAGAACAAGAATTTTTATCTAACTGGATAAATGTTGTTGACT
Organism: uncultured Clostridia bacterium; assembly: GCA_963557965.1. Lineage (GTDB taxonomy): Bacteria > Bacillota > Clostridia > TANB77 > CAG-508 > CAG-269. The sequence goes on from CAUWEX010000009.1 coordinate 54,737, forward strand.
TTGAATAAAATATTAAGAGGTGATTAAATGTTAGAACTAGAAGAAAATACGAAGATATTAAATGCAATAAATGAAAAAATTAGAGATTTGAGTGAGTCCCTTTGACATAGAAAATTCGGAAAAAGAATTGAAGAATTTGGAAGAACAAACTTTACAAGAAAATTTTTGGCAAGATACTGATAATTCAACAAAAGTTTTAAGTAAAATAAAAAGTTTAAAGGCTAAATGCTCAAATTTTAAAACTGTTAGAACAGAAATAAATAATTTACTAGAGTTAACAGAACTTGTTTTAGTTGAACAAGATGAGGAACTAGCAAAGGAAATTTTGAACAATACTAAAAAATTAGAAAATAAAGTAGAAAAATTAGAAGTAGCTTCAATGCTATCAGGTAAATATGACAACAATAATGCAATTGTAACTATTCACCCTGGTGCAGGAGGAACAGAATCACAAGATTGGGCAGAGATGTTGTATAGAATGTATAGTAGGTGGGCCAATAAAAACAGCTATGAAGTAAAAGAACTTGATTATTTAGAAGGTGAAGAAGCAGGATTAAAAAGTGTTACGTTTGAAGTAATAGGAGAAAACGCATATGGATATTTAAAATCTGAAAAAGGTATTCATAGATTAGTTAGAATTTCACCATTTGATGCTGGTGGTCGTAGACATACATCATTTGCTTCAGTTGAAGTTTTGCCAGAAATAGAAAATGATAATTCAATCGAAATAAATCAAGATGATTTAAGAATAGATACCTATAGAGCCTCAGGAGCAGGAGGACAACATATAAACAAAACTTCTTCTGCCGTAAGAATTACACACCTTCCTACTAATATAGTCGTTGCGTGTCAATCTGAGCGTTCGCAAATTCAAAATAGAGAAACAGCAATGAAAATGTTAAAATCTAAATTGGTGGATTTAAAAGAAAAAGAGTATCAAGATAAAATGAACAATATTCAAGGAGAACAAAAAGATATAGGGTGGGGAAGTCAAATTCGTTCATATGTATTTTGCCCATACACAATGGTAAAAGACCACAGAACAAACTATGAAGTTGGAAATGTCGAAGCAGTTATGAACGGAGAAATTGATGGTTTTATTCAAAGCTATTTAAAATTATTATTAAAAAAATAGAAATAAAAAGAATATTATAATTTGCATATTATAGTATTCTTTTTATTTGTTTTGCAAAAATAAACTTAAACCTACAGGCAATATTCTACATATAATATACAGAGATATAAAGTTTTTTATAATTAAATTGCTTTAAAATTAATAAAGGAGTGAACTACAATGAGTGAAATAGTAGTATTAAAATTTGGAGGAAGTTCACTTGCTAACAACGATAAGTTAGCTTTAGTAGCTAGAAAAATTACTAAAATATATGAAAAAAATAAAAAGGTGGTAGTGGTATTATCTGCTCAAGGAAAAACAACAGACAATTTATTAGAAGAAGTAAAACAAATATCTGCTAAACATTATCCTCGAGAAATATCATCATTATTAAGTACAGGTGAACAAATTTCAATTACAAAATTAAGTATCTTATTAAACTACATGGGATATCCTGCAGTTTCTTTAACTGGTTGGCAGGCAGGAATCTACACAGATGATAAACTTGAAAACGCGCATATTAAAAATATAGACACTAGCAGAATAGTAAAAGAGTTAAAAAAAGAAAAAATAGTTATAGTCGCAGGATTTCAAGGTATAAATAGCAATAACGATATATCAACATTGGGGAGGGGAGGGTCTGATACAACTGCAGTAGCACTCGCAGCAGCACTACAAACTAAACAATGCTATATTTTTTCAGATGTAGATGGAGTATATACTGCAGACCCTAACAAAATTTCAAATACTAAAAAATTAGAAAATATTTCGTATGATGAAATGAAAGAATTATCTAATGAAGGTGCAAAGGTTCTTCATAATAGAAGTATAAATATTGCAGAAAAATTTAATATTCCAATAATTGCAAAATCAACATTTAATGAAAAAGTAGGCACAAAAATTTATAATCCTATAGAAAGCACCGAAATAAAAAGTATGGTAAAAAAAGATAATACAAGAGTATCTATAATAGGAAATGAAATAGTAAATAATTACAAGTTGATAATTAAGGTGATAGATTTTATTAAAAAAAATAATTTAGAGTTATTAACTATGGAAATTACTGAAAACAAATTGATATTAACTTTCAAAAATAAGGTACAAGATGAATATATCAACAAATTACATGAATTAATCTTTTTAAATTAGTTCTAAATAAGACAAACTCTGAATATATATAAATAGCAGGAAATATTTAGGAGGTAATAAAATGACAATAGATGAAAGAAAAAATACGAATATCAACACCAATACGAATGTTATTCAAAATCTAATTCTTGAGAACCGAGGAAAACTTAGTATTTCAGGAGTTGTTGACGTTTTGAGCTTTGATGACCAAGTAGTAATAGTTGAAACAGATCTAGGATTGTTAACTATAAAAGGTGAGAATTTAAGAATAAATAAATTAAATATTGATACTTCAGAGACGATTGTAGAAGGTGATATTTCTTCAATGGCATATAGTGAAAGTAAATCAATAGACAAAAGCAAGGGAAGCCTAATTAGTAAAATATTTAGATAATTAATAGGTGGGAGATAATATCATGGTTCTCAATCAGGCATATTTATTTTTAGTATTTATATTAAATGGTGTAGCCATAGGAATATTATTTGATTTCTTTAGAATTTTGCGAAAATCATTTAAAACAAGCAATTTAGTTACGTATATTGAGGATGCAATATTTTGGATTTTAACTGGATTTTCTATATTGTATTGTATATTTGTTTTTAATAATGGAGAAATACGTATGTATATGTTTATTGGGATTGCTATAGGCCTAATTTCATACATTTTGCTATTAAGTAGTTATTTTATCAAAATAAATGTTGATATTATAAATGTATTAAAAAAAATAATACTGCGTATATTTTCCTTCATTATATTACCTTTTAGCTATTTATATAAGTTAATGAGAAAACTACTTTTGAAACCAATATACTTTGTTTTTATTAATTTAAGCAAAACGTTAACAAGATTCTACAATAACTTCAGACAAATGATAAAAACTAATAAAAAAATCAAAAATAATTCAAAAAAAATTAAAATATAACAAGGATTTTTTAAAAAAATGTAGAATAATATAATTATAATGTCTATAAAAGACCATACATTAGAATTGGAGAGATTAACTTATGAAAAAGAGCAAAAAAATATATAGAAAATTATTTATATTTGTAATAGGAGCTTACGTAGTATTTACATTATTCAATCAACAACAAACTCTTAATCAATATTCTAATCAGAGTGAAAAAATAGCAGAACAAATCGCACAAGAAAAAGAAACAAAGGAAACTTTGTCAAAGAAACAAAACGATGTTAATTCATTAGATTTTATAGAACAAACAGCGAGAGAAAAATTGGATATGTATTATCCAAATGAAAAAGTTTATATGGATCAAGGTGTGTAATATTATACACATCTTGATTTTTTGCCAAAAATATTCCCCAAAATATTCCCAAATTCTTTGGGATATGATATAATAATGATATTATAATTTTATTCTTTAACAATTCCCAAAAAATTGAAATAATAAAATAATAAAATATATATTAATTAGGAGGTATTTTATGTCAAATTTACATGACATGACTTTAATAGAATTAAAAATACTTGCAAAAGAATATAATATTAAAAATGTTTCTAAATTAAAAAAGGATGAATTAATAACAATTTTAGAAGATATTGTTGAAAACAAACAAACTACAAAAATGCAAGATATAGAACCTTCGAAAGCTGAAAAGCAATATGATGAAAAAGGTGAACCTGTAGTGGATTATAAATTAACAAATGATGGAGATGCAATTGCAGAAGGAATACTAGAAATACTTCCAGATGGATATGGTTTTTTAAGAGGCAATAATTTTTTATCAGGAGATACAGATGTATATGTGTCAATGGTGCAAATTCGTAGGTTTAGACTGGATACAGGAGACATAATAAAAGGAATTTCACGATATAGAGAAGGTGAAAAATTCCCTTCATTAATTTTTGTTGGAGAGGTAAATGGAGAACATCCTGAAAAAGCAATGAAAAGAAAAAGATTTGATGACCTTACACCAATATATCCTAATGAAAGATTAAAGCTTGAAACTATTCCAACAGATTATTCAACTAGAATAATAGATTTAATGAGCCCTATTGGAAAAGGTCAAAGAGGAATGATAGTTGCTCCACCTAAAGTAGGTAAAACCACTTTATTAAAGAAAATTGCCAATAGTATTAGCTTAAACAACCCTGAAGTTGAATTAATTGTGTTGTTAATAGATGAAAGACCTGAAGAAGTTACAGATATGATACGTTCAATAAAAGGCCAAGTAATTCATTCGACTTTTGACGAATTACCTGAACATCATGTTAAAGTAGCAGAGATGGTATTAGAGAGAGCGAAAAGACTTGTAGAACAAGGGAAAGATGTAGTTATATTATTAGACAGTATTACTAGATTGACAAGAGCATATAACTTAGTTATACCTTCTTCGGGAAGAACATTATCTGGTGGTATGGATCCAGCAGCATTACATAAACCTAAAAAATTCTTTGGCGCAGCTAGAAATATCGAATTTGGAGGTAGCTTAACTATCCTTGCATCAGCGTTAATAGAAACAGGGAGTAGGATGGATGAAGTAATTTTTGAAGAATTTAAAGGAACTGGTAACATGGAGGTTCATTTAGATAGAAAATTATCAGAAAAACGTATATTCCCAGCTATAGATATTAATAAGTCAGGAACTAGAAGAGAAGATTTATTATTATCAAAACAAGAAAGAGATACAGTATTTGCATTAAGAAAAGCTCTTAATAGTATGCCAGTAGCTGATGTTACAGAACAAGTTATTAGCCAGATGACACAAACAAAAAATAATGAAGAGTTTATTGATAAAATGGATAATTATTTAAAAAGATTTAAATCATAACCACCCGTAAAACGGGTGGTTTGCTCTTAGCCTAGAAGGCTATTGTA
>CAUWEX010000010.1:0-47152 GCA_963557965.1 uncultured Clostridia bacterium
TGTTTCATTAATGACCATTCTGTTTTCTAACTGTTCCATTTTTACACCTTCTTTACATAGAAACCATCTTTTAATAAGAAAATTTCTACTTCATCTTTTTCTTTTAATTCTAATTTGTTTCTAAATTCTTTAGGAAAAACTACTCTTCCTAATTCATCTAGTCTTCTTATTACTCCTCTTGTTTCTCCTGTATTTATTTTTTTCCATTTGACTTTCCTTTCCGTTACATGCTATAATTAGCAATAGGAACATATATTTATATGTATTGTGAACTAGTTTTGATTTAGCTGTCTGACTAGTTCTTTTAATTTGTTTTGTAAATTCTTAACACTACCATATTGCTGTGTTGTAGATAAATTATATATTTCTTTTAATACTTCTTTCTGTTTTTCATATTTAAAATCCAAGTCTTTGTTTTCTTCATATAATGCTTTTGCTTGTTCTTCCATGTCTTTAATTAGTATATTTCTGTTTTCTACTTTACTTTCTGCATCTTTTAATGCTTTTCTTGTTGCTTCCACTAAAATTTGTAATTCTTTAGTTCTTTTAAACATATTTCTCATCTCCTTTCCTTGTTAAAATATAAGCATAATATTATTAGTATTATCTTTTTCATTGGTTCCTTCTTTCTTGTAAATATTGGTATTTTGGTGTATAATCGCCTCGATTGGAGGTGAATTATAATGTCTAATATAGAAAACTTTTTAAAAAACTTTTCTAATAAAGATTGGTCTTTTGCTGAAACTCCTATGACAAACGAAAATGAAAACGAAAGAGCTTTGCCATACATTTTACAAGGTTCAGCAAATGTTACTGTTGAAATTTTGAAAGAATATCATAAGTGGCTTACTAACAATTATGATATTACTCCAAAGAATTAGTTTTGTATTTATCAGTAGTTGTTCTAGCAACTGCTGAATTTTTATCCTTAAAATCCTTGGCTTTTAAATTGTTTAGGTCATTTATTGTTAATTCCGTCAACTTTTCCACTGTTATTTCTTCCATCCTTCTCCTCCTAATAAATAGTATTTTGGCAAAATGCCCAGAATCCAAATAGTATAATTCCTATATATGTACTGCTATATACTACTGCTCGTCCTATAAATGCATATACTTTATTTTTATCTATTTTTCTTTTCATTTGTGTTCCTCCTTTTTAATCAGCTTGTTTTGCTGTATTTAATATTGTTTTAATTATTGTTTTTAATTTTGATATTTCTTGTTCTTTTTCTATATATTTTTCTATTGGAACAGAATTACTATCTACTTTTATTTTATAGTATCCTCCATCTGTCATATAATGTTCTAGTTCTCCACTTCTACAAAGTTTCTTTACTTGTTCTACTCCCATTCCACTTTGTCTGCTATATTCTTCTGCTGATACATACTTTGGTATTGGCATTCTCTCACTTCCTTTCCTTATTTATTGACGCTATTAAATTTAATGTTTTAAATTTAATTGTTTTTTTCAGATATTTTTATTGTCTTTTTTCATCTTTTGCTTTTCGTTTTCGTTAAGTTTATTCTCAAAAAAAATATTCCACGTTTGTTCCATAGTTAAATTAAAATATGCTTTTACAATTTTTATTTCATCTACTGTAAAAGAAACTCTTTTCTTCTCCTTCTGAATATACGAATTTGTTGAACATCCAATTATATTAGCCATTTCTTCTTGTGTTTTTCCAAACGATATTCTTAATATTTTTATATCTTCCTGCATATCTCGCCCTCCTTTCTTGTTTCGTTTCTGTTAAGATATTATATCAAAAAAATAACTTTGTCAATACTTTTTATGAAAAAAACTTTACTTTTTGTTAAGTTTGCATTATAATATATCTATGTGAGGTGATAGAAGTGAATTTAAAAGAAAAATTCGGAGCAAGATTTAAAAGTTTAAGGACTGCTTATGGATATACTCAGCCAGAACTTATTAATTCTTTTAAGATTAAAAATCCTGATTATAATGCAAGTGTTGCTTCGATATCTCAATATGAAAACGGCAAAAGAATACCAGAAATTCCTGATTTAATAGCTTGGGCTAAATTTTTTAATGTAAGCACTGATTACCTTCTTGGACTTTCCGATGCGATGTTTTCAAATGTTATGTCCAGTATTAAAGATTTAGAAAAAACTCTGTTCAAGCTTTCTGAAACAGATAGATTAACAGTTAAACCATATTTAGAAAAATTATATAAAAAATTATATAAAATAGACATTTCTCAGTCAACAAAAAAATTGTATAATAATATAAAAATACTTGGTCAAACCGCTGCTGGTGAACCTATGGAATATGGAGATGAATATGCACAAGATATAGACAATGTTTCAGATATACCTGGTAACGTTGATTATGCCTTAATAGTTAATGGAGACAGTATGGAACCTCTTATAAAAAACGGGCAACTTATATATATAAGAAAACAATCGGATATAGAAAACGGAGAAATAGGGATTGTAGAAATAAATGATGCTGTTACATGCAAAAAAGTATTCAAATGGGCAGACCATATAGAATTACATTCATTGAACACAAAATATAAACCAATTATTATTACATCTGGTCATTTTAGGATTTTAGGAAAGGTCGTACTTCAATAATGAATAAAATTTCAAAACCACAATTTAAATTTTCTGCATTTGAAAAAACTGCTACAATATTTGGAACTATTTTGTCTATATTCACTTGGTTGTTTTCGTCTTGGTATTTTGCTATAATTGCATTTCTAGTTATTTTCTTATTAGTCTTGACTTATTTGATATATAAATATAAAAAAGACGTTGATATACTATATGAAAATTATCTATCTACATTTAATAATCATCAAGCCTTGTCTAAACAGTTTGATAAAAAAAGTAAAATTATAAAAAACAAAGATGCAGCACTAGATTCTTATAAATTCACTTTGCAGAAAATATTATATAGTATCTCAACTGGAATTTTACCTGTTAATGAATATGAAAAAAGATTTTTAAAAAATTTATATGATATTACTTTAAAAGATATTGAACATCTTGATAAATTAGAAGGAGGATTAAAAAATGGAGAAGATATATAAAGTTATAAAAATCGTTGATGATGAGACTCTTATAATTAATGCTGGATATAATGATGGAATAGAGACTGGAGATAGATTTGAAATATACTCAACTGGCGAGGAAATAAAAGATCCAGATACTAATGAAACTTTAGGTATATTAGATTATATTAAGGAAAAAGTTGAAGCTATAGATGTGTTCCCTAAAATGTGTGTTTGCAGACATAATATCATTGTTAATTTTATGAATACTCTTTCTTCTGAACTAACAAAAATAAAACCAAAAACTCTGAACGTAGACTCTACTCAAATATCCGGGGGTCTTGCTAGTGACAATGTAATTAAAATTGGAGATAAGGTTAGAAAAATAAAAAAAGCATAAAAAAGTAGATAATGTGTCCTTCGCCAAAGTTTTACATTATCTATTCCATATCAACTCTTGAAAGAGTTTTATTAATTATACATTTATTATTAACTCTTTTCAAGAGAACAAACTTTTGAAAGGAGTTTTTTATGGCAGTAAAAACTAATGTAAATAAAAATGGTAATAAATATTTTAGAATAACTAGAACTATTGGGCATAAAGAAGACGGAACACCAGTAAAAAAAGAATTTTATGGAAATAGTAAAAGTGATGCTGAAGAAAAAGCACAACAATATATAAATGATTTAAAAAATGGTCTAATTGCAAGTGCAGAAGATTATACAGTTTCTCAATTAATGAAAATATGGCTTTTTGATTTTTTGAATAATTCCGCTTCAATCAAGCCTTCTACTTTTCAAAGATATGAAGGCATTTATAGAAACTATATTAAAAAATCTCCAATCGCTGGAACTAAAATTACCAAACTAAATTCAATTCAAATCCAAAAATACTACAATGACTTATCAAAGGATAAAACATATACTCAGATAAACACATTAAATACCATTTTAAAGGTATTTTTGAATTGGTGTTGTAAAAGTGGTTATCTTATCAAAAATCCTTGCTTAAATTTGAATTTAAAAGGAAATAAGACTGATATTATTAATCAACAAAGAAAAGAAGTTGAAATATTAAACCAAAAAGAAATTAATATAATAAAAAAATATATAAAAGACTCTGATTTTGAGTTGATTTTTTTATTAGATTTAGGAACAGGACTAAGACTCGGAGAATTATTAGCTTTAGACTGGGAACATATAGATTTAAGATCAAAAGAACTTACAGTAGAAAAATCTGTAAAAGAAGTTTATATCTATGATAGTGCTGATAAAAAACATATAGAAACAATAATTCAAACACCCAAAACAAGAAATTCTTTTAGAACTATACCTATACCATCTTCTTTAATTGATATTTTAAACAAAGTATCTAAGAAAAAAGGATATTTATTTTTAGATAAAAATGGCGAATTATTAAAAGGAAAAAATGTATCTTCTAAATGGACTAAAATATTAAAGGAATGTAATATTCCTCATAAAAAATTCCATTCAATTAGACATACTTATGGTTCAATATTGCTACAAAAAGGAGTAGATATTGAAACTGTTGCAGAATTAATGGGACACACTGCTATTTCTATTACTCAAATGTATATGCATTCTGAAACAAAAATAAAATCAAAATCTGTTAATAAATTAAATTCTATTCTAAACTGAGTCGGGAATGAGTCGGGAATGGAAAAAATCAGGTATCTCAAATTCCTTGAAATACCTGATTTTTAGCTATTTTTCAATATTTTGGTAGCGAAGATGTGATTCGAACACATGACCCTTCGGGTATGAACCGAATGCTCTAGCCAACTGAGCTACTTCGCCATAAAGACAATATCTATTATACTTGCAGTTTCTCCATTTGTCAAGAAAAAAATACAAGAAATTAAAAATTTCTTGTATCTCTATCTATCTTCATGTTCTATTTCTTTTGCTTTTTCTTGCATTGATATGTTCATTTCTGTTACAGCCCTGTCTGTATTCGCTGAAGCTTTTCTATTTTTTGTTCTTTGTTCTCTTCTTTTGACGTTTCTATCTGGGTGTTTAAATAACTTTTCTAATTTTGCTACATTAACTTCTTCTTCGGCTAATATATTTTCGTTAGCTTGTGCCCAATTATCATATTCATTATTACTATTTTCTATATCTGAAGAAATAAACAAAGATTTTAAAGTCCCTAGCCAGTCTGTTCTGACTTCTCTTACTATTTTTGTTTTTAATTCTTTCATGCCTTTTACCTCTCTCTATAAAATACACATATATTTTAGCATACTTTCTTAAAAAAAGCAAATTTTTGTGCTATTTATCACTTCTTACCGTAGAATTAATCCCATTTTTTAAATTAAAAATTTTTTAATACTTCTTTTAAAACTTCACCACATCTTCTTGATGCTTTTTCCAAGTTTTCATCAAAATCTGATGCATTGTTTCCATTTGGTGTATCTGAAATACTTCTAATTGCTATAAATGGTATTTCAGATAAATATGCCACTTGTGCAACTGCTCCACATTCCATATCTATTACATCCGCATTAAACTTAGCACTAATTTTATCTTTCATTGATACTTCTGTACAAAATATATCTCCTGTTGCAATTACACCTAGCTTTGTTTTGTACTCTTTGTTTTCGATATTTTCAATGGTATGCATTACTTTTTCTACTAATTCACAATCACATTCTACTCCATTTCCTACGCCTGTTATATATCCTTTACTATGTCCAAATGCTGTTATATCAAAATCATGCTGTATTGCTTTTTTCCCAATTAATATATCGCCTATATCTAACATAGCGTTTACGGCTCCTGCAGCTCCTATATTTACTATTGTTTTCACTTTGTAATTATCAATTAACACCTGTGTAGCACGAGCAGCATTTACTTTTCCCACTCCACTTTGCACCATTATACATTTTTTCCCTGAAATTTTTCCAATATAAATTTCTAAATTAGAAATACTTTGATTTTCTACTTCTTCCATTACTTTTTCTATAGCGTCTCTTTCTTCTTGCATAGCTACTACTATTCCTATTTTATTCATTTTATTCTCCCTTTATTATTTTTTTGCCATTATACATTATTTAATTTTAATAGTCAATTTTGCTTTTATTACTTTTGTTTAAGTTTTTTTGATTTATACTTGCAACTTTTTATATTTTAGGTTAATATAATAAAGTAAATTGAAAGAAATGCAATATATAATAAATATTTTTAATAAGAAAGGAGTTAATTTATATTAGTTTTTCAAGCGCCAGAACACATTTTTTAGTGTTGACGAGGACTAAAGTTATCGAATTTTCGGCGGATGCTTTAGTGGTCATTGCTTAAGGTCAAAGTATTAAATCAAAAATCAATAGTAATATTGTAACAAATTTTAATACATTTAAGCTTTATTTTGCATACTTTCAATTCCAAGAGTTATAATATTTATTAAGGAGGACTTTAATATGTGTGGAATTGTAGGTTACATAGGAACACAAAAAGCTAGCCCTATTCTTATTAATGGGCTTTTAAGATTAGAATATAGAGGATATGATTCAGCAGGAATTGCAACTATGGAAAATGGTGAGATTTCTGTTATGAAGGATAAAGGTAGAGTTAAAAATTTATATGATTTACCAGGTATAAATGACTTAGTAGGAACCGTTGGTATAGCTCATACAAGATGGGCTACTCACGGTAAGCCTTCTAAAGAAAATTCTCATCCACATACTGATAATACTAATTCCTTTAGTGTTGTACACAATGGAATTATTGAAAATTACAATGAACTAAGAAAATTTTTAACAGATAACGGATATACTTTCTACTCTCAAACAGATACAGAAATTATACCAAATTTAATTCATTATTATTATACTAAAAATAATGATAATAATATTTTAAGCGCTGTAAAAGATGCTTGTTTGGATTTAAAAGGGAGTTTTGCTATTGAGGTTATTTCTAAATATGACCCTAATCACATGATTGTTGTAAGAAAAGATAGCCCTTTAGTTATAGGAAAAGGTAATGGAGAAAATTATATTTCTTCTGATATTCCTGCAATTCTTTCTTTTACAAGAGAATTTTATTTACTAAATGATATGGAATTTGTAGTTTTATCTAAAGATAATGTAAAATTTTATAACCAAAATTTAGAATCTATTGATAAAAAGGTTCAAACAATTGAATGGAATGCTGCTAGTGCTGAAAAAGAAGGTTATGAAGATTATATGTTAAAAGAAATTCATGAACAACCAACAGCAATCCGCGAAACTATAGGTTCAAAATTAAGCGAAAATTCTAAATGTGATTTTGAAGAATTAGATTTTACTAAAGATTATTTATCTAATTTAAGAAAAATATACTTTGTAGCTTGTGGTACTGCTATGCATGCTGGTTTAGTTGGAAAAACTATGATAGAACGTTTATGCAAAATTCCTACTGAAGTCGACATTGCTTCAGAATTTAGATATAGAGATCCAATAGTTGATGATAAAACATTATGTATCTTTATTTCTCAATCAGGTGAAACAGCAGATACTATTGCAGCACTTAAACTTTCTAAAGAAAAAGGTGCAAAAACATTAGCAATAAGTAATGTTATTGGAAGTTCAATTACAAGGGAAGCTGATTATTCTATTTATACTCACGCAGGTCCTGAAATTGCAGTTGCTTCAACTAAAGCTTATACATCTCAAGTAGTTCTATTATCACTTTTAGCAATTTATTTTGCTGAAACATTGGAAATTTCTACTGAAAATGTAAATCAATTAAAAAAAGATGTTTTAGAGCTTCCTAAAAAAGTAGAAGAAGTTTTAAAAACCGAAGAACAAATTAAAAATTTCGGACACAGGATTTATCAAGAAAAAGATGTATTTTTCCTAGGTAGAGGTGTTGATGAAGCAGTTGCTAGAGAAGCTTCTTTAAAATTAAAAGAAATTTCTTATATACATTCAGATAGCTATCCAGCAGGTGAATTAAAACACGGACCTATTGCTTTAATTGAAAACGGAATAACAGTTATTAGCATAATGACAGATTCTAATTTAGTTGAAAAAACTGTAAGTAATATTCAAGAAGTTATTACAAGAGGAGCTAAAACTTTAGTTATTACAAACCAAGATATTGACGAGAAATTATTCGATACAGTAATTCACATTCCTAAAACTAGCCCATATATTTCTCCTGTTATATCTGTTATCCCAACTCAATTATTATCTTACTACATTTCTAAAGAAAAAGGCTTAGATGTAGATAAACCTAGAAATTTAGCAAAATCCGTAACAGTTGAATAAGGACAAATCGGAAAGTCATTAAATTAGCATAATTTTAATCTTTCTCTTAGGCTTTCCTAATATATAATACAAAAATCTTAGAATTAATTTTCTAAGATTTTTATTTTTTCTATGCAATTAGCAATTTTACAATTATTAAACATACTACTCCTGGTACACCTAATAATCCGTACTAAAATACTTGTAACAAAATTAAGTCCTATATGAAAACCCAATGTCCCACCTACGGCATTTATTATAAAAATTACTATTCCCCCAAAAACTGAATTTAATACTAATTTTAATATTTTCTTTATTGGTACTATAAAAATTCTTCCAAGTATAAATATAAAACAAATACATGCTAAATATGTAATTATGTTAATATCCATTTTATCAACTCCAAACAAAAATGATAATAATTTCTTATTACCATTTTTATGCAGAGCTTGTCATAAATATTACTTAAACTGCTGTTTCATCTTCATAATCAAATGTATATTTTTTATCAGTTATCATATCTACTTCTATTCCTTTTATTTTTGCAAGTTTTATTAAATAATCCAATTTGGCTTGATTAGCTTTTATCTGATATGTGTAATAATCTATTAGTTCTTCTTTTGCAGATTCAAAATTTTTATTATCACACTTTAACATCTCTCGTGTTTTTATAATTGATTTAATTAATTCTATTTCTCTTTCTTGTTCATTTTTCTCTCGTATTTTTGTTTCTTTTATATATTCCCCCTCCATATTTCCCTCCTTCATTTTTATTTTATTATATTCTTTTCTATTTTTTTTATTCTATTTCGCAATAATTTCTGTAAAATACTTGTTTTTTTGCCAGATTTATAGGATAATATATATGTATAATTAGATAAAATGAAAGGGTTTTATAAATGAAGTATATAGACAAATTTTTAAAAATATTAAATACTGATAGAAACACTTTTGCAACATATGTGTTTACATTAATTTCCGCCTATTTAGCTATAGACAGAATTGTAGAAATGTTACTTATGATATTTACTGGTGTTTCTTATTCTTATTGGGGACCATTTGAATATACTTTGGCATTAGCTTGTCCAATTCTTGCTTTTGTATTTTCAGGACCTTCCAAGTTTGCAAAAACTAAAAATAGAAAAGTTACATTATTTTATCTATATATAATTGGATTGTACATTATTGCTATTTCAATGTTTACTCAATGGCTAAATATGGGAGCATGGTTATTATTATTGTCAGTCCCTGATTATACAGATTTAATTACTAATTTCTCTGATTTAGTAACACCCGCAATGAGAAGTATTTCCTTATATCTTCCACTTGCGACAATATTCCCTATGTTTAAATGGATACACTTTGGCGTTAATGATAATGCAGACCAAGTAAAATCAATTTGGGATTATGGTGGAATTAGTTTAGCTCCTAAATCAAATGCTACTGGTCCATATACTTGCGAAGTTTACTTGTGTTATAATGGCGATACTGGAAAATCTATAACAATACCTGAAGAATCTAGGTTCCAATCACTATTTGTCTGTGGTGGTTCTGGTTCTGGAAAAACTTCTTTAATATATGAACCTCTATTTGCTAGAGATTTGGAGAAAAAATATTTCTTTAAAGAAGTATCTAAAGAATTAGGATATACAGCATTAAAAACGGGCATAGCAATTTTAAAAGCACCTTATGATAATTCATATTTAAATAAATACTTTAATTTAAATATGTTACAACCTGCTGATGGAAAAGAAACCATTTTCAAAACTTATCTTAAAAAAATGTTACTAAGTAATTTTGGTGGTGAATATACTTACAGAAATATTGGTTTAACTTTAATGGCTCCTGATTATGAAATAATTTCACATATGATGGAAGTATGCGAAAACTTTGGTATCGAATATAATACAATAGACCCAGATAATCCAAAATCAATTGGTTTAAACCCATTTGTATATGATGATTCCTCAAAAATTGCAATTACAATATCAGCAGTTATAAAATCTATGTATAATACATCTCATTCAAGTGTAGATGAAGCATATAAAGAAGATATTGCAATTCAAGCAATCGAAAACTTAGCACTTCTATTAAAAGAAGTTTATCCAAAAATGAATGAAGGTAAACTTCCTAACATGGAAGACATGTTGAAAATGTTTAGCAATTTTGAATTAATCGAAAAGATGTGTAAAATTTTAGAACATGATATAGAAAACGATCCAGTTAAAAAGGAAAAATATCAAGTATTATTAACTTACTTTAAAAAGAACTTTTATAGTGATGCTCCTGCTAAATCGAACATGGAAAAATACATATATTCAGTCGTTAGTCAATTAGATAATCTTTTACGTATACCTGGCATAAAAGGAATTTTATGTAATAGATATGACAATCTAGATTTTGACAAAATGCTTGCTAATTCAGACGTTACATTTATATGTACTCGAAGAGGAAATTTAGGAGCTGCTGGTCATAAAGCCTTTGGACTATTCTTCTTAATTGCTATGCAAAATGCAGTATTAAGAAGACCTGGAGTTGAAAGTTCACGAGTTCCTTACTTTGTATATATTGATGAATTTGCTGACTTCATTTGCAAAGATACTGAAGCGATGTTTACAATGTATAGAAAATATAAAGTTGGAAATGTAATTTC
Organism: uncultured Clostridia bacterium; assembly: GCA_963557965.1. Classification (GTDB taxonomy): domain Bacteria; phylum Bacillota; class Clostridia; order TANB77; family CAG-508; genus CAG-269. Next base: position 10,920 of record CAUWEX010000010.1, read on the forward strand.
TACTCAAAACTTACAACAACTTGAAACACCAACGCTACCAGTTAATTATAAAAACACTATACTTTCTAACTGTGCAAGTAAAATATTAACTGGAAATGCTGCATATGATGAACTTGAATGGTGGTCAAATGAATTTGGTAATTATAGAGAGTGGACTTACGGTAGTACAATGAATACTGATACTATGGAATATGAACATAAACTTAGTGGAGTTAGTTGGAAGTTCGTACCTTACTTTAAAGCGGGTAAACTACAAGGTCTTGGTACAAAAGATTGTGCTTACAAAATTAGAGGTGAAAATGGAAAACCTATTGTTGGTCCTGGAAAGCTGACATTCTTAGAATCTAAATATAAAGAACCTCATAAAATTAAGACATTTGATTTCGGTAAATATTCTGACGGTACAACAACTGTTGCAGAAGATGATAACAGCAATATGAGAAAAAAATTCAATCCAAAAAACGTAGATTTTAGAGATGACCGAAACGAAATTGATCCTATCCAAACAGATATAACAGATTCTAATTACAGATTTGATAATCAAGATGCGATTGTTGTTAATTTTAAAAAGAGAAGAAAATAAAAAATTCTAGCAAGCAATTCTTATGAATTGCTTGCTTTTTTATTGACAATTTTACATTTGTATTATATTATGTAAATGTGAAAGGAGATTGATTTCATGAATGGGTATTTAGAAGTTATAAAAAAATTAGATGAGCTTAACATCCCCTACAACATTGTAGAACATCCTCCAGCTTTAACAACTGAACTTGCAGATAAATTTATTGAAGGACATGAAGGTGTTCGAAGTAAAACTATGTTTTTAACCAATAGAAGAAAAACAGAATATTATTTAGTTATTATGGATGAAAGCAAAATGCTTGATATGAATAAATTTAGAGAAATTACTAATGCTAATAAAATTAGAATGGCATCTTCTGACAGTTTATCAGAAAAAATGGGCTTAGCTCCCGGTGTTGTTTCACCATTTGGTTTATTAAACAATACAGAAAAAGATGTTAATGTTTACATTGATAAGGATGTTTTGTCTGAAAAAATAATAACTTTTCATCCTAATACTAATGAAAAAACCATGTTTATTAACACCTGTGATTTACCTAAATTTCTAAATGATATTGGCTATGAAATGAATATAATAGATCTATAAAAAAATGGGGAAATCCCCATTTTTTTATTAAAAATTTATTCCAAAAATTTGTAATACTATTCCTGATATAATCCCTACTCCTAAAAGAATTCCTACTATCTTCATATTTTCCTTAAGCCCTTTGTTCATTTTAAACAATACTGCCAATCCTACTCCTGCTCCAACTAATAATCCTGAAATCATTGTAGAAACTGGAATAATATTGTCCACATACAATTGTGTCAAAATAACTGAAGATGCACAATTCGGAATTAACCCTACCAGACTTGCAAATACTGGCGCTAAGAATGGATTTGCCTGTATAAAGTTTTCTATATTTTGTTCTCCTATAAAATGTATAACTATATTTATTAAAAATGTTATTATCATTACAAAAGCAAAAATATTTAGAGTATGTTTGATTGAAGATTTCAATATTCCATGTTCACAATGGCAATGTTCTTTTTCACATAAATCTACAATTCTTTCTTTTTCCTCTTTATTTCTTACTTGTAAAATTAAGTCTATTATAAAACCAACTATAATAGCAACCACTAGCTTAATTCCTAATATCTTCAAAATTGTTATAACAGGAACACCTTCTGATATCATTATTGGTATCATTTCATCAGAAGTTGCTAAATATACTGCAATTAATGTTCCTAAATTTATAATTCTAGTTGCATATAAATTAGTTGCTGCAACAGAAAATCCACATTGTGGTATCGTTCCTAATAGACCTCCTATCAATGGTCCAAATTTTCCCGATTTTTGTATTGCATGTTTTACTTTATGGCTTGTTTTGTGTTCTATATATTCCATTATTAAATATGTAATAAATAAAAACGGTAACAACTTTATACTATCAATTAATGTATCTATTATAACATCTAACATTTTCTTTTCCCCTTAATTTATTTTATTTATTATATAATATCATACTGTGTCAAGTATTTTATATAAATTGTAGCCGCCCAACTAATCTGTCGGACGGCTTAGGATTACTTCTGAGTTTACGAAAAAACTAAAGCTTGCTTACTTAGAACTACTTTTGATGGAGCTTCCTATAAACACTGCTCATCGGCATTCGAAAAAAGAAATACCCTGGCATTGCTGCTTGGTAACCACCAAGTTCAAACCCAAGCCTCAAAAGTTTCTGCCTGTTACCAGGAACTTTCTTGTCCTTTCTAGTATCTTGCTCCTGGCTAAGAATGACATAGAGGTCATTCATCGGCTTCGCATACGCAGTAAAGTCAATACCTTGTTCCTCCAGCCACTCAGTAACCTTGGCATAGTACTCTTTCCCCCTAACATCATCAGGAGTTATATCTTCGATTTTACTCATAAGTTTCCTTTCTACTAAAGGATGGTTCCTACATAATTAAGTATAACACGAAAATTGCTTTTCGTCAATTTTTCGTTAGCAGTTTCACTTTTAAGAAGCCACCACATATTATTGTGGTGGCTTTGGAATTCCTACTTCATCTAACACTTATTAATTCTTTCTAACTCTTCTACAGAAATTATGTAGAGGAATTTGTTGCAATTGTTGTATTTTCCTTTTAAGTGATACCCGGCTTTAAATATTTGTTCCTTATTAGAAACAGACATATCAGCCTCGCTTACAACAATGCCTAGAAACTCATCAATGTTATTTAGATCATAGAAATCAAAATCAATTCCTAATCCAAGTAACCGATATGTTTCCCTCAGAAGTAGATGTTTTGCCATTTTTACCATATTGTTTTCCTCCTACACAGTGCCTTTCGCACTATGTAAGTTAATTATAGCATGTTTATTATTTTTTAGTCAAATTTTTTGTATAGTTAATATCTTCTATATCTTCCTGTTATACATCCGGTTCTCCCATTGCTACACTCATTTGGAATCACATTTACATTAGCTCTTACTCCATTTCTTCCTACATCATTACAATGACAACAATTGTTGTTACTTTGGCAATTATCGTCTTCGCTTATTCTTCTATTGCTTGATATTGTAAGCAATGTTCCATCATCCATATTGCCACATGAACTACTTATGGTTAAAAGTTCATTTCTATTTCCTCCGTATACACATTCAGTGTGTCGTTTATCTATACCACATCTTCTAGCATTAGAACTTCTAAATTGTGCTAAGCAATTACATATAATGTGTACCATTATCGCAGATATATAACTTATAATTGTATATATAATCGCTGCAACCAAAAAATTTATATTATTTATTACAAATGTAATTATTAGAAATATAGAAAATACAATTGCTGAAACTAATATTGGACATCTAAAAATCTTTTGTAATGCTATTGATATTACTACTGTAGCTAATGGTAATGCAAAAAATATTAGTAAAACATTCATATCTTTTCTCTCCTTTATGTTTTACTATATTTTATGCATTTCTCATTTATTTGGTAACAGTTTATGATTAATACTCTACATTAAGCAAATACAGTCCTTGAGGCTGTAATGTCTTCCCTGCTTTTGTTCTATCTAATGATTTTAATATTGTTTCTATTTCTTGAGGTTCAATTTTTCCCAATCCTACATCTACAAGTGTTCCACTAATTATTCTAACCATATTATATAAGAAGCCATTACCTGTAAGTTCTATATATATTCTTTCATTTGGCATTTCTTTAACTTCAGCTTTATAAATTGTTCTTACACTACTCTTACTGCTTGTTCCACTTGATTTAAATGCTTTAAAATCATGTTCTCCTTCAAAATATCTTACAGCTTCTTTCATTTTTCCTACATCTAATTTTTGTGGTATATGAGTTTCTTGTGATCTGTAAATAGCTGTTCCATACTTAGAATTATTTATTATATATCTATATGTTTTTCTTTTACAACTTAATCTACTATGAAACTTTTCTGGAACTTCTTCTGCATCTTTTATTCTTATTGCAGATTTTAAATTAGAATTCAATGCTATTGGAAATTTATCTATTGGTAATTTAGAATTTGTTTTGAAATTTGCCACTTGCCCTAATGCATGTACTCCTCTATCGGTTCTTCCTGACGCCATTAAATCCACTTGCTCTCCTGTAATATGTTCTATTGCCTTTTCTATAGTTCCTTGTATGTTTAACTTTCCTGGTTGTTTTTGCCAACCGTGAAATTCTTTTCCATCATATTCTATTGTAAGTTTTATATTTCTCATTTTATTCCCTTTCTGACTTGTATGACTTATCATAATTTAAAAAGCCGCATTGAGCGACTTTTATTTTTTGCCTTCTTCTTTAGTTTCTGTATTTTCTTGTTCTTTTTCTTTTCTTAATTTTTCTTTTAATTCTTTTAATTTATTTCTTCTTTCTCTTTTTTCTACAGTAAAACGTTTAGTTACAACATTGCTAATTAGAATTTTCTTTAAAACATCTTCTCTTACATCTGCAATTAAAGTTCCGTCTTTTGCAACAGATATTTTCCCAGTTTCTTCTGATACAACAACTACTATACTATCAGATTCTTTTGAAATTCCTATTGCCGCTCTATGTCTGGTTCCTAATTCTTTTGCTATATCTTTATCATCTGCAAGAGGTAACACACATGCTGCTGCTGCTACTTTATTCCCTGAAATAACTACTGCTCCATCATGTAGCGGTGTTTTAGGTTCAAAAATATTTACTAATAACTGTGGAGATACATCTGCGTTCATTGGAATTCCTGTAGAAATAATATCTTGAATTTTTATATCTCTTTCTATTACTATTAATGCTCCCGTCTTTGTTTTAGCAAGCTCTGTTGCAGCTATTACTATTTTATATATATCTTCTTTAGTTTTTGTTGCTAAATCTTGATCAATTCCAAAGAATTTTGCTAATTTATTAGTACCTAACTGTTCTAATGCACGTCTAAGTTCTGGCTGGAATATCACAATTATTGCAATTACCCCTAAGTTCATTATTCCTGTTAATATCCAATTCAATATTTTTAAATTAAGTAGTCCACTTACCCATGTAGCCACAATTAATAATCCTATACCTTTTATTAATTGCCATGCTCTTGAACCTTTTACAACTTTAAAAAAACAATATATCAAAAACACTACTATGCTTAAATCTAATATTAATGTTACTAGTTCAAACGGATTTGTTTGTAATGATTTTATATAGGCTACTATATTGTCTTTGTAAAAATTTTCCCAATTCATTCCTAAATTAATAACCATTTATTTCTCGTATAATCAATTATATAGAAATATTAATCTATTTAATTAATCCCTTTCTCCTATTTTAAAAAATTAGTGCATATACAAGTGATATTACTGTTCCTCCAAGCATTAGCACTGCAAGTATTCCTGCCATTATTTTTACAAATACTTGCCCTTTATCATATCTCTTCTTTTCAATTTTTTCTACTTTTTTCTTCATTATTATTCACTCCTTGTGCATTCATTAATTATTATTATAACAACTCCCATTATTTTTTTCAATTATTTTAAATAAAAACTATAATTATTTTATAACTTCTATAATGTTTTTAATTGGCTCTACTTTTTCTTTTCTTACTTTTATAACCTTTATAAGTTTTTCTTTTGCTATCTGTAATTTTTCTAAATCGTTTGCATGAATATATGCTAGAACTTCATCTTTTGCAACCATGTCTCCAATTTTTTTCTCCAACACAATTCCTACAGCAGGATCTATCTTATCCTCTTTTCTTATTCGTCCAGCGCCTAAATCGCAAGCGATTTTCCCTACTTCTTTTGCTTTTATTTCATATACATATCCTGATTTCTCGCAATAAATGGGCTCTATAAATTTTGCATCATCTTCATTATTTATCTCTGATAAATATGTTACATCTCCACCTTGATTTTCTACTAATTGTTTAAATTTTTTATATGCTTTTCCATTTTTTATATTTTTTTCTAATAATTTTCTAGCTTTATCTGTATCATCTGAAATTTCTGCTAATTTTAGCATATATACTCCCAGTTCTAATACAACTTGCTTAACATCTTCTTCCATTTCTCCATTTAAAGCTTTTACCGCTTCTTTTACTTCCAAACTATTTCCTATACTTTTTCCAAGTGGTTCCTCCATATTAGTAAGAACACATATAGTTTCTCTATTGGCAAGTTTACCAATTTCTATCATTTCATTTGCAAGTTTTTCTGCATCTTTTTGCTTTTTCATAAAAGCTCCATCTCCAACAGTAACATCTAGTACTATTTTTTGAGCTCCACTAGCTATTTTCTTGCTCATAATACTAGATGCAATTAATGGCATGCTCTCTACACATGATATACTGTCTCTTAATTCATATAACTTTTTATCAGCAGGCGCTAAGTCTAATGTCTGCGATATCATACTTATGCCTATGTTTTCCACATTTTGTACAAATTTGTTAATATCTACTTGTGTTATATATCCTGGTATAGATTCTAATTTGTCAACTGTCCCTCCTGTAAAGCCTAAGCCTCTTCCTGACATTTTAGCTACAGATACACCACAAGAAGCAACTAATGGAAGTAATATTAGCGAAACTTTATCCCCCACACCTCCAGTTGAGTGTTTATCTACTATTGTTTTATTTAATTTGCTTAAATCTAATATCTCACCTGAATTTGCCATTGCTATAGCTAAATTAGTAGTCTCTTCAGTTGTCATTCCCTGTATAAAAATTGCCATAACTAAAGCAGCCGCTTGATAGTCAGCAATATTTCCATTAGTGTATTCTGATACAAAATATTCTATTTCTTCTTTTGTTAATTGTTTTTTATTTCTCTTTTCCTCAATTATTTCTAAAATGTTCATACATATCCTCCATCTTAGCTATTCGTAAAATGTTTTGTAAATGTTTTTCTGTGAATCGGACATAAACCATATTCTTTTATTGCTGCAATATGCTTTGCTGTACCATAGCCCTTATGTGATGCAAAGCCATATTGTGGATATATTTCATCCCATTGTCTCATAATCCTATCCCTTGTAACCTTTGCTAAAATTGATGCAGCTGCAATATTATAACATTTAGCATCACCTTTTACAATTGGTTCGTAGGGTATTCCTCTAGTATTTATATGTGTTAAAGCATCTACTATTATTAAGTCTGGTTTTACTTTTAATCCATCAACAACTTCAGTAACTCCTTGCTTTGTTGCACTCAAAATATTTATATCATCTATTACATTTTGGTCTATTACAGCTATTGAATAGCTTATTGCCTCTTCTTTTATTACATCATATAAAAACTCTCTTCTCTTTTCTGTAACTTTTTTCGAATCATTTATCCATTCTATCATAGAGTTTTCAGGCATAATAACCCCCGCAACAACAACAGGACCAGCTAATGGTCCTCTTCCTGCTTCATCTATTCCACATATATTTTTAAAACCTTTATTATATAAATCTTTTTCAATTTCTTTTATCTTAATTAGTCTCTCAATTTCTTTTTCTTTCATTTTTGTTTCCTATTCTTACATATTATCTATATCTGTTAATGAATATCTTCCATCATATCCTTTTGTGTTATATATCTCCACTGTTGCATTTGCGTCATCAAACTTTATTAAATAATATTCATTATTATGTGTTTCAATATCTTTTAATCCCCATTCATTCATTGTAGCCTCTGTAACTTTATAGCATTGTGCAACAGGTATTGAAGTATCCGCTGTAATCCCTGCTGCTTTTTCTAACTTTGCTCCATCTTCATATACTTGTTTTCGTATCTCTTCTTTTTTTACATTATCTGTTGTTTTTCCAATTTTAAAATTAGCCTCTTCCACATATTCTTTAGCCTTTGCTTCAATCAATAACATATTAGTTCTAAGACTTTCTAAATTAGCTCTTTTTATTGTGTCTTTCCCTGCATATATTGATATACCTGCTATAATCAACAAAACTACAATAGTAATCGCTAACGCTACTAATGTTACTCCTTTGTTTTTCTTTAATTTATTTTGCATTTGTTTCACCCTTTACTTTTTAATTTTTACATTCTCATTATAAATAAAATTTTATAATTTTTCAAGCATTTTAATTAGTATTATTGCTAAATGTTCTAACTTTTTTCACAAAATCTTCACAAAGCTATTGTATTATATATATGTATTAGGATATTATATATAAAAGTTATTTTAGGAGGTATTAAAATGGAAGAAAAAAATTCTAAACCTATTATAGAAGTAAAAAAAGAAAATTCAGAAAAAAATAATAATTTTAAAACTGTACAAACTTCAAATAACTCTGCAAAATCTAAATCTGGTTTTGGTAAAAGTGTTATAATTCCATTTGTTAGTGGCGTAGTTGGTTGTGCGGTTGTTGTTGGAACTTGTTTTGGAATTCCTTCAATAAGAGAAAAATTAATCGGAAATAACAACATGTCTAATGTTAGCACTACTAACAACTCAAACGTTACAGGATATGTAAATCAAACATCTTTGTCAAACTATTCAGATACAGCAGTATATGCAGCTAATAAAATTCTACCATCTGTTGTTGGTATTAAAGTTGAATATAGTGTAGATACTATGATTTCAATGTTTGGTACAAAAACTCAACCTCAAACAGCTACTGCTACTGGTTCAGGAATTATTATTAGTGAGGATGGCTATATTTTAACTAACAATCACATTGTTTCAACCGCTTCTAACAATTCATCATCTAACAACTATTATGCTGTATCAGAAGCTACTAAAGTAACTGTAACTTTGTTTAATGATGAAACAGAGTATGAAGCTAAGATTATTGGTACTGATGAACAAACAGATTTAGCTGTTATAAAAATAGAAAAAAATAACCTTCCAAAAGCTGATTTTGCAGATTCTGACAGTATTAAAGTTGGAGAATTTGCTATGGCTGTAGGTAACCCTTTAGGTATGCAAAGTAGTATTACTTGTGGTGTTGTTAGTGCGGTAAACCGTAAAATAACAGATAGCGATGGAAAACAATTTACTTTAATTCAAACAGATGCAGCTATAAACTCTGGTAACAGCGGTGGCGCTTTAGTAAATAGCCAAGGCCAAGTTATTGGTATTAATACACTAAAATTACAAGGAAATGGAATCGAAGGTATGGGGTTTGCAATTCCAATTAATTCTACCCAAGATATCACTTCTCAATTAATTCAATATAGCAAAGTAAAAAGGCCTTATATCGGAATTACTGGTATGGACTTAGATGAAAAAACAGCAAAAGCTAATAATTTAGTTGTTGGCATCTATGTAAAAGCTATTGATGATTTTTCAGCAGCCGAAAAATCTGGCATAAAAATTGGTGATGTAATTATTGAAGCTGATGGTAAAAAAATTACCACAATGGATGAATTAACTGAACTAAAAAACAAGCATTCTATAGGAGACGAAATGAAATTAAAGGTAAATAGAGATGGACACGAAAAAGAACTTACTTTAAAATTAGGTGAACAACCTTAGCCAAAGAAGATGGAGCATCGCTTCATCTTTTTTAGTTAACACTTTAAATGCTGTAAAACGATTTTTCTCATTTTTTCACTTTCAGTTCACACAATGGACAAAATAGCTTGTTAAAATATTATCATAGTCAGTAAGGCATTACTGATTTAAAATAAAAAACATCCCCTTTTATTTTCAAAAAAAGATAAGAAGTTGTTAAGCTTCTTATCTTTTTTTATATATTAGAAAAGTCATGCTGACTTTCCGATTTGTTCTTTCTTTATACCTGATTTTTAATTTTTTACAAAATCACTATATCCATTTCTGTTGTATCTGTTTGGTTTCCATATGCATATATCATGTATAATGCATTTTCTGATAAATAAAACTCTGTTGTCTTGTCTATATTATATATATCACTATACACATCCCTAGCATATATATTATATCCTAAACTTTTTAAATCTTGAGCTTTTTGTTGTTCTACAGCAATTTCTTTTTTTATCTTACTTTGGACTTCATTAATATCTAGTTGTTTGATTTTCAAGATTTCTTCTAAAGTAATCTCTTTATTATTTCTTAAGTCATAATTATATGTTTGTATAATTACTTTTTGCGCCTTTGAACCATCTTTAAGATTAGATTTAATACTAACAGATAAAATGTCATCTTGTATACTAGCTGCATAATCAACTGTATAAACCAAATTGTTATTTTCACTTTGTAAAACTTTATTAGTCATATTTTCAAATATACCTTCTATCTCTTTATTGTATTTTTCTACAGTTTCTCCTGCTATATTGATGTATGGTATATGTACTTCTAAATCGTAACTATTTATTTTACTTTCTTTTTTTTCATATTTCGTATATACTAAACTTTTATTTTGGTCTATTTTTTTATTATTATTTCTATCATCTTCATTTTCAATATTATTAATAAATAATGTTCCAAATGATGCTCTTAAATTTTCTTCTTCTTCCTCTGTTTTATTTCCTATTCCTGTTTTTTGCTCTAGACCTATCATTGCTCCTATATCTATTCTAGTATAAAATTGTACATAAAATGCAATAATTACAGATATTATACAAAATACTATTATTGATATATATAAGATTAGTTGTCTTTTGTTTATTTTATCTTTCTCTGGTAATTGTATGTTCATTTTTAACCTCTTTTAATTCTTTTTATCCGCTTCATTATAACATTATATTTTAATTTTATCAATATTAATTTTATATTAATATTCCCTTAAAATATTGACTATTACTTGATTTTAGGATATTATAGTATAGATATATTTTATAAAGAAATGAGGAATTTAAAGTATGCTATGTTCAGAATGTAACAAAAATTCAGCAATACTTTTTTATAAAAAAGTTGAAAACGGAAAAGAAGCTTTAGAAGGTTATTGTTATGATTGTGCAGTAAAAAAAGGTATTAATCCTACTGAGGTACTTTCAGAACAAAGAAATATTTTATCAAACGATAATTTTAACATAAATGATATGACAAAACAATTTGAAACTATATTTAAAGATTTAGCTGAAAATATTAACTTAGAAGATTTAGAAAATATTGAAGGTACAATTACCTTTGATAATACTAATTCTAACAATATAGACGATAACGACTCACCAAAAATTTCTGGTGCAGCAATACCATTAGGTTCTATCTTTAATATGTTTCAGAACAATTCAAATAACGAGGATGCCGAACCTCATAGTAGTAGAAAAAAAGTAAAAATTGAAAAACGTCCAAAACAAAGTAAAAAGAAAAAATTCCTAGATACCTTTGGAACTAATTTGACGATAAAAGCTAAAAATAATGAATTAGATATGGTTATTGGAAGAGACAAAGAAATTCAAAGAATTGTACAAATATTAAATAGACGTTCTAAAAATAACCCATGTCTTATAGGTGAACCTGGTGTTGGTAAAACAGCTATAGCACAAGGATTAGCGATTAGAATTGCTAATCAAAATGTACCAGCAAAGTTGCTTAATAAAGAAGTTTATTTACTAGATATGACTGCTGTCATTGCAGGAACGCAATTCAGGGGACAATTTGAATCTCGAATGAAGGGCATAATTGATGAGTGTAAAGAATATGGTAATATTATTTTAGTTATTGATGAAATCCATAATATTATTGGTGCTGGTGATGGCGAGCATTCTATGAATGCCGCAAATATTTTAAAACCTGCCTTATCTAACGGTGAAATTCAATTAATTGGAACTACAACTTTAAAAGAATACAGAAAATATATTGAAAAAGACTCTGCTTTAGAAAGAAGATTTCAACAAGTTCTAGTTGAAGAACCTTCTGTCGATGATAGTATCACCATCCTTGACGGAATCAAAAAATATTATGAAGATTATCATAAAGTAAAAATTTCTTCTGATGTTATCAAACAAACTGTAATTATGTCTGAAAAATACATTCATGATAGATTTTTACCTGATAAAGCTATCGATATACTAGATGAAGCTTGTTCAAGAATCAACCTTGAAAACAAGGCATTGTTTAAGCTTGAAATGTTAAAACAAGAACTTAGTAAAGTTCAAGCAGAAAAAGAAGAAGTCGTTGCTGCAGACTCTACTGAAGATTACCAAAAAGCTGCAGATTTAAAAACTCGTGAATGTCAATTAATAGAAGAAATTGATAAATTATCTGCTAAAACCAAACCAAAACAATTAACTGTTCAAGACATTGCAAATGTTATTGAGAATTGGACGAAAATTCCTGTTAAGAAAATAACAGAAAAAGAAACTCAAAAATTATTAAATTTAGAAACTAATCTTCACAAAAGAATTATTGGTCAAGATGAAGCTGTAAGCAGTGTCGCTAGAGCAATCAGAAGAAATCGTGCCGGCTTAAAAAGTACCCAAAGGCCTCCTTCATTCATTTTTGTTGGTCCAACAGGTGTTGGTAAAACAGAACTTGCAAAAAGTTTAGCATATGAAATGTTTGGAAGCGAAGATTCTATTATTCGTATCGACATGTCAGAATATATGGAAAGCCACTCTACATCTAAGTTGATTGGTGCTCCTCCAGGATATGTAGGTTATGATGATGCAGGTCAATTAACTGATAAAGTAAAAAGAAAACCATATTCAATTATTTTATTAGATGAAATTGAAAAAGCTCATCCAGATGTATTTAATATTTTATTACAAGTATTAGACGACGGTAAGTTAACTGATAGTCAAGGAAATAGTGTGAGTTTTTCTAATACAATAATTATTATGACATCAAATGCAGGTTCTAATGTTAATAATAACTCTATTGGATTTGGTAACGAAACAGTAAGCAAATCTAAACTTATAGATAGGCTAAAAGATTATTTTAGACCTGAATTCTTAAATAGAGTAGATGAAATAATTAGTTTTGATTCTTTAACAAGGGAGCAACTATTACAAATTGTCGATTTAATGTTAAAAGATACATCAAAAGCTTTACAGGATAAAGACATTTCTATGGATGTTTCAGCATCTGCTAAAAATTATCTTTTAGATAAAGGAACTGATTTAAAATTTGGAGCAAGACCTTTAAGAAGAGCCATTCAAAGATATGTAGAAGATGAATTATCTGAAATGATTTTAAGAAATGAACTTTTAGATGGACAAAATGTAATAGTAGATTTTGAAAAAGATAAATTAAAATTTGAAGTTGAAAACTAGGAGAAAAATATGTTAAAACATGTACCAAATATATTAACCATTATTAGATTTTTATTAATACCATTTATTTTATTTTATATTTTTACAGGAAACTATATATTAGCTTTTGTGTTTTTCACAATATCTGGGATAACTGATATTGCAGATGGTTGTATTGCAAGAAAGTTCAATTTAATATCAAATTTTGGTAAGTTAATGGATCCTTTAGCTGATAAATTAACTCAAATTGCTACTCTTGCTTCACTAACTATTGTAAAAATTATTCCAATATGGATATTAGCTATTGTATTATTAAAAGAATTTATAATGATAGTTGGAGCCTCTTTCCTTTATGGAAAGGATGTTGTAGTTTACAGTAAATGGTATGGTAAGTTAGCAACTGTATTATTTTATGTAGCAATTGTATTTTCACTTATAACTAAACAATTTGATCTTGTAGGAATTTGGGATTGGGTTACATTGTCATTATATTGCTTAGCTTTATTATCAACATTATTTGCTTTGATAATGTATGTAAAGGCATTATACCAAAAAGGATTTATTGATAAAGAAGATTTAAAAAAAGATGTTACAGAAGTTACCATAGAAAAAAAACATCACAAGAAAAAATAAATTATTTAAAAATATTTACAAAATATAAACTCTAGTATTCTTATAATAGATACTAGAGTTTTATTATATTTCCATTATCTCTATTTTTACTTTATTCAAAATTTTCTATTAGTTGATTTAAATTTTGAATTCCATTTACTTCTATTCCATTTTCCATATTTATTTTATCTGTATCAGTTAAATATTCTGTTGCTATTTCTGTTGTTTCGTATTCGATTTCGCTACCATCTTCCAACTTCCTAAAAATCGTTACTATTCCTTCTTTATCTTTTACTATAAAATGTTCATTACAATTTTCATCAACACTTTTACTAATCACAATATTCACATCTGAAAATTCTTCAATCTCCCATTCACTATATTTTGCTTTCAATTCTTCTTTAGTTAAATTCACTAATTCTTTTGGAATTTCTTTAAATTCAGTACTTATATGCCCACATTTTTTGTATGCTGTTTTATATGTTATAAATGCATTAGGCGATATTTTTTCAAAATTTGTATTAGCCTCTTTTATTGGCTCTTCTTTCTGAACATTTGCTACTATATCGTTTTGGACAATATTATTTTCTTCTACGACTTTAGTCTCTGCTATTTTCTCTTTTTTGGGTTCTGTAATAATAACTGCCATAGTAATTCCCATGATAACAACAATTATGACTAATATCCACACAATTATTTTATTCAAATTTCTACCTCCACTTTTTCTTTTATTATTACCATTTTTTGAGAATTTATACTCACACTAATTGATTGTATCTATTTTTATATTCTCTTTATTTAATCTAAGCGTTATCTCTCCATTTTCATCAGTTCTAAAAATTTTTATTTTTTCTTTCTTTAGGTTATTTATGGTTATATCTGACGGATGTCCAAAAAGATTATTTTTGCCTACACCTATTAATGCAATTTTAGGTTTTACTGCTTTTAGAAATTCTGGTATACTAGAACTTTTTGATCCATGATGTGCTACTTTTAAAACATCGGCTTGTAACACATTTTGATTATCTTTATACATATCAAGTATTTTCTTTTCCGCAATTTCTTCTATATCGCCTGTGCACAATAAAGAAAAATTTTTATACATGATTTTACATACAAAAGAATTATTATTGATAGAATTCTCTGTTATTTTTATATTTGAATTAGGCCATAGTGCATATATTTTTACGTCTTTTTCAATGTTCACAATATTTCCCGCTTCTAACGAAAATACCTTAATATTTTTTTCTTGTACTATTTTTATAAATCTATCATAATTTTCGCAATTCTCAAATTGCTTTCCAATAATAATATTCTTTACTTTAAGTTCTTGTAATATAGTTAGTATTCCTCCTACATGGTCATTATCAAAATGACTGATAATAACAAAATCAAGTGTTGTATATCCTCTATCTAATATATATGGTAACAATGTTGACTTGCCTACATCAAAATCATCTGTAGAACTTCCTCCACCATCTATTAAAATACTCTTTCCTCTAGGAGTTACAATAAATGTGCTATCACCTTGTCCTACATCAACAAAATTTATTTCTAATTCTTTTGGAATTATTTTAAGCAAATTTGCTATGATAACAATAATTGATATGATGATTACAATTTTCTTTTTATATGTAACTACCTTATACTTTAATAATGCCAATAAGTTTCTAAATCTCCTTTGGGTTATTGACAAGTTATTAAATACATATAATTCTACTACATATTTTAAAATAATAAAAATCACATATATGCTAATTATTGTTGCTATATTGGGTGTTGGAAAATAAAATTTTGAAAATGGTAAATTACTAATTTGTGAAATTGAAATTAAAATATTAATTAATATTTTAATCAGATATGAAATAAGTTTTGCTATTGGAATTGATATATAAGATACAAAAATTATAGCTGTTCCTAAAATTGTAATTGGTCCTATTAGCCAAGCTACCAATAAATTAGTTACTATAAAATAAGTTCCCACCATATTGAATGAATATATTATTATTGGCATTACTGATATCTGTGCCGATAGTGTTAAAGCTAAAACTTCTTTAAGATGTTGTATATATTTTGAATTCAAATTTATTTTATATTTTAATTTTCTATTTCGTATTCGAATATTATTCAAAATTTTTAGTATAGCAGAATAAAATAAAACTATTCCCATAGTTCCTAAATATGAAAGTTGTAATCCTGCATTCAGTATTAAAAAAGGATTATATATTAACATCAACAATAATGAAAGAAAAATTGTGTTCCATATATCATTTTTTCTATGAAACATATTAGCTCCCACTAAAATAATCCCCATAATTGTAGCTCTTACTATTGATGGAGAAAAATCTGTTATTGCAGCATAGAAAATTAAACATATAATAGTAAAAATTCGTGCTTTACTTTTTCCGACTAATTTATTTAAAATTTTACTAACTCCTATCATAATATATGTAACTTGCATTCCTGATACAGCCAAAACATGAGTTAAACTACTAATTTTAAAACTTTCTTTTATCTCTTCATTAACTTGTGAAATATCTCCAATAAGTAATCCTTTTAAAAGTTCAGCTTCTTTTTTTGGCATACATAGTTCTATTCTTTCTTTAATCTTATTGGCACAAATGGTTGCATATTTTATAAAAATATTTCCTGAATTTTTTCCTATTACATTTAATGTGCTACATTTTATAGTTCCATAAATTTTTAACGTTTTCAAATAATTTTTGTAATCAAAGCCTTTAAAATTACGCATTCTTTCAGGTTCTTGGAATGTTCCAGTAATATGTATTTTATCTCCATATTCTAATTTGTTTTCATTTTTCTTTACTTTTAAATACACATATGTGTTATTGCTTTTAGAAATATTAGACTTAATAATTTTAATTTTATATATACTATAGTAATCGCTTTCTTTTGCGCCATTTTCAACAATTGCATCTGCTATTACTTCTTGATTATCCTTATATATAGTTTCAAATTTCTTGTTTTGAATATTTACAACTAAATTAGCTACAATTGAAAAAATTGCTATAATCAAAATTGTTTTTGTAGTCAAAAATAATCGTAAATATCTAAAATATCTCTTTGGATTAAAAATTAATAATTTTTTGTTTTTATTTTTCCCCTTTTTAGTAAAAAAATATATTGCAGCCATTACGCACCAAAAAGGGACTATACTTATTTTTATGTATAGCCCCCATACTATTCCCATTATATATCCTATAGCTGCAAACACAATTGGTCTTTTTATTATATGTCCCTCCTGTTATTTAAATAACTCTTCTTGCACCTACATAGTTTTTATTATAATATCCTGAATTAATTGAATCAATTGTTACTCCTCTTGATGGATTAGCTGCATGAACCATTTTTCCACCACCTATGTATATTCCAACATGGTTTATTCCTGACGCAGATGGTCCAAACATTACTAAGTCTCCTGGTTGTAAGTTGTTTCTTGAAACTGCTGTTCCATTACTATATTGAGCTTTAGCTGTTCTATTCAAATTAACTCCATGTAATCTGAATACATACGAAGTAAATCCTGAACAGTCAAAGCTATTTGGTCCTGAAGCACCATAGACATATTTGCTTCCTATATATTTTTTTGCAGTTTCTACAACTGTTGAACCTTTACCTGATACAACATTTGTTGTAGGTTCTGTATTTTCTTTATTAGATATTGGTTTTGTTTCTTTTTTCTCTTTCCTAGTTGTTGTTGCTGCTCTTGACGTCGTTTTATTTTCAACTTCTTTTTCTACTTTTTTAGAAGATAATAATTCGCTTAAAATATAGCCTTCTTTATCTTCAAATTTCACTTTACTCCACCCATTTTCTTCAGAGTATACATCTACACTAGTATTTTGTTTTAATTTTACGACTACTTCTGAAGATTGATTTGGTTCTTTTCTTACATTAACTTTTGTTTCTTTTATATATACTGTTTTTATCGGTTTTACTTCTTCTTGTTTTTGCTCTTGTGGTGCTTCAACTGCACTTTTTGTTGTTAATTTTTCTTTTCTAATCCAACCTTTAATGCTATTAGTTTGAACACAAACCCAATCATTAATAGTTTCTACAACTATTACTTTTTCATCTTTTTTTACTTCTACTATATCTGTAGCATTGATAGAAGGTACTATTTTTAATTTTGTGTTTTCAACAACTATTTTTTCTTCTTCTCTTACCACATTATCTTCTTGTTGTTCTTGTGGTTTTGTTTCATCTTCTACAGAATTTGAAGTTTCATTAGTAGTACTGTTTTCATTGTTAGTTCCTTCAATTGTGATTAAGTCTTGTCTTAAATATCCTGTTATTCCTTTCACCTTGACTTTACACCAATTATTGGCACTTTCTAAGACTTCTACATTATCATTTAAAGATAATTGCTTCAATATTCTACTATTTTCATCTGCTGTTTCTCTTAAATTTGCTGTTTCTACATTTACTGTTGCTGTATTTGCTGCGAAATTAACATTGGTAAAAAACAATATTGTCATTCCTATAATTGCCGCTAATATAATGCCTATTACCTTAATTTTACTTTTCATTTTCATATTACTCCTTAATAATAATATATTACATCCTATTTGCGAATGTTCTTAGTATATACTTTTTATAAAAATTTGTCAAGTTTTATAAAAAAAACTCCTCTATCTATTGACAAATCTAGTTTTTCATAATATAATGTTTTAGCAATATTGATAATATGATTTAAGTAAAAGCTTCTCCCCGGTGGCTAATACTTAGATTTCATATATAAATACAATAAAAATAGGAGGGTATATATTACCATGAATAATACAACTTATCACGCAAAAAAAAGCGAAGTAGAAAGCAAATGGTACATAATTGATGCAGCTAACAAACCATTAGGTAGAGTTGCAACAGAAGCTGCAAAATTATTAAGAGGAAAACATAAACCAACATTTACACCAAATGTTGACATGGGAGACCATGTAATTATCTTAAATTGTAAAGATGTTATTTTAACAGGAAATAAATTATCTCAAAAAATCTATAGACATCACTCAGGTTATATTGGAGGAATGAAAGAAGTTCCTGCTAAAGATATGTTAGCTAAAAATCCTGAAAAAGCTATGACTTTAGCTGTAAAAGGAATGTTACCTCACAATTCTTTAGGTAGACAAAGTCTTAAAAAATTAAGAGTTTATGCTGGTGCAGAACACGAAAACCAAGCACAAAAACCAGAAATATGGGAGGTAAAATAAGATGGCAAAAAAAGAAAATATCGTTTTTTATGGTACAGGTAGAAGAAAAAATGCAATCGCTAGAGTTAGAATAATGGAAGGTAACGGAAAAATTACTGTTAATGGAAAAGATATTAACGAATTTTTCGGTTTAGAAACATTAAAAACAATAGTTAGACAACCTTTAAATGTTACAAATACAGAAACTAAATATGATGTTGTAGCAACAGTAAAAGGTGGAGGATATACAGGTCAAGCTGGAGCAATTAGACATGGATTAGCTAGAGCTTTAAATGAAGCAAATAGCGAATATAGACCAGCTCTAAAATCAAACGGATTCTTAACAAGAGATCCACGTATGAAAGAAAGAAAAAAATACGGTCTTAAAAAAGCTCGTAAAGCTCCTCAATTTTCAAAAAGATAAAAACTTTTTTTGGAATATATCAAAACTCAGAAGTGTCAATACTTCTGAGTTTTTTATTTTATTCTACCATTTCTATTGCATCTGTTCTATTTAATCCCTCTAAATTATAATAGTTTGTAGGAATTTTCCCCATAATTACATTTTCAGCTAACAAAACTTTATTATTAACACCATTTTGCACATCTTTAAACGGCGTCAATACATTAATGTTACATTTAATATCTAAATATGCTCTATGTAAAGTTTGGTTAATTCCTTGAGATATAAATTCGCTTTTTAATTCGGTTTCTATCTGCCCAACTGTTGATATTCTAATCTTAATTCCTGGCCCCCTACCCGCAAATATTTTAATTCCTGAAAAGCTTCCGCATTGCTATTGAAATGTCTTCACGTCCTCTATTATCTATTTCATCTTGAACCTTTAGAGCAATTTCAGACGCAATCTTACTCATATTATTAGAATTTGATTTTATCATTGTAATATTATTGTCTACATCCTTTTCAATAGTAAACAAGTCGTCATAATCATATAATTTCATAACTTCTAATGTCTGCTCATTTGCAACCATTGTAGCAATAGACTTAGCTTTAGCTGTGCATAAAGTATCATATATCGGCGATACCGCATCTATCGTATGTTTAACTACTCCAAATGCAATAGCAATAATAAATATAACTATTAATGTCTTTTTTATTTTTTTATTATTTTGGCAATCTCTAAATATTGTTTCAGGCAATTTAATTCGCGGTCTCGAATAAATCTTATACATTACTCATTACGGCTGTTTTAGAATAATGTGGAATAAAAATTTTTTGTCCAGGCATGATATTATTTTCATCCTCTATTCCGTTCGTTCTTACAATATCTTCTACAGAACTGCCAAACTCTTTAGCTATTTTCCACAAACTATCCCCTTTTTTTACAATATACATTAAGATGCTATAGTCTTCTGCTTCTCTTATTCCTGCATCTTCTATTTCGTCTATAACGTTTATAGTAACATTTTTAGAAATATCTACATCCATTTGTAAATCAATATTACAATTTACATTCCCTCCATCTTGAATTATAAAATCATGATTTAGCACTTCTATTTCTAAGTTAATGTTAGATTTTTCTACATTATTTATTTTTTCAACACTATATTCCCATGCTATTTTTGAAGTTTTTATATCTACTTGCATATCTTGACCAGCTAAAATAAACTTAAGTTCTAATTCTCCATTATATATTAATTGATCTCCATTAATATTCATTTTTTCAACGATAGGTTCGATATTCACATTAAGAATACTATTATTTTCTATGTTATCTAACATTATTTTTTCTCTTATCTGTTTTATCCCTCTATGTGTATTTTTTCCTGTAATTGTGGTAACCTTTTTCTGAGTAAAATCTATATTTTTACTAGGACTATATAAATCTTGTATTAGCTGAATTTCTTTTTCTTCATATACAAATGCTGCTACTCCTACCTCTATTTCTACATAGATAGAGTGTTCCTCTGTTCCATTTGGCTTAATTACAACATTTCTTATTTCATAATTTACATCACATATATTTTCTTCTGTTACATTTTGAATATCTATAAATCCTACTACTGGAATTTTTGAAACAGTACTTTGTATTCTATTATCTTCTGTTAAATATAAAATGTTTACTTCTACTTCTGATTTTGTTAATATCTTATTATAACTTACTTTTACATCTTTTCCTATGATATCCGCTCTAGCATTTAATATCTCTGCTAAATTATCTTCTGTATTAATAGCTATTGTATCTTTTGCAAAAATTTTATTTTCTCCTGTTCCTATTAATGAATTTACTACAATATTTTCTTTCAACATCTTTATACTTTTGGGATCAGCTATATCTTTTACAAACTCAATTTCTTCGTTAGAATATAAATCTACTTCAACTTCAAGTGTAGCTTTTATTCCTACCTTTCTTCCATTTATTACTCTAGCTTCTATACTCTTTAAATTTGTTCTAACTTTACAGTCCATTTCTTCTTTAGCATTTGTTACTTTTATAGTCTCTGAAAAATCTAAACCAGTATTAATTCCTCTCGTTCTGCTATCATTATCATCTGCCATATACATTATATATGTATTAATATTTCCATCAATTCTTACTTTTCCATCTAACACGTCTTTTTTATAAACGCTAACTATACCACTTGTACTAATTGTATTCAAAATATCAGGTTTTGAGTCTGGTACTATCATATCCCCCTCAACCATTATTATTTCTTTTTTAGTAGCAACCATTTTATTAACATGTATACTTTCTTTTATTGTTTCTACTGTCATTTGTCGAACCTCCTTTATCTTTCTTTCTTCATATATATTACATCCAACACCTTTTTATGATTTAAAACACAAAAAAAGAGAAAAATGGTTATCCAAATTTCTCTTTTCTTATCTATAAAGATGTCTTTCTTGTTCTAGGCTCTGGAGCTGGTGGAATTAATGGTGAATATGAATCCCCATCAAAAACTTCAACTTCAACTGTTCTAGTTAAAACATCTGTGTAACTATAAGTTACATTTCTATTATTCTCTTCATATTTTACAACGAAAATATTAGGGTAAACTTTTTCTATAGTAGCTTCTTTTTCAAAGGCTTTACTTCTTCCTAAAGAACCTTTGACTATTATCTTTTGTCCTACTTTGTCTAAGATATCTGTTTTTAGATTTGCTATGTCATTTCTACAAATCATCTAATCACCCACTCCCTATGTTAGCTAGATTATAGCATTTTCTAGGCTTTCTGTCAAAAAAAGTCGTTTATTGTTTTTCCTCTAAACCCCTTTAATATCAAGGGTTTTGTGTTTTTTTAATCTTCTTATTACAATTACATTACAATTGTATTACATTTTTATTTTTAGTCTATTTTAAGTTTACCATTTGCTCCTATTCCACTTATTCCGCTTCTTTCCATCTCGTAATTCATATGCAATATCATCTATCGTTAAAAACTTATATTTTTCTGTTGTTGCTATTTTTTCAGCTACAATTAATGGATCCAAAAAATCTATCAATATTCTAGCAGGTGATGAAGCAAAATTTGCTCCTGCTGCAATTAGCGCTTCGAAATAACTTTGGCATGCTCCCGCAAAAATCACTAAATTTGCATTTTGCTCTTTTTCATATCTTCTAGCTTCTCTTACAGTTTCTATAAAATATTTAGAGTTTCTATAATTATAGATATCATAATATCTACTTCCTTTTCTAAACATTTCATCATGTCCTGTTACAACAAGAATATCAGGCTTATATACTTCTAGTAGATGATATATAACTTGCGGTTGTCTATATTCTGGTATATTTTTTACGATTGCATTTAATCCTACTTTTTTATAATAATTATAAGACTTCTCGCTATATTTTTTATCTCCATCCAGATGTAATATTTTACCTGATATTTTTTGAGGTTTATATTCTTTATCACCTATCAAATTTTGACTCATATAATTCACCTCGTTTATAAGGCTAATATATCTTATGTCAAAAATTGTCGATATGTGATTATTTATTAATGACCATATTTTCTTTTAGTCGCCATTCCTCCTCTTATGTGCCTTTCTGCTTTATTTTCATCTAATACTACTCTTACTTTTTTTGCTAAATTTGGATTAATTTTTTTTAGTCGTTCTGATACATCCTTGTGTACTGTACTTTTACTAATACCAAACTTCTTAGCAGTTCCTCTTACCGTATCTTTTGAACTTATTATGTACTGTGCAAGTTCTATACTTCTTTCTTCTATCGTTTTTTTATCCATTCCATATAAATTGTGTGTATACATTTGCCTCATAAAGAAAGACCCCCTATGTGAAAATACTTTTTTTACATTGTATTCTACACACGAGAGCCTTAGAACTTCATTAAAATTTTATTAATCCATATTTCTTTTATTATTATAAATCTTATCCATTCGTTCATCTGGATATGTTTCATCTAAAAATACATCTACACTATTTTTAGGTGGAATATCTTTTCTTCTTTCTTCTTGTCGTACTGCTGCCATACTTGAAATTGCAATATCAAAGGTCATAAATATTGCCAAAAATACTGTAAGAACTTTCACCCACGTCTTTTGTAATAATGGTTCTATCTTTTTCAACCAAGGATAGACTATTTTTAAATAAGCAACTGCTATTATTCCCCAATAGAAACAATATAATAGGCAAATTCTACCATTTAAATTAAATAATGACCAGCTATAATCCCATGAAATTGTTCCAAATAATATTTCTTGGAAAAACGAACCTAAATATTCTAAAATTCCACCCATTATCATACCCGCAAAAAAAGCTTCCTTAGGGTCTTTAATTTTACTAATTAAAAGATAATATGCAACTGCTCCCATTCCATAAATTTGTACAAATGGTCCATAAATTAAGCCCTTTCTTATAGTAAGTGTTCTGGTAAAAATTGTTGAATATATCATTTCTGCAAAAAAGCCAAACACACTTCCTATAATAAATACCCAAAATATTATTGCTATAAAATTAATTCCTTTTTTTGTTTTTTGTTTTACACTTTCCATCTTTTTCCTCATACTACTAACTATTTATTATGTCCTTTATTACTTCTCCTGCCATTATCAACCCACATACAGATGGCATAAACGAAATACTGGCCGGTATTTTCCCTCGTAATTTTGGTTCTTCTTTTGAATATACTACTTTTAAATTCTTTATTCCCGCTTTTTTTAATTCTTTTCTCATTACTTTAGCAAGTGGACATACACTTGTTTTATAAATATCAGATACTTCAAATTTAGTTGGATCTAATTTATTTCCTGTCCCCATAGCTGATATAATTGGAACACCTAAATCATTTGCTTTTTGTATTATTTTTATTTTTGTACTTATTGTGTCTACTGCATCTATTACATAATCACATTTATTATCAATCAAATTTTCTTCTTGTATGTTCATATCTTTTGGATTGTATATTTCAACTTTTAAATCAGGATTAATTTCTAACACTCTATTTTTCATTGTCTCTACTTTACTTTTCCCAATTGTCTTAATAGTACTATGAATTTGTCGATTTATATTTGATATTGAAATTGTGTCAATATCCACTAATATTAGATGCCCTACACCAGCTCTTGCAAGTGCTTCTACTGCAAATGAACCAACTCCACCAATTCCATATATTATGATTTTTGAATTAGTTAATTTTTCTACTGATTCTTTTCCTATTAAGCTTTCCGTTCTATCTGTCCATTTTTCTTCCATGTCTATTATATTCCTTTTTTGATAATATATTTCATATTATAGCATAACTTTACAATATATGCTATAATACTTATATATTTTTTTATTAAAATAATCTTAATATATAGGAGTTATTATGGTTCGTATTTCTAATATAAAAATTTATGAAAATATTGAAGATAAAAACATCATAGATATAGTCATTTCTAAATACAATATAAAAAAAGAAGATATCTTAGAGTGGAATATATATAAGAAGTCTATTGATGCTAGAAAAAAGAATGATATTCATTTTAATTATTCTGTTAATTTGAAATTAAAAAACGAGAATAAATATAAAAAATTTGAAAAAGTAAAAGAAATCAAACTACCTTTAATAAAAGTAAATTCATTATCTACAAAAACACCTATTATAGTAGGTGCCGGTCCGAGCGGGCTTTTTGCCGCTTTAACCATGGTTCAAAATGGACTTAAGCCTATTGTTATTGAACAAGGAGATAGTGTAGATAATCGTAAAAAAGTAGTTGATTTATTTATATCAACAGGAAAATTAAATACTTTATCAAATGTTCAATTTGGAGAAGGTGGCGCTGGTACATTTTCAGATGGAAAATTAACCTCAGGTATTCACAGTCCTTTTTGTAAAAAGGTATTAGAAGAATTTGTGAATTTTGGAGCTCCATTATCTACTTTATATGTTTCTAAACCACATATCGGAACTGATAACTTGATTAGTATAATTAAAAATATGCGAGAATTTATTATTTCAAAAGGAGGAAAATTTTATTTTAATACAAAAGTCGTAGATTTTAATATTAAGAACAATACTATTTCTTCTGTAATTTGTAAAACAAACTCTACCACTTTTGAATTACCTGCAACTCATGTAGTTTTAGCTATTGGGCACAGCGCTAGAGATACTTTTGAAAAATTATATAGTAAAAATATTATGATGGAAAGAAAAAATTTTTCTGTTGGCGTGAGAATTGAACACTTACAAGAAATGATAAACGAAGCTCAGTTTGGTAAAAATCCAAAACTAAAATTACCTGCTGCTGATTATAAACTTGCATATCATTCTCCATCTGGTCGTTCTTGTTATACTTTTTGTATGTGCCCTGGTGGAGTTGTTATTGCTTCTTCTAGTGATAATTCCGAGATTGTTACTAATGGTATGAGTTACTATGCACGAGATGGAAAAAATGCTAACTCTGCTGTATTAGTTTCTATAACTCCTGATGATTTTAAAGGTTCTTCTCCTCTTGCAGGTATGTATTTTCAAAGGGATTTAGAAAATAAGGCTTTTTTATTAGGTGGTTCTAATTATTGTGCCCCTATACAAAAGGTAGGCGATTTTTTAAATAATAGAAAAACACAATCTCTTGGTAAAGTAACACCTTCTTACTTACCAGGTGTTACTTATTCAAATCTACAAGAAATATTACCTGATTTTGTTACAAATACTTTAAAAGAAGGAATTATATATTTCGATAAAAAATTACATGGTTTTGCAGATTCAGATAGTATTTTAACAGGTGTTGAAACCAGAAGTTCTTCCCCTGTAAAAATCTTAAGGAACAATAATTGTATTTCTAATATCAAAGGTTTATATCCCTGTGGAGAAGGTGCTGGATATGCTGGCGGTATTATGTCTGCTGCTGTTGATGGCATTAGGTGTGCAATTTCTATTTTAGAATGCTAAAAAATAAGACTAAGCAATAACTAGATTGTTTAGTCTTATTTCATATTAACCAACTATCTCTTTAATAGATTGTACTAAGTAATCAACATCTTCTTTTGTATTATCTGTTCCAAAAGTAGCTCTTATCGCTGATCCCGCTATTTCATGTGGTAACCCCATTGCTGTTAGAACATGTGAAGCTTTTTTAGAATTAGCAGCACATGCAGAACCTCCTGATACACAAATTCCCCTTTGATTTAATTGTAATACCATTGCTCTTCCATCCATTCCTCTAAAAGAAAAGTTAGCATTCCCTGGTAATCTCATTTTTCTTGAACCGTTTAAAATAGCTTGTGGTATGTTTTCTTCTATTTGGCTTACGAAATAATCTCTTAAACTTTTTAAATATCTCATATTATACGCTAAATTAATTCTTGCAAGCTCACAAGCTTTTCCTAACCCTACTATTCCTGGAACATTTTCAGTCCCTGCTCTTTTATCACTTTCTTGATGTCCTCCATCTATGTACTTTTCTAAGGTTAAACCATCTCGTACATATAATGCTCCTACACCTTTAGGTGCATGTAGTTTATGTCCTGATAAAGATAACATATCAATTCCCATTTTCTTAACATCTATCGGTATATTTCCACATGCTTGAACACAGTCAGAATGAAGTGGAATATTATATGCTTTAGCAATTTTAGAAATCTCATATATAGGTTCTATTGTTCCAACTTCATTATTAGCAAGCATTATACTAATTAATATAGTATCATTTCGTATTGATTTCTTTAATTGCTCTATATTTATCATTCCGTCTTTGTCTACATCTAAATATGTTACTCTAAATCCTTTTCTCTCTAATGTTTGGCAAGTATGAATTACTGCTGAATGTTCTATTTTACATGTTATAATATGTCCTCTTCTTGCAGCATACGCAATTCCTTTTATCGCCATATTATCACTTTCTGATCCGCCTCCTGTAAAATATACCTCATTTGTTTGACAATTAATCAGTTCTGCCACTTTACTCCTAGCTTCTTCAATTCCTCTTTTGGCTTCTTTCCCCATTTCACACAAAGCTGATGGATTTCCATATTTCTCTGTAAAATACGGTATCATTTCTCTTATGACATCATCATCTACTCTAGTAGTAGCTGCATGATCAAAATATCTAATGTTCATAATATACTCATCCCTTTTTTCTTATTTTGTATATTATATTCTTTAGATACCCAAAACTTGTTTAATTTCTTGAATTTTTTCTAATGTCGCATTATATCCATACTGATAGCAGCTATCCAATTTTTTTACATCTAATAATCCTGTTTTATCTGTTTCTATTGTTAAAATCATATCACTACTATTTAAATTCTTTTCCCCTATTTTATTCCCCATAATATCAATAGTTCTCATAACTAAATCCATTATATTACTTTCTTTGTTTATTTCATCTGCCTTAAAATTTATTGCTATAACTTTATCAGCCCCTTGTTTTCTTACTTCTTGTGCTGGCACATTGTCTAATACTCCTCCGTCTAAAAATCTATAATCTTTAAATTCACATGGGCAAAATACTGCGGGGAAACTACTACTTGCTCGTACAGCCTTTCCGACAGAAATATCTGTTATATACTTGTCTTTTTCTTTATTAGGAATATTATTAGTAAATATATATTCTTTTGCAGTTTCAATATCAACAGCAGGAATTACAATCGGCATTTTTTGAATATCACTTATCTTATTTACTCCCTTTTTTAAGGCTAAATTATTATATGCTTCTTCTAAACTTTGTCCTGTTTTAAATCCTGTAAAAGATATTTTCTTATTCTTCATAAAATTTCCTATTCCATTTATAATTGGTGTGGTATTAATTCCAGCAATATCTTTGGCATATCTTTTAAAAAGTAAATATATGTAATATGGCGAATATCCTAATGCATATAAGCACGCAATTAATGCTCCTGAACTAGTTCCTCCGATTACGTCAACTTTGATATTATTATCTTCTAGTGCCTGCAACACACCAGCATGTGAAATCCCTCTAATTCCACCTCCTGATAATGCTAATCCTAGTTTCAAATTAAATCTTCTCCTTTATATATATTATATTCATATTTCGTATTTTTAAACACAAAAAAGGTGGCTTAACCACCTTTTCTATATCTTACTTAAATTTCTTACTATGTTTCATTATTGGTATAATAGATTTCTCCAAAACCATATTTTATCTGATAATATTTTCCTATAAATGATGGCTCTATATCATCATCTAAAACATATTGTATCTCTGCTGTGATATCTCCATTTACATTTATTGCTCCCCATTTTCCATCCTGTTTTACTGCAGCATATCCGTAACTATTAAACTCTGTTACTTCATCATATTTAGGTTCTACTACAACAGTTCCACTTTTATTAGCAAATCCCCATTTTCCGTCAACTTTTGTTGCAAATAATGTATTATTAGGATATACTTCTGTATTTTTCAATTCCTTACCTTGTTTATCAAAATACTTTACATCGTCTTTGTTAAATATTTTAATATACTCACCTTTAAATTCTACATTTGAATCACTTAATTCGCATATTTTTTCCATAGTCCTAGAATATAGTTTTTTTACATTTCCACTTGCCTCTGTAGTTTCAATTACATCTGTACCATCTATTTTTTGAAGAGAATCATTTCCAAACTGAATTTTCACATTATCTTTATCATCTATAATTCCTAATTTTGAATTTGCATCACTAGCTATAAAATAATTGTCGTATAAATACTCAACATAGGTATATTTTTCATCTATAATTTGTTCTCCATTTTTTCCAATAACACCATATTTTGTTCCATTTTTATTATTTATTCGTATTTTATATTTTTCATTACTAGTATTTAAAATTGCAATATCTGTATCTATGTTAGCTTGATTTCCAAATGTATCATATACTGTCGTTCCTTGCTCATTTTTCGCATATATATAGATTCCTGTAATATCTATCTGATTATATTCTGCTGGTACAATTATTTTTCCATCAATATTCGCTACTCCGTATTTTTTATTCATAGCAATTGTAAATATGTTATTTCCTTCATCATATTCTATTAATTGATATTCATTTGGTATTAATTGTTCTTCATTTTTAAAAGTTCCAAATCTACCATTTTTTGATGCTATTATATATGAGTTTTCATTATCATTTATATCTATAACTCTGTTTAATTGGTTATATTCGGTTTCTAATAATTTCTTTCCTTTATTATTAATATATCCATATCTATATCCTTCATTTGTTGTATTTGACACAATATATCCAGCTGATCTATAACCATTTTCCATATTATAGTATCCATCAACATTAATTTGGTCATATTCATTTTTTATTAATGTTTTTCCTTTAATGTTAATTACTCCATATTTTCCGTCTTTTTTTATTAACAGCTCTCCTTCTTTATATGAAAGACCTTCTATACTATCATATATTGGCTTAGTAATCTTTTTTCCCTCTAAGCTAATAAGCCCAAATTTACCATTTTCTTGATATTTAAATACAGATTTTTCATACATCAAATCACTTGTAATATTTTTAAGCTGTATTGGCAAAACATCATTATAATTTGTCAATATCTCTTCATTATGTTCGTTTAATATTTTTGTTTCTTCACCCTCATAACAAACAAATATTGCCTTTTCAGGGTTTGGTATTTTTACATCATCATATTTTGCTTCTATTATAATATTTCCTGTTCTATCAATTACTCCAAATTCGTCATTTGTCCTTAATACAAAGTAATTATATTGGTTAATAGCTTCAATTTCATATTTTTTTCCACTTTCTTTTATAAAATAATAAGAAAGTCCAATAACTAGTGCAATTACTAATATTACAATTATTACTGTACGAATTATAAAATTTCTTTTCATTTAAAAACCTTCCTTTATTCTTCAGTTTCTTCTATTTTTTCTACATTATTTTTACATGCTTTTATTTTTAAAATTCTTTTGTCTTCATATTCTTCTATTTTATAAGTAACATCTTCTGTTTCTATTACTGGTTTTTCTTTTTCTTCTGGTATTCTTCCTAGTTCTTCTTGTAAATATCCTGAAATTGTATCATAATCTCCTTCTGGAATTTTAGCCTCTAATAGCTTATTTACATCATATATTGGCATACTACCTGATAAAATATATGTATTATCATCTATTTTCTCAAACTCTGTTTCTTCTTTATCATATTCATCAAAAATATCGCCAACAAGCTCTTCTAATATATCTTCCATTGTAATAAGCCCTGCTGTTCCTCCATATTCATCGATAATTATCGCAATTTGCATTTTATTTTTCTGAAGTTCTTTAAACACTTCATTTATAAGTCTATTTTGAGAAACAAAATATGCATCTTTTACTAAATTTTTTACTTTTACTCTTTTATTATTAATATTTTTCAAAATATCTTTAAGATACAATATACCTTTTATTTCATCTATAGTCTCATCATAAACTGGAATTCTACTATACTGGTAATTACATTTTACTAACTCTTCTATCAATTCTTCATTACTAATATTTATATCTACTGCAAAGATATCTTTTCTATGTCTCATAATTTCTGATACTGTAATATCATTAAATTCAAAAACATTATTTATTAGCTCTTTTTCCTCTTCTTCTATAGTTCCTTTTTCTTCACCTTGGTCTATCATCATCTTTATTTCTTCTTCTGTTACTTCACCTTCATCAGTTTCACCAACTCCGAATATTTTAGATATTCCATTAGTTACACCTGTTAATAGTTTTACAAATGGTGATGTAACTATTGATATTGTTCTAATTACGCCTATTGTAGCAAATGCAATTTTCTCGTAATGCTTCATAGCCAATCTTTTTGGAACTAATTCTCCAAATACTAATGTGAAGAATGATAGGATAATTGTTATAACAATTATGGAAATACTTTTCCATACTGATAAGCTTAAAAATGGCATTACATCATATAACATTGGTGCTAATTTTTCTGCAAATGCATCTGATGCAAACGCACTTGATAGAAATCCAGCTAATGTAATTCCTATTTGTATTGTTGCTAAAAACTTACTCGGTGAATTTAGCAT
This sequence comes from uncultured Clostridia bacterium, assembly GCA_963557965.1. Lineage (GTDB taxonomy): Bacteria > Bacillota > Clostridia > TANB77 > CAG-508 > CAG-269. The sequence continues at coordinate 42,366 of CAUWEX010000010.1, forward strand.
TCCTTTAATTTGTTTTGCTTTTTTGTTTCCTTCTTTTGCTTGTTTCTCTATTTTAGCATCATTTAGTGAAATAAAAGCAATTTCACTTGCAGCAAAGTACGCATTTACTAATATTAATACTGCTAAAATAATCAGTTGTGTCAACATATAAAAATTACACACTCCTTCTTTTTTTACTTTATATAATATTTCTTTCATATTGTATCAAAACAAGACTATAAATTCAACTATATAATCAAATTTATAGCCTTTTTTCTATAATAAAGGAAGTTATTTAGATTTACATACCAGTAACTGGTAGTTTTTTTATGGTTTTATTAGCAATACTTTTACTTGTTTGTGTTTTTGTATCTGTCTTTGGTTCTTCTGTTTTAGAATTATTGACTGTTACTGTTATTTCCTGATTTAATTCTGTTTTTATTTCAATTAATTGTTCATATACTTCATATCCATCTAAAGCATTTGTTTCTTTTATATAATATGTTCCTGGTAATATATTATTTATTACAATTTGGCCATTTTCATCTGTTTTTAAATCTGCATATACTACATTTTTGTCTTTATCTAAAACTTGAAATTCTACTCCTTCTAAATATTTACTAGCTTCTTCATCTTTTTTTATAATTATTATTCTTGTTTCATTTTTATAATAATTATCTTTAGTATTTCCTACTCCACTTTCATATGTAGCTGCTGTTAAGGCATAATCTTGCCTTCCACTTTCTTGTGCAGCACCATATAATACCGGTTTAGTTTCTATTGTTGTTTTTAAATGTATATCAAATTTACCGTCTTTGGTTAAGTTCTTTATTGGGATTAGTATTTTAAATTTTTCGTTTGGCTTAAATTCTGTTTTTTCTTCATTAGCTTCATTCATTATTTTTATTCCTTCTAGTTCTTCGTTATTTTCTTTTTCTATTGAAATTTTATAATTTCCAATATTAGAGCCAGCACGTACACTATATATTTTTGATACATATTCTTTAAATTCTTTATCTTGTTTCCATTCTAAGTCATTTTTATTTATAGTTACTGTACTAGATATTTTTTCTTCATCAGATTTTTTAGCATTTTCTACTATATTTTTCATGGCATTTAAAGTTCTTTGACCTGCTTCTCCTATTGGAACATAGTCTTCTAATTTATTGCCATGAATATAACAATATATTGCTTGTTTAGTTGCCATATATGCTTCTTCTCTATTTGCAACTCCTAATTCTTTTATACTCTTATATGGATATCCATTTATAATTGTTCTCCATAGCCCAACATCGTTTATTGCACTATTTACAGAAACATTGTATCCCCCTAGTCCAACACCTTCTTTTGTTTTATCAAGGCAATATGCTGGATAATGTTCTCCGTTCTTATTGTATTCCACATATTCGCCTTTTACTTCTATTCCATTATATATAAGTAGCCTTCCACAATCATTTACGCCATATACATATGTAGCATCTAAATTGCTAGCTTTTACACTATTAGTTATAGTTAATGTATTTAATATTAGTGCTAATGTTATTATTGCCACTTTTTTTATATTATTATATACGCTTCTTTTTTTATTTTTATCTTTCAAATTGGTTCTCCTTTTCTAAAATTTTATTTTTCTTTTGCTTGTACACATCTTCTATACTCTGGTTGATTTTCAACACAAGTAATAAGTGTAAGCATATTTTCTTTTGTATTTTCTAAGCAATACCAATCTGTATCTTTTATAATATTTTGATTTATTACCTCGTATTTTTTAGTTTTTCCTTTATATACATAATAAATTATGTCTCCATCTTGTAAATTTTTTATTTTTGCAAAGTAATTATTTTTATAACCTCTATTATGTGCTGCTAGACCTATATTGCCATTTATCTTCTGTGTTTCTTCAAAATGACCTATGTAATCATCTAATATTTTCGAACTTGTTCCTTCTTTGATATTAGCTTTTAAATCTATTTTAGGTATTTCGATATACCACGTATTATCTTGACCTAAATTTTCTGCTTTAGATAGATTTTCAAAGGTTTCTTTTTGTATTTTTTCTGTATTTTGAATTTTATTTTCTACATTAAAGCTTGTTTTTAATGTACTTTTTTGACTAAAAAAATTATAATTTGAACTAATAACTTGTATTATGACAAAAATTATAAGAGAAATTATAAGAGACAACAAATTAATATATGTTGTACTAAATTTAAACATATAAAATATGTGTACCTCCTTTTTTATGTTTTGGGATATTTTAAATATAATAAATTTGATAAAAAATAATTGAAATAAATATTTTCTGAGTTAACTCGTGTATATAATAATACATTTTTTCCAATTTGTAAAGAAAAATCGTTCGACATAGTTCGACATTTGCTGCAAAAAAGCTAAAGTTGATAAATATTATCTCTTTAGCTTTTTATCTTAATTTATATTTAATTGTAAATCAAAGTAAAATTCTACTCCATTTTCATGATTTACTAATCCAAAATCTTGACCATAATTTGTCATTATTGCTTTTACAAATGCTAAACCAATTCCTGTTCCTCCATCATTTCTATTTCGTGATGCATCAATTTTATAAAATCTATTCCATATTCTTGCCATATGTTCTTCTGATATTTTTTTCCCTGTGTTAAATATTTTTATTCTAACTTTATTTTCTTCTATATTTACCTCATTTGTTATTTTTATATATGCTTCACCATTGACTTCACTTACATGTTTTATTGCATTTGTTGTATAATTAGTTAGAACCTGCTCAATATAGAAATCATCAGCCAAAACGCTTATTTCTTCAGGTGTTTCAAATATAACTTCAACATTTTTTTCCTCTAACATTACTTTTGATTTTCGTATGACTTCTTTTTCTACTTCGACAATATTAAATGCACTATCGTTAAATTCACGCTTTCCATATTCTAGTTTCATAAGTTCTAATAATTGTTTAACTAGCTTGTCCATTTTATTAGTTTCATCTAAAATTACTTCTGCATAAAATTTTCTACTTTCTTCATCATTATTTACATTTTCTAATAAACCTTCGCTATATCCTTGTATAAGTGCAATTGGTGTCTTAAGTTCATGTGATACGTCTGATATAAAACTTTTTCTCATTTCATCTAGTTTTGATTTTTCTTCGATATCTTTTTCCAATTCTACATTAGTATTTCTAAGCTGCCTTATTGTCTTTTCTAACTTATCTGACATTGCATTTATACTTTTTCCAAGATTATTTATTTCATCATCTGCATTTGTGAGTCTATATTTATGGCTAAAATCTAAGTTTGCCATTTTCTTTGCTATAGAATTCAATTCCAATATTGGGTCTGTAAACTTTCTTGATACATATGATACTATAACAGCTGCAATCAGTATTGCAAACCCTGCCATTAAATATAGAAAATTGTTAGATATTTTTACACTCTCTTGTATTGAATTTATTGGAATCCTTATATACAATAAATATCCATTATCAAGTATTGCAGAAAGTAATACATATGTAATTCCATTATTAGTGTCTTTGATTTTACTTATTGTGTATGAGCTGCTTTTTTCTATAATTTCTTCTGCACCTGTATGTAATCTACTTGTCATTTCATCCATTTGTCCTAATGTTGCAAAAAAGTCCTTGCTTGAAGTAAAAACATTTACATTTTGTTCATTTTTTATTAATATATCAAAATTATTCTTTATTGCTATTTGCTCTAATTCAGAAGCTAAATTCCCTGCATTCCCACTGTTATAATATTCATTTACCGTAGCATATACAGATTTAAGTGCTTGTTTTTTATTATATAAATAAAATTGTCCAAATACAAAATTATTTACAAGTATTAAGAATGTAATTATTCCTATTATTACAAGTGATAATGTCAAAAATAGTTTTACCCTTACTGAATTAAAAGGGGTTTGCTTTTTGCTCATTTTATTTTGTCCTTTCTAGTGCTTATTCTTAGTTTGACTTAGTTTCAAACTTATATCCTACTCCTCTAATAGTTTTTATGTTTCTGCCTCTTTTTCCTAATTTATGTCTGATTTTTTTGATATGACTATCAATTGTTCTTGAATCTCCATAATAATCATAATTCCAAACATTATTTAATATTTTATCTCTTGATAATGCAACATTTTCGTTTTCCACTAAATATACAAGTAATTCATATTCTCGCAAACTTAGTTCCACATCTTTTCCATCTACTTTTACAGTTCGTCCTTCTCTGTCAATTTCTATTCCATCATAATCTTTAATTTCTTTATCATCTTTACTTGTTCTTTTTAAAATAGCTTCAACTCTTGCAACTAATATTTTAGGGCTAAATGGTTTTGATATATATTCATCAACCCCTAATTCAAAACCGAATAATTCATCTTGCTCTTCTCCTCGTGCTGTTAACATAATAATAGGCACTTTTGATTCTTGTCTGATTTGTCTTAAAACAGACCAACCATCTAATTTTGGCATCATAACATCTAATAATATAAGACTTATTTTATTTTTGTTGCTTTGAAATACTTGTAGTGCTTTTTCTCCATCTTCTGCTTCTAATATACTATATCCTTTTGCAACCAAAAAATCTTTTATTAATTTTCTCATTCTTTGTTCATCATCAACAATTAAAATACACTTATTTACCATATTCCTCTCTCCTTGTTATATTTTATTATATATTATAACTCCTGTTTATGTCTATAATGTGAACTTTACTTTTGAAATTTGTTTACTTTTATTAAGAAAGAGACCCGAACTTTGTACTGAACCCAAAAAATTGGACATTTTTTGATTAGGTACTAGGCAACTAGGG
>CAUWEX010000011.1:0-44702 GCA_963557965.1 uncultured Clostridia bacterium
CCTTGATAATTTTGAGTTTGTGCCATTTCTTGCATTTTTCTTTTTTCTTTTTCTACTATTATTATTTTTCTTTCTTTTGCTATTGCTATTATTTTATGGATAGAGCCGTGTTTCTCACCTTTTTCTATAAATATCTTATTGATATCTTTGCCACTTTCTAATAGTTCTAATACAGAATTTCTCCCCTCAATTTGATCGTCAAATTCTGCTTTCTCCCTAATAAAACTCTCTGTTTTTTCTTTGTATACTTTTTGATAATTGTTAGGTTTCCTGCTTTTTTCTTTCATCATAATTACTCCTTATAACATTTCTTCTATTCATCATCAAGTTTTAATACTGATAAAAATGCTTCTTGTGGTATTTCCACATTTCCAATTTCACGCATTTTCTTTTTACCACGTTTTTGTTTTTCTAATAATTTTTTCTTTCTTGTTATATCTCCACCATAGCATTTAGCAAGTACATCTTTTCTCATTGCAGAGATAGTTTCCCTCGCTATTATTTTTCCGCCTACTGCTGCTTGAATTGGTATTTTAAATAGTTTTCTTGGTATAACTGTCTTTAACTTTTCAACCATTTTTTTACCTCTATCATATGCACTATCTTTATGAACTATAAAGCTCAAGGCATCAACTATTTCTCCATTTATATAAATATCTAATTTTACTAAACTTGATTTTCTATATTCTTTAAATTCATAATCTAAAGATGCATATCCTTTAGTTCTTGATTTTAAATTATCAAAGAAATCGTATATTATTTCATTTAAAGGCATTTCATAAGTTAATGTTACTCTAGTTTCATCTAGGTATTTCATATCTATATAAATGCCTCTTCTTTTTTGACATAATTCCATTATGTTTCCAACATATTCTCTTGGTGTTAAGATATTTGCTGTAACAAAAGGTTCTTCTATGTATGATACTTCTTGTGCTTTTGGTAACTCTTCTGGATTGTATAGTTCTATTACTTCCCCATCTGTTTTATATACTTTATAAATAACTGATGGTGCTGTAGTAATTAGTCCTAAATCAAATTCTCTATCTAATCTTTCTTCTATTATTTCCAAATGAAGTAATCCTAAAAATCCACATCTAAATCCAAATCCCAAAGCTGCTGAGGTTTCTGGTTCATATTGAAGTGCTGCATCATTTAATTTTAATTTTTCTAATGCTTCTTTTAAATCTTCGTATTGACTTCCATCCATTGGATATACTCCACAATATACCATTGGTGTTACTTTTTTATAACCTTTTAAAGCGTTCTCAGCAGGATTGTTTTTTAATGTTACTGTATCTCCTACATGTATATCAGATAAAGTTTTTATGCTAGCTGCGATATACCCAACTTCTCCTGCTTTTAGTTCTTTGGTCGGCATATATGAACCTGGAACAAAATATCCAACTTCTGCAATAGTAAATTCTTTTCCTGTTGCCATAAATTTTATTTCATCGCCAACTTTTATACTTCCATCTACAACTCTTACATAAACTAAAGCTCCCTTATAATTGTCATATACCGAATCAAAAATAAGACATTTTGTTTTAGCATTTTCATCTCCCTCAGGAGCTGGCAAGTCTGTTACTATTCTTTCTAGTACTTCATCTACGTTTAAACCTGTTTTTGCAGAAATACATGGTGCATCTTCTGCCGGAATTCCTATTATATCTTCTATTTCTTTTTTTACCTCATCTACCCTTGCATTTGGTAAATCCACTTTATTTAAAACTGGTAATATTTCTAAATTATTATCTATTGCTAAATACACATTTGCAAGTGTTTGAGCTTCTACTCCTTGGCTACTGTCTACTACAAGTATCGCACCATCACATGCCGCTAAACTTCTTGAAACTTCATAATTAAAGTCAACATGTCCTGGCGTGTCAATTAAATTAAGCGTATATTCTTGACCATCTTTTGCTTTATATATCATTCTAACAGCTTGTGATTTGATAGTTATTCCTCTTTCTTTTTCTATTTCCATGTTGTCTAAAACTTGGCTTTCCATTTCTCTTTTAGACAATACTCCTGTCATTTCTATCATTCTATCTGCTAATGTTGATTTTCCATGGTCTATATGTGCTATTATACTAAAATTTCTAATGTGTTCTTTTCTATTATCCATAATACCTCCAATATATAGAAATTTTATACTTTTTTTGCAGTTTAGTCAATAGTTTGATTAACTAACATTTTTTTAGTTTTTTCTATATTTTTCTACAAAAGCTTACTTTTTTCTTTGTTTTCTTCTATTTTTTTGTTACATTTTCATAACAATTATGTAACTTTCGTAATGTTATGTTACTTTACTTTTTACATTTTTATGACTAATGTTGTTGATAATTTACCTGTGGAAACTGTGGATAACTTTGTGAATAACTTTAAACAGTCTCTTTCCGTTCACAAGTTATTCACAATTAAAACTGGTTTATATAATATTTTTTATCTCGTTTTATTTTTAAAACTAATTATGTGTACTTATTATTTTTTGTTTCCATCGTTTAATTTTTATTATTTTAAAATAAAATATAGTATTGTAATAAATTCTAATATTGTAATAACGGGAAAGCCTATTACAAATTGCATTTTTTGTGTTTTGTGTCTAAAAGTATACATTCCCGCAATTGTTCCTATCCCTCCTCCTAATGCAGTTATTAAAAATAAGGTCTTTTCTGGTATTCTCCATGCACCTTTTTTAGCTTTTCTCTTATCTAACCACATTATAAAAAATCCAATAATATTTATTATTGCAAAATAAATTACGATGTTTTTTACTGTAAAAATTTCTGTTAAATTCATTTTTTCTCCTTCCTAGTTTTGGAGTTAGATGAAAAATCATCTTCGTTAAATTATAAAATATACATATAAGTATAAAATCTAGTATCTAGTATAAAAAATACTAAATACTAGACTTATTTAAATAGAAAGATGTTTTTTCCTCCGCTCCAAAAATTATGCAAATAAGCTCATTTGATTGCTTTGGCTCATTCCTTTTAAGCATCCATATTTTTTAAGCACATCTGTTACTGAATTTCCTACTTTAGAACGTATTTTTAAATCGTCTATAGACATAAATTTTCCTTCTTTTCTTGCTTCTGCTATTCCTAATGCTGCAACAGTTCCCAATCCTGGTATACTATTTAGCGGTGGTCTTAGTGCATTATCTTCTACGATAAATTTTGTAGCATCTGATTTATATAAGTCCATTGGTAAGAATTCAAATCCTCTTTCATACATTTCTAATACTAATTCTAGTATTGGATACATTGTTTTATCTTTTTGCGTTGCTGCATTTCCTAATAAGTCAATTTCCTTCATCTTGTTTTTTACTTTCTCTTTTCCAAATATCATGCAGTCACTGTCAAAGTCATCCTTTCCTCTTATTGAAAAAAAGGCTGCATAATATGCAAGTGGCATATGTACTTTAAACCACGCTATTCTAAATGCATTTGTTACATATGCTGCTGCATGGGCTTTTGGAAACATGTATTTTATTTTTTCACATGATTTTATATACCAATCTGGTACATTATGTTCTTTCATCATGGATTTATATTCTTCCCATTTTGCTGGATCTTTTAAGGCTTTTCCTTTACGAACTGTTTCCATTATTTTAAATGCAGGATTTGGTGGTAACCCCATTTTTATTAAATATATCATTATATCATCACGGCAACATATTGCATCTTGCAAAGTTACTGTTCCTTGTTCTATTAAACTTTGTGCATTTCCAAGCCATACATCTGTACCGTGTGATAAACCTGATATGCGTATCAGTTCATCAAACGTTGTTGGTTTCGTATCTACAAGCATTCCTCTTACAAATTTAGTTCCAAATTCAGGTATTCCAAAGCTTCCAACTTCTGAGTGAATTTGCTCTGGTGTAACGCCTAACGCTTTTGTTGAACTAAATATTGACATTGTTTCTTTATCATCTAATGGTACTTTTGTTGGATCTATTCCGGTTATATCTTGTAACATTCTAATTACTGTCGGATCGTCGTGTCCCAGTATATCTAATTTCAATAAGTTTTGGTCTATTGAGTGATAATCAAAATGTGTTGTTATTATATCTGAATTAGGGTCATCTGCTGGATGTTGCACTGGACAAAACTCATATATTTCTCTACCTTTGGGAACAACTATAATTCCACCTGGATGTTGCCCTGTAGTTCTTTTTATACCTGTACATCCCGTTGCTAATCTTTGTGTTTCTGCTCTATTTACTGGTATATTTCTTTCTTCAAAATATTTTTTTACATATCCAAATGCCGTTTTATCAGCTATTGTTCCAATTGTTCCAGCTTTAAATGTAGTCCCTTTTCCAAATATCACTTCTGTATACTTATGCGCTTTAGCTTGATATTCTCCTGAGAAGTTTAAGTCTATATCAGGCTCTTTATCCCCATTAAATCCAAGGAAAGTTTCAAATGGAATATCTAGTCCATCTTTATCTAATCTATGTCCGCATTTTGGACAGGTTTTATCTGGTAAGTCATATCCGTTTTTGTATCCATAGTCTGTAAAATCCGAATATTTACAATTTGGGCATCTATAATGTGGAGGCAATGAATTTACCTCTGTAATTCCTGTCATATTAGCAACAAATGATGAGCCTACTGACCCTCTTGAACCTACTATATAACCATCTTCATTTGACTTCCATACTAATTTTTGGGCAATAATATACATTACTGAGAACCCATTTTTTATAATTGATTCTAGTTCTTTGTCTAGTCTTGTTTGAACAATTTGAGGTAATGGCTCTCCATATAGTTCATGTGCTCGTCCATATGCAATATCTTTTATAGTTTGTTCACATCCAGGAATATGAGGTGCACATTTTTCTGGTGATATTGGACTAATTTGTTCGCACATATCAGCTATTTTATTAGTGTTTGTAACTACAACTTCATATGCTTTTTCTTCACCTAAATATGAAAATTCTTCTAACATTTCTTCAGTTGTTCTTAAATATAGAGGTGCTTGATTATCTGCATCATCGTAGCCTTGTCCCGCTTCCAAAATACGCCTATATACCTCATCTTGAGGATCCATAAAATGAACATCACAAGTTGCAACTACTGGCTTATTTAGTTTTTCACCTAATTGCACAATTTTTCTATTTATATCTCTTAACCCTTCTTCATCTTTTATGATTTCTTTTCTTATTAAAAAGTTGTTATTTCCTATTGGCTGAATTTCTAAATAATCATAAAAATTTGCAATTTCCTCGATTTCTTCATCTGATTTTCCAAGTTCTATTGCTTGGTATAATTCTCCTGCTTCACACGCACTTCCTAATATTAAACCTTCTCTATATTTTTCTAATAGACTTTTTAATATACGAGGCTTACGATAAAAATAATGCAAATGTGAAAAAGAAACTAATTTATATAAATTACGTAATCCTATGTAATTTTTAGCTAAAATTATAGCATGATATGTTTTTAATTTTTTATATTCCTCTTTTCTAGCTTCTTCGGTTCTACTTACTGTATCAATGTCTTCAATTTTTTTAGCTCCACGCTTATTTAACATCTCAAGCATTACTTTGAATACTTTAACAGTTGTATCAACATCATCTAAAGCTCTATGTGCTACTTCTACTTTTATTCCTAAATTGTCAGCTATTTTTCCTAATTTATACTTTTTATATTCTGGGAATAAATCTTTTGCTAAACTTAAAGTATCTAAATAAGTATAATCAAATTCATATCCTAATACTTTTGCGTTTTGCTTTAAAAATCCAATATCAAAACCTGCATTATGTGCAACTAATACCGCGTTTTTATCATTTCCTATAAATTCTAACATTTTAGGGAACACTTTATCTATTGTTTCTGCATCTGCTACCATTTCGTCTGTTATATTTGTAACTTCTTGCACTCTTTGAGGTATATGTTTTTCTGGATTTACAAAACATGCAAATTCATCTAATACTTCTCCATCTTTTACTTTCATTATTCCTATTTCAGTTATCTTTTCATTTACAGCTGAAAAGCCTGTAGTTTCTAAGTCTAACACATAATATGTAACATCTTTTAATTTTTGTCCTTTTCCATTTTCTACAACCGGATTTTTATCTGGTGCTAAATATGCTTCTACCCCATAAAGCACTTTCATATCTGGGTTATCAAATCCAAGCATTTTATGTGCTTCTGGAAAGGCTTGTACAACACCGTGGTCTGTAATTGCAATTGATTTCATTCCCCAACTCATTGCTCTTTTAATTAAGTCTTTTGCTGATGTCATTGCATCCATTTGGCTCATCTGAGTATGCATGTGTAATTCTACTCTTTTTACCTCTGAATTATCTTTTCTCGTAGTCTTTTTTAATCCTTCTGCTTCGACAATATTATTTACCATAACAGATAATTCATTTGTAAAACTATCCATTCCTGCTGTTCCTGCCACTTTAATTCCTTTTGCATTTTTTATTCTTTTCATTATTCGTTTAGCACTATCTTTATTTAAAAATGCCTTGCATGTTATTGTACTTGTTCCATCATATAAGTCGAAACTAAATAATGTTTTTCCTGATTTTAGTGTTCTGTCTTCTGAAAAAATCACTTCCCCTTGTAATGCTACTTTTCCGTCATCTACACCTAGATCTTCTATTTTCACTAGAGTTTCTGTTATATTTTCTGTATTGCCTAAAATTATTGGCGTATCATCTCTTTCTTCTGGCATCTCTGGAACTTCTATATTGGATTTTGCAATTATATTAGCTATAACTGTTATATCCCCTGCATATGTATCTAAACCTGCTTTTCCAATCACCTTTACAATTTTTGTTTCTTGAATTTTGGCAACTATTTCCTGCCCTTCTTTTAAATCTTTTGCAAATGATTTTATTGTCATAAGCCCTGTTCCATCATATAGTTCAAAAATAATCATTCCTTTTCCAGACTTAGTTTCACGCACATCTGAACTTGTTACTCTGCCTTCTAATGTAACCCTACCGTCATTTGCTGAAATATCTCTTATTTTTATATGTTTTTCTTTTGCTTTTGAAGGTTTGCCCATTATATAGTCGTCTGGCTGTACAGGTTCTTCTATCGGCATTGACGTATCTTCGTTAGGAATATATCCTTCTACTTCCTGAGGCATTTTATAATCTACGTCATTATATACTTCTTCATGCGCTTCGGCTACAGCTTTTTGTTCTTCTTCTATATGAGCTACAATTGCTGCTTCTTCTGCTTCTACTCTTCTTTTTATTTCATCTAATGAATCTTGGGTTATATCTTCTGTTAATTCAACTGTATATTTTATTCCAAAAAGATTTTCTAACACTTTTATTAATTCTTTATCTGTTTTTTTTGCCCTTAAAAAATCTGCACCTTTTATATGCATTTTAATTATTATGTGTTTTTCTTTTTCTTCAATATCACTTTTTAGAAGTAGCATCGGCTTTGTTAGAGGATATTTATGTGCCATGTATGCAATAATATTTCTCCATTCATCTTTTATCGTTTTCAGTTTTACTGCTTCATGATATTTTATTTTTATATTGATATTTTCAAATTGAAACCTTTCTTTTAAAAACTTCTCAAAAAACCATACTTCTTTTATTTCTATGTATTCATCAAAATACAAAATAACCTCTAAAGTATTAGTCTTTTTTAATACGTTTAGAGCTGTTATCTCTGCATATTTCAAATTAGAATTTGTTTTATAATCGCTAAATACTTCTCCTATTTTTTTGTTCATTTCTCATTCTCCCTTTAACAAATAATATTCTATCATAAAATATCTTCCGAAAAAAGCGAACACTCATATTTTTTTATAAGTTTTGTAACACATTTTTTATATTTCCATATTATATATTATACAAAGGAAAAACAAAAAGAAAAAACATATCTTGTTATTCGGAAGGAGGTCTAGACTATGCCAGAAAACAGAGGATGCGGTGGATTCGGTTTTGGTGATGACTGCTGCTGGATTATAATTCTTATATTATTACTTTGCTGTTGCTGCGGTGGTAACAGAGGCGGCGGATGTTGCTAATTTTGCCACAAAAAATAGGAGTTCTACTTAAAAGAACTCCTATTTTTCTTTTTATTTAAATCTTTTTCCTTTACTACGTCTACGTGGTCTTTCTTCGTCATAATAATCATCTACATCATTGTTATATTCATTTAAAAATTGTTCTCTTGCTTCCTTTTTAGATATGCTGTATTCATCATCATAATTTTCTTTATTGTTATTATCTTCTTCGTAATCATATTCATTATTATCCACAAAATCATTTTCATCATCTGAATATGGCATCATATAATCTTCTTCCCAAGCACTATTTCTTCTATGTCTAATTACTAAATATATGATTATTGCAATAATTACTACTGCTACAACCCCACCTATTATAAGCATCTTTTGAGTTTCCTCTTTCTTTTTAGCCTCAGCTTCTTCTCTTGCAATTGCTTCTTTATCTACTAGTGATTTTGTTAATGTAATTTGATATGTAGCAATATTATCTCCTTTATCGTCAGATACTAATAATGTTATAATGTTTTCTCCTTCTTTTAGATTTTCATTTCCTATTGTTTCTATAACATATTTTTCATCTGTTGCTTTTGCAATGATATTTAATTTAGTCAAGTCTCCTATATATGTTGCCGTATATTCATATACATTTGTCTCAAATTTAGGTGATAAATCTATATTATCTATTTTCAAACTTGATAGTCCATTTCCGTCTGCTCTTTGTGTAACATCTTCTGATTTTTCGTCTTCCGCAGCTTCTTTTGTAACATTAATTGTATATGTCTTAGTTGCTCCACTTTCAGCAGTAACAACTACTGCTAACTCATTTTTGCCATTTTTTAATTCTTTTTTTCCTGTGCCTTTTATTTTTGCACTACTACTTTGTGCCGTAGCATATACTTCTACTTCTGTTACGTCTTTTGGAACAGTTACATCATAAGTTGTTTTACTTGGCGTAAATCCACTAAAATCATGTGGTTTTATTCCTAAGTTTGATAAGTCTGCATTACTTGATTTTGTAGTAGTTTTTGCATTATTAGTTCCTGAATTATTAACGGTCGTTTTTTTACTACTTTGTGATGTTCCCACTGTATTGTTAGTTTTTCCAGCTGTTTCTTTACTAGAATTTGTATTTATAGTATTATTATTTTTTATATTTGTTGATGTTTCATTTAAACATTTTATTGTTCTATCCGCCTTCATTAAAATCGTAGAATTATTAATATCCATTGTAAAATAAAGCATTGTAAACATTATACAAAATATTACTGATAGTAATACTATTAATTTTATCTCAGTTATTTTTCTTTTCATTTAATTACTCCTCCTTAGTTAAATTCCAACCAAATTATAACATTACATACATTTTTAGTCAACAAGTTATAAATTTTATGCAAAATTTTATGGAAAATTGTAAAAAAATAATATTATTGTGATATAATTTTAAAAATACAATTATCGGAGGATTATAATGATTGAATTACTTTCTCCCGTTGGAGATTTTGAATGTTTAAAAGCTGCTGTTCAAAATGGAGCAGATAGTGTGTATTTTGGTTCTGATACTTTTAGCGCTAGAGCTTTTGCTAATAATTTTAATGAAGAAAATTTACAAAAAGCCATTGAATACGCAAAAATAAGAGGTGTAAAAACCAATTTAACTTTAAACACATTAATAAAAGATGATGAATTTGATGATGCAATCTACTTAGCAAGTAAGGCATATGAATTTGGAATAGATGCAATAATTGTTCAAGATTTAGGTCTTGCAACTAAATTAATAGAACTCTTTCCAGATTTACCTATTCACGGTAGCACTCAAATGACCGTCCATAATTTAAATGGTGCATTGGAACTTCAAAAATTAGGTTTTAAACGAGTAGTACTTGCACGTGAACTTTCATTAAATGAAATAGATTATATTTGTAAAAACACTCAAATTGAAATTGAATGTTTTATTCATGGTGCATTATGCATTTCTTATTCTGGTCAATGTCTATTTTCTAGTATGCTTGGTGGACGTTCTCGGAAATCGTGGAAAATGTGCAGGTCCTTGTAGACTTCCTTATAAATTATTGGAAAATGACAAAGTTATAAACTCAGGTTATTTATTAAACACTAAAGATTTGTGTGGTTTAGATTATTTACCTAATTTAATAAATTCAGGAGTAAAATGTATAAAAATCGAAGGAAGAATGAAGTCTCCAGAATATGTAGCAACAGTTACTCGAATATATAGAAAATACTTAGATTTAGCATATTCTAAAAATGATTTTATAATTAATCCAGAAGATAGAAAAACTTTATTACAAGTTTTTAACAGAGGTATGTCATCTAGTGGACATTTAGATAATGCTTCCAACAAAAATCTTATATATAAAGAAAAACCTAATAATATGGGATTGTTTATTGGTACTATCCTTAAGTATAATAAAAACAAAGGTCATATAACTTTGCAAATTAATGAGCCTTTAAGTATTGGAGATACTATTTCAGTTGGAAATGAAACTGGAAGCTATAAGATTTCTGAACTTATGGAAAAAAATAAGAATTTAAAAGAAACTTTTGCAGGACAAACAATCACAATTGGACGTATGAAAGGAAACATTCATGTTGGTGATAACATATATAGGCTAAGTTCAAAGGCCTTATCTACTCAAGCAAAAAATAGCTATAAGGAAGAAAATAGACAAGTTGCATTAAATTGTACTGTTACTGTAAAAAAATATAAACCTATTTCTATATCTATAACTTCTTGCAGCAACTTACAACTATATAAAGATTTATCAGTAACATGTAATTTAGATTATATTCCAGAAGAAGCCAAAAATAAACCAATAGATAAGGAAACGATAATAAATCAGATTTCAAAAACCTCTTCCACTCCTTTCTATTTTAAAAATATAAAAGTGAATTTAGACGATAATTTATTTTTACCAAAACTTAGCCTTTTAAATGAATTGCGTCGTTCATCACTTATGAATGTTGAAAGTATTGCATTATCTAGAATGCATAGAAATCCTTCTAAACAATTTGTAAAATATGAGAAAAGAAACAAAGAAAATACTTTAAATACAATGAGACATTTTGCTAATTCCAAAATATCGCCTACATCTTCTTCACGTAAAATATCTTTACTTTTAAATATTTTGCATAGTAATTGGGATTATAACAAACTTGAAAATGTTGATCAGATATATATACCACTAAAATATTTTACCATGAAAAAATATTCGCCTGTATTAAAAATTATAAGCAAAAAATTTGATACATATATTTATATGCCAACAATTATTAAGAGTAATTATAAAAATTTATTTTTAGCAAATGTTGAAAGTGCTATTGAAAAATATGATATACAAGGTTTTGTAATTTCTAATATATGTAATATTAAATTATTAAACGATTTGTTTTCAGATACTGATAAATATTTAAAAATAATAGCGAATTATACTTTTAACGTATATAACACACGCACTGTACTTGAACTAAAAAAACTAGGAGTAAGCACATTCACATTGTCTCCTGAATTAGATAAAGAAACTCTAACTAGTTTATGTAATTATAATTACTTACAAAAAGAACTTATAGTTTATGGCAAGGCCCCTCTTCTTAATATAAATTATTGCTTATTACGGAGAATCTAATAAATGTTATCCTTCTTGTAGCCAAAGGTGCAAAAGTACAAATATGTACTTTTTAAAAGATAGATTAAATATGGATTTCGAAGTTTCGCCTGATAATATACAAACCGTTACAACTATTTATAATAGCAAAATCACTTCTATTTCCGGAAATTCTTTTAATATTAACTCTTCTCGAGTTGATATCTTGCACGAAACAATTCCAGAAATAAATGCTATTACTCAAGTTGTAAAAGAAGGAAAACGAATAGAAGGAAGAAACTATACATCTGGTAATTTAAATAAAAATATATAAAAATAAAGTCAAGTCTTTTTCATTCTTCTACTATTTTTAAATAGTAAAGATGAGAAAAAACTTGGCTTTGTTTTTTAATGCTTGCTGCTTAATTTTATTATTAAATTCATATCATCATCTTTAGCGGCTTTATTTCTTCTAATTGCACCGCATTTTTTACATTTAAAGATGATTACATATCCTTTTTTGCTATCTATCTCTAAGCCTATTGGTTCTAAATCTCCATGGCAGGTTTCGTTCCTATCTCCCGGATTTTTATCCACATGTTTAGAGTGTAAACAATATGGACAATGGTTTCTACAAGTATATCCCAGCTTAGTCACTTTTTTTCCACAATTTTCACAGATAAATTCTTCATCAATTTTTGTAAAATTTCTACTTTCCATTTTATTCTCCATCTTAACATCCACTTTGGTTCTGTTTCCAATAGGACATTTTAATATTTAAAGTCTCCTCCTCCAACAAACTCTTTCAACAGTGAATTCGTTGGAACTTCGCTTGCTGGTATTGATCTTATGTATTTAAGCAGGTCTAGTAATCTTTGGGCTTCAGCATGTTGTACGTCTTCTCTTGAGATTTCTTTTAATATAGGTGTAGCTATTCCCTTTAATACACCTAATTCATATATTAGAGAAGTATTAAATATAACATCGGCTTCTTCTTGGAATGGGAATATATTTTTTATTTCTCCTCTTGTAACACTTCCCCATGTATCTATAGTATTTGCAGCTGAGTATCCCCTAAATTGATAATCTCTAACAATTCTTCTTATTAGTCTGACATCAGAAGATGATACCTTAGTGTACCTATCCATATTAAGTACTGTTAACGCACTTATATATACTTTAAATTTTTGTTCTTGAGGTATGCTACTTGTTAATTTATCATTTAAGCAATGAATTCCTTCTATAACAAGCACTTCATCTTCATGTAATTGCAAGTAATTACCTTTATATTTTTTTACACCTTCTAAAAAATCAAATTGAGGCATTTCTACTCTTTCGCCTTTTAATAATCTAGTTAGATGATCATTAAATAATGGTAAATCTATTGCTTCTATACATTCAAAATCATAGTTTCCATTTTCATCTTTTGGATTGTCTTTTCTTTCTACAAAATAATTGTCAACAGATATTGTTACAGGTTTTATTTTGTTTATTCTTAATTGTATTCCTAACCTTTGTGCAAAAGTAGTTTTTCCAGATGACGATGGACCTGCTATAAGTATCATTTTAACATTTCTATCTCTAGCTATTTTATCTGCAATGTTAGCTATTTTCTTTTCATGTAAAGCTTCATCTAACATTATTACATCTTTTATACGTTTTTCTTTTACTGCATCATTTAATTTATAGACTGTATTAATATTTAATATTTTATGAATTTCATTATATTCGTTAAATGCCCATTTTAATTTTTTATTTTGAATTAGCTTTGGTAATTGATCTGGTTTTTCCGCACTTGGATACCTAATTAAAAGTCCTTTATCATATTTAATAATATCAAATATTTTTATTGCACCTGTCGTTCTTGCTAATACTCCATAACAATAGTTGAAATAATCTCCACAATAGTACATATAAATCTTCTTATTAGATTTTAGATCATACTGTAATCTACCTCTTCCTGTCTTTGTTTCTTTGTAAAATTTCTCGGCCTCTTCTCTATTCATAACAACTTTAGCAATAAATAAATCTTTTCTTACAATTTCTCTCATTTCTTCGTTTATTTTGCTTATTACCTCTTCTGTTATTTCAATATCTCCTAAATCACAATATATTGCATTTTCCATTTGATAATCAACTGTTGCTCTATTATCAGGAAACAATTTTTTCAAAGCCATTGCAAATATATATATTAATGTTCTTCTATAAATTTTCATTCCTACTTTTGAATTTGTAGTAATAAAATCTACAGTCCCTTCAAAGTTCATATGCCTACTTAAATTAACGTATTCATTATTGTATACAGCTCCAACAGTTGTATATTCACTATTTTCTATTTCTTCTTTGAATACATCATAAATTTTACTTCCTCTGTCTATCTCTAACGTTTTATCTCTATATTGAATTTTCATATAAGTCCTCCTAGTGTTAATCATTCATTTCTTTTTCTCCATTATATTCATTTACTAAATATAATGGTCTGTTTTTAGTTTCATTAAATATTCTACCTAAATATTCTCCTACAATTCCAAATAATAGTATCTGAATTCCTGAGAAAAACAATATTAAAAGTATAATTGCTTGATATGCTTGAATTGCTTCATTTACAATAAAACTCTTAGCAATCACATATACAAAATATACGAATAATACTACAAAAGTTGGTATTGCAATAAATGTAGAAATTCTTAGTGGCGATGTAGTAAGCGATGTTATTCCATCAATCGCTAAATCCATTAATTTTACGTAATTCCACTTTGTTGCACCAGCAACTCGCGGATCTCTATCATACAAAACTTCTTTCTTTTTATATCCTATCCAACTAAACATAGATTTTGTATTTCTCTGTGATTCTCTTAATTTTTTTAATGCATTCACACATCTTCTGTCAAGTAACCTAAAATCGCCTGTATCTTCTTGTATTTCAACTCTTGTTACATGTTGTAATACTTTATAATACATTTTTGACGTAAACTTTTTAAGCCAAGTTTCGCCTTTCCTAGATCTTCTTTTTGCATATACATCATCATATCCTTCTTCCCAGTATTTTACCAATTCTGGCACTAGCTCTGGTGGGTCTTGCAGGTCTGCATCCATAAATACAACACAATCTCCTGTTGCATAATCAAGTCCTGCTATCATAGCAATTTCTTTTCCAAAATTCCTTGCAAAATCAACATAACAAATTCTATTATCTTTTTGTCTTAGCTCTTTTATTATTTCTATTGTTTTATCTTTGCTTCCATCATTTACAAATAGTATTTCAAATTCATAATTGTTCATACTCTCCATAAGTGTATTTAATCTTTCGTATAAAATTGGTAATGATTCTTCTTCATTATATGCTGGTATTATAATACTTATTTTTTTCATTTTACACTCTCCTCTTATTAATACAATGTTTACTATATTTATTTTCTATCTTTACCTTTAAACGCAAAAAATTTACTAATAAAAAAGTTTAAAATAATGACTACTATTGTTACAAAACATTTACTTATCATTACAGGTATGGCTGTTTTAAATAAAATCCATCCTCCCACAAATTCTATTACCATTGTAAAAGCTCTACCAACCATAAATCTTATAAATTCTGCAAATTTTTCTTTTATGCCTTGTGCATCAGAATGAAATACTAAATCTTTATTAGTTATATATGCAAATAATACGGCTAGTAATATTGCTACAAAATTAGCAATATTTTCATCCCAATGTAATAAATTATTCATTATGTAAAATGAACCTAAATTAACTAATGTAGTAAGCAGCCCAAAAATAATATACAATATTACTTCTTTTGTTAATACTTCTTTAGCTATTTTTTTTATCTTTTCCATCTTTTTTTCCTTTTCTAATTATTCTTCAATATTTATTTTTTCTTTGATTATATATTGTGGTCTTCTTTTACTTTCATCATATATTCGCGATATATATTCTCCTATCATCCATAGAGATATGAGTATTGTTCCACTAAAAAATGTAGTTGTAACCATTATAGAAGTCCACCCTGGTACTAATTGGTTCCATTTAAATATAAATGATAAAATGGAATAAATCAAAATTATAAATGACATACAAATGGCTAATATTCCTAGCCCCCCAACAATTTTTAATGGTTTTGTCGAGAAACTTATAATTCCGTCTGAAGCTAATTTTATCATTTTTTTTAATGGGTATTTTGTCTTTCCAGCAAATCTTTCTTTTCTTTCATATTCAAAAGCTTTTTGCTCGAATCCCACCCAACTAAATAATCCTCTTAAAAATTTATTATGCTCTGGTAAAGAATTTATAACATCTACTACTTTTCTGTCTACAAGTCTAAAATCTCCTGTATCTTTTGGAATATCTACATCAGATAATGCATTTAACGTTTTATAGAACATTTTTGCTGTTAATAATTTAAATTTTGACTCTCCATCTCTAGTCTTTCTCTTCCCATAGATAACATCATTTCCTTCTTCCCACATTTTTAACATCTGTGGTATTAATTCTGGTGGATCTTGTAGATCTGCATCTATAATTACAATTGCATCACCTGTTACATATCTTAATCCAGCCGTTACAGCACATTGATGTCCAAAATTTCTCGACAATGATATAAGCTTAGCATTTCTATCTTTTTTAACAATATTTCTTAATATTTCTAATGTTTTATCCTGACTTCCGTCATTTACAAAAATTATTTCATATTTATAATCCGCTATATTTACTAATACATTTTTTATTCTATTATAACATTCTTGCGCCACTTCTTCTTCATAGTACATTGGTATAACTATTGATATTTTTTTCATTTTTTATTTTCCTTTCAATTTTACCAGCTTCCAACATTCGACTATTCTTTTTCCTAATTTTCATTTCCAGCTTTTCTATTATTTCTTCGGCTCCACTAACAGCAACGGGAATCAATATCACGATATATGGTATAATATATCTTGATTTTGCTTCCCATAATAAGTGAAAACTAAATCCTCCTAAAAATACTAATATTAGAAGTAGTATTTCATTACTTATTTTTTTTCTATTAATCCATATATAAATGAGTGTTCCTATATAAATTATACAATTAATAATTTTTTGTATGCTTTTTATAATCTCAAAATTTTTACCTTCAAATATTTTTACAAAAAGTGCATTTTCAGAAGTATCTATGTTTTTTTGTGAATTATATACTTCGCTTTCCATAGTAGGTTCTGCCCACATAGATAAAATTTTATTCTTATAAAATTGAATTGTATATTTTGGATTTCCTAATAGAAATTTCACTCTGTTTTGTAGTTTTTCCTTTGTTTCATTTTCTATTGTTTTATCTTCTTTGGGTCTTTTCTTCATTTCTTCATTAATTCGCCCAACTTCATTATTATACCAGCCATTTCCCATATCACCTTCGCTCATCCCCATATATAAATAAGTGATAACGGATTTTTCTTTTCTTTCATTTATATTCCATTTGTCTGAAAAATGTTTTATTAGAAGTTTATTAGGTATTATTGCGATTACTATTAATGCAGCAATCATAAGTATTTTTATGATTTTATCTTTTTGGGTCTTTTCGTCTTTTATTGAAAAAATTAAGTATATCAATATAGCTATTAGAAAAATCATAGAATTACTTCTTGCAATTATAGCACCAGACATACTAAAGGATGACAGAACAAAATATATATTTTGTTTCTTTTTGCAATATTTCATTATGAAGAATATTGCCCAAACCGATAAAGACAGTCCTATAAAATCTCCATATGCCCATGTGCATAACAAACTTATTGGTAAAAAGCCTATCGTCAGAACGAAAAATAAGCAACTATTTTTTTTCTTTTTTGTATCGATTTCTTTGTAAATGTTATACAATCCAAGTACCATTAGTACATTGCATAAAATATTGGTATATCTAAATAAATTCAAACTGTCAGTATGAAATATTTTCATTAAAGTTTCAAATATTGCTACAAGTCCTATATTTTGCTTATAATATCCAAAGTAAGCTAGCATTATTTCCGAAGTTCCCATATTTTTATACATTCTTTTTGCAGCTCCATATACCATGTCTGCATCAGCCCCTGGATCCAATTTACATTGACTTACCCATAATATTTGAAAAATTGCATAAATTGCAATAACTAATATCATTAAAATTGTTTTTCTTTTTTTATTAATATTTAATCTGCTTAATTTATTGGTAACTAATACCATTATAATTATGGTTAATATTGAAAGTATTAGTTGCATAAAGTTCATATAATTTATATTTATATGTTCTTCATATCGACTTATTGTCACATTATATTTTGCATTCAAAAATATAATAATTGCCAAAGTTATAATGGCTATTATAACAATGCTTGATTTTAGAATAATATTTATGTCTAATTTTTTTTTCATCCAAAATTCTCCCTATTTTAGTTTGGTCTATTATATTATTGAATCTTACAAGTGCACCACGAGAATTTGTGATATAGTATAAATTTGTAAAACAAGTGTTGAAATTGCTACAAATTTATTCACATTTTCTTCTTTGTATGATGCTTCAATTTTCAGAATACTTCCTAAAATTAAAGCTATAAGTGGTAAAATTGGTAAAAAGTATCTACCTTGTACTCCGGCTATACTTACTGAGCCTATATATGTCCACTGTACATATAAACTTGTAAATATAAGTGCTACTACAGCAAGTACTACTAGTGTCATCCATATCAATTGATATTTTTTGAATTTGTTTTTCAATTTTTGGTCACTAATTATTGCAAATATATATATAGCTATAAAAGCATATGGAACAAGAGAATATAATTTTATAAATTCTCCCCATCCTAATTCTGCCCCAAATAATGCTAATAGGTATTTATTTCCACTTAAATTTATCGTATATAAAAGCATCTGTATATATTTAATTGGATTTTTGAGTGCCAACAATACCTGTATTTTAGAATCTCCTTCTCTAAAATTTGCTAAATATTGACCTGCTATTCCTAGCCAAATTAAATTAATTACTAAAGCTATACCTGCTATAATGCAAAAATTAAATGTTTTATTTTTATTGGTTCCATTTTTGAATTTTTCTTTTGGTATTATTAATATTAATCCCACTAATGGTATATAAACTATTTTACACAAAGCTATTACTACCGACATAACTAAAAGTATTATTTTGTCCTTAACCAATATTTTTTCTTTATTTCCAAAAGCTAGATGTAGTATATATGCAATATATAAAAATGACATTGATATAGTCATAGCATCTGGTGATAATGAAGTAAATCCTTCTATTGCAATCGGTATCATTGCTGGTAATAATATTAGTTTCTTTCCAAAAGGTATAATCTTAATTGCTAAATATAGTAACGCCATTGCAACAATCATATTAACAATTCTTCCTACATAGGTTATTATATAAGCATTATTTGTAAAAATTTTAGCAATTATAATTCCAGTAGCTTGTGGTATATATTGTACAAATGAATAGACAGCTGCTGTTTCTGGATTTAATATTCCTTGTTTTTCCTCATCTATTTTTACATTTAATTTTTCCTTTACATCCGAATAATCCATTACGGTCCAGTCTTTTGGGAATACCTCCCAAACCGCATCAGGCATCTGTGAACCTTGCACACCATTTTCAATTGGTGTCATAAAATGTCCTTCTGATACTTCATAAGCTTTTAGCCAATGATAATATTCATCATGATTTTTAAAAGTAGGCATAGTAATCATAAAAAATAAACAGACAAATGGAACTATCATAAGAAATAAATTTTCCACCTTTATGTTTCTCTTATAATAGATTATTGTTGATATTACAACAACTCCCATTATCATTAATGCCATTATACTTGTAAAAATAATTACTCTAATATTACTTTTATAATAATCTTGGAAAATCAAAGAAGTATTTTCTTGTTCCTCTCCATTTATATACATTTTATTTTTCATAAATTGGTTTTTATCTGTTACTTTAAGTGTGTAAAATTTTTCTGAATCTTCTAAATTTTTAAATTTTATATATATATCATATTCTTTATCTTTAGAATCTTTTTGTTTTTTAAATTTTAATGTATATTTACTATTTTCCCTTATGTAATTACGTGAAATTGTTTCTTCTTTTATTATTTTTCCATTAGAATCTTTAATACCAATTGTGGTCTTTCCTCCACATTTTATATCATCTTTGTAACTTTCGAAATCCAAAGTTACCTTTTCTAAGTTATTTTCTAATGCTACAAAACTTTGAGTTACTTCTGTATCTTCCTGAATCTGTTCTATTACTCCTGTTTCTTTTTGTATTTCTCCCTTTGTATATAATTTATCTTTGATTTCCAATGTGTATGTTGCTAATAATATTATTAATATTATGCAAATGATCAATATAGCAAAAAATTTACCATCTTTTTTTATATCAAATTTCACTTTTATTCTCCTTTATTTAATATTTAATAACACTACACCTACAATAATAAGTATTATTCCTCCTATAGCATATGCATTTATATGTTCCTTAAAGATTATTACTCCAGCTATTATAACTAATATTTGTGTAATACCTGTAATTATTGGAAAAATGTAACTTAAATCAAAATTTTTGATAATGTAAAATGTATATATCAAAAAACTTCCTATATATGCAATAAATCCTATTAGCGCTTTTATCCCCATGCTAAAATTAAATGTTCCATTATTTATAGCTAGGCTCACACTACTAGAACCTGATTTAACTAAAACAAGTCCTCCTACAGACAATATTAGATAAATAATAATACTAACTATTTTCATTTTCTATTTTCTCCTTGTTTTCCTCATTTTCTTTTTCTTTTAATGCTATATAGTGATTTAAATCTTTTAATTTCTCATTTAATGTTGAAATTCTAAGATTATCTATAAACGTTTGTATTAGTAAAAAACCTATTGTTACCAAAAAAACAAAATTAACAGGTGCCATAAAACCAAGCTTTTCTGACAACCATTCAACGGTATTGAAAAATACACTCATTAAAATTAACAATAGACTTCCTACCATCCAAATAACGGAATTTTCTATTTTTAATTTTGATTGTCTTATTTTTCTTATACACAATATTAGTGAAACTACAGAACCAATAATTAATATTACTCTTAATGTTATTGTCATTTATTTTTACCTCCCTCTTTTGTGGTTATAGCTCTTATAAATAAAATGGAAAAAAACATATTAACCATATATTCTATAGATTTTACTGGGTTTAAATAACTTTCTCCATGTTCTCTTTCTTTCATTTCAACTTGTACTTCTTCTACTTTTTTCCCTTTCTTTATCATGTATACTAACGTGTCTGGTTCTGGTGTTAAACTTGGATTTATTACAAATTCTTTAATTGTTTCTTTATTAAAAGCTCTCATCCCTGATGTTGGATCTTTTATTGTCTTTCCTGTAGTAATTTTTATAGCTCCTGTTAATATTCTACTTCCTAACATTCTTAAACTTTTTGGTTTTTTCTCATTTACAAATCTAGACCCTATAGCTATATCACATCCCGCTTCTATTTTCGCAACTAAATCTTTTATAAATTCTGCTTTGTGTTGTCCATCCCCGTCAAATTGTATTGCTATATCATAATTTCTTTCATGAGCATATTTCATTCCTATTTGAATAGCACTTGTTAATCCATAATTAACCGGTAAAGACATAACATTAAATTGATTTTTTTTACATATATTTATAGTGTCATCTTTTGAACAATCATTTACTATTAAGTAATCATAGTTTGTATTTACTTTTATATCATTTATTGTTTTTTCTATATTTAGCGCTTCATTATAAGATGGTACAATTATTAATACTTTCACTTTTTTCTCCTCACAAGTTATTTTTTATTTTCTAATACATGCATAAATGCATTGTGTTTTCCTCAAATATAATTTGCTCTTTTCTAAAATCATCCCAATTTTGTTTTAGAAATTCTTCTTTTTTTAATTCTTCATTTTCTATCACTTTAAGGTCTCTATTGGTATATAACTTTAAAATGTTACTAATACACCAATCCGCCGAATAAGCTTTTATGTTCATATCACCTGAAGCTTTTAATCCCGGATAGACATATTGTGGCATTGAATCTTTATAAATTGATATTGTATCTATTTTATTTCCAGTTTTTTCTTCATATTCTGATATCATATGATTTATTTCTAAACTAATCGCTTTATCTATATAATTACCAATATAATTATCTACTGTATATCTCATAAAGTAAGTAAACTGCACAGATAAAAATATTATTGCTAGTATGATTACTATATTTTTTATCGTTTTTTCAAGATCAAATTCGATATACAAATAAAGTACTAATATTCCAATTATTGCTGCCATTGAGTATGAACTTCTTGCTACAAACCATATTGAATTTGTATCTTGTAATATTTGTGGTGCAACAGTTGCAAATAAAGTTCCCGCAATAAGATAAAAAGCCCCTAATATTTTTAATATTTTTGTTTTAGTTTCATTTTTTTCTTTTATTGCTTTATATACAATTATTATTATTATTATTGCAATTGATGTAATAAACAAATACTTAGGTAGTAGCCCATATGTATTTACTAGCATTTTTTTAGTTCCATCAATTATTTTCAATATAGATTCTGATAAAACCATTTGGCCATTCACCCTTGTATTGGTAAAAAAGAACCTAATTGTCAAAAAGTTAAGAAGTGCAGGAATTCCATAAGTAATTGCTACTAATACATTATTTTTAATAAATTCTTTAATATTTTTAGAATATTTTATAATGTAAATTAATGAAATTGCAACAAATAATCCTACAGTTCCTTGATAGCAACAATTTGCAATTGTCATAAAAATTAACGCCAATAGTATAGCTCTTTTATTCCCATTAAAAAACTTTTCTATCTGTTCTACTGCCAAAACACATAATAGAACGGATAACATCATTATTCCTTTTTCTATATAGAAAAATAGTTCTAGTGAAAACGGATTTATGATTATTAACGTTGAAATTATAATGCAAGCTATGGAACTTTTTATATCTTTTTTTATTAATTTGTTTAATTTATACATACTTATTATTGTACACACAATAGCAAATCCATAAGATATTATATATGTTCCTACATTATCAATTTTAAATAATCCCATTACTATATATGTAGCAATGGCTGTTATAAATCTACCACATGACATAAAATGTTTTACTGTGTTGTTTAAATCATTTGCAAAAACGCTATATGTATCTGGTGCATATTGTATCATGCAAAATGCACCAAAAAACAATATTGTAATAACTGTAAAAATATACAATTCTTTATCAGAAAATATTTCCTTTAATTTATTTTTAATTTTCTCCATCTTTTTTCCTCTTATCTTATAATTCCTCTGCAAATCCTTTTTGTAGTTTATTAAATATTAGATAACCTATTATAACTGTTACTATTGTTATTCCTATTAATATAACTAAACTTTGTACATCTGGCATTGTTTGATTATAAAAAATATCTCTATATCCATTAATAACATATGTCATTGGATTAAAGTTCAACAACCATGCAAATTCTGCTGGTATTGTATCTGCTGAATAAACAATTGGCGTAGCATAAAATAGTAATTGTAAAAATACCCCTATAAAATGTTGTAAATCTCTAACATACACACAAATACTTGATACGACAAAAGAAATAGCAAGTAGTAACAAATATTGTGCTAAAAAGACTAATGGATATAATAAAATGTATTTTGTAACTCCCATTCCACTAAATATTACAAATGCTAATATAATAATTGTAGATATTAAAAAGTTTACCGCTTCACTTGTTACAACAGAAATTGGTAATATTTCCCTTGGAAAGTATACCTTTTTTAAAATATTACCGTTTTCAACCATTGTAAATGCTGATCTAGTAATTGCAGTAGAAAAGAAAGTCCATGGAATTAATCCACAACAAAGAAATATTACATAGTTTTCTTGTGTATTCTTTAATATTAAAGGAAATACAATTGCATATACGGCAATTTGCAATAATGGGTTTAGAAAAGACCATAATACTCCTAAAAATGAATTTTTATACTTTCCTCTTATTTCTTTTTTTACATTTGTTTTTAATAATTCTCTATAATTATATAAATTTTTAAAAACTTTAAACATATTATTCTCCTCTTTTTAGTATTCTCTTTATAGCTGGATAGATATTTAATTTTTTTAGCACCACATAAAATGGATGTTTTATTTTGTATTCTAATGTGTTTTCATAAAATAACATTTTATCTTCTTTTTGTTCTAATTTCCAGTCTCTATCCACGTTTCTCGCGTTAAAATCTTTTGCAAGCCAACTATATTCTGGTTGAGCACCTATAAAATATCTTGTTATAAATTCTTTTGTTAAATCTATATTTTCTTTCATATTTTGAGCATTCTCAATTTTTTTCTTATTAGGACTGTTTTTTAATTCTTCAAATATTTTTTCCATATTACTTACCATATTATCAATTGTAAATCCATTTAAAATTCTTGGTCTAGCATTTTTTTTGTATTCTTCTAAATGATCCAATACTTTATTTATTCCCTCCACATATGGTATAATTTCTTCCTTTTTGTAGTCATAATTAAAAATTTCTTCTTCTTTTTGTAAACATGGTACAATTATACCTACATCTGAACTAATTAATTCTTTTTGTCCTCCTACGTCACAAGATACCACTGGCACCCCCATAGCTAGTGATTCATATGCTGTAAGTGCTAGTCCTTCTTTTATTGAACAATTAATGGTAAGATCGCTAATTGCATATATTTTTTCTGTTTCCTTTACATTTCCTAAAAATATCATATTTTCATATATGTTATTTTTCTTAGCTTGTTTTTTCATTTGTTCTAATAAAGGTCCATCGCCTGCAATTACAAATAAAAAATCATTTCTTTCTTTTTTTAAATCTTCTATAATTTTTAATAATAGAAATGGTCTTTTTTGTTCCGCAATTCTACATATATAACTAATTATATATTTTCCACTACTCTTAATTTTATTTTCTTTTAATATTTCTTCTTTATTAAATAATTTTGGATTATAAATTTTTTCGTCCACACCTATGTATAGAGTATCAACATCTTTTGGATCTCTATTAAAATAGTTTACTAATATTTTTTCACTATTTTTGTTGCACACATATGTTTTATCTATAAAGGAAGAAATTCTACTAGAGTCTCTTGAAAATCCTCCATTTCTATTATACCACTCTTCCATATGTATATAGTCCATAATTGGCAATTGTGGATGCTTTACTTTTAAGTATGGTATAATACTATATCCAAATGTACTGTTAGTGTTGAATATGATATCTACATTATTTTTCTCAATTATATAATTTATAAAGCTAACCCAATATTTTCTATCTAAAAAGGTAGTTAAATCATATATATCAGCATGTTCTTCAAATTCTTGTTTCCAATTATTTTCATTTGGTTCTGTAGAAATGATTGTAAATTTAAATTTATTTTTGTCACTTCTTTTTACAATATCTAGATTAAATTTATCTGCTCCGCCTACAGTCATCCACGGAATTATTAATAATACATTAATCTTTTGGTCTTGTTTTTTCTTAGGAACTATGATGCTTTCCACTTCATCTATTATCTCTTCCCAATTATAATCCTCTTTTGGATATTGTATTGCTTTTTTTATACAATTTATTCCTCTTTTTTTGTCTTGTTCTATTTTGTCGTTTATTTTTTTTACATAAGATAACGCTTTTTCACGATTCCCCTCGTTTGATTGTTGTAATTCACTTTCCTCTTTTGCTTTTTTTCTATACCAAAAGCCCAAAAAATTCATTCTTACTGGATACATACCTTTTCTTATCATTTTTAACCATAAGCACCAGTCTTCGTAAACATTTTTATCTCTAATTTCAAAACCATTAACAGCAAAAAAGGCTTCCTTTCTGATCATTGCCGTCATTACTAAAATATTGTCCTGCATTATTTTTCTGGGATTATACCATTTCGCCCATGTAAAATTTTCTCCTCCAAAATTAACCGTATCCGTATATGCCCAAGAAGCTTCTTTATTTGTTTCTAATGTCCAATATGCACATTCTAAATAGTTACTTGTTATCAAATCATCTGAATCTAAAAACACAATATATTTACTAGATTTATTTATTTTTTCAGCTCCAAAATCTCTAGCAGCTGCCGGTCCTTCATTTTTTTTATGATATACTCTAATTCTTGAATCTAATTCCTTTATTGTATTTAATTTTTCTATATCTTCCTTATTGGTAGAGCCATCGTCTACAATAATCCATTCAAAATATGGAAATGTTTGATTTAATACGCTATTCACTGTTGTGTCTATATACTTATTAGTATTATAATACGGTGTTATAATAGAAATTATTGGTTCTTGTATTTCGAACTGTTCTTTTCCCCTTATTTTTCTTCCAGGAAACAAATCATAATTAACTTTCATTTATACAATCCTTTCTAGCTTGTTGCTTTTATATATTCATCCACTACACTCTGTGTATTTCCATCCATTTTTATTTTTCCATCACATAGCCAAATTGTTCTATCACATAATCTCCTAACAGATCCCATACTATGCGTAACAAAAACCATAGTTTTTCCTTGTTGTTTTAATTCCAACATTTTTTCAAAACATTTATTTTGAAAATGTTCATCTCCTACTGATAATATTTCATCAATTAATAAAATATCTGCATCAACATTAATGGCGACTGAAAATGCTAATCTCATATACATACCTGATGAATATGTTCTAACCGGATTGTCTATAAATTCTCTTAATTCTGAAAATTCAATAATATCTTCTAATCTATCGTCTATTTCTTTTTTTGTTAATCCAAATATAGAAGCATTAAAATATATATTTTCTCTCCCTGAAAAGTCTGGATGAAATCCTGCTCCTAACTCTAATAGAGATGTTAACTTTCCATTTGTTTGAATATCTCCCTTATTAGGATAAATGATTTTAGTTAACAATTTTAATAAAGTAGATTTTCCACTCCCATTTGTTCCTATGAGTGCTACTACTTCTCCTTTTTTTATTTTAGCATTAATACCTTTCAAAACTTCTCTTTTTTCTTTTCTATTTCTTGAAAATAAAAACAATAATTTTTCTTTTATTGTGTTCGCCTTATCTAAATACACATTAAATGTTTTATAGACATTATCTATAACAATACTATATTTTTCTTGTTTTTCTTTCATCTCTTTATTCCTTTCAATTGTTTAACTTATTATATCATAATTTGACATATTGTAAAGTCAAATTTCTTCAATTTATTTAAATTCAAAATTTTTTTCTATATAAAAAGATGATGGGTTATACATCATGATTACTACATCTGGATTAAATTCTTTTATTTCTTCTATTTCGCTTTTTTCAAAGTGCCTTAAGTCTATCATCTTTAGTTCTTTCACTCGTAAAGACATAAATGCTGAAAATGGTAATCCATAAGAATCTTGAATTATAAGCACCCTTTTATTAGAATTTATATTTTCATTCTGTATAATAATCTCTGGAAAATCTCCGCCGAAATAGCACGCATATTTATTTTGCATCATATCTTTTTCATTTAGCAAATCTTTTACTATTATTGTTTCTTCAAAATTTCCTTCTTTTTCTTCGCCATTTTTATTTATTTTCATTTTTGTTTCATAATTTGGTAATATATATTCAAAATTATCAATTCCTGCATAATATTTTCCGATTCTTTTTCCTATTGACCCTAAATATTTTTCTTGTTTTACTTTTTTATAGTTATTTATATCTTTAAAGAAATCATCGATTTTAAAATCATAATTTTCATTTAGAATTTCACTTATATAATTAGAAGCCTTAAAAGCGGTTTCAATCTTCCAATGGTGATCTGTTATAAAATATTTTTCTTCTGTACTCATATTAGATAAATATTCCCTTAAATCAACGGTATTTACTTTAAATTTCTCTAAATTGGCTAATAAGCTATCTGCATTTTCATTTGCATAATCTATAACTCCTATTGGTAAATCATTTTCATCTTTTATCTTATATGGTGCTTGTATATATATAAATGGAATATTTGCTTCTTCTAAAATTTGATTTAAATTTGATATATTTTCAGCCTTAATTTCCATATTTTCTTTCTTTTGAATAAATGTTAACATATTATTTTGTAATTTAACAATATCTCTCGTTCTATCATTACTATCTTGTACATAATTTTTATTCATTATTCTTTGAATTAATCCATATATATTTACATACGTTGATTTCATATGAATATTGTCATTTAAAATAGTTTCACTTCTTCCACTTAGTTCAGATATTTTTTCATATCCTGTTTTTTCTTTATCATCCAAGATATTTTTTATTTCAGTCTTTATTTCAGTATTGCTTTCTATTATAGTAAAAATAAATGCAGAAAAAATCATAGCTATAAAAATTATAGCTACTATTTTTTCTACATTTGTTTTTAATTTATTAGTTTCATTTTTCATATCATCATTTCCTTTTAAAAATTAAAATAAATAAATGGATTATAAGTTCCTTTTATAATGTAACACATACAAATATAAAAAATAAATATTATTATTGCAATGTATACAAATCTTATTATTACATTATCTTTTAGTTTTTTAATTTTGCCTTTTAAAGGAATACTAAATACAATTCCTAATATAATATATATAGCATATTCTTTTATATATAATATTGTTTCAGCATTACAGAATTGGTTTTCTACTATTCCAAATAAACTTTTAATATATTGTATTGCTTGTAATAAACTATCACTTCTAAAAATTACCCATCCAATCATAACACAAAAAATTGTATAAACATGTTTTATGCAATTGATTAGTTTACTATTAGAATTATTTTTATCTAATTTCATTAATTTTTCAATTGTCAATAGCACAAAGTAAAATATGCCCCATACAACAAAGGTCCAATTTGCTCCATGCCATAATCCTGTAAGACTCCAAACTACAAATAAATTTAAAATCTGTCTTTTCTTACCAGCTCTTCCCCCTCCTAATGGAATATATACATAATCTCTGAACCAAGTCCCTAAAGAAATATGCCATCTTCTCCAAAATTCTGTAATTGACTTAGACACATATGGGTAATTAAAGTTTTCCTCTAATTCAAATCCAAACATTTTTGCTAAACCTATTGCCATATCTGAATATCCACTAAAGTCAAAATAAATCTGCAATGTATAACTTATAATTCCTAACCATGCAAAAATAACAGATATTTCAGACGGTAAAGTTCCAAATGCCTTATCTGATATAATTGCTAATGAATTTGACAATAAAACTTTCTTTGCTAATCCCTTTATAAATCTCATTACACCTTGAGAAAATTTCTCAAAACTTTCTTTTCTTTGTTCAATTTGTTTTGCTATTGTTTTATATCGTACAATCGGTCCAGCTATTAGCTGTGGAAAAAAAGATATGTATAATCCCATATTTAATATATTTTTTTGTACTTTTGCATCTTTTTTATAGATATCTATTACATATGATATAGCTTGAAAAGTAAAAAAAGATATTCCAATTGGCAGTGCAATATCAGGTATTACAATATTTGTATTAAACCAATTATTTATATTATTAACTATAAAATTAGAATATTTAAAAACCCCTAATATAGATAAATTAAATATAAACATAATTATTAGAATAATTTTAGATTTTATTTTATCATTACAATATTTATCTATCAATAGTCCAAATATCCAATTGATAATAATAGACAATATCATAACAATTACAAAATAAGGTTCTCCCCAAGCATAAAATATAATACTTGCAATCAATAGAAACACATTTTTTAGTGTTTTAGTATTTTTTAAAAATACGTAATATATTGCTATGGTAATTGGTAAAAACATTACTATGAAAGTAGTTGTGGAAAATAACATTTTTATTTCTCCTGTTCTTTATTTTTTAACCAATTATCCAAATTTTCAAATTGTCCTTCTGCTTCTTTTGCAATTCTTCTTAATTTATTTTTACTTACCTTTTTAAAGTAATATTTTCTCAATATAGTTTCAAAACTTATTTGATTAATTGGTTGATATTTTTTAAATAACTTATTTTCGTTTATTACATTTTCTTGTTTTTGACTATATGTTATATTATAAATTTTTTGATTGAATAATATCGATAAAATCATGGAATGAAATCTTCCACATACCATATACTCCATTTTTGAATATTCTTTTATGTATTCTTTAATATTTTTTCTAAAGATTTTAACTTCTATTTTATTTCTATATTCTTCTGGTACAATTGATATTATTTTTTTTATTGCTTCTCCATCTTTTTCAAATTTTGAAAAGGAAAATAGATATACTTTATATCCTCTTTTAGCAAATTTTATGATAATTCTTTTTATAAAGTCATTATATGGTTCTTCATATTTTTTTAATTCGTCTCGTATTGTTAAGTTAATTACTGATATTCCTATTGATTTCTTTTCTTTTTTTACATCTTCTGTTTGGAATGAAAATGCCATATCTGGTGCATACATTACAGTTTCTATATCTTTAAAAAGATTATACGATTTTTTGTCTCTAAAACAAATTCCATCACATAAAGAAAACGTTTCTTTTGCAAGATTTAAATATTCTTGTGTTTTATATGGTCCAAAATTGCAGGACATATAAAAGAACTTCTTATTTTTTTCTTTACATTTTTTTATAAATTTATTTATCTCTTTCATCTCATGTATCGCATATTCTGATTCCATAAATATTGACCCGCCTACATAAATGTAGGCGTCAAAATTTTCTATTTTAATATTTTCAAAGTTTCTATTTTCATATATATAGTGTAAATTATCAAAGTTTTCATATACTTCTTCGTATTCTTTTTCCACTATATGAATGTAAAAATCAATATTTTTATATCTATTTAACAACATATACACAAATAAATTATCTCCTAAATTTACTTTAGTATATGCAAATAATAATATTTTTTTTCTTTCTGATTTTTTCATTTTTTCCCTTTCTAAAAATAATTTAGTTATTAACTTTTACTTTTACTCTTTTTTCAAATTCTCCATCTAAAGTGGTTGCTATAACTTCTGCCGTTCCTGGTTTTAGTGCTCTAAATCTATTTCCCCATACTCTTATTATCTCATCATTTGATGATGTCCAATAAAATTCTGCATTTGTTGCGTTTTCTGGTAAATATGTATATTTTATATCTACTGCTTCTCCTACTTTAGCCTCATATTCTTCTTTTTCAAACCTAATATCTTTTACTTTTCCTGAGCCTTCTACTGTAACTTTAACTCTTTTTTCAAATTTTCCGTCTAAAGTTGTTGCTATGACTTCTGCCGTTCCTGGTTTTAGTGCTCTAAATCTATTTCCCCATACTCTTATTATTTCATCATTTGATGATGTCCAATAAAATTCTGCATTTGTTGCGTTTTCTGGTAAATATGTATATTTTATATCTACTGCTTCTCCTACTTTAGCCTCATATTCTTCTTTTTCAAACCTAATATCTTTTACTTTTCCTGAGCCTTCTACTGTAACTTTAACTCTTTTTTCAAATTTTCCGTCTAAAGTTGTTGCTATGACTTCTGCCGTTCCTGGTTTTAGTGCTCTAAATCTATTTCCCCATACTCTTATTATTTCATCATTTGATGATGTCCAATAAAATTCTGCATTTGTGGCATTTTCTGGTAAATATGTATATTTTATATCTACTGCTTCTCCTACTTTAGCCTTATATTCTTCTTTTTCAAACTTAATATCTTTTACTTCTCCCGGATCTTTGACTGTAACTTTGACTCTCTTTTTAAAAGTTCCATCTAAAGTTGTCACTATAACTTCTGCCGTTCCTGGTTTTAATGCTCTAAATCTATTTCCAAATACCCTTAAAACTTCATCATTTGATGATGTCCAATAAAATTCTGCATTTGTTGCATCTTCTGGCAAATAAGTATATTTTATATCTACTGCTTCATTTACTTCAACCACATATTCTTTTTTATCAAATTTTATGTCATCTACATAGGATTTTTTAGGATCTTTAACTATTACATCACAACTTATCTTTTTTCCTCCTGCACGTGATATTGCAGTTATTGTTGATTTTCCTTCTTGTAAGCCTCTGAAATGACCATTCCAAATTCTAACGACTTCTGGATTTGATGATTCCCAATATAAATATTTATCACTTGCATTTGAAGGATTAAAGTCAACAACAATATCTCCTGTTTCATTAATATTTATAATTTGAGTTGTAGTTTTAGTAGATATATTTTTTAATGGTACTTCTGGCTTTGTAACAATCACTTTACATTTGGCAATTCTTTGATTGTTTCTACTTATAGCAGTCACTGTTACTTCTCCTTCTTTTAGTCCT
This sequence comes from uncultured Clostridia bacterium, assembly GCA_963557965.1. GTDB lineage: Bacteria > Bacillota > Clostridia > TANB77 > CAG-508 > CAG-269. The sequence goes on from CAUWEX010000011.1 coordinate 31,958, forward strand.
CTTATTCTATTTCCCCACACTCTAGCTATTTCAGGATTTGATGAATAATAGTCAACTTCTTGATTATATGCATTTGAAGGTTTAAAAACTGAATTTATAAAATTTAGTGGCTCTGGTTCATCTTTTGTAATTTCTAAATTTAACTCATACTTGTCTAATTTTAATTCTCTTACTGGCTCTTTTCCTTGACCTTTTCTTTCTAAGTTGTAAGCTTCTACGATTCCTCTTACATCTGCTAATGCTAATTGTTTTATTTTTTCGTTGTTATTTATGTATTGGCAATCTGAATTGTTGCTAATATAACAATGTTCTATTAAAATTGAACGAATTCCATAATTCATTGGATATCTAATAATTCCATAATAATCTTTAACTACTCCACTTTCATACCATTCATCCGGTTTTCCTGAACGAGTTGATACTCCATTATTTTTAAGTCCTAATTTACTTATTTGGTTTAATATTTTTTCTCCCAGTTCTCTACTTTTTTCATAATATTCTATTTGGGTATTATCTTGTGTAACCCAAATTTCAGCACCTCTAGCTGACTTAGCTCCAGAATTTATGTGCATGCTAACAACTAAATCCGCATTATAATTTTTAGCAAATTCGCCTCTTTCATATATACTTGGGCAGTTTGCATATCTTGTTAAATATACTTTTACCCCTTCATATTTTTCTAGCTCTTCCTTCGCATATATAGCCAATTTATAATTTACATCTGCTTCCTTTATTCCTAACGAACTGTTTAATGCCCCTGGATCATTAGCTCCGTGCCCTGGATCTAAAACAATTATAAAATTTCCTTCTTCATCTGCTGCATTAACCTCAGGTTGCATAAATATCATGCAACCTAAAGCTATTACTATTATCATACATATATATATTTTTTTCATATTAATTCACCTTTTATTCAATAATCACTTTTATTCTTTTTTCAATTGTGCTATCTAAAGTATTTACTATTACTTCTGCTGTTCCCGGCTTTAAACCTCTAAATCTATTTCCAAATACTCTTAATATTTCATTATTTGATGATGTCCAATAAAACTCTGCGTTCACTGCATTTTCTGGTAAATATGAGTACTGTATATCAACAGCTTCATTAACTTTTATCTTATATTCTGTTTTTTCTACTTTTATATCCTGTACATATTTCTTATTAGGATCTCTTACTATAACTTTAGCTCTTGCCTCAACCTTGCCATCCAATGTTGTCGCTACTACTTCTGCTGTTCCTTCTTTTAATGCTCTAAATCTATTTCCCCATACTCTTATTATCTCATCATTTGATGATGTCCAATATATTTGACTAGCATCTGCTGTATTAGGCCAAAACTTATAATTAATGTCAGACGCTTCATTTATATACGAAATGTATTGTTTCTTTTCTATTTCTATTTTATTTATATTATTTTTATTAGGATCTTTTACTATAACTTTAGCTCTTGCTTCTATTGTACCATCTAAAGTAGTTGCTATAATTTCGGCTGTGCCTTCTTTTAATCCTCTAAATCTATTTCCAAATACCCTTAAAACCTCATCATTTGATGATGTCCAATAAAATTCTGCATTACTTGCATTTGTTGGTGAATACGTATAACCTACATCTCGTGCTTCATTAATGTCTATCACATACTCTGTTTGCTCAAGTGTTATCTTTTCTACTGTTGGTAGTTTTACTGTTACTTTTATTCTTTTCTCAACTGTTCCGTCTAAGGTGTTTACGATTACTTCTGCTGTTCCTGGCTTCAAGCCTCTAAATCTATTTCCAAATACTCTTAATATTTCATTGTTTGATGATGTCCAATAAAACTCTGCATTTGATGCTTCTATAGGAGAATACGAAAAAGGTATATCTACTGCTTCGTCTACCTTTATTGTATATTCATCACTTTCTACATTTATTGTCTCTACCTTTATTTTACTAAAGTCTTTCACTGTAACATTTATTCTTTTTTCAACTGTACCATCTAAAGTAGTTGCTATTACTTCCGCGGCTCCCTCTTTTAGCCCCCTACATCTGTTTCCGAATACTCTTAATACGTCGTCATTAGATGACGTCCAGTAGAATTCTGCATTTACTGCATTTGATGGTGAATATGAGAATGGTATGTCTATTGCTTGGTCTAAATCTATGGTATAATTTGTTTTTTCTACATTTATGCTTTCTACATATGATTTATTTTTATCTCTTATAATCACTTTAGCTCTTGCTTCAACAGTACCGTCTAATGTTGTTGCTATGATTTCTGCCTCTCCTTCTTTTAATCCTCTGAATCGATTTCCGAATACTCTTAACACATCATCATTTGATGAAGTCCAATATATTTGATCCGTATCTGCATCGCTTGGCCAAGATTCAAATTTGACGTCTTCTGCTTCATTAATATATGAAACATATTGATTTTTTTCAATCTCTATTTTTTCCACATATTTCTTATTAGAATCTCTAATAATTACCTTTGACTCTGCTTTTACAGTTCCATCATCACTAATTGCTATCAATTTGGCAGTACCTTCTTTTAATCCTCTGTACCTATTTCCATATACTCTTATTACATCAGTATTATCTGTTGTCCAATATAATTCTGTATTTACTGCGTTTTCTGGATAACATTTATATGATATATCAACCGCTTCATCAATGTATGAAATATACTGGCTTTTTTCGATTTCTATTTTTTCTACATACTTTTTATTAGGATCTCTTACTATTACTTTGCAACTTGCAGTATATCTTCCGTCAATTGTCGTAGCTATTATTGTAGCCTCTCCTTCTTTTAGGCCTCTAAAATGTCCATTCCACACTCTTACTATTTCTGGATTTGAAGAAGCCCACTCTACAGATTTTTCAGTCGCATTAGATGGTAAAATTGTTGCAATTGCATCTCCTGTTTCATCAACATTTACAATAAATTGATTTTGATTTAATGTGATCCCTGTTACCGGAACGTCTTGCGGCATTAGATTTGATTCTGGCATGTTATCATAAACTGGTATAATAAATGTAATTTTACTGCGTAAACTATTGCTATATAATTTATAATTTGAATAAGATTGAGATGTAGGATCTTGAATATTAGTCATATATTGATGCCAAAACATATCACTCTTATTTACCCATTGTGTTTCTCCTTCTCTTAAAATTTTAGTTCCTACGACATCCCATTTATTAAAATAGGCTGTATTTTGTCCGGCCTCAATATAGTTTTTTCCTATTAATTTTGCTCCGTCTACAATTGCTTTGTATTGGCTATCCCATCCTTTTTGTTTAGCATATTCTAAACCATTTGCAATTGGATCTCCCGTGTCGTATGCTCCAAAATTATAGAAATTGTAATATCCTTCGTATCCTGGATATTTTCCTGAAACTGATCCGCTTCCTTTATTTCCTACTTCTTGAATAATTTTACTTTTAATATAAAAGGCACTAATATTGGATTCTCTTGCTGCTTGTACAATCATTTCTGAATATGACATAGTTACATTATTATTATTAAAATCTTTACATGTTATTGTATTGTCCAAAAATGTCCCTTTTACTGATTTTTTAATTGCTTCTACTGTTTGTATTTTATCATTATATGAACTTTCCACAAATTGAAATATTTGAGTTTCATTCAAAAAATTTCTAGGATCCAAATAATATTTTACGATTGAATCAGAAGCACATGCCCATCCATTATCTACATATCCACATTCATGTTTCCAAGAATTTGGAGCATTGTTAGTTACTCTATTTCTGTGTACACTTTCGTCTCTTTCATTTTTAATAAGCTCGTCCCATGAAATTCCTGTATAATAAGCTTGAAAATTCCACTCAGGATATTTATTAGCTAGTTCTTGTAATCTCCATTTATAGGAATCAGGAAATTGATTTATTCCTGATTTTACATATTGATAATAAGAAGTTGCTGCATTACAAACATTAAATGTTCCTAATATTATTACAAATAACACTATACATATTTTAAATACACATTTACTTTTTTTCATACATTTTCTCCCTTTGACTATATCTATGATATATCTTTCTTTGTTTTCTTTAATATAATTATGAACGCTATAATTATAGCACTAATACTTGCTACTCCAACAATTAAGTATGTTTTTTCTTTTTGTTTTTCTTCATTTATTTTTTCTAAATTGCTTTCATATTCTTCCAGTCCACTTGGAGCTTCAGCATTTTCTCCCGCTTTTTTCGCTGTTATCTTATATTCTTTAGTCGTTATCCCATCTTGCGCTGTTACTTTAATCGTTACAACATGTAATGTACTGTTAAAGTTTTCATTATTTATGATTTCTACCTTTGCTTTTTTATCTTCAGGAATCGCTTCTATATTCAGTTGTTCTATATACCCTTCATATTCTAAATAGTAATTAGTATCTTTTTCATTAAACTTTGGATTTAAATTAATTCCTTCTATTTCAATGTTTTTTAAATTTGCATTTGCTTTTTCCACATTTCCTTTTGTAATATGAATAAAATAAGAATTTGCTGTAACTCCATCTTCTGCTGTTACTTTAATTTCAAAATCATTTACACCCTCTTTTAATTTTTTGTTTCCTATAATTTCTGCTGTTGCATTGGGATCATCTGTTACAGCTCTTATATCTATTTCGTTTTTATTACTATCTACAGCTAGTACATAGTCAGTAATAAATTGATCGAATTCAGGTTCTATTTGATTTCCATCTATAGTTATTTCTCTTAATAAAGGATTGTTATTTTTCATAACCGCCATTACCTTTGTAGTAGGCAATAAAATTATTAAAATAGCAATTCCCCAAAATATTTTTATAATCATTTCTTTTTTCATAAATACTTATCATTCCTTTCTTGCCTTCGCTTTGCTACGTCTGCGAAAGGCACAAAATTTAATTAAAAATCCCTCCATTGATTTTATTACCATAATTTGGTATAATACTTATAGATGTATAGATAGACTGAAGAGCACGGCGGAGGGAGTGGCGAAAAGTTACCACGTAATTTTATCCCGCATAAATATATGTGACGTGTACCTTTTAAGCACAAACGAGTGTAACATATCCTTGAAAAATAGGTGGAGTACGTAAACTTATATTTGTTTTTAACAAATTCCGTTAATCTAGCTTGGTACACATAGTAAATGTCTATACATCTATTTTTTTATTTAACACAGGAGGTAACCATATGTTAAATATTTATTATTTTAATTGTTGTGGTATCGATGTTCACAAAAGAATGTTAGTTGCTACTATTGCAAAAACTGATGAACACAAAGTTACCACTTATCAAACCAAACAATTTTCTACTTTAACTAAAGATATTGAACATCTTAAACAATGGCTTATTAATAATGATTGTAAAGATGTGTGTATGGAATCCACTGGCAAGTACTGGATTCCTATTTTTAATATTTTAGAAGATTCTTGTCACGTTGTTATCACTCATCCAAAATATGTTAGAGCTATTCCTGGTAAGAAAACTGACAAAAAAGATTCTATTTGGATTGCTGATATTTTTAAACATGGACTTGTAAATCCTAGTTTTATGCCACCTCTTGAAATTAGGCAACTTCGTGATTTAATGCGTTATCGCTTTAAATTACTTAATTGCCGTACTAGCGAAAAAAATCGTTTTCAAAATTCTCTTACTATGTCTAACATTATGATTTCTAATGTAGTTACAGACACTTTTGGTAAAACCGCTCAATCTATCTTGAAGAAAATGCTTTCTAAAAATGATAATCTTACTATGGAAGAACTTTCTCTATTATTGAGAAAAAATCTAAAAGCTACACCTCAAGAAATTCTAGAATCTATTCAAGGAAATTTAACAAAAGAACAAAATTCTAAAATGGAAATTTGCCTTGACCATTATGATTACATTAACAAATGTGTAGAAAAACTTGAAGAAGCTATTCTTCCTTTGGTTGCTAATTATCAAAATGAAATCAATCTACTGCTAACAATTCCTGGTGTTGAAGATGTTTCAGCCATTTACATACTTTCTGAAATTGGTAGTAATATGAATGTTTTCGTTGATGATAAACATCTTTGTTCTTGGGCTGGTCTTACTCCTCAAAACAATGAAAGTGCTGGTAAGAAGAAATCAGTTAAAATTTCTAGAGCTGGTGTTTATATTAAGCCTTTATTAGTTCAATGTGCCAATTGTGCTATTAAAGATAAAGAATGTGAATATTTTAAACTTAGATATGAAGCTATCAAAAAACGTCGTGGCCATAAACGTGCAATTATTGCTATTGCTAGAATGCTACTTACTTGTGCATATCACATATTATCTAAAAATGAACCTTTTAATATTGATTTGTATAAGCAATTAACAGAGTCTAATTTTAAGAGCAAACATACTAAATTAAATATCAATAATGCAATTAAGTTTTTAGAACAGCAAGGCTACAAAGTTAGCTAATTTTATATTGTTTGGTTACCTTTTAATTTTATATTCAATTTTTTAAAATCACTTTTTGGTGGTTTTATTTATCATGTGAATTTTCCTATATTATTTTTCAAACTTTTTCCTCCTCGTATAATATATTTATAAATTTTATTTAATATTTTCACCTATACTTTACACTGATACCCCATATTTGTCAATAAAGTGTTTATCTATATTTAAAAATATTTACTTTTGAATATGCCTGGAACAAATAATATTAAATACAATAGTTTATTTATTAATCCGTTAATATTTTTTATTCCATACTGCTTTGTTAAGTATTCAAATAATATGTAGTGTTTAATAACATATAATCTTTTTTTCAATTTAACTCTTATCATATTTCTTCCCAATATTTCTTGAAAATATTTATAATAACCAAATGGATTTTCTTTAAACTGATTTTTTAAATTTTTTGTATATCCATCTTCTTTGTATTCACAAATCATAATAGGTGCATTAAAACATAATAAATCGTTATCATCATCCATTTTATAGTACATTCTAGCCTCTGTTACAAATTTTTCTCCATTTTCTAATTCATGACTATATTTTTTTCTTATTTTGCTAAGAAATAATATAGCTTTTTCTCCTTGCTCATTTTCTTTATAATGCATATCAAATAATGTTGTTCTTTTTTTAGTAAAAACTTTACCTATATTTTCTCCTTTTTCATTATATTTTAAAAAGCACAAACCATATATATTTTCTTCGTTTTTACTTTTCTCTATCTTTTCTTTCATTATTTTAAATGCATCATTTGTAAAATAATCGTCTGAATCGCAGTCTATCATGTACTCTCCCGTTGCTTCTTTTGTTAACTTGTTTATTGCTGTCATTTTTCCAGAATTTTCTTGTTTAAAATATTTTATCTCCATTTTGCTTTGGTTGTTATGTATAAATTTATTTACTATCTCCTCTGTATTGTCCTTTGAGCCATCATCCATAATAAGCCATTCTATGTCTATTCCATAATCAGCATTTGCAATTAAACTTTTATATAATTGTTCTAACAAGTTTGCTCTATTATATGTTGGCGTTAGTACTGATATTTTCATCTTACTCTCCTATTAATTTTATAATATCCTCTATTTTTTCTTCGTTATTATAATTTGTATTTTCTACATTACCAGCTTCGTCTTTTAATTTATTTTTCAATATATTTTTTATCCCTTTATATATTCCGTTTTCGCTATTTTCTAAAATAGTTACTTTGTTATATCCTTCTACCGCTTCTCTTGCAGCAGTATCTGTTATTATTATGTTTTTATCTAATATTTTCGCTTCCTCTAGTACCATTCCATATCCTTCAAATTCTGACAATAAGCAAAAATAATCTGCCTTTTTTATATATGGATATGGATTTTCTTTTTTGCCTAATAACAAGAAACTGTCTTGCACATTTTTTTCACATATTAGTTTTTGTAACTCACTTTTTTGTGGTCCATCTCCGATTACATAGAATCTTGATATATTTCCGTATTCTTTTACAATATTGCTATATGCTTTTATTGTTCTATCAATTGCTTTTTGTTGCACAAGCCTTGCAACCGTTACAAAGTTTATTTTATCTTGTTTTAATTCTTCTGCTTGTCCTATTTCAGCTTTTTTTCTTACATTTTGTGCATCTATATAATTATAGATAACCCTTTTATCTTTTTTTACGATATTTTCATCTTTATATATTTTTTCAAAATTATTTAAATTATCTTTGCTTACAAATACAAGCTTTTCGTATTTTGAATATACGTTTTTATCAATCAACTTCTTTAATTTAGATTTTATACCTTTTCCAAATACCTTTGAAATATCATTATGTATCCATACAATTTTTTTTGTTTGTGGGTTAGACACACTAAATAGTCTAGTTATCGGTCCTTCTAAAAACGCAATTTCTGCATCATATTGACCTTTTATATATTTTTTATAAATATGCTTTTTACAAAGTAGAACACGCATAGGAGCTATTATTTTTCTTTTAAATGCTGATAATCCTAAATATGAAGTATTATATAAACTTTTTAGTTTCACTCTTTTATCTAACTGTTTTTCAAGTTCTCCTTTAGCATATATTGTAAATATAGTTATCTCATATTTATTACATAATTTATTGACGATATCTACTAGTACTCTTTCGGCTCCACCTAATGTTAAGCCTGTTATTCCAAATAAAATTTTTTTCATATCCGGTTATTCCTTCCCAACGTTCATCTCACAGTACTATAAAAGTGATAACATAGTTGTATACATTTTAAATGTAAATGAATTTAATGTTCTCATATATAAATTATACATTTTATATTTACAGCTAAGTCCTTTACTTTTCCTTAATATCTCATTTTTCTTCCAGTTTGGAAATTTTTGATTTACATTGTCCCAAGTTAATTTTAATAGTTCTTCTTCTAATTTATTATCTTGGATTTTTACAATACGCAATAAGGAACTACAAAATGCATAACGTACGTATATATATTCTAATTCGGTTTTATATTCATCATATATATTATTTTTTTTATAATAATCTATTACGTGTTGTAGAACATCAAAAATTTCCTTAGTTCTTTCGTTTTGCGAGTTTGATATTGAGCCTTCTCTTTGAATGTAATGTATACATGGCCTTTTTAAGAATGATATTTTTTCTAAATGTGGTATTAATTTATATGTAAATTCTACATCTTCATATCTATATCCTTTTGGAAATTCTATTTTTGTTTTTTCTAAAATTTCTCTTTTTATTAATTTATTCCATGCTACAACCCTTACCTTTTTTAGCATGTCTTTTTTGCCTTTGTATATTTCCCCTATATCTTCTTTTACTTTATCAGGATATGCCCAGTAAAAATCACATTCTACCATATCACTGTTTTCTTTTTTAGCTAACTCGTACATCTTTTCATACATATCTTTTTCAACATAGTCATCCGAATCCAAAAATGCAATGTATTCACCTTTTGCGTATGGAATTGCATAATTTCTTGCATCTGATAATCCTCCATTTTCTTTTTCTAAATACACTATTTTTTCTGGATAATTTGCTAAAAATTTTTTCACAATATTTATGCTTCTATCTTTCGAGCCATCATTTACTAATATTATTTCTATTTCTTGTAAAGTTTGATTTACTAAGGTCTCCAAGCATTTTTCTATATATCCTTCTACATTATAAAAAGGAACTATTACACTTACTTTTGGCATATTTCTACCTCATTTTCAAATATAAATTTATATTGATTTTTAATATTATCTTTTTTATGGTTTGCTTTAATCCTCTTGCTTTTATATTATTTTGCATTTTTCTTTTTTTGATTTCTTTTATATATCTATTTCTATCTTCTTTGTTTAACTCTTGTAATTTTAATATTATTGCATTTGTATAATAAATTTTTATATTTTCTTTTGTTTCTTTTCTTAATTTCATGTTGTCAATTAGTTTTAACATTCTATCATAGTGAAATAAACAATCTTCCATTTTTTTTATGGTTTTTCCATAATCATCATTTCTTGTAATACTATTTCCTGCTTGCACATATTGATATAAGTAATCTGGTAATGATACCATTCTCTTAGCCGATAATATTAATGTTGGCATTAATCCAAAGTCCTCATGATACGTTCCTTGGAATTCCAAATTGTTTTGAGTAAATAAATCTTTTTTAATTAAATATACACATGGAGAATCTAATAATATATCTTCACAATATAGTCTATTAAATGCTTCTTCTCCTGTTGAGTCTTTAAATACAGGGCCGTCTACTTTTTCTATTATATTTCCATCATTGTCTACTCTTTGTAATTTAAATTTTATAAGATCAACGTTTTTTTCAAGATATGGTTCTAAAATGCTTAATGTGTTTTGAGCAATATAATCATCTGCATCTATAAAAAGTATATAGTCTCCTGTACTTTTTTGTATTCCATAATTCCTTGTTTTTGCAACTCCTTCATTCTCTTTTCCATAATACTTAATATCTAATTCGCTATTTTCAATATATTTCTTTATAACTTCTTCTGAATTATCAGTTGATCCATCATTTACAATAATTACTTCAAACTTATTTTTTGTTTCTTTTTGTCCTTTTATGGAATTTAAACATTTCTCAATATGTTTTTCTGCATTATAAACTGGAATAATTATACTAATTTTTACCATGCTAATATTCCTTTCAAAATAGTTTTTCTAATGTTTCTATTATCTCTTTATTATATTGTTTGCTGTCAAATTTATTTTTTATTTCAAAACCTTTTTGTATAAATTTTTCCATCGCTTCATATATGCTTTCTGTATTTTTTTCTGTTACCAAACCATATTTTCCTTCTACCTGTTCATAATCTGAAACCTTAGTTGTTATAAGTGGCTTATTTAACACAAAGCTTTCCAAAAATACTACTGGGTAGCCTTCATAGTCTGATGTTAATATAATACAATCTGCAATTTTAAAATATGGATATGGGTTCTGTTTTCTTCCTAAAAAAGTAATTTCTTTTTGTAATTTTTCATCTTCCACCATTTTTTTATAATTTTTTGTATCAGGTCCATCCCCTATTAATAATATTTCAAATTGGTAGTTATTATCTCTTAGTTTCTTTCCAGCTTCTATTAACCTGCTTAGTTTTTTTTGTCTTTCATCATGACGTCCTACATTTACGAAAAGTATTTTTCTTTCAGGTTTTATATATTCTATTTTTTCTTCTGCTTCTTTGATTATTTTTTCTGAATTTATTAAATTGTTACATACTATTGTCTTAGTTTTCATTTCAGGAAATACTTTTATAAAACTATCTTTTCCTTCTTGAGAGACAAAAACAATGTTTTTAAATTTATTATATTTTCTTTCTTCAAAAAACTTTTTCATTTCTTGTTCATTATTATCAAATAATGTTAAATAGTCTGCATGTCCCCATAAGCAACTGTTTTTAGAAGCAATTCGGCTCACAAACGAGCTTGGAATAGAATATGTTGCAAAACTTGCCGCAAAATCAAATTTGTTATAATATCTCAAAGCAAATCTTATTCTTTTGTACAGATTACTAATTTTTCTAACAATTACATTTTTATTTTTATTAGGACTATATTCTATTATTTTTATGCAGGTGTTTAATTCTTTCAAAAATATTCCCTGTTTTTCTTCCAAAACTAAAGTTATTTCATAACCTTTTTGACTTAGTTCGTTTACTAATGTTACTAATGCTTTTTCAATTCCGCCCACATTTAATGAATGTGCTGAAAATAGTAGCTTTTTCATATTTTTGTATAACCTCTTTTTTTGTTCTAATTTTATCAATTTTTATATAATTAGTCAAGGCATTATGGCTTAAAATAAGCACAAAAAAGACTTTTACAAAGTTTGTACTTTATAAAAGTCTTTTGCTTTTAAAATTATTCTGCTGGATAAACGCTAACTTGTTTTTTGTCTCTACCTTTTCTTTCAAATTTTACGTTTCCATCTATTAATGCATATAATGTGTCGTCGCTACCTTTTCCAACGTTTACTCCTGGATGTACTTTAGTTCCTCTTTGTCTTACTAAAATATTTCCTGCTAAAACAAATTGTCCATCAGCTCTTTTGACACCAAGTCTTTTTGATTCACTCTCTCTACCGTTGTGGCTACTACCTTGACCTTTTTTATGAGCCATTACTCTCACTCCTTTCGGCTTTTTATTTATATCCGATTATTACAATCTAATTAATTTTGAAGCTTATGCTTCTACTTTTTTTGTTTCTTTTTTAGCTGTTGCTGTTTCAGCTTTCTTTTCAGTTGTAGCTGCTTTTTTAGCCGCTGTTTTTATTCCTGTAATTTCTACTTTTGTATATGGTTGTCTATGACCATATCTTCTTCTGTAATTAGCTTTTGCTTTCATTTTGAAAACGATGATTTTTTTAGCTTTACCATGAGAAATTACTTTTCCTTCAACTTTTACACCTTTAACATAAGGATTTCCAACTTGTACTTTTCCATCATCAGATACTAATATTACTTTATCAAAAGTAACTTTTTTACCTTCCTCTGCATCTAATTTTTCAAAAAATACAACATCTCCTTCTGCTACTTTGTATTGTTTTCCACAGCTTTCGATTATTGCGTACATTTAAAATGCACCTCCCTTATTTGTATACTCGCTAATCCTTAAAATTCAGGTAATTAACTGTTGTTAATGTTTATGTACCTTGACTAAGCGGATTACAGTTATTAATTTTACCATAGAATTACTTTTCTGTCAATTATTTTCGCCATTTTTTTACTGTAAGTAAATTAAAAAAGTAAATTCTATTCAATTAAGAGTAAATAGAATTTAATTGT
>CAUWEX010000012.1:0-43644 GCA_963557965.1 uncultured Clostridia bacterium
TCATAGCTAGAAGCTTTTAGAACCCCGTGTAAAACACGGGGTTTTCATAAACCAAGAAAAGTGGAAAGTTCATAACTTTCCACTTCTTGTTACTTATTATTTTCTCCTCTTCCTTCTGGAAGTGCATCTGAATAATCAAGTACTATTCTAATTTTTGTAATTGCTTTTATTGCTCTTACTACTTTACTATTTTTAATTCTTTGCCATAAGCTTGGTTTTGCTTCAAATGTCATTTCTTGTGTATATTGTTCTTGTGTTTCTGTTACTTCTTGAACAATTGGAGTAGCTTCTTCTGTTGGTTGTTCTATTGGTGTTTCTTCAAATTCTTCAACAGGAGTTGGAATTGATTTTAGTGCATCTGCAATTTCAATTCCTATATAGCTTAAAGCTTTTGATCTATCTTCTATTCTCTCCATATCAATTTCAATATGTAAATTTGATTCTAAGTTATTAACTCTTGCTTTTAATAATTTCATTGCATCTTGATAATTTTGTGAAGTAGTTCCTTTAGCTTTTCCCACAATATTTAATGGTTCTATTATATCTTCTGCAAAATCTTCTTCTGCTAATTTTACTTTTTCTTTCCAGTTTTCTTCTTTATTTTCTACCGCATCCATTACTTCTTTTAATTTACCAGCTAATGCAATATTTTCTTCTCTTTGTCTTATTAGTTCTTCTATTCTCTTAGTGTTTTCTTCAAACTGATTTGTTGCAAACTCAACCAACCCATAAGCTGCTTTATACACACTTGCAGGGAAATTTTTCTTTTTAGGATATTCTATTAAATAAGTTTTGATAGATTCTACCAAATCTTTAAAATATGCATCATCTTCTAATTGAACAATTTGTTTTTTGCTCTTTGGATTAATTAATTTTTGTACTTTATCTATATTGGATAATATTTTTTCTTCTGTGATAACCATTCTCACATTTACTATGCCAGTTTTAGACATGTAAATTCCCTCCTTCATCTTACGCGTATTCAGCTTTCATCTTCTTTTATATTATACATTAATCAACAAAAAACTACAAGATACTGTCTTGATTTTTTGCATTACTTTTTTGTTACAATTATATTACATTAATATTACAATCGTCAAAATAGCTAGGCCCTCAAGGTTTTGGGCTTAGCTATTAATTTTATAATACTGTTTTCATTTCTTCAGCTCTTTTTGTTTTTCGTGTAGTTGTTTTTATTAATTCTTTTTCTGTTACAATTATTTCTCTTATATATTTATATGCTGGCATTTCTTTATTTACTCTTTTTACTTCTTTAAGCAATGCTGCTTTTACATCTTTTTCATCTTCTACACCGTATACTTCTTTTACTATCTCTTTATCATATACAATTTTGGCACAAATTTTATAATCTCCATCCTCTTCTGGTTTGCCATATACAAAGCTTTCTTTTACTCCTTCTATTCGGCCTACTAAAGCTTCTAATTCTTCTGGAAATACGTTTTTTCCATTTTTCAATACTATAACAAATTTTTGTCTACCTGATATAAATATATATCCATCTTTATCAATTTTAGCCAAATCTCCTGTGTGTAGCCATTCTCCTTCTAATGTTTCTTTAGTTGCCTCTTCGTTATTATAATATCCAAGCATTATTGAAGGTCCTTTTGCTACTAATTCTCCAATTCCATCTTCATTTGGATTTACAATTTTTACATCTATACTAGGAAAAGCTTTTCCTATAGAACCTAGTCTCCTATATTTATCATCTTCTGCTGCTATTACTGGCGAACTTTCTGTTAGTCCATATCCTTGATACATATTAATTCCTAATTCATTAAATCCTTTTTCTGCTTCAGGTGCAAGTGCTGCTCCTCCTGATACAAACAAACGTAATTCCCCACCAAAATTAGCATGAATTTCTTTAAATAGTTTTTTCCTTATATCTATTCCAAATTTTAATAAAAAGTTGCTTATTTTTATTCCTTTTTTTACTGTTTCTAATTTTCCCTTTTTTTCAATTCCTTTCATTACTTTTTTGTACATTGCTTCAAAAAGTATTGGAACTGAAATCATTGCAGTAATTTTATATTCTTTTATATTTTCCGCTATATGTCTTATTCCATCACAAAACGCAATTGCGCCACCTGTTGATACTGGGTATAAAAATCCTACCGTACATTCAAATGTATGGTGTAATGGTAAAAACGATAAAAATCTATCGTTCTCTGTAACTTTGATTACAGATGTTATATCCATTAAATTTGAACATATATTTTTGTGTGAAAGCATAACAGCTTTAGACATAGCTGTTGTTCCTGATGTAAATAACATTATTCCCATTTTCTCGCTGTCTATTTTAGCATCTAAAAATTCTCTATTCCCTTTTTCTAATAGATCTCGCCCTTCTTCTGTTAATTCTTTTTGTGATTTTATTCCATTTTCTTCTTTTTCTAAATCCATTGAGATAAAATATCTTAAGTTTGTTTTTCCTTCTTCTTTAATTTTATTAATTATCTCATCATATTTTTCAGAATAGAAAATGGCTTCAACTTCTGAACGAATTATTAAACTTTCAATTTCATTATCTGGCAATGATTTATCTAATGGAACAACAACTCCAGTTCCTGCTGCAATTGCTAAATAGTCCACAGCCCATTCATATCTATTCTCAGATATAACAGCAATTCTTTTATCTTTCAAGCCTAGTTCTATTAATTTAGTTCCAAGGCAATCTATTTCATTTCTAAATTGTTTATGTGTTATTTCTTTAAATTTTCCTGGTTCTTCAGTTTTAAAAATGTATGCTGGTCTATCTCCAAATTTTTCTCCTGATTTTTTTAGCATGTCTTTTAAATCTGTAAACTCTGTAAATTTATAAATTGGTTTTCTCATTTTCTTCCCCTCTTATCTTATTTTAATCCTTCTATTACTGTATTTTCAAATTCTTTATATAATTTCATAATATTAAAATTTTCTCTATTTCTTACTTTGCAAACTAAACTTGAACATATAAGCCCATATATTTCAGAGGCTATTGCATGTGGTTCACCTTGCTTTATTTCACCTTTTTCAATTCCTTGTTTTACAATTTCTTCTATTTTGTTGATATATAAAAAGATTTGATTTTTACATAGTTGATTTCTTGCTTCATTTCCCCAGAATTGGCTAAGCAAAATAGTTATTAAATCTTCATATTTATCAACTATTTTTATCTGAATTAATACTATTGCTTTTATTTTATCTATATAATTTGAAAACTTTGCTGTTTTAATATCTACACTATTTTGTAAAAGTTTAATCCCTTCTTCTACAAGGAAATTAAATATCTCTTCTTTACTTGAAAAATGGTAGTATAAAGTTCCTTTGGCTACTCCAACTGTTGCTGTTATTTCTTCAATGCTTGTAGCTTCATAACCCTTTTCTGCAAACAATTTCATAGATGTTTCAAATATTTTTCTTTTTGTTTTATTCATCTTTATTCCTTTCGTTTATAAAACTCTTAATAATTATATATATTTTTATTCAATATTGCAATACTTTTATTCTTTTTCGAACCCTTAGTATAAAAATATAAAAAACTTTTTAATAAAATTTGTAATCTTCTTTACTTTTTAGTTTAACTAATATAAAATAAAAGCAAATTGGTTATACTAAGAAAAAATATGGAGGAAACAAATGAAAAATAAAAATGAATTAACTTACAAAGATTTAAAAATGTCATGTAATCCCAATGTCTTTAACTTCGATTCTACAGCTGACTTAGAGGCTATTCAAGATGGTATAGGTCAAGAAAGAGGGATTAAGGCTTTAGAATTTGGATTACAAGTAGATGTTAAAGGATACAATTTATATATCGAGGGACCAAGTGGGGTCGGAAAAACATCTTATACTAAAAACTATTTAACTCAAATTGCATCTAAAAAGAAGGTTCCTTCTGATTGGTGCTATCTATATAATTTCAATGTTCCAAATGAACCTATTGCTGTTGAATTCCCTGCTGGAAAAGGCAAAGAATTCAAAGACGATATGGATGGTTTTATAAAAGAAATTAAAAAAGATATTCAAAAAACATTTAATAACGATGATTTTGAAAAAGAGAAAGCTCTAATAAAACAAGAATTTGAAACAAAACGTTCTGCTTTATTAGATAAATTAAATGAAAACGCTTCAAAATATAATTTTCAAGTAAAAGCTGCTCAAAATGGTATATATATGATGCCTATTGTTGACGGCAAAGTCATTCAAGAAGAAGAATTCGATAAATTGGATGATGAAGTAAAAAAAGAATATGAAGAAAAATCTACTATTGTGCAAGAACAAATTATGGTAGCTATTAGTCAAATTAAAGAAATTGAACGTCAATCAGACAAAAAAATATCTGAATGGCAAGCAAATGTTGCTTTGCTTACTGTTAGTGCTCATATAAATTATTTAAAATCAAAATATAAAAGAATTAAAAAGGTAAACAGTTTCTTAAATGACGTTAAACAAGATGTATTAAAAAATATTCCTACATTTTTAGAAGAACCAGGGCAAGCTTCTCCTGCTGGTCAACCAGTAAATCCCGCAATGAAAAAAGCTGACCCTTGTTTGAATTACCGAGTTAATTTGTTTATTGATAATTCTAACAAAGAAGGTGCTCCTGTAATAATGGACTCAAATTATTCATACACTAACCTTTTTGGTGCGATTGAATATGAAAATTATTATGGAGCCTTAAAAACAGATCACACTATGTTAAAACCAGGACTTATACAACAAGCAAATGGTGGATATATTATTTTCCAAGCTAAAGATTTGTTAGCAAACGGAATATGTTATGAAGCTTTGAAGAAAGCCTTAAGAATTAAACAAGTTGCTATAGAAAATGCAAATGAACAACGTTCTTCTATGGTTATGATTTCACTAAAACCTGAACCAATTCCTCTTAATTTAAAAGTTATTTTAATAGGAAATGCACAAATTTATCAAACACTTTTAGCTATGGACTCTGATTTTAGAAAATTATTTAAAGTAAAAGTTGAGTTTGAGGAAACAGCAAAATTAAACACCGAGAATGTAAATAAATTAGCACAAATCATTCATGGTTTTTGTGAATATGAATGTATTCCACATTTAGATAAAGATGCTATGGCAAGATTAATAGAATACGGTTCTAAATTAGCTGGTAGCCACAGTAAAATTTCAACTCGTTTTGATGATTTAATGCAAGTTGTTGCAGAAGCAGCTACTTGGGCAAAACTTTCTCGTTCTAAAGTAGTTACTCCTAAGTTTATTGACAAAGCTTTAAGTGAAAGAATTGAAAGAGTAAAAAAATATGACGAAAAATATTTAGAAATGATTGAACAAAACACACTTTTAATTGATACCTCAGGTTCTAAAGTAGGTCAACTAAACGGTTTAACTGTTATGACAATTGGAGATTATACTTTTGGAAAACCAGCAAGAATTACAGTAAATACTTACACAGGAAAAACTGGTGTTGTAAATATAGAAAGAGAAGTTGCAATTTCTGGTCCTTCTCATTCTAAAGGTGTTCTTATCTTAACTGGTTATTTAGGAGAAATGTTTGCACAAGATATTCCTTTATGTTTAACAGCTAGTATCTGTTTCGAACAATTATACAACGGTGTTGATGGAGACAGTGCTTCTAGCACAGAGCTTTATGGTTTACTTTCTAGTCTATCTGAAATACCTATTAATCAATCAATTGCTGTAACTGGCTCTGTTAATCAAAAAGGTCAAATTCAGCCAATTGGAGGAGTTAATGAAAAGATTGAAGGATTTTTCCAAGTATGTAAATCTAGAGGGCTTGATGGTTCTCATGGAGTTATGATACCTATTCAAAATGTTGATAATTTACAACTTTCTGATGAAGTTGTTGAAGCTGTTAAAAACAAACAATTTCACATTTATGCCATTTCGACAATTGAAGAAGGAATAGAAGTTTTAACAGGTGTCCCTGCTGGTAAAAAAGATAAAGACGGTCATTTCCCTGCTGGAACAGTAAATTATTTGGTATATGAAAAATTAAAAAAATATGCAAAAATAAATAATAAAGAATAATCTAACAATAAAGGATATAGTAATATGCTATATCCTTTATTAAAATATATTTTTTAAATTAAATGCATATTTTTCTTCTATATGCTGTACAGAAAAACAACTTTCATCCACTTCTCTTTTAGCTTCTTCTAAGTCATTAATCTCAACATAGGATTTTAAAGAAACAAGATTTACATCAACTTTTTCTATCTCGTTGTGTTCAATAAAATATGCAAGCTTAGCTTGTTTTTCCTCCCATATCTGATTAACTTCACTTAACTTTTTTTCTATTTCTTCTGAATTATTTTTTCCTATACTAATTTTTAATTCTTCTAATTTAGATATCATATCTTTTCCTGCAGAATTAGTATAATTTTTAATTAGTATATTTCCTACAGTTATAGTTACTATAATTATGATACAAATAACAAATTCTTTTCTCATAAATTCTCTCCTTATTTTTCATCTTTTTTCTGACAAAAAATTTGTCCTTTTCCGTCCATCGTAACTACTAATGCTTCTTCTGGTTTTATTTTAAATTTACCAATCTGATTTGTAAGCCAAATATAGTCTTTTCCTATAACTTGCAAATTTTTATACATTACTTTTCCATCTATCACTAGGTCATATGGTATCCCTTCATATTCTGGTACAATATCAAAGTCTTGTGGCGTTGTATTTCTTTTTTCTGGTTTCTGTATCACTGTTACTTGTCCGCTTGTTTCTAAAATTGCATATTCCACATCTCCTAAATTAAATACATTGTTAGCTCTTAATCTTTCTTCTAACTCGTTAATCGTAAACCTTTCTTTTTTTAATACTTTTTCATTGATTTTTCCTCTATATATTAAAATACTAGGTTTACCACATATTATTTCTCTTGCTTTCATACTTTTTAAGTTTAATACTGATATTATTAAATGCATTGCTAAAAGACCTAAAATCGGAATTATCCCATTAAAGATGGGTATTCCAATATCAGCCATCGGAATTGATGCTAAATCTGCTATCATAATAGATATCGCTAATTCAAATGGTTGCAATTGTCCAATTTCTCTTTTTCCCATCAATCTCATTACAATTAGAACAATTATATATAAAACAACTGACCTAAAAAATGTAATTATCACATTCTACACCTACTTTTGCCAAAATAAATTACTAAATTTATCTTTTGCAAATTTCAATTTTTTATTCAAACTTTTTAGTATAATTCTTATTTTTTTGTAAATAATAAGTTTAGAACCTTAAAAAAATTCATCATGCATTTTAAAACTAAGGAGGTTATAATTATGGTAGAAGGAAATCAAACTTCAAGTCAAAATGGTGTTTCCACCGTATGGCAAGTAGTTGGTAGATTAGTTGCTGCTGCTGTAGTTTTAGCAATTACCGCATTTTTTACACCTGGATTTACTATAAATAATGTTTGGACTTTAGCTATTGCCGCTGTTGTTTTAACTGTTATAGATTATTTAGTAGTTAAATTTACAGGGCTACATGCCAGTCCATTTGGTAAAGGATTTGTAGGTTTTGCATTAGCAGCTATTACGTTATATGTAACACAGTTTTTCGTAGCTGGTTATTCAATTTCGTGGGTTGCTGCAATTATAGGTGCTTTAATTTATGGTGTAGTTGATTATTTCATTCCAGGAAATCAACAAATGTAGTAATAACCATAAAAAATACAGCTTAAACTTAAGCTGTATTTTTTATTAAATTTTTGTTACAATTTCATTTTTGTTTTTATATATACTATTTTCAGGAACTACTCCCCTAACGCAAGATAATGGATATATGTTAGAATTTCTACATACTACAGTTCCTGGATTTAATACACTATTACATCCTACTTCTACATTATCTCCAAGCATCGCTCCGAATTTTTTTAGCCCTGTCTCTATTTTTTCGTTTCCGTCTTTGACGATAACTAATTTTTTATCAGATTTTACATTTGATGTGATAGAACCAGCTCCCATATGAGCTTTATATCCTAATATTGCATCTCCTACATAGTTATAATGTGGAACTTGAACTTTATTAAATAGAATTACATTTTTTAGTTCTGTTGAATTTCCTACTACTGCTCCATTTCCCACAATTGCTTTTCCTCTTATAAATGCACAATGTCTTATTTCCGCTTCTTCTCCTATAATTGCTGGTCCATTTATATATGCAGTTGGTGCAACTTTAGCAGATTTTGCAATCCAAATGTTTTCTCCTCTTTTTTCATAGATATCTGTATCTAATCCATTTCCTAATTTTATAATAAACTCTTCTATTTTTGGTAATGCTTCCCATGGATATGTAACACTTTCTAATAATTCTTTTGCTATTGTTTCATCTAAATTATATAAATTTTTTATTTTACATTTTTCCATAATAATACCTCTTTTCTATGCTTTGGAATTTCTATTCCAATATTTTTCGTATAATTCTTTTGCTGTTTTAGGACTATCTACTCCTTCTTTATTTTTTACTGGTGCGAAATCATCTTCTCTTTTTCCTCTTAATATCGCTATATCATCAAAAAATTCAAATGCGTCAAAAATAAATGATTCAAATTTATAAGAATTTGGCTCTGTTGGAATAACTTCTTTTCCATTTTCATCTATGTATGTATTTTTCTTAAAAGCTGTATGATATATTAATGTTTCTTTACTAATTTTTTCGATAGCATCAATCGTATATAAGTTACACATAATATGAGATTCCCCATATTTTAATTCCCCATTATTATCTACTTCTTCTGCCATTTTTTCTGGAAGTTCTGTATATTCAATAACCTTAGGATGGTTATTCATTTTACAAAACACTCCAACTCTTTCTTGTGGGTTAGCTTTCACAACTGATTTCGAAGCTATTTGTACGTTATTTTTTACTGCCATTCCAAGTAATGTACTATCTACCATTTTTAGTAATGCATTGTCTACACTTCCTATAAATACCCATTTAATACCTTTTTCTTTCATATCAGATAAGCATCCACTTGCTCTTAATGATGAATATGTTCCACCATTTCCATCTGATGCTTCTTTGATTTTGTAGTCTTTCCCTACTAGAATTTTGCCTTCTGTATCGACTAAAGGTAATTCGCTTTGTTTAAATATTGTTACTTTACTCTTATCATATCCAAAGTAATTATTTTTTTCTAAGAATTCTACTGTATCAGCATTATTTTCTTTACTAGTCATAATATACCAGTTTATCACTACTCCGTATTTTCTGTTCGCTTCTTGCAAATTATCTGCTAATATTTCGAATAAATATTTTCCTTTTCCATATACATCTAATTTAAAAGTTCCTTTTGGTCCAGTATGTCCAAGTCTTGTTCCTTGTCCTCCTGCCATTGTTACAACAGCATATTGGTTATTTTTTATTATTTCTGCGCCTAATTTTTCTAATTCTTCTTTTTGTTCGTTTGTTAATTTTGCTTTGTCTAAGTAAGGAACTGGCTCTATTTTACTTTCCTTAAATTCTATCTCTTTTTTTGTATTTTCGTATAATTCCATTATTTGTTGAAAGTCAATTCTATTTATTTGCTCTATTAATTCTTGTTTTTTTGTTTCGTCTAAATTTTCTAATAAATTAACTATGTGATTTTGTCCATATTCTTTTAAACGTTTTATAGCTTCTTGCTCTTTATCCATTTTATTCATCCCTTCATATTTGATATATATCATATTATATGTTATTTTTTTGACATTGCCATTTTATCACAACTCTTTTGTTTCTGCAAGTTCTTGCTCTTTTAAAAGTTTCATTTGCATATTTATTTTATCATTTAGCTTTTATCTGTCATATTTTTAAGCCTTTTCCAATATATATTAACTAAAGTATCACATGTACAAACATTCTTAAATTCAAAGGAGGGTATATAGATGGATAATACATTGTTGTATCAAGACATCTCAAAAAGAACTGATGGAGATATCTATGTAGGAGTTGTCGGTCCTGTTAGAACCGGAAAATCTACTTTTATAAAAAGATTTATGGATTTGCTTGTAATTCCTAATATCGATAATGAATACAAAAAAGAACGTGCAAAAGATGAATTGCCACAAAGTGCTGGTGGCAAAACGATTATGACTACAGAACCTAAGTTTATACCAAATGAAGCTATCGAAATAACTTTAGAAAATAATTTAAAATTTAAAACAAGGTTGGTTGATTGTGTTGGATATTTAGTTGATAACGCAATTGGTTATTTAGAAGATGACATGCCACGCATGGTAAAAACACCTTGGTCTGAAGATGAAATTCCATTTGAAAGTGCAGCCGAAATTGGTACAAAAAAAGTTATTGAAGAACATTCAACTATAGGAATTTTAGTAACTACTGATGGCTCTGTAACAGGTATTCCAAGAGAAGATTATATTAAAGCAGAAGAAAGAGTTGTGAATGAATTAAAAAGTTTGAATAAACCTTTTATCATTTTATTAAACTCTGTTGAACCACAATCACAATATACTCAAGAATTAGCAAAGACTTTAACAGATAAATATCATACTTCTGTAATCCCAATAAACTGTGAATATTTAAGCATTGATGATATAAATAGTATATTTTCTCATGTTTTATATGAATTTCCAGCAGAACAAATTAAAATTAAATTTCCTAAGTGGGTTGATGGACTCGATTTATCTCATCCCCTAAAATCAAAATTATTCGAAGAAATAAAAGGTGCTTTTGAAGAAGTGAATGTTTTAAAAGATGTTTCTTTTTGTGCTAATAAAATCAAATCCACGGAAATTATTGCTAATACTAGAATTAGTGATATTCAACTTGGAACAGGAAATGTAAATGTAGAAGTCATGTTAAAAGAAGAATTATTTTATAATGTTCTTACTGAAATTACAGGTGTTGAAGTTTCTAATGAAGGTGATCTATTTAGAATTATTTCTGAATTATCTTCAACTAAAAAGAAATACGATAAAATAGCTTGTGCTTTAGACGATGTAGAAAGAAAAGGCTATGGAATTGTTACTCCTTCTATTGATGAACTTATTCTTGAAGAACCAGAAATGGTTAAACAAGGCTCTCGTTTTGGTGTAAAATTAAAAGCTACTGCTCCTTCTATACATCTTATAAAGACAAATGTTCAAACTGAAGTTTCTCCTATTGTTGGTTCAGAAAAACAATCTGAAGAACTTGTTAATTATTTACTTTCAGGTTTTGAAAATGATCCTAAACAAATTTGGGAATCTAATATTTTTGGAAAAAGTCTACATGAGCTTGTTAACGAGGGATTACAAACAAAACTTGCCAAAATGCCTGAAGATGCTCAAATTAAATTACAAGAGACTTTAGAAAGAATTGTAAATGAAGGCAGTGGAGGATTAATTTGTATTATACTTTAATTAAACATATGTAAAAACCAGCAAATTTGCTGGTTTTTGTTGTTTCTTTTTAATTATCTTTTATAATCATTTGTACTTATCTGTGGATATGTAAATAACATTCCATCTGGAGTAAAATGTCCACTTGGAGTATGATCTTTCAAAAATTCATTACTACCTCTTAAAAAGTATTTATATTTTGATGTTTGGCTAACAATTCCACCTCCTTGTACAACTGGATCGTCCCATGTACAGTCAATTGCATACCATGCTCCATTTACTTCAATATAATTCCATGCATGATTTTCCGTTTGTCCTTTTGAATTAGTTCCTTGCCCAATTGCTAAAACACACGGTATATTCATTCCATCCATTATGTATTTAAAAGCTCTTGCATATCCTTCACAAACCGCTTCTTTATTTATTAATGCTCCATACATATTATATATATTAGGTTTAGATAAACTCGTATCATATATTGTATTGTCAACCAGATAATCATGAACCATTTTTATATCATTTACATTATTTCCTGTTCTTTTAGAGATTAACTCATCCCTTATAATATTAATTTGATTTAATGCTTCATTTACTTGAGACATACTTGAAAATTCATCAATAAAATAATTATTTTGTGTTCCATTATTAATATACACATTGTATGATGTTCTATTTCCTCTTTGAATTGTTTCCATATTTAAATAAATTTTATTAGGGCTTAAATAAAACACATCCGGATTATCATATGTATATGCTTCAATTGCAGATTGATAATATTTACCTAGTTCATCTGAACCACCTACACCATTTAATATATCATCAAAGCTATTTCCTAACTCCACTTGAAAATTGCCTGATTTCATTTGCTCTTTGTTACTTTCAAAAGCTTTATATATAATTTTAGCCGGTTCTTCTAACTGATTATAAAAAAATTTATCTATATTAACATTACCATAATCAATATTGTGGCTTTGTGTATTTTCTGATGTGATATTATCAAATGGATTGTTTTCAATAATTTGTGGTGTTTTTATAGTTTCTTTGTCTACAGTATTTTCTCCTATAGTTGACATCTGTGTTTGGAATTTTTCTGGCTCTGCAGCAACATCTAAATCTTTAATGCTATACCATACTATATATACACTAAATCCTAGAGCTAAGATAATTATTAGTGAAATTATAACTGTTATAAATCTTGATACTTTATCTTTCATATTTTCTTCCCCTTCTAAAGAGTTTTTTTCTTTTTTATTATAACATTTTTTTATTTTTTTAACCAGTATATTTTTATTCTTTTATTGGCATAATAGAATAAAATTGTTAATTTAAAGGTCGAAAAATAATTATGAATTTAAAAAAGATGTGGGAGTTAGTATTTTCATATACTCCACCCAAAGAATATCATTTTAGTTTGCCCAACACTGAAGAAACTCAAACCAATTTTCTTGATGAAGAAAATGCACCTGATAATGCAACTAAAATTTTTCCAAGTTTAAAAGTAAATAGAGAATTTTTGCAAACTCAATATAATACCATGATAAATAGTGATATTGTAATACGTGATTTTACTTTAAATGCTAGAGGCAAACAGTATAACGCTCTTATTATGTATATAGATGGCATGGTTAATTCTCAAATTATGGATGACTTTGTCTTAAAACCGTTAATGCTTAGAAATAAAAATAATTTATTCGAAAGTTCCCAAAACAAAGTTATTTCTGAAGCTGTAACAAATAATATTACTGTTCGAAAAGTAAAGAAGTTTGATTTGCCTTCTTACTTGACCAGCTGTCTTCTTCCTCAAAATTCTATTAAAGAAATCAAAGATTTTAAAGATGCCTCAAATGGTATCAACGCTCGGAAATTGTGTTCTTTTTGTTGATACCTTAGAAGTAGCATTTGATATTGAAGTAAAAGGTTTTAAACAAAGAAGTGTTGATAAACCATCTAATGAAATTGTTATAAAAGGTCCGCATGAAGCATTTGTTGAAAATATTCGTACAAATACTTCGCTAATTAGGCGTATTATTAATAACGAAAACTTAATAATAGAAAATGTAGAAGTCGGCAAAGTAACTAGGACCAAGTGTGCAGTTTGTTACATGAAGAATATTACTAACTCTGATTTAGTAAGTGAAGTAAAATATAGATTAAATAATTTAGAAATAGATGCTCTACTTTCTGCTGGTGAGCTTGAACAACTTATTGTAGATTCAAATGACCTTGGCATACCTCAAGTAATTTCAACAGAAAGACCAGATAAAGCAACAAAATATTTATTAAATGGTCGTGTTGTTGTTCTTATTAATGGAACCCCTTATGGAATTATTATGCCTGCTGTTTTAATAGATTTTTTAGGTTCCCCTGAAGATAGTAATTTAAAGGTTAATTTCGGAAATTTCTTAAAATGTCTTAGGATTTTAGCTGGTTTTATTACTCTACTACTTCCTGGATTATATATTGCAATAACAAGTTTTCATCAAGAAATCTTACCTACTAGCTTACTTTACTCCATCTTAGCTTCACGTGCAAGTGTCCCATTTCCAATAATTGCAGAAATATTACTTATGGAAATTGCATTTGAATTAATTAGAGAAGCTGGATTAAGAGTGCCTTCTCCTATTGGTCCAACAATCGGTATTGTAGGTGCTTTAGTCCTTGGTCAAGCAGCTGTTAGTGCTGGAATTGTTAGTCCTATTCTTATCATCATTGTTGCAATTACTGGTATTGCTTCATTTGCAATTCCTGATTTTTCTTTCGGTTTTCACCTTAGATATTTTAGGTTCTTTTTCATATTATTAGGATATATGGCTGGATTTTTAGGTATTGCAACTGGACTATTTGTATATATTTCTTTATTATGTAATTTGCAGTCATTTGGAGTCTCATATACAGCGCCTTTTGCACCTTCTGTAAATTCAAAAGGTAACAGTTATTTACTTCCTCCTATATGGAAACGCCAATATCGAGCGCCTTACCTTGCTCCTAAAAAAATAAATAATCAAAATGATATTTCTTTAAAATGGAAATTTTTTAATAATCAAAATAAAAGAGGTAATTAAATGGAAAAATCAAAAATAGGCACAGTTGAAGCCATTATGCTAATTTTAACAGTGGTGGTAACACATTGTATTTTATCACTTCCTAATGATATTTTAACTAAATATAAATCTGCAAGTGTTTTAAATGTTATTTATGTAGGGCTTATAGCAATTATATTATCACTACTAATTTTTAAGCTTTTCAAAAAATTTCCTGGAATGGATATATTAGATATTTCGGAAGTTGTAGCAGGTAAAATATTTAAAAATATTCTTGGTATTATTTTTATTAGTTATTTTATTATAACTTCTAGTTTTATGCTTAGAAATTTTTGTGAAAGTATAAAAATAATATATTATCCAATGACTAATATTACTTTTCTAATAGGCTTTTTTGTAATAGCTGTGTGTATTGCAAATGGCTTAGGTTTTAATGCTACTTTAAAAACTAATAGAATTATTTTACCTTTTGCTTTAGTTAGTATTGTATTTTTATTTTTAACCAATATAAACAATTTTCAACCGCAAAGAATTTTCCCTATTTTAGGAGATGGTTTTGTTAATACTTTTATACTTGGCACTACAAATTTAGCTTCTTTTGGTGGAATTGTATATTTGTATTTTTTACCTCCTCTTCTAAAAGAACCAGATAAATTCAAAAAAATAGCAGTAACCTCTACCTTCGCAACTGTTATATATCTTATATTTACAGTTGCTACTCTACTTTTTATGTTTTCGTTTTTCTTAAGTATAAATGAAATCTCTCCACTTTATAATGCTACTCGCTATATTGAATTTGGAACTTTTTTTCAAAGGTTAGAATCTGTATTTTTATTAATTTGGATATTAGCTTTTGCTTGTTATTTAAGTATTACTTTTAAAATGTCAACACATATTTTTCAAAAAGTAACAAGTTTAAGTAATTCTAAACCATTAATTCCAATATTGGGACTACTTGTTTTTGTACTTGCCTTACTTCCAGAAAATTTAGCAGTATCACAATTTTTTGAAGATAAATTATATAAATTTTTTGTAATATTTATTGTATTTATATTAGGAATTGGAATCTTAGCTTTTGCTAATATTTTTAATAAATCTATAAATTCATGTAAAAAGTAGTCTTATACTGCAGAAAGGAGAAACTCATTGAAAATCAAATGGCTCAAAAATATATTCATTTTATTTATAATTTTAATTTTTATATCTGCTTTTTCTAGTTCATATTCTTCGTTGAATTTAGATAAATTAATTTATGTGCTAGCTTTAGGAATTGATAAAGGAGATAATAACCAATTAGAAGTAACTTTTCAATTTTCTAATCCTTTGTCTCCTGATTCTGCAGGTAGTGAAAAAGCAGAAACTTTATCTAATACAGTAACAGCCAGCTCTATTAGTTCTGCTATAAATTTAGCCAATAGTTATCAAGAAAGGCAATTGAATTTATCTCATTGTAAAGTCATAATCTTTTCTGAAGAGCTTGCTGTGGAAGGCATTTCTGAAGAAATATATACTTTAATAAATGATACACAAATTAGACCTTCTTCTAATATAGTAATTAGTAAATGTAGTGCAAAATCATATATAAAACAGACTAAACCAGAAGTTGAAAATTTAATATCTAAATATTATGAAATGTTTGCTCAATCAAGTAAATATACGGGACATATGCCTGATGCAACAATCGGAAAATTCTTCAACAGCTTGATTTGTAACACTTGCGAACCTTTTGCAATATTGGGAAATAGTTCAACTAATAGTTCCTCTGTTCATGGTTCTAATAATATCGAAAATATAGGCGTTGCTGTTTTTAAAAATGATGTTTTAGTTGGAGAATTAAATTCTAATGAAACAATTGCTTTTCTAAATATGAGAAATGCAGTCGATCGATTTTTAATATCTGTCCCAGACCCTTTTAACCATAATAACTATATTGATATTTACGTTACACCTCTAAAATCTAGAAAAGTTGATATTGATACTTCATCATCTACCCCATATATAAACGTTAATTGTTATTTCTCTGCAAGAATTTACTCGATGGCTGAAAATTCTAAGTACCTTTCAGATGATGTTTTAGCAGCTATTTCGAATTCGTGTAACTCATATTTAGAAAATATAATATCAGATTATTTATATAAAACGTCAAAAAGTTTCAAGTCTGATATTAATGGGTTTGGAAATAATGCTACTAAAAACTTTTTAACTACTAAAGATTTTGAAAATTATAATTGGAATGAAAATTATAAAAATACATTCTTTAAAGTTAATGTAGATACTTCTGTAAAATCAGGTATGTTAATTACAGAAACATAAATAAGGTGGAATTTATTATGGAAAATATTATATATCAAGCT
Source organism: uncultured Clostridia bacterium (assembly GCA_963557965.1). Classification (GTDB taxonomy): domain Bacteria; phylum Bacillota; class Clostridia; order TANB77; family CAG-508; genus CAG-269. The sequence goes on from CAUWEX010000012.1 coordinate 16,738, forward strand.
CTATTTTTTGTAGCAACAATATACTTTTTATTTAAAGTTATTGGTTTTGCAATATATGAAATACATGAACTAAATAATAAAGCTGGTGGAATTGCTATAATTGTGTTTTCAAATATTGTTGTGCTATTTTCTAATGTTATTATGCTTTTAAAATAATAGAAAAGGACAAGTAGAAAATATTATCTTCTATTTGTCCTTCTTTTATTATATTAGTTCGAAATCAATTTCTCGTAATTGCTTACTTGCTTTAATTACTCTAATTTTAACTTTATCTCCTATTTTATATGTTGTATTCGTTCTCTCTCCAGTTAAAACTTTTCGTTCTTCATCATATATAAAATATTCATCACCCATATTGTCAAATCTTATTAATCCTTCTACAGTATTATCAAGCTCTACAAACATTCCAAAACCTGTAATTGAAGATACGATACCGTCATATTCTTCTCCAATTCTACTTTCCATGTATTCAGCTTTTTTCATTTTTTCAGCTTCACGTTCTACTTCTGTAGCTAATTTTTCTCTTTCTGATGATTGTTTGCTTCTATCTTCTGATTGTTTTTTTAATTTTGCTATTTCATCATCATCTATTATATATTGATTTTCTAAATACTTAGAAATAACCCTATGTATAAATAAATCAGGATATCTTCTAATTGGCGATGTAAAATGACAATAATATTTACTAGCAATTCCAAAATGGCCTTTGTTTTCTGGCTCATATTTTGCAAGTTTTAATGTTCTTAAAATTAAAGTTGATATTACTTTTTCTTCTTCTTTCCCTTTTATTTCTTCTAATATTTTTGCAAACTCTTTTGGATATATATTATCTTTATTGGCTTTTATTTTTAATCCAAAATTATATAGAAATTTATTTAGTTCATTTATTTTTTCCATATCTGGTTCTTCATGTACACGATAAATAAATGGTGCGTCTAACCAGTAAAATTTTTCTGCTACTGTTTCATTTGCAATTAGCATAAATTGTTCTATAATTTCATTTGCAAATGTTGTTTCATATTTTCCTATATTTATAGCTTTTCCTTCTATGTCTAGTTCGATTTTACTTTCTGGTATATCTAAATTTAAGTATCCTTCTTGTATTCTTCTTTCTTTTAAGATTTTAGCTAGTTCTGCCATTAATTCAAAATCTTTTAGATATTTTTTATATTTCTTTAACACATCTTCATCAGATTTATCTAAAATCTTTTGAACATCTGTATAACTCATTCTTTCAGTAACGCAGATTACACCTTTATATATATCAGATGCCACAACCTTTCCTTGTTTATCTATTTCCATTGTACATGATAGTGTAAATCGATCTTCTCCTGCATTTAAGCTACATATTCCATTTGATAATTCTCTAGGAAGCATTGGTATTACTCTTCCTAACATATAAATACTAGTACCACGTATCAAAGCTTCTTGGTCCAATAAGCTGTTTTCTTTTACGTAATTACTAACGTCTGCTATATGCACATCTAATTTATAGTTTCCATTATCAAGTTTTTCAACATGTATAGCGTCATCTAAATCTTTTGCATCTTCTCCATCTATCGTAAATATTATATTATCTCTTAGGTCAACTCTTTTACTAATTTCATTTCTATCTATTTTATTCCCACATTTTATAGCTTCTTCTTTCACTGGTTCTGGAAATTTAGAAGGTAATTGATATTCTTTAATTATAGAAAGCATATCAACTCCTGCTTCATTTACATTTCCTAATACCTCTATAATCTTACCTTCTGCCTTTTTCCCATCTTGTGGATATTTTGTAATTTGTACTAATACTTTGTGATTATTTCTTGCTTTACCAAAGTTCTTTTTTGATATATAAATATCTGTTCCAAAGTTTTTATCATCTGGAATTACAAATCCAAAGATTTTATTGTTCTGAAATGTCCCAACTAAAGTGTCTTTTTCACGTTTTAATATTCGTACAACTTTTCCTTCCGCATTTTTTATTTTATTTTTTTCCTCTATTATCTCAATTAAAACATGATCTCCATTTAGTGCATTTAATGAATGTTCTTTAGATATAAATATTTCATCTTCTTGTCCTTCTATTCTTACAAATCCATATCCTCTAGCATTTTTTCTGAAATATCCTTCATAATATGTTGTTTCATTTATTTTATATCTATTTTTTCTGTTTTTTTGTATCTTCATTTCTAGTTCTAATTTTCCTATTGTTCTTAAAAAATCATGATACTCATTTTTGGGTACTCTCATTAGCATTGCTATTTCTTTTGCCTTCATCGGGACGTAATCGTCATCGCTCATAAAATCTATAATTTTCTGTTCTTGTTCTTCCATTCTTAAATTCTTTTACCTCTTTCTTTTTTATTTACATACAAAAAGGGCTTGTTTGTTGAAAACCGCCCCATCTTTTTTACACCATATATACAATTCCTACTGCAACAGTTAGTATTGCGAATATAATTGATAATATAATTGTCCATCTTTTCAATTTTCCTTCTTTTGTACGTGCTTTATTTTTTTCATAGAAGTTATTTGTTGATGAACCTGTTATTGTAGCAGATAGTCCTGCGTCTTCCTTTGTTTGCATTAATGTTAATATTATTAATATTAGTGCTACTAACATATAAATTCCAATTAATATTCCTTTTACGATTGTCATGTGTTATTCCTCCTACTGGTTTTCTCTTAATTACTAGGTAATTGTAACATATATTTTTATAAATTGCAATATTTCCCAAGGTTTATTTTCATAAAATGCTTTTCCATATTCCAATTGGTTTTGGCATAGAAGTAAAAGTCATCTGCCATATTTATGCTAATACGAATATTTTATTTATGGTCTTTTTATTCTATATATCGAAACTATAGGATCTTCTTTTTCTAAGCCCAACCCCATTTGTTGTGATGCCGCTCTACATCCGTATTGGCACTGTTCCTTTTTATTACATTTTGCACAGAATATCGGTTCAATTTCTGCCCAGTTTTTTAGCTTATCAGATTTTAAAATCTCTGACATTTTATCCGTAAATATGTTGCCTAATACTTCTGGTGAATGATTACAATAACGTATACTTCCATCTCTTGTTAATGTATATCTTCTATTTAGGTTATTAATTCCACAATTTGAAAATACTATGTTAGGATAATCTTTTGGTTCCAATACACAGTGTGGTGTACATACTAGAGAATACAATTTAATATTGTGTTTTTCAGCAAATTTTTGGCACTTTCCATATGCCTTTTTTAATTCTTCAAAATCTGCTAGAATTTCATTATATTTATTGCAACCATTTCCTCCAATATTATATCTGTTAATCATTATTCTTTTAATGCCTAAACTGTAGATAAATTCTAATGTTTTGTCTATATCTCCTACATTATATTTAGTAATAACTATTGGAACAACAACTTCTATTCCATTACTTATAATCTCTTTAATATTGTGTATACTTTTGTCAAAAGAGCCTTTTATTCCATTTATATTGTCATGAACTTCCTTGTTATATGAGTTTATTGTTATTTCAATCAAATCAACTTTCAATTCCGCTAGTATTTTTATTTTTTCGCTGTCTAATAATGTAGCATTTGTAATAATAGTTACTTTTTTATTTCTGGCTTTAGCATACATGATACAATCTAATAATTCTTGAAAATTTGCTGTTGGCTCTCCTCCGTGAAAAAGTTATTTCATCACACTTTACAGACTTCATATATTGTTTTAATGTTTTTTTAGGATTATTTTTTTCGATATCTACCAAATTATCTTTTTCTTTTTTCCAGTAGTTATAACAATATTTACATTTCAGATTACATATAGTCGTCATCTCATATATTAAACCAGGTAATTTAATCTTTTTTAACATGCTTTTTCTCCTTTTTTGTTTCGACTTTATTCTTTTTAGCTTTTTTTCTTTTAATTATTAAAAAGGAAACTCCTGCAATTACAAGAACAATAGGCACTGCTATTATAAATACCTTTTCAAATGTAACTTCTTGAGGTGCATTATAAGCGGCATAATAGCACATTGGTTCTACAGGGCCTTGTGGTATATGAACATCACTGTTAGCGTCAAGTGCTTGTACACTATTTTGAAACAATGAACTTAAATTGACAAACAAAAAGCTTATTATTACTCTTGATATATTCGTCATTGCAATTTTAAATTTTAAATTCTTCATAACTATTCCTCCCTCTTTTTGCTTTCTATAACAATTATAACATTTTTCTTTATTATTGTCATCCTCATATTTATAATATTTTCCATATTCCAATTGGTTTTGGCATAGAAGTAAAAGTCATCTGTTCTTTGGTTGTTGGATGTATTATTGTAAGTTTATATGCCCATAGAGCAATTTGCTTTCCTTTTCCTCTATTACCATATTTGTTATCTCCATAAATACTATGTCCTAAATTAGATAATTGTACTCTAATCTGATGATGTCTACCAGTATGTAAGTTTATTTCTAGCAAACTTATATCTTCTTTTTCATCATATTTTAAAACTTTATAATCTAATTTCGCAAGTTTAGAATTTGGAATACTATTTTTTACAACCTTGCTTGTATTAGTTTTCGTATCTTTTAATAAATAGTTTTCTAATGTTCCTTTATCACTTTTCAATTTCCCATCAACTATTGTTAGATATTCTTTTTTAAATATTTTTTCTCGTACCTGATTACTTAACCTTGATGCAGCTTTAGAAGTTCTAGCAAAAATCATTACTCCACCAACTGGTCTATCTAACCTATGAACTAGTCCTAAATATACATTTCCAGGTTTATTATATTTTTCTTTTATATATGATTTAACAAGTGTTAGCATATCAATATCGCCTGTACTATCTGCTTGTGAAGGAACATTTGGGATTTTTTCTACAACAATTATATGATTATCTTCATATATTACATTTAATTTTTGCATACTAGCTCTCCCATCTACTGTAAATTCCACAAGGCAGTACAAGGTCAGAATTTTCCATAGGAATTCCAATTTCTCCACATTCTAATTTTCCTTTATGCGTTTTAGCTATTGTTATATTCATTATATTTTTTAATACAGTACTTGATATTCCTGTTGTATACGAATTTATTAAGAAAAATAATGGATTATCAGATAATACTTTTGTACATAGTTCTACTAAATCATAAATATTGTTTTCAAATTGCCAAACTTCACCTTTAGCACCTCTTCCATAAGAAGGTGGATCCATTATAATAGCATCATATTTATTGCCACGCCTAATTTCTCTATTTACAAATTTTACAACATCATCTACAATAAATCTTACTGGCCTATTGGCTAAATTTGATGATGCGACATTATCTTTTGCCCATAACGTCATTCCCTTTGAACTATCAACATGACATACAGACGCCCCAGCTGATAGGCAAGCAACTGTTGCTCCTCCAGTATATGCGAATAGATTAAGCACTTTTATATCTCTTTTTGATGATTTTATTTTATTCATCATCCAATCCCAATTTACAGCTTGCTCAGGAAATAACCCGGTATGCTTAAATCCCATTGGTTTTATATTAAATGTTAAATTTTTATAATGTACTTGCCAACTACTTGGAATTTTTTTGTTAAATTCCCATGAACCACCACCTGTTTTGCTACGATGATATGTTGCATTTATTTTTTTCCACTTATCTGGGAAACTTTTATTTTTCCAAATAATTTGTGGGTCTGGTCTTGACAATATAACATTTCCCCATTGTTCTAACTTTTGTCCATCTGCCATATCTAAAATTTTATATTCTTTCCATTCATTTGCTAATTTCATATTTTCTTATAACTTTTAATAAAAAAGTTACTATCCTCCTTTTTTTAGAATAGTAACATTTTAGCATATTTTTATACATTTTGCAAAATTTCAAAAAAATTATAAATCATAATAATGTTAAAAATCGAAAAAGCTATAAATGCAATACTTGCTGTCGTTATCAACATATGACTTTTAATATAATTTTTAATTTTTTTTATTCTAATCTTGCTTGTTATATTGGTCTTTTTTATGAACATCTTTTTTAATTTTGTATCATATTTTGCCTCAAACCATTTTTCTTTTGCAATTTCCATTTGTAATCCCCCATTTCTTTTGTAAATATCTTCTATGTATGTATATTCAAATTAATATTCAATTATTCTATTTTTTATTAATTTTTTTGAGAATCCATCGCATATATTGATAATTTCTTTTAAGGTTTTACATAAAATTGCTTTTTTCTTTCCTTTATGCTATAATTAGTGTATTAGAGGTTTATTCCTCTAAGCAAGCTTAAACGCATTACAAATGCATTTTAAACACATCACTCAAGGAGGAATTTACTATGAAGAAAATGTTTTTGCTTATTATTAGTTTAAGTTTAGCAATTGTTGGTATTTATGCAGTTGCCTGTAACATCGACAGCATTTGCACTGACTTTTTGGGCTTTTTCCAAAGTCAGCCTTATGTTATTCTCTCTTTCATTTTGGGAGTTACTGTTACACTACTCGCAGGGAAACTTAGTGGATGCCTTCGTTTTAGGCGTTCCAAAAAGCATGACGATAGTTGTTTAACTTTAGATGACAACTCTTAATCCTTGCTCTCTCCTTAGCGAATAAGCTTGCATATTTAACCAAAATGCCGAGGAAAATTCCTCGGCATTTCTTTTTAGAAAAATAAGATATTTTTTCTCTTTTTTCACTTTTTAATTTCTTCTGCTAATTTTTTAGTTATCCCTTTTACTTGCATCAATTCTTCAATTGTTGCTTCCTTTATCTTTTTTACACTTCCAAAGTGTTTTAATAATTCTTTTTTCTTTACTTCCCCTATTCCATTAATATTATCAAGTTCTGATTTTGTTATTGCCTTATCTCGTAACTTTCTATGATATGTTATTGCTGTATCATGTACAGTATCTTGAAATTTCGTTATTAAATTCATAAGATTTTCAGAAATAGCAAGTTCATTTCTGTTTTCATCCATTAAAGCCCTGGTTTGATGTTTATCATTTTTTACCATTCCAAAAACAGGAATATTTAAATTATATTTTTCTATAGCTTTTTTTGTTGCCCTTATCTGTGTAATCCCTCCATCTGCAAATATAGCATCTGGTAATGTTCCAAATCCACCCTTAGGATTTTCTATAGAATGTTTTAGTCTCCTTGTAATTACTTCTTCCATACATTTGGGGTCATCTTGTTCATATACAGTTTTTATCTTAAATCTTCTTGATAAGTTCTTTTTTATTACGCCATCTTGCAAAACGCACATCCCTGCTACCATATATTCCCCTGATATATTAGAAATATCATATGTTTCAATTTTTCTTGGTATTTTGTCTAAGTTACAAACTTTTTTTATTTCTAAAAGTATTTCACTTTTATCTTTTTCTCTATTTTCTAAAGTAACTTTAGCATTGTTTTCTGCCATCTCTACAAAACGCAGTTTTTCGCCTCTTTTAGGAGTTTTTATTTCCACTTTTTTTCCTAAAACTGTGGATAACCATTCTTCAACTGCTTCTTTATCTTCTATTTCTTCTCTCATCATTATACGATTAGGAATATTGGGATTATCTAAGTAGTACTGCTTTACAAATCCTGATAAAATTTCTCTATCTTCCATATCTTTTAAATCAGGATAAAAATAATGCTCTCTACCTACCATTTTGCTTCCTCTAACAAAAAATATTTCTATACAAACTTGTAATTCCGATTTTGCAATTCCTATAACATCTATATTATTTTCTGAAATATTTGAAACCTTTTGTTTTTCAGAAACTCTTTCGATTGCTTGTATTCTATCTCGTAGTGTTGCAGCTTGTTCATAATCCATTTTTTCTGCCGCTTCTTGCATTTTTTCTCTTAATTCTTTTACTACTTTATCGACTTTTCCTTCTAATAAATCGATTATTTCATCTATTTGTTTCCTATATTCTTCTTTTGTAACATATCCCATACATGGTGCTAAACATCTTCCTATGTGATAATTTAAACAAGGTCTTGTTCTTTCTTTTAATGTTCTACATTGACGAATTTTATATCTTTGCTTAATAAAGTCTATCATCTCTTTAGCACTTCCAGGATTAGCATAGGGCCCAAAATATTTTGAACCATCATTAATGACCCTTCTTGTTATAAAAACTCCTGGAAATTCGCTTCTCAAATCAATTTTTATATATGGATATGTTTTGTCATCTTTTAATAAAACATTAAATTTGGGTCTGTTCTTTTTAATTAAATTACATTCCAAAATTAATGCTTCTGCTTCATTGTCTACAACTATATATTCAAAATGGTCTATTAAGCTAACCATTTTTTCTATTCTCGCTGTTTTTTCTGTTTTTCTAAAGTATTGTCTTACTCTATTTTTTAAAGAAACTGCCTTACCGACATATATTATGGTGTCATTTTTGTCTCTCATTACGTATACTCCTGGTTTTCCTGGCAACTTCTTTAACTCTTCTTCTATATTAAACATTGTTTACTCCGTTATCTAATATGTAATTTATTTTCTTATATAATACTTAATATCGATTATACTACATATAGTCTAATCTTTCAACGTTTTAAGCTTATGCTTAAATTTTAAAGCTCATAAATAGCTCGTGCATACACATTAGTAGCAAACATCAAATTATTTATCGAAATAAACTCATCGGTTTGATGGCACATATCTTTTGCTCCTGGCATATTAGCTCCAAATGATACACAATTCTCAAATGTTCGCGCGTATGTTGCACCCCCAATTGCAATTGGCTCAAAATTTGAATTATTCTCTTCATTAAATATTTTGCAAAGTTTTGTTACTAGGTATGAATTTTGTGGCACATATAAATGTTCTTCTTTACCAATTGTTTCGTATTTTAAATCTTGATACTTATTTATCGTTTCTTTAAATACATTTTCTACTTCTTCTATTTTAGTATGAATTGGTATTCTTAAGTTCATACTTACTGCCAAACTATTTTTTTCAAATGTAAATCTACCTACATTTAACGTTAATTCTCCACTCTCATCTTTTTTATTTATTCCTAATATATTTCCATTATAATCTGTATTTATATATTGCGTTAGAAATTTGATTAGTTGGTTTTCTATGTTATATGTATCATATATATCATCTAATACTATAATTAGCCTTACAATTGAATTTATTCCTAAATCAGGATGAGCTGCATGAGCTTCTATTCCATGTGATATTAGTTTTATAGTCTCCTCATTTATTTTGTTTATTTCTATTTTAAAATCATATTTATTTATGATATTTTGTGTTATTTGTATCAATTCTTCTACATTTATGGTATTGTCATTTACTTTTAATTCTACACTACATATTTTAGGAACAACATTATCTGGGTTATTATTACAATCAACATTTGTTATCATTATTTTATCATTTTCACCTGTATATTTCATAGATATTTTAGGCGTCAATATAGATTTTTCTGCATATATACATGGAAAATCTGCATCAGGGCTAAAACTAATTGTTGGATGTTCTTCGTGTTTTTTATAATATTGTATACATTTCATTTCATTTTCTTCATTTAAGCCTAAAATTAAACGTACCCTTTTTTGTAATTTATAATTATCCATTACCACTTTCATTGCATATAGTGCTGCAATTACGGGTCCTTTGTCGTCTATAGCTCCTCTTCCATATATCTTTCCATCTTCAATTGTTGCACTAAAAGGTGGATGCTTCCAACCTTCACCAGCTGGCACTACATCTAAATGTCCTATTATTCCTAATAGTTTTTCTCCTTCTCCAAATTCGATATATCCACAATATCCATCTATATTTTTAGTCCTAAATCCTAGTTTTGTTCCTAGGTCTAGCATATATTCTAAAGCTTTATTAGCATTTTCACCAAATGGTTTAGATATATCTTGGCTTTTTTTGAATGTACTTGGTATTTGTATTAAAGCTTGCAAATTTTCTATCATCTCTGTCTTATGGTTTTCTATATATTTTTTAAACATAGTTATCTCCTTTCGATATTATGATATTATATTTTATGGTAATTTGTAAATAATATGACAAAGGAATTGACTTATGCCAATTCCTTATTTTTTGTTGAAAAACATTATTAAATTTTCTATAGTTGCTTTATCTTTTTTGTTTAGTTTATCAAATCCTGCTATTGAGTACTGTAAAGTTTTGTTTTCTGTTGAATTTAAATATTCATTAAAAATTTGATTTATTCCGATATTAAATAAATTGCATATTTTTATCAATACCTCATATGATGGTTTTGCTCTATCTTGCTCAATATCACTTATATGTCTAACTGATACTTCTATTGCTTCTGCTAATTTTTCTTGCGTATATCCATTGCTTCTTCTTATTTCCTTGAGTGTTTTACCTATTTTTATTGTGCTAACTTTTCTCATTTATACCACCTATTTTTTGCATTTTTATATATATTATCAAATTTTTTTAATTGTATAAACGAATTGTTAATGTACTTTATAGTAATATAATTCCTTTTATATATCTTTAAGATATTGATTTAATAATCTGTCTACTATTTTTCTTTGTTTTCTTACTTCTTTGTCTTTTCCTTGTATTATTAGTTCTTTTAAAATCTCTATTTCTTTGTTTATTTCTTTTTTTAAGTTTTCCATTTGCATCACCTCTTATTTATTTTTTACCTTTTGCATAATTTTATACTAAAGATACCTATGATACAATTTTTATTTTTGGGTTAAATCGCTGTGTTTTTGTATGTCTTCTTCATTTATCTTTGTTTTGCTTAAAATTTTATATATATTGAAAATATTATGTTAAAAATCTTGATAATCTAGTACCAATGATAAATGTATGATATAACAGTAATTTTTACTTTTTTGTTTTTACAAAAAAAGAGATAAGTTTAAATTACTCTCATGTAATTTACTTATCTCTAATATGATATCATATATTTATATATATTTTATAATCTTATTTTTCGTTTACTAAATCTTTTAATGCTTTACCAGCTTTGAAAACTGGAGCTTTTGATGCAGGTATTTTGATTTCTTCTTTAGTTTGAGGATTTCTACCTTTTCTAGCTGCTCTTTTTCTTACTTCAAAAGAACCAAATCCAACTAATTGAACTTTTTCTCCTTTTTTTAGTGAGTCTGTTACAACTTCTACAAAAGCGTTTACTGAGTTTTCAGCTGCTTTTTTTGTTTCTCCTGTTTTTGCAGCCATTGCTGCGATTAATTCAGCTTTGTTCATTTAAATTACCTCCTATAAGATATGATGTTCTATGTACTTTACCGCCTGAACGAAGCAATAAATGTACTACTATTTAAATTAATTCGCCAAAAATCCCTAAAATCCTTCTTTTTTTGCTATCTTTTTAATTTTTTTGCTATTTTAATATATTTTTAACTTTTCTAACACAAAACAGATTTTATTTCCTCCTGGTAATGATTTAATTTCATCTTTTGTAAATATTTTTAATACTACTATTGATAGTCCATATATTAGTGCTGCAAATACTATTGCTAATATTGTTGCCAATTTTTCTGCAATTATTCCTGACAATACTGAATAGATAAAATATGAACAAATTGCCATTATAATTGTTGCTAATATTGGCTTTAATACAAATTTTTTAAACGGAAACTTCATTCTAAATGCTTTTCTTAAGCATATTATTGATATCGTAAATGCTATTGCATGACAAGCCACAGATGCCCAAGCAGCTCCAGTTACTCCTATTTCTGGTATTGGTACTAATATTAAATTCAAAATTAATTTTACAATTACTCCGTAGCCCCAATGATATTGTAGGTACTCTCAAAAGTCCATACCCTTGTAATGCTCCATTTATGGTTTGATCTAATATTGTAAATAATATTGTAAGAGAACTTACTTGTAATATTACTGTGCCACTACTTGCGTTTGGATATAATAAATTTAAAATTTGTCCTGCAAAGATACACATCCCTGCTGTACAAGGTAAACCTATTAACATTGATACTAATAATGAAAATGATGTTTTTCTTTTTATTGTTTTCATATCTCTTTTAGCTTTTGCTGCCGCAATTGCTGGAACTAATGCTGTTGAAAAAGCTACATTAATTGATAATGGTAAACTAGTTAAAGTATCTACTTTTCCTCCTAATATTCCATATTGGCTTACCGCTTCTTCTGCTGGTAAAAACTCTTTTAAACTTCTTACTACTGTAAAAGAATCTATATTTTTATTAACGGATGATAGTATTGCAGTCAATGCAATTGGAAAAGAAACTAATAATATTTTTCTTATTATATTTCTTCTTCTTTGATATTTATAATTTACTGTTGTTCTTATTTCTGAAGCGATTTCTCTTCTTCTAATTTTATAATATAAGTATAAATATCCAAATCCTGCTAATGTTGCAAGAGTTGTGGCTAATGTTGCTCCTGCGGCCATCCATTCTGTTGATACGTTTGAAGCTATGGCAACTATTTCTACTAAAATTATTGTTAAAGCTGTTTTAAATATTTGCTCTATTGATTGTGATCTAGCAGTGGCCTTTATCTGCTGCCTTCCATTAAAATATCCTCTCATAACAGAAGATATGGCAACAAAGAATATCGCTGGTGATAATGCTACCATTGTCATTTCCGCTTCCGGTATCTGTAACCATTCCGCGGCTATTATATGTGCACCAAAAAATAACATCAAAGTTCCGACAAGACCAATTACCGCAAATGTTGCAAACGCTATTTTGAATATTCTATGAGCTCCTTTGTGGTCTCCTAATGCTACTCTTTCTGATACTAATTTAGCAATAGCATTTGGTACCCCTATTGATGAAATTGTAAGCAATAATGCATAAATTTGATAACTTGCTGATACAATTCCATTGCCTTTATCTCCAAAGCCTTCTCTATTTGTTAAATATAAATTATATACTAAACCAAGTAATTTTATCAAAACTTGTGAAAATATTAAAGTTATTACACTTTGCATAAAAGTTTCCTTCTTAGGGCCCCTTTTATTTACATCTTCTGTACCTGGCATTTTCTCACTCCTTACGTGAATTCATTTATTTCTTCTACTATTTTACTTTAATATTATAAATTTAATTACTAAAATATTCAATAGTTTTTAAAAATAATTAAAGAACAGCATATCTAATTTTTTATATCTACTAATATACTGTTCTTCTCTATTATCTATATAATTTTATCTATATTAGGCAATATTTGTTTTTTTCTTGAAACAACACCTTCTAAAAATGCCATATTATTTTCTAATTTTTTATCAAATGCTTTTTCTACTATATCTGTTTTATTTCCTAAGGCAATAATTTCTGAATTACTTTCTAAAATATCTGTTATAGCAAGTACAAAGAAGTCTAATTCTTGTTTTTCTATTTCATTTTTTATTGCTTCTTCTAATTCTTCTTGTCTTTTTAATACATCTGGAATACTTACCGTATTTACTTGTGCAATTACAAATTTATTTCCGTTTTTTTCTAAGAATTTTGCATCTAAATTAACCAATTCTTCTGCTGTGAAGTCATCTAATTTTGTTCCTGCTTTTAACATTTCTAATCCATATGCTTTTATATCTATTCCAGCTATTTTCTCTAATTCTTCTAAAGCTCTTTTGTCATGTTCTGTTGTTGTTGGTGATTTTAATATTAATGTGTCTGACATAATACAACTTGCCATTAATATAGCTTCTTCTTTGTTTATTTCAATTCCATTTGCCTTATATTCTTCGAATAATATTGTAGAAGTACATCCATATGGTCTTGCTGTATAACATAGAGGTTCAGCTGTTTGGAAGTTTGCAATTCTATGATGATCTACAACTTCTAATATCTTAGCATTTTCTATTCCTTCCACTGTTTGTCCAAATTCATTATGGTCCACCATTATTACTTTTTGTCCTTCTTCTACTTTCGTTAATAATTCTGGTTTTTCTATATTTAAATAATCTAAAACATATGCTGTTTCATTATTTACATTTCCTAATCTACATGCTTTGCAATTATTATTTCCTTTTTTATGTTCTAATCTTTCCTTTACTAAGCTAGATCCTATCGAATCTGTATCTGGGTTTTTATGTCCAAAAATTAAAATTTCTTTTTCCATGTCTATCTTCTCCTTATAATAATTTTTACTATTTTAATATATAACATTTATTTTAAAAATGCAAGTAACGTATTTTATGATACTTGTTCTAATAGTTTATTCAATTCTTTTTTATCAAATTGATATTTTTTATTACAAAAATGACATACAAGTTCTGCTTGTCCATCTGTATCAATAATTTCTTGCAAATCTTTTTTTCCGATACTTATTAATGCTTTACTCATCTTTTCTTTTGAACAATCACATTCATATTTTGGAGTTATATCATCTTTTAAGACTTTTACATTTTTGTCTCCTGTGATTTTCTTTGCTATTTCTAATAATGATAAATTATCATCTAACATTTTAGACATAGCACCTGCGCTAAATATTGATTTTTCAATTTGTGTTATTTCTTCATCTGTTGCATCTGGCATTGGGGTAATAAGATATCCGCCCGCTTTTCTAACTCCATTTTTATCTACCAATACACCTAAAGCCACAGCTGATTGTCTTTGTTCAGAATTGACAAAATAATTTGTAAAATCATCTGCAATTTCTCCTGAAGTTAATGGCGATACTCCTATGTACGGATCTTTTAGTCCAATGTCTTTTATTACATGTATATATCCATCTTGTCCAACAGCTCCGCCTACATCTAGCTTTCCAAATTCATTTAGAGGTAAATCTACATATGGATTTTCCACATAACCTTTTATTGTTGGAGTATTGTTAGCTGTTGCTAGCATTCCTCCTAGTTCTCCATTTCCTTTTACTTGTACTGTTAATTTATCCTCTTTATTTTTCATCTCTTGTGCCATAATAGCAGTGATAGTTATTAAACGTCCAAAAGCAGCCGTTGCTACTGGACTTAAATCATGTGTTTTTCTGGCTTCTTCTACTATATCTGTTGTTTCAGCACATACTACTGAAACTCTACCTTTATATGCTAAAAATCTAACTATTTTATCCATCTTTTTTCTCCTTTGAGTAGTTTTTCTTGTTTCTTTGCACTATATTATTATAACGTCAAATAGGCTAAAAGTCAATAAAAAAGCTTCTTAGGTAATATCTCCTAAAAAGCTCATATGTTTTAATCTTGTTTTTGGAACATATCTTTTCCAACTCCACAAAGTGGACAAACCCAATCTTCTGGAATATCTTCAAATGCTGTTCCTGGTGCTATTCCTGAATCTGGATCTCCTTTTTCTGGGTCATATACATAACCACATGCTAAACATACGTACATTTTAATTCCTCCTTTATATTTAATTTAGCTATAATAATATGTTGTTTTTACTATACCTCTAACGAGTCATTTCTTGGAACATGTCTTTTCCTTCTCCACATACGGGACAAACCCAATCTTCTGGTAATTCATTAAATTCTGTTCCTGGCTTTATTCCCGCTTTTTCGTTTCCGAATTTTGGATTATAGATATATTTACATTCTATACATTCAAATCTTTGATTATCATCTGAATGCTCTTGTTGGAAGTTTTTATATCCTAACCCAATAGCTACTATTACCATTAATAAGAATGATAATGCCTTCCATATTCCACTATCGAATAAAATAATAGCAAATAAACCAAATGTTGCACTTATACCATATAGGATAAGTACCGCTTGCTTTTGACTAAATCCTCTTGCTACTATTTTATGATGTAGATGACCTTTATCTGCTTTAAATATTGCTTTTATTGATTTTCCTTTTATTACTCTTCTTATTATTGCCCATATTGTATCAAAAATTGGTAGACCTAATACAATAAGTGGTAATATAATTACAGCTAATGTATAAGTTTTCGCTACTCCTAGTATTGCAATAATGGATATAGAATATCCCAAAAAGTTTGAACCTGTATCACCTATAAATGTTTTTGCTGGTGAAAAGTTAAATGGTAAAAATCCAACTAAAGCTCCTGCTAATGCAGTTATTAATATTAAGGCTACTGTTGGAGATTGATTTAGTACAAAAATAATTAGTAATGATACTGATGAAATTACTGATATTCCTGCTGCTAATCCATCTAAACCATCTATTAAGTTTATTGCATTTGTTACTCCTACTATCCACACAATTGTAACAATTGTGGATAATACATCCCCTAATTCAGGTGTTTGAATAAATGCAAAATTTACACTTTCAATTCTTACTCCAAATGCTACTGCTACTATGGCAGCTAATACTTGTCCTGTTAATTTAAAAATTGGTCTTATAGTTTTTATATCATCTATTATACATGTAATACTTATTATGATAATTCCTAAAAACATACCGAGCAATTTCATCCCATAGTTTTCGGGACCAAATAAGCCAATTGTATTTTCCATACTCATTACTATTAATAAATATATTACTGATACTAGAAAACCAAGTATTACTGCTGGTCCACCAAATTTAGGCATAGCTCTTTTGTGCATTCTTCTTTCATCTTTTGGAACATCTACTGCGCCTACTTTTTTTGCTAATTTTATAGTATATGGTGTTGCCATAAATGCTACAATAAATGCTAGCAAAAAAGCGATTGCTACATCTCCCCACATACGCGTATGCCTCCTTATTTAATGTTACGATTTTCTATTTCTTCAATTAATTTTACTCTTTCCTTATGACGTCCACCTTCAAATTCTGTAGCAAGCCACATTCTAAGAATTAGTATTGCTTCATTTGTTGTTAAATCATCTGCTCCCATCGCTAATACATTGCTATTATTATGTAGTCTTGCATATTTTGCTGTATATTCATTATGGCAAAGAGCACATCTAATTCCTTTGAATTTATTAGCTGTAATTGACATTCCTATTCCTGAACGACATATTAATATTCCTTGATTACATTCTTTACTTTGTACAGATTTTGCTACTTTCTCTGCTATGTCAGGGTAATCTACTGATTCTTCATTTTCACACCCTAAATCTTTATATTTAATATTTTTCTCTTCTAAATACTTTTCTATTTCTTTTTTTAGTCTATATCCTCCATGATCACTTCCGATAGCTATCATATGTATCCCTCCATTCTTGTTTCAATATACCACAAAATTGTAGTTATTACAATAATTATTTTAAAATACTTGCAATTTTCCCTCAAACATGTTAAAATAGTATGTGTTATAGCGTAATACTTATTAAAGGAGGTGCCCTAAGAATGCCAAATATTAAATCAGCTAAAAAAAGAGTTAAAATAATTGAAAAGAAAACTTTAAGAAATAATATGATAAAATCTGCTTATAAAACAGCTGTTAAGAAATTTGAGGAAGCTGTAAATGCTGGTAATATTGAAGAAGCTAAAGTTTTATTCTCTGAAGCTACTAAAAAAATAGACCAAGCTTGTACAAAAGGTGTTATTGTAAAAAACACTGCAGCTAGAAAAAAATCTCATTTATCAAAAAAATTAAATGCAGCAATGGCTTAAGTAGCAATAAAAATTATGCATAGTTTTTATTAAAAGCGATATTACATCGCTTTTTTTATTGTATATGAAAACTTAAAATCGGTGAGAAGAAAAGTGGCTTTGCCACTTTTCTTGTTGTTATATATTTCCGTTGAACTCGTTACATCTTCATGTTAATATAAATATGAGGTGTATTTTTATGTTTACAAAAGTTTATAACATTTATAAAAATTTTGAAGATATTACACATAAAATTTTAAAACGAGGTCTACTATTATGTTTTGCTATATGTGTATTTTCTTTAATATCTTTACTTACATATATTATGTGGTCTAAATTTTCATTTTTATTCTACCTAGGAATATACACATTTAAGTTTAGTCTAATATTAGCAGTGGAATTTATTGTGTGTAGTTTCGTGGTTGATGGAATTAAAAAACAACAAATTTAATATAGAGTGAGAAAAAGTATATCCGCATCTTTTTCTCACTCTATATTATTATTTTAATTCTTCTTTAAACATTTGATTTAACATCTGTGGGTTTGCTTTTCCTCTTGTTTCTTTCATTGCCTGTCCTACCAAAAATCCTAAAGCTTTTTCTTTTCCTGCTTTATAGTCAGCCACTGATTGAGGATTATTGTCTAATACTCTTAATACAACATCTTTTATTGCTCCTTCATCAGAAATTTGAACCCATCCTTTTTCGTCTATAATATCTTCTGGATCTCTTGGATGTTCAAACATTTCTACTAAAACTTTTTTAGCAATAGATGAACTTATTGTTCCTTTATCAATAAGTTGCACTAGTTTTGCGAGTTGTTTGCTATCAAATGGAATTTCTACCGGATCCATTTCCGTTTCATTTAGTATTCTTGATATGTCTGAAATAATCCAATTATTTACTGCTTTTGGATTATTACAGATTTTACTTGCTTGCTCAAATAAATCTGATAAATATTTAGATGATGTTATAATATTGGCATCTTTTTCTGATAATTTATATTCTGTTAAATATCTCTCTTTCCTACTTTCAGGTAATTCAGGTAATGTGTTTTTTATGTTTTCGATGTATTCATCTGAAAGTTTAATAGCTACTAAATCTGGATCTGGAAAATATCTATAGTCTTGAGCATCTTCTTTATCTCTCATTGAAAATGTCTTTCCTGATACATCATCCCATCTTAAAGTTTCTTGCTCTACTTTCCCTCCATCTTCTAATACATCAATTTGTCTATCAATCTCGTACTCAATTCCTCTTACAATACTTCTAAAAGAGTTCATGTTTTTCATTTCTGTACGAGTTCCGTATTTAGTTTTACCTTTTTTTCTTACAGATACGTTTACATCAGCTCTTAATGATCCTTCTTGCATTTTACAATCTGAAACTTCAATATATTCTAATATTGATTTTAATTTTCTTAAATATCTTTCCGCTTCTCCGCTACTACGTAAATCAGGCTCAGATACCATTTCTATTAATGGAACTCCTGCTCTATTTAAGTCAACTAAGCTTCCTCCTGCAAACTCATCATGATTTAGTTTTCCTGCATCTTCTTCTATATGAATTCTAAGTAATCTTACCTTCTTTTTATTTCCTTCATCATCCTCTATTTCAATATATCCGTGATTACACAAAGGTTTATCAAATTGTGAAATTTGATATGCTTTTGGAAGGTCTGGGTAAAAATAATTTTTTCTGTCATTTTTACTATCTTTTGATATTTCACAGTTTGTTGCAAGTCCGGCTTTTACTGCATATTCTACTACTTTTTCATTTAGTACTGGTAATGTGCCAGGCATTGCCATACAAATTGGACATGCGTGTGTATTAGGAGCTGCTCCAAAACTTGTTGGACATGAGCAAAATATTTTTGTTTTTGTTGAAAGTTCGGCATGAACTTCTAGTCCTATTACTACTTCATAATCATTTCTTGACATATAATTTCTTCCTTTCTAATTTTTCTATTAATAAAAATAGGAATTGCTACTATAATCTATTTATTAAATTTTGGTTCATATTTTTCTTTAAATTTAATTTTTTGTTCAAATGTATATGCTGCGTTTAAAATTGTCTCTTCACAGAATTTGTTTCCTATTAATTGCATACCAATTGGCATACCTTCTTTATCCACACCACATGGTACTGAAATTCCTGGAAGTCCTGCAATGTTTACAGATACTGTACAAATATCAGCTAAATACATTTCTAATGGGTTCTTTGATTTTGAACCAATATCAAATGCTACTGTTGGTGCTGTTGGTGTTAATATTACGTCATATTTTTCAAATACTTTGTTAAATTCATTCATTACTAATGTACGAACTTGTTGTGCCTTTTTATAATATGCATCATAATATCCTGAAGATAATACATATGTTCCTAATATAATTCTTCTCTTTACTTCTTGACCAAATCCTTCACTTCTTGATTTTTTATATAAATCACGTAAATTTTTAAATTCTGATGTTCTATAAGTATATCTAATTCCGTCAAATCTACCTAAATTTGAACTTGCTTCTGCACATCCTATTATGTAATATGTGGCTAATGAATATTTAGCAATATCTAGTGATATTTCTTCTACTTCTGCTCCTAATTCTTTATATGTCTTAATTGCATTTTCTAATGAACTTTTTACTTCTTCATTTATTCCTTCTCCAAAAAATTCTTTAGGCACTGCTATTTTTAGACCTTTAACATCATTTTTTAGGGCTTTTGTATAGTCTTTTTTCTCTATATTAGCTGATGTTGTATCTTTTTCATCATGCCCTGCAATTATATTTAATAACATTGCACTATCTCTTACGTCTTTAGTTATAGGACCAATTTGATCAAGTGATGAAGCAAATGCTACTAAACCATATCTTGAAACCAAACCATATGTTGGTTTTAATCCTACAACCCCACAAAAGCTTGCAGGTTGTCTTATAGATCCTCCTGTATCAGATCCTAGTGCCCATGGTACCATCTTAGCTGCAACTGCAGCTGCACTTCCACCTGATGAACCTCCAGGTACTTTATTTAAATTCCAAGGATTTCTAGTTTTTTTAAAATATGAATATTCTGTTGATCCTCCCATTGCAAACTCATCCATATTTAATTTCCCTAAATTAATTAAATTTTCAGCATTTATTTTTTCCATAACTGTTGCATCATATGGTGATACAAAGTTCTCTAACATTTTTGAGCTACATGTTGTTTTTATTCCCTTTGTGCATATATTATCTTTTATTCCTATTGGAATCCCCGCAAGTTCTCCTTCTATTTCTTTATTGTTTAATTTCTCATCTATTTTTTTTGCTTTTTTTATAGCGTCTTCTTGTAATGTTGTTACAAAAGCTTGTACGTCTGTTTCTTTTTCAGCAATTCTATCCGTATATGCTTTTGTTATTTCAGTTATTGTTAATTCTTTATTTTGTATTTTTTCTTGAAGCTCATGTACTGTTAAATCTATAATATTCAATTTAAAGTCCTCCTATCTTTGTATTAACTAGTTAATTACTTTTGGTATTTTAAACATATTTTGATCTTTTTCAGGTGCATTTCTCAGTAAAGCTTCCATATCTTCAAATACATGTACTTCGTCTTTTCTGAAAACATTTTTAGCTTCATTTGCTCCTATTGTGATATCTAAGTTCTCTACTGGTGCACTATTTACTACATCAGCAAAATCTAGTATATCTTGTAAATTTTCTAAATACTTATCAATTTCATTTTCTTCTAAATATAAGTTAGCTAAATTAGCAATATGTAGAATTTCTTCTTTGCTTACTGTCATAGAATTCATCTCCTATCTTTTGGCTTTTTTATGTGCTTATTATATACTTTTTTAAAGAAAAAAACAAGCCCAACGTGGCTTGTTTTCTCATTTTTATTGATTTTACTTTCATCAGTTACAAATTATTGTAAGTCAATAACTGCTCCAACTTCTGTAAATTTAGCTTTTAATTCTTCAGCTTCTTCTTTGCTTACTCCTTCTTTAACTGTTTTTGGAGCTCCGTCTACTAATTCTTTAGCTTCTTTTAATCCTAATCCTGTAGCATCTCTAACTACTTTGATTACTTTGATTTTTTGATCTCCAGCTTCTTTTAATACAACATCAAAAGATGTTTTTTCTTCAGCTGCTTCTCCAGCTGCTCCAGCTGCTGCAGGTGCTGCTGCAGCTACTGCTGATACTCCATATTTTTCTTCAATAGCTTTTACTAAATCATTTAATTCAACAACTGTTAAGCTATCGATTTCTTCGATTAATTTTTCTATTTTTTCCATTTTAAAATCCTCCTAATTTTTAATTTATTTTATCTAATTAATTTAGATATTACTATTATTTTTTTGTAAATTTAATTATTATGCATCTGCTGTTGTTTCTGCTTCTGCTGCAGGTTCAGCTGTAGCTTCTTCGCTAGTAGTAGCTTCTACTGAAACAGTAACTTTTTCTCCAGCTTCTTCTTTTTGTTTCTTTACTTCATTTAATGCAACTGCAACTTTTGAAATATTTGAAAGTAATGCACCAGCAAGCATAGATAGTAAAGTTTCTCTTGATGGTAATTTTGCAAGAGTAATGATTTCTTCAGCTGTCATTACTTTTCCATCAATTACACCACCTTTAATTTGATAAAAGTCATGTGTCTTTGTAAAGTTGTATATGATTTTTGAAGCGTCTAAATAATCTTCTTCATTCATAATAACTGCTGTTGGTCCTATTAATGCTTCATCTAATTCTTCTATACCATTTTCTTTTAATGCTCTTCTTATAATGTTATTTTTTATAACGTTACATGTAGCATTTGTTCCTCTTAGGTCTTTTCTTAATGCTGTGTCATCAACAACATTGATTCCTCTGTAGCTTGTTAGAAGTATTAATTTTGAATTTTTCATTTTTTCTGCTAATTCTTTTACTTCTTCTTTCTTTTTGTTTAATGATTTTTCACTTGCCATTTATTTTTTCACCTCCCAAAATTGTATATTTATATTAAAAAATAAATAACACTCTTTGCCTACCCAAGGCATAAGAGTGTTATCATACAATCATTTGTTAATTGCATTATCTCTTTTGCCTCGGTAGGTCTTACACTTGCCTACTGTCTTTGGCTTATAATTTAAATTATCCAACAAATATTCCAGGTCCCATTGATGAAGAAATTGATATGCTCTTTAAGTATTGACCTTTAGCTGCTGCTGGTTTAGCTTTTATAATAGCATTCATTACAACATCATAGTTTTCTGCTAATTTTTCTACTCCAAATGAAACTTTTCCAAATCCTAAGTGAATAATGTTGTTTTTGTCTAATCTATATTCAACTTTACCAGATTTAATTTCATTTATAGCTTTTGTTACATCCATTGTAACTGTTCCTGATTTAGGGTTTGGCATTAAACCTTTTGGTCCTAATACTTTACCTAATCTACCAACAACACCCATCATATCAGGAGTTGCAACTACTACATCATAGTCAAACCATCCTTCATTTTGGATTTTTGGTATTAATTCTTCTGCTCCAACAAAGTCAGCTCCTGCTTTTTCAGCTTCTTCTGCTTTTGGTCCCTTAGCAAAAACTAAAACTCTTTGTGTTTTTCCTGTTCCGTTTGGAAGTACTACTGTACCTCTAACTTGTTGATCAGCATGTTTTGAATCTACACCTAATTTAACATGTAATTCAACTGTTTGATCAAATTTTGTTTTTGGCATTTTTTCAATTAGTTCTAACGCTTCTTTAATGTCATATTGTTTTGTTTTGTCAACTAATTTTACGCTTTCTGCGTATCTTTTTGATGTTTTCATTTTATTTCCTCCTTTGGTTTTAACGAGTTTTACTCTCCCAATTTTATTTTTCCCTTGTTAGGGTTTTAAACTTTTTAATATTTTATAATTAGTCTACTACTACAACACCCATAGATCTTGCTGTTCCTTCAACCATTGTCATAGCTGTTTCAATTGACGCTGCATTTAAATCAGGCATTTTTTGTTCTGCTATTTCTTTTACTTGTGCCTTTGTTATATTTCCAACTTTTTCTTTATTTGGTTTTCCTGATCCTTTATTGATTTTAATAGCTTTTCTTATTAATACAGCTACTGGTGGAACTTTTGTTATAAATTCAAAAGTTTTATCTTTGTATACTGTAATAACAACTGGTATTATCATTCCAGGTTGATTGGCTGTTCTATCGTTGAATTCTTTTACAAATTGCATGATATTTACACCACTTGAACCTAATGCTGGACCTACTGGTGGAGCTGGTGATGCTTTTCCTGCTTCAATTTGTAATTTGATAACATTTGTAATTTCTTTTTCTGCCATTTTATGGTTCCTCCTTTAATTATTTCACTTTTTGTACTTGCGAAAATTCTAATTCTACTGGCGTTTCTCTACCAAACATAGATACTAGAACTTTTACTTTATGTTTTTCTTTGTTAATTTCTTGTACTGTACCTACAAATCCTTCAAATGGTCCATTCATAACTTGAACCTGTTCACTAACTTCATAATCAACATTAATTGAAACATCGTCAAATCCCATGTTTCTAATTTCATCTTCAGTTAATGGGATTGGATCTGTTCCAGAGCCTACAAATCCAGTAACACCTCTTGTATTTCTTACAATATACCAAGATTGTTCTGTTACTATCATTTTAATTAAAACATAGCCTGGAAATACTTTTTTTAAATTGGTTTTTCTTTTTCCATCTTTGATTTCAATTTGCTCTTCCATTGGAACAACTATATCAAAAAAGTAATCTTCTAGCTCTCTGTTTTTAATAGTTTTCTCTAAGTCTGTTTTTACTTTGTTCTCATATCCTGAATAAGTATGTACTACATACCATCTAGGTACATTATCATAATCTTTTTGAGACATTTGTTTTTAGCCTCCTTTAAAATTCATTTTACTCTGCATTTTCTTTGTTTGTATTTTCTGCTTCTGAAGCTTGACCTTGTTCATTTTCATTTGCTTCATTTGAATTCTCATTAGATGTATTTTCTTCGTTATTATTTTCATTTTTTGTTTGTTCTTCTTGCATTGTTGTTATAGCTGATTTTATTTTTTCTACTCCATGCTTATTCAAAGATTCAAATGTTAAGTCTAATACAAAAACAATTGCAGCTGTAACTAGCACAATAGTAACTACTGCTACTGTGTTATTGAATAATTGTTTTGGTGTTGGCCAAACTACTTTTTTTAATTCAGCTTTGAAGTTTTTGAAAAAACTTTTTTTGTTTTTGCTGTTTTCTTTCTTTGTGTTTTTTGCTTCTTTTTTAGCCATTTTATTTCCTCCTTAAAATAGCTTTCTAACTATTTTGTCTCTTTGTGTGTTGTACGTTTTTTACAATATTTACAGTATTTAACTATTTCTAATCTATCTGTATTGTTTCTCTTGTTTTTTGAAGTTGTATAATTTCTTCTTTTACATTCTGTACATTCTAATGTTATATTTTCTCTTGGTCCTTTTGCTGCCATTAATAACACCTCCGTATTTTTACCTTTACTTTTTTTAAACGATGTGAACACATGTCCGTAATAACATATGCTATGGTAGTATATCACTTTTTCCCTTTGTTGTCAATAATTTTCTTTGTTTTTGTTGCTAAAAATTTTAAAATGTGCTATAATTATATTATGTTTTATTTTATAGATGGAGGAGAATATGTAAATTAAAACCGCACATTGTCAATTTATTGTTTTGCAACGGAGGTATCACTATGACTACAAACAATCAACCCCTTAGCTACAGAAACTTCCCTAATCTCAGCGTTTCTGCTGAGGAGCACCTTCACCGTAAGGATCTTCATTTGAAGGCTGGTGAAGCTCTTAAGCAGTCCATTTGGAACGCTCTTGACGATCCTAGTTTCAACCTTCGGTATCGTCGTATGCGTACCGACGAGTTCGGTCTCTGTCGACTCGCTCAGAATCTTTCTGACAAGAAAGAGCTCGCTCGTGCAAATGACCCTCGCTGGGCCGATTTGCCTTTTGGTGCTGTGAACACCATTGAGAAATCTGCATGTGTTGCTTTTGCATCCTATAATCTTTTGAAGCTTGCTCAGCAACCCGTTAAAGACTTTCTGTCTATTGTTGATTTGGCCGCAAACAACGGCTATCGTCAGTGGCGTTTTGCTAATGACCCTTCTCGGAAAGTTCTAGGACTTCCAAGCATTGATGTTTCAGAGATTGTCAGGCTTTATCCTGATAACCCTGATGTTCAAAACTGCACCACACCAGAAGAAATCGAAAAGGTTCTTGGACCTGCTCAAGGAATTGGCGGTTCGATGTACTTCATCGATAACCTAATAGAGTTTTATTCTCAAGGTCGCGTTCGTGCTTATGATGATACTCGTTTCTATAGTTGGGATGCTATTGTAGAAGCACTTCAGGCTAACATTGCTGTTCCTATCCGAGTTCATCGTGGCATTTATAATGCTAATTATGCTTATCGTGAAGGTCATTACGTTGTTCTCATTGGCATTCATAAGGGATATGCTCTTGTAGTTGACAGCAGCAATCAGAGCATTGATCGAATTCCTCTTAGGCGTTTTTTGCTTTCTGTTGTTTGTGGGCTAGATGCCCATGACAAGCGAATTGATGCAGATGGCTACATTGTAGCCTGGAACGCCACAATTCTCTAACCATCAAAACCCGGAGGTCAACTGACTTCCGGGTTTATTTTTTTTTCTTTTTTTGAACTGAAAAACCAAATTTTCCTAATTGTTTTCCTATTTTATAATAATGTCCATTTAAATAACTAATAAGATTGCATTTGGAAATATCAAAAGCTCCTTTATCGTCAATATATTTATCATCCGCATCTATTGATAATACCTCTGCTATAAACATATGGTGCGAGCCTAACTCCCTAATTTCTTTTACTTTGCATTCTACAGACACAGGACTTTCTTTTATTAAAGGGCATTTCACAAAGTTTGCTTTTTCTTTATGTAAGTTCATTTCTTTAAATTTATCATAATCAGCACCACTTCTTACACCACACCAATCAGTAGCTTTTACCAAATTTTCTGTTGTCAAATTAATAACAAATTCACCTTGTTCTTTTATTAAATTATATGAATATCTTGTAGGTCTTACTGATATATATACTATAGCAGGATTTGTATTTAATATTCCCGTCCATGCAACTGTTATAATATTAGATTTTTCCATAGTTCCACAGCTTACCATTACTGCTGGTATTGGGTATAAAAACGTTCCTGGTTTCCACATTTGTTTACTCATATTTATTCCTCCTCATGCTTATAATATGTCTTTTACTTTCATTTGTGATAGCATTATATCACTTTATTCATAAAAAGTAAAAATTTATTTTTATTCTGAAGCCTACAAATATAAAAATTAAGCTAAAAATTAGGTTTTAGCTTATAAATCGTTTTATTATATAATATTTTTCTTTTTAAAATAAAAAAAACTAGCAACAACCTATCTTCCCAGCAGGGTAACCCGCAAGTATTTTCGGCACATTT
>CAUWEX010000013.1:0-42950 GCA_963557965.1 uncultured Clostridia bacterium
GAAAACTAAATTCTACTTTTGCTTTCATACTGGAATTTATTATTTTAATTAAGGGCCACCAAAATTCTCATAAACAAACTTGATTTTTTGCTAGTTTTAGAGTATAATTTTATAAGCTAAAAAAGAAAAAGGAGACGAAAAATGAAAGCTATTGAAATACGAAATAAATACTTAAACTTTTTTAAAAATCATGGACATGTGGTTATTCCATCAGCACCATTAATACCTGAAAATGATCCATCTGTATTATTTACAACAGCTGGAATGCAACCGCTTGTACCATATTTATTAGGAGAAAAACATCCAGAAGGAACAAGATTAACAGACTATCAAAAATGTGTTAGAACAAATGACATTGATGAAGTTGGAGACAATAGACATTTAACATATTTTGAAATGCTTGGAAATTGGTCATTGGGAGATTATTTTAAAGAAGAATCTATAGCAATGAGTTTTGAATTTTTAACAAAAGAGTTGGGAATACCAGTAGAAAAATTATCTGTAACATGTTTTGCTGGAGATGAAGATTGTCCAAGAGACGAAGTAGCAGCAGAAGCATGGAAAAAAGCAGGGATTTTAGATGGGCATATTTATTATTATGGAAAAGATGATAACTGGTGGATAGCAGGAGAAGAAGGACCTTGTGGACCAGATACAGAAATGTTTTACGATACAGGAAAACCAGCATGTGGACCAGATTGTCAACCATCATGTGATTGCGGTAAATATGTTGAAATTTGGAACAATGTATTTATGGAATATTTTAAAGACGCCAAAGGAAACTACACAAAATTAAAACAAAAAAATGTGGATACAGGTCTTGGATTAGAAAGAATGGCAATGTTACTACAAGGAAAAGAAACTCCATTTGATACAGAATTATTTAAACCAGTAATGGACAAATTAGAAGAGTTACAAAAAGTAAATAATATTGAAAGTAGAAGAATTATATCAGAACATCTACGTTCAAGTATGATGATAATTGCAGACGGAGGAAGACCAAGTAATTTAGATAGAGGATATGTACTAAGAAGATTAATAAGAAGAATGATAAGACATATGAATAAATTACAGATAGATTTAGCAGAATTATCAACACTTATAGACATATATGTGGATAATCTTGGTGAGATGTATCCAGAATTAGCTAAAAACCAAGAAAATATCAAAACTGTAATAATAGAAGAAAAAGATAAGTTCATAAAAACTTTATCACATGGCGAAAGAGAATTTCAAAAAGCAATATCAAAATTACAAAATACAAAAGTTATTCCAGGAGATGTTGTATTTAGATTATATGATACATACGGTTTCCCACCAGAAGTAACAAAAGAACTAGCTGCTGAAAATGGATATGAAATTGATTTAAAACAATTTGAAGAATTATTTAAAAAACATCAAGAAAAATCAAGAGCAGGTTCAGAGCAAAAATTTAAAGGTGGATTAGCAGAACAAAACGAAACAACAACTGCATATCATACAGCAACACATCTACTAAATGCCGCAATTAAAAAGGTTTTGGGAACAGATGCACATCAAAGAGGTTCTAACATAACAGTTGATAGAATGAGATTTGACTTTAATTGTGATCACAAATTAACAGATGAAGAAAAGAAGAGCATAGAAGATTTAGTAAATGAATGGATAGAAGAGGGATTGCCAGTAACTAAGGAAGAAATGAAAAAAGAAGATGCAATAAAATCAGGTGCAGAATGTATGTTTATTGAAAAATATCCTGATATAGTAACAGTATATACAATAGGAAATGTTTCAAAGGAATTATGTGGAGGACCACATGTGCAAAACACCAATGAATTAGGAAGATTCAAAATAAAAAAAGAAGAATCAAGTTCATCAGGAGTAAGAAGAATAAAAGCAATATTAATTAAATAATAAAAAAATTACGTTAAACCTGTATTTGATAGGAAAGAAGAAAGGAAAACAAGATTATGGAAGATTGTTTATTTTGTAAAATTATAAAAGGAGAAATACCTTCTGATAAGGTATATGAAGACGAAAATGTATATGCATTTAAAGATATAAATCCAGAAGCTCCAGTTCATATATTAGTAGTACCTAAAAAACATATTGGTTCAATAAATGAAATTGAAGAGGAAGATGAAAATCTAATAGGTAAAATATTTACAACGATTAGAAAAATTGCAGAAGCACAAGGTGTGAAAGAAACAGGATATAGAGTTATTTCAAATTGTGGTAAAGATGCCGGACAAACAGTAATGCATTTACATTATCACATATTAGGTGGTAAAAATTTAGGAACTAACATTTTATAATAAAAATCTTTATTTTTTGACATATATATGTTATAATTAACGTAGTGTATAGTGTACGGAGGTAAAGGATATGTTTGAGAGTAAATATAGTAAAGTATTAACAGTTATACTAGTAATAATTATTATTGCAATAATAGGACTGTTAGGATTTTTAGGATTTCAGTATTATCAAAATTATATGTTGTCAAAAGATGGGGCAGAAGCGGTAGAAAATTTTAATGGAGATGTTTCAGGAGGAGAAAATGGAGAGGTTAAGCCACAAAATGAAGAAAATAATCAAAGCAATCCATTTGATCAAATTACAAGTGAAGGAAATTCTAGTTCAGGAACTTCTAATAAAAAACCAATGTATAAAGGTTTCGGAATGTTAGGAACAATGGAAATTCCAGCGACGAATTTTAAGTATCCTGTACTTGAAAAAGTAACTAAAAAATCAATAGAAACAGCAGTTGCTTTTCAATGGGGAGCTGGATTAAATCAACCAGGAAATACTGTCATAATAGGACATAACTATAGAAATGGAATGTTCTTTTCAAACAACAAAAAGTTGAAAAAAGGAGATAAAATTTACATAACAGATAATTCAGGTAAAAAATTAACATATACAATTTATGACAAATTTGAAACAACAGACACAGATACAGATTTCTATCAAAGAGATACAGGCGGAAAGCCAGAAGTAAGCTTATCTACATGTACGGATAATAGTAAAGCGAGACTTATAATACTTGCAAGAGCAGAATAACGAATATGAAATAAAATTAGTAAAGGAATTTTTATAAATTCCTTTATTTTTTATGGGAAATTGTATATAATAATAAAGAATTTATAGCAATTAGAGGTGCGTAAGATGAAGAAAAGTGAAGCTAAAGAAAGAATAGAAGACTTAAGAAAACAAGTAGAATATCATGCAAAAAAATATTATGATGATGATAAACCGGAAATATCAGACTTTGAATATGACATGTTAATGGTAGAATTACGAAATTTGGAAAAAGAATTTCCAGAATTTAAGTCAAAAGAATCTTTAACTCAAAAAGTTGGTGGACATGTTAAGGCTGGGTTCACAAAAGTAACTCATGAAGTGCCATTGCAGAGTTTACAAGATGTATTTAGTATAGAAGAAGTAGCAGAATATATAAACAAAATAAATGAAAGAGCAGAAGAAAAAAATATAGAAAATAGAACATATGTGGTAGAAACTAAAATTGATGGACTATCTGCTGCATTGGAATATAAGCAAGGAAAGTTTGTAAGAGGAGCAACGAGAGGAAATGGACTAGTTGGAGAAGATGTAACAGAAAATTTAAAAACGATAAAAACAATTCCAAAGGAATTAAATGAACCGATTGATATAATTGTTCGAGGAGAAGTTTTTATAAGTAAAAAAGACTTTGAGAAAATGAACAAAGAAAGAGAAGAAAATGAAGAAGAGTTATTTGCAAATGCGAGAAATGCAGCAGCAGGGTCTCTAAGGCAGTTAGACAGCAAAATCACAGCTAAAAGACCGTTAGATATTTATATATTTAACGTACAAAAAGTAGAAAACAAAGAATTTGGTTCACACTTTGAAGAACTAGAATATCTAGCAAAACTAGGGTTTAATGTAAATCCAATTCGTATACCTTGTGAAAATATAAAAGAAATTAAAAATGCCATAGAAAAAATAGGAAATGACAGGGAAAACCTAACTTTTGGAATAGATGGAGCAGTTGTAAAAGTAGATGATTTAAAATTTAGAGAAATGTTAGGAACAACAGCTAAAACTCCACGATGGGCAGTAGCATATAAATATCCACCTGAAAGAAAAGAAACTAAAGTAAAAGATATTGTATGTCAGGTAGGAAGAACAGGTGTTATTACTCCGATGGCTATTTTAGAACCAGTTATTGTTGCAGGTTCCAAAATAGCAAAGACTACATTGCATAATGAGGATTTTATAAAAGAAAAAGACTTAAAAATAGGGGATACTGTTGTAATTCAAAAAGCGGGAGATGTAATTCCTGAAGTTGTAAAAGTTATAACTGAAAAAAGAACAGGAGAAGAGATAGATTTTGAAATGCCTAAAATATGTCCTGTTTGTGGAGCAGAAGCAGTAAGAGAAGAAGGAGAAGCAGCTGTTAGATGTACAGGAATTGAATGTCCTGCAAAATTATTTAGAAATTTAGTCCATTTTGCATCAAGAGAAGCCATGAATATAGATGGGCTTGGAGAAGCGATAATAAAACAATTATTAGATAAAAATTTGATTAATAACATGGCTGATATATATGCATTAGAACTTGAGGACATAGCTTCGTTAAAGAAAAATGGCAAGAAATTTGCACAAAATTTAGTAAATAGTATAAACAAAAGCAAGGAAAATGATTTGGCTAGATTAATAACTGCATTTGGAATACGACATGTAGGGACAAAAGCAGCAAAAGTCCTTGCTAAGAAATATAAAAACATTGATAATTTAGCAAATGCAACATCTGAAGAATTAGCAATGGTGGAAGATGTAGGTCCGATTGTTGCAAATAGTATTAGAGAATTCTTTTTACAAGAACAAACAGAAGATTTGATAAAAAGGTTAAAAGAAGCGGGTGTTAATATGGAATATCAAGAAGAGATATTGGACGATAGGTTTGATGGAAAAACATTCGTGATAACAGGAAGCCTAGAAAAATATACGAGGACAGAGGTTTCGAATATAATCGAAAAATTTGGTGGAAAAGTTTCAGGTTCAGTTTCGAAAAAGACAGATTATTTATTAGCTGGAGAAGAAGCAGGAAGTAAATTAACAAAAGCACGTATATATGGGACAACAATATTAAATGAAGCTCAATTTGATGAAATGATAAAATAGCAAAAAGGAAAGGAAGAAAAATGGGAGAATATACTTTTGAAAAGATGTGGTGTGATTTACGTGATGGATATCAAATTTATTACACTTATGTAGGCAATAGATATTTATTATTTAAAACAGCAGAAAATTGCTATACACAAAAGTTGTTATCAGATCACAAAAAAAATCCTCAACCAAAAATGTCAATGCTTACTTTAAAAAGGGTAAAAGAAATGTTTCCATATATGGAAGATATTGAATATAAGGCAATTTATGACCAATAATTTAGTAATTAAAGTTTAAAGGAAGGTATGGGGAGTAAATATGGCAGTAATAATAGATGGAAAATCATTAGCAAAAAAAATACGAAAACAATTAAAACTAGAATGTGAAGAATTAAAAGAACAAAATATAAATCCAAAATTAGCAGTTATAATGGTCGGAGACAATCCTGCCTCTAAGGTTTATGTGAAAAATAAAAGTAAGGCCTGTGAAGAAGTAGGAATTGAATATGAAGAATATTTACTTAAAGAAAATATTTCTCAAAAAGAATTATTAGATTTAATAAATACGCTTAATAAAGATAAAACAATAAATGGCATTTTATTACAAAGTCCAATTCCACCTCACTTAAATATAAATGAGGCATTTAAAGCAATAACATATTCAAAAGATGTAGATGGATTTACACCATCAAGTATAGGAAAATTATGCATAGGAGAAGATACATTTATTTCATGCACTCCATATGGAGTTATGAAAATGTTTGAAGAATATAATATTGACTTAAAAGGTAAACATGTGGTAATATTAGGCAGAAGCAATATAGTAGGAAAGCCATTAATACAATGTTGTTTGCAAAAACATGCTACAGTAACAGTGTGTCATTCTAAAACTGAAAATTTGAAAGAACATACAAAACGAGCAGATGTAATAATATCTGCAATAGGACAAGCTAAATTTGTAAAAGCAGACATGGTAAAAGATGGAGCGGTTATAATAGATGTTGGAATAAATCGAGAAGAGAATGGAAAATTAGTTGGAGATGTTGACTTTGAAAATGTAGAAAAAAAAGCAAGTTATATTACGCCGGTACCAGGAGGAGTGGGACCAATGACTATAGCAATGCTTATGAATAATGTTATAAAAGCAACAAAAAAACAAAATAAGTAATATATGGGGAATAATATGAAGGGGCATTATTGATAATGCTCTTTTTTATTGTATAGGAAAAATTAATTTTCATATACAATAAAAAAACTATAATAAATATTTAAGGAGGTATTAATACGAATAAAATAAAAGAAAACGAAATATGTACAATAACTATTGAAGATAAAAACTATCCTAAGTTATTAAAAGAGATTTACGGTGCTCCTAAAACATTATATGTAAGAGGAAACATAAACATACTAAATGGAGAAAATATTGCCATAATTGGATGTAGAAAAGCTAGTGAATATGGAGCAAAAGCAGCTAGATATTTTGCGTATAATTTAGCTAAAAAAGGAAAGAATATAGTAAGTGGATTAGCAAAAGGGATAGATAGTTATGCTCATATAGGAAATTTAGCAGCAATATTAGAAAATGAATGTACGAAAGAGAAAGAAAATAAAAATACTATAAATTATGGGAAACCAATTGCAGTAGTTGGAAGCGGATTAGATATAATATACCCAAAAGAAAACGAAATTTTACAAAGAAAAATATTAGATTGCGGAGGAGCTATAATTTCAGAATATCCCTTAGGGACAAAACCAAATAGAATGAACTTTCCGGCAAGAAATAGAATAATAAGTGGAATATCAAAAGGTGTTCTAGTGATAGAGGCCAAAGAAAAAAGTGGAACTCTAATTACTGTAGATTTTGCACTAGAACAAGGAAGAGATGTATATTCAATTCCTGGGAATATAAATTCTTTAAACTCAGTAGGGACAAATGATTTAATAAAACAAGGAGTAAAAATGATAACAAGATTTGAAGAAATTGAATAAAATGTATTGACAGGAATTAAAAATTTTGTTATACTGAAAAAGTACACATTATTATGTAAATATGAAAATCGATGATTAAGAGAGTAATTTTGTATAGAAGCAACAGCGAGTTAGGTAGAGTGAGAGCTAACATGTGAAAGGCAAAATGAAAAGAACTTATGAGTGGCTATGGGAAAAATTTTAGAAATCTAGTATCATAGTTCGCGGACTCGGCGTTATAGAGATGAGTGATTTATGTATAATAAAAATATATAAATAATTAGAGTGGTACCACGTTTATATAGACGTCTCTTTCGAGAGACGTCTTTTTTGTATATAAATTGCAAATCATCGGAAAATAGAAAGTATTAAGGGAGGAAATAAAATGAGTTACAAAAAAATAGTATTATCATATTCAGGAGGATTAGACACATCAATTATAATCACATGGTTAAAAGAAAATTATGACAATTGCGAAGTTATTGCAGTAACAGGAAATGTAGGGCAAGGAGATTTTGAGTTAGAAGGATTAGAAGAAAAAGCTAAAAATTCAGGAGCATCAAAATTATATGTTTTAGATTTAAAAGAAGAAATGGTAAATGACTTTGTAGCACCAGCTATAAAAGCAGGAGCTACATACGAAGGAGTATATTTACTAGGAACACCATTTACAAGACCATTACTTGCTAAAAAATTAGTAGAAATAGCAAAAAAAGAAGGTGCAGATGCAATCTGTCATGGCTGCACAGGTAAAGGAAATGATCAAGTAAGGTTTGAATTAGCAATAAAAGCATTTGAACCTGATATGCCAGTAATAGTTCCTTGGAGAGAATGGGATATTAAAAGTAGAGAAGATGCAATTCAATATGCAGAAGATCACAAAATACCACTAAAAATAAATAGAGAAACAAACTATTCAAAAGATAAAAACTTATGGCATTTATCTCATGAAGGTTTAGACTTAGAAGATATTGCAAATGTTCCAAATTATGATAAAATACTAGAAATGGGAGTAACACCACAAAAAGCAAAAGACGAAGAAACTATCATAGAACTAGAATTTGAAAAAGGTTTACCAGTTGCATTAAATGGAGAAAAGATGGATTTAGTTAAGATGATAGAAAAGCTAAATGAAATTGGTGGAGAAAATGGTATAGGAATTTTAGACTTGGTAGAAAACAGATTAGTAGGTATGAAATCAAGAGGAGTATATGAAACTCCAGGAGGAACAATTATATATAAAGCACATAGTTTATTAGAAACAATTTGTTTAGATAAAGAAACAATGCACTTTAAACAAAGTGTTTCAGCTAAAATGGGAGAAATATTATACAACGCGCAATGGTACAGTCCATTAAGAGAAGCTATCGAAGCATTTGTAGATAAAACACAAGAAACAGTAACAGGAAAAGTTGGCTTAAAATTATACAAAGGAAACATCATTCCAAATGGTTTAGAAAGTAAATATTCTTTATATTCAGTACAAACAGCATCATTTGGAGAAGACGATGATTATGACCAAAAAGATTCAGCAGGATTTATTAACTTATATGCTTTACCAACAAAAATTAGAGCGAAAATGGAAAAGAAAAATAAATAAAAAGAGGTGCAGTTCTTATGGCAATGTGGGACGGAAGGTTTGAAAAACAAATCGATTCAAGGACAAATGATTTTAATTCTTCAATAAAGTTTGATTATAAAATGTACAAACAAGACATAAAAGGAAGCATGGCACATGCAAAAATGCTTGCTAAACAAGGGATAATTGAAAAAGAAGATGAAGAAAAAATACTTCAAGGATTAACAGGAATTTTAAAAGATATAGAAGAAGGGAATTTAAAATTTGATCCAAATGCAGAAGATATTCATATGTTTGTAGAAGCAGAACTTACAAATAGAATAGGTCAAAGTGGAAAAAGACTTCATACAGCAAGAAGTAGAAATGATCAAGTTGCATTAGATATAAAAATGTACTTAAAAGATGCTATATTAGAAATAAAAAAAGAGCTTAAAGAATTAATAGCAACATTTGTTGAAAAAGCAGAAGAAAATACAGAAACAATAATGCCTGGATATACACACTTGCAAAGAGCACAACCAGTAACATTTGCACATCATTTAATGGCATATGTAGAAATGTTTTTACGTGATGAAGAAAGATTAACACAAACTTATACAAGAATGGATGTATCTCCAATTGGAAGTTGTGCTTTAGCTGGAACAACATATAACTTAGACAGAGAATTTGAAGCCAAAGAATTAGGCTTTGCAGGTGTAACTAATAATAGTTTAGATGGAGTATCTGATAGAGATTATGTAATAGAATTATTATCTGATATATCAATGATTATGATGCATCTATCAAGAATAAGCGAAGAAATAATTATGTGGTCATCATGGGAATTCAAATTTGTTGAATTAGACGATGCATTTGCAACAGGTTCATCAATAATGCCTCAAAAGAAAAATCCTGATATAACAGAATTAATTAGAGGAAAAACAGGAAGAGTATATGGACACTTAATGGCAATGCTAACTGTTATGAAGGGAACACCACTTGCATATAACAAAGATATGCAAGAAGATAAAGAAGGGATTTTTGATGCATTAGATACAGTTAATTTATGTATTACAACATTAAATCCGTTAGTGAAAACAATGACTGTAAATAAAGAAAATATGAAAAAAGCTGCAGCCAAAGGATTTATAAATGCAACAGATTGTGCAGACTATCTAACTGCAAGAGGAATTCCATTCCGTGATGCATACAAAATTACAGGAAGTTTAGTAAAATATTGCATCAAAAATGACACAACATTAGAGAACTTAAAAATTGAAGAATACAAAGAATATAGTAACGAGTTTGAAGATGATATATATGATGCAATTGATTTAATAAATTGTGTAAATAGAAGAAATGTGATTGGCGGACCTTCAGCAAAACAAGTGATGCTTCAAATTAATAAAGTTAAAGAAAAACTAGAAAAAGTGTAGAAGTGTGGAATAGAAAAACGAAAATGTGGAAATAATATCATTGAAAAATAAAACTGTTTTGGTATATTAATTTTGAAATAAAACAAAAGAGGAGAGTGTCAGTAAAAAATAAATTTTTTTAATTCTAATTATTTTAAAAAAATGCTTGACAATTATAATAAAATGGTTTATACTTTAACTTGTCGTAAGTAAGAGTGTAATGCTCCCTTAGCTCAGTTGGTCAGAGCAACCGGCTCATAACCGGTGGGTCCAAGGTTCGAATCCTTGAGGGAGCACCATTTTATTTATGATATGGGTAGGTGGCCGAGTGGCTAAAGGCGGCAGACTGTAAATCTGTTCTCATTCGAGTACGAAGGTTCGAATCCTTCCCTGCCCACCAATAAAATGCAAGAAATTGCATTTTATTTTTAACAGCACAGGCGAACAAAAATTTGCGAAAACATATTTAAAAGACAAAATGAAGTAATAAGAAATTTATATTAGGAAGATAATAGAACACTGATAGATACTAAAATAGATTTGATTTCATGAGGTATTTTTGTTATAATACACTAGCGAGGTGGAAAAATGAGCGTTTTAGACATGGACATACGAGAACACATAGTAGATACTATAAATGCATTTACAAGTGTCTTTGGGGAAGATAAAAAAGCAGAAATAGGAGCTAGAATTAATAGTGGATATTATGTTGCTTATAATGACATTGAAGGGATAGAAGAATATGTAAGGTTTTTAGAAGATTGCAAGGCGAGAGAATTATATATAAAATTCTTAAATAAAATAGGAATTCATACAAAATATGATGAGCAAGAAAATTTTACAGCAAAACTTGATGAAGAAACTAGCCATTTAATTGGAAAATACATAGACAAAACAGCATTTATAGCAAGAGATTTACAACCGCTATATGGAATAAAACCATTTTTTATAGAGTATGAAAACCCAACAGAACAGGAAATTGCAAGAGAAAATAAAGTAAACTTTATAAACCAATTTCTCGGAGAGGAAGAATGTGGATATTTAACGATATATGATTTTGATGAATTTTGTGAAACAGAACAATATCAAGAATTTTTTAAAAAATTAGAGCCATATAAAAAAGCATATGACGAAATAGATGAAGAATATTGTCATTACATAAAAGAAATAAAAGCGGAATATCAACAATATATAGACAGCGAAAAGAAAAGGAAAGCAGATTTTTTGGAAAAGGTAAAAAAAGATAGGAAAGTAGACCTTACAGAAGAAGAGTTAGAAGAGCTTATAAAATATTCTCCGAGCTATCAAAAATATTTTGTTGAAGGAATTCTTTCAAAAGATGACGAGAAAAAGATATGTGCTTGCATTGTAAATAAGAAAACAGCAACAACCGTGTTGAAATTTGAAAGAGGAGGAGCTACAGCCTATTTACCAGTTGTTCTGTACGGTGCAAGAAAAGATATGGCAGGAGCACTAGATTATATATG
The DNA here is from genome assembly GCA_963557965.1 of uncultured Clostridia bacterium. Lineage (GTDB taxonomy): Bacteria > Bacillota > Clostridia > TANB77 > CAG-508 > CAG-269. The sequence goes on from CAUWEX010000013.1 coordinate 11,555, forward strand.
TTTACATGAAACGTGCCATGTACTAGGACAACGAGGGCTTAATGTTGGTTTTGATACCATTGAAGAGGAACAAGAAAAAAATAAATATGATAATCAGTATCGAAAATACGAGAGACTGAATGAAAATTTTACAGATATGATTACTATAGAAGCATTAGGATATTTAAGAAAAAATGATAAATACATGATGGAAGATAAAAAACATATAAAAGAATGCATGCAAAACATTAATACAGCAGATATTACTAAAAAGATGTTACTTCCAATATTTGAACATTATAGAAAAGATATTTTACAAGTAATGTTATCAGGAGAATCCGAACCATTTATAAGTAAAATAGGAAGAGATAATTTTGAAGAACTAAACGATATAATCAACAATGTGGATAATTTATGCCATAAAGGATTGATAGAAAAGATAGATAAAGGAGATGCAGAAGATGAATTATTTGTTCAACACAAAGAACAATTATTACGATTAAAAAAACTATATCGAAATATAGATATAAAAATAGCGAAAGATATGGAAAATAATAAAAAAGCAGAAGAAAAAGAAAACGAAGATAGATAAAAAGCAAAGTATGCTGTTTATAATAGCATACTTTGCTTTTTAACATTCTATAAATTTATAATGTTATGATTTTTTTTGTATAATCTAAATTGCTACAAGAATCAAAATCATAACCTAAAGAATATACATTGGTAGCCCATATGTCTTTTTCTAAAATTATTTTCAAATTTTTATTAATAGATGTATCCATAAAACGCTTAACAGAAGTTATTATTTCAAGTTTGGGATTAGCCTTTGCAATTTCTGAAATTAAGAACTTACCACGATTATTTAAACCTAAAACCCTAATATATGGGAGAACCTTTTTTGACAACAACATATCTTTTTTAGTAATTCCTAGTAATGCATATAATAGAATTCTTTGAATTCGAGTTGTAGTATATCGTTTAGATTTTACTAATGATAAAAATTCAGAAACTGTATTGCAGGAATTTGCAGCCTTCTTAATTGAATTTTCTAGTCCTTCAGAAACATCGGGTAATTCTGCTATTTCAGATAAGTTCATTTTTCTTAAATTATAAAAAATCTGCCTTTCAAAAACAGATAAATCAGGAACAATATGTCCTTGCTTTATATTATTAATTAAAATATCATAGCTTGAATCAGGAAGTAATTTTTTTGCAATTCTAAAATCCCCATTTTTTATAATATTTCTAATAGCAGTTGCACTTGCAATATTTCCAGAATAATTTATATCATTATATCCTGCTTCAAACCTTGGTATAGCAACAGGAATAATGTTACTTTTATGTTTTTTTAAAGATTTCATATATTCTAAACCTAATACATTATTAGGTTCTGATAAAACATTGAGATATTTTCTAATATCGCCTAAATATAGCATTAAAGCATTTTCACGAGCCTTGGGAAAAGAAACGCCTTTTTTCAATTCGTGAGAAAGCAATAACTTATATGCTTTAGGCTCTTGATATAAGATATCAGCTATAGGATTTAAGATATCCATATCAGCTGTTTCAGAACCAAAAGCTAAATAATCAACTACTTTTAATGAATTTAGTATTTTTATGGCTCCATCGGCAAAGTTTTCGGCACTGGAAGTCGCATATAAAGTAGGCAGTTCTACAACTAAGTCGATTCCACAATTTAAAGCCATTTCAGTTCTAGCCCATTTATCGACTAAAGAGGTACTACCACGTTGTGTGAAATTTCCGCTTATAACAGCCACCGTATAATTAGAACCTGTCAATTTTTTTGCCTGTTCTAAATGATATAAATGCCCATTATGAAATGGATTATATTCTGCAATTATACCTAAAACTTTTCCCATGATAACCTCCTTGTATTAATTTATTTTTACTGATATAATACTATCATAAATTATGAAAAAAAACAATGAGGAGGGCCTTAATGGATAAAGTTATAATATATACTGATGGTGCATGCTCAGGAAACCCAGGACCAGGTGGCTGGGGAGCAGTTTTGATATATGGAAACAACAAAAAAGAAATTTCAGGAGGAGCAAAAGATACAACTAATAATATTATGGAATTAACAGCAGTAGTAGAAGCTTTAAAACTTTTAAAACATCCGTGTGAAGTAGAATTATACAGTGATAGTGCATATATTGTGAATAGTTTTACACAAGGATGGATTTATGGGTGGATAAAAAACAATTGGAGAACATCATCAAAAGAGCCTGTGAAGAATAAAGAAATTTGGCAAGAATTATATAATTTAACAAAAATACATAAAGTTACATTTAATAAAGTAAAAGGGCATAGTGATAATGAACTAAATAATAGATGTGATGAGTTAGCTCGTAATGCAATTCCATAAATATTACAATTTAATTACATATATTAAAAATGTTGAATTATTTTGTAGATTTAAGTATAATAAAATTGTATATGAATGGACAAAAGAAAAGCTGAATTTTGAGGGAGGAATATAAATGAACACTTTTGCTGATTATATTTTGGAAGAACAGAACTTAGATGCAAAAATGGATATAGTATATTATCTATCAAAAAAGTCAAAAATCTTTTTTGATAAATCGGTAATATTTAAAACAGAAATAGCAAGGATGTTTTTAAAATACTCGAAAATAGAAGTAGATGAGAATCTACTTTTAACAGCATGCCTATTATGTAATGTAAAAAAGATTGACAATGCGCAAGATATTGAAAGTGTTCATACATATGCTAAAAGAGGTGCTGACTACCTAGCAGGAATGGGATTTAATAAGCGATTTTGTAAAATTTGTGAAGAAGTAAATCGTTACAGCAATAGTAACCCAAGAGAGAGAGAAAGTGATATACTAGAATTAATAGATCAATTTGGGGGTATGCTTTTAGATAGACCAGAGAGAATTGGCTTTAAGCCTGATGAGGCACTTGTTTTATTAGAACATAGAAATTTAAAAAATGAGTATAATAGATATCTAGAAACATTTATGGATTTTGTAAATTTTATGGAAAAAATAGATATGAGTGAAATAACTAATATGACAGCTCTTAGAAGATTAACTAAAATACACAACGAGTCAAAGACAACAGTTGAATTTATAAAAGAAGTAATGTATGACTATGGACCAAAAGTAGATAAACTAATAGAAAAACGTATGAAAGAGTTATCAAATGAAATGTTTGAAGATTTTGAAAATCCAAACAGAGCACTATTTAGTGAACAAACAGTAAAAAGGATAATGAGCCAAAAACAAGATAAAATGGTAGATGTGAAGGAGTAAAAGATGTACGAAATATTTGCAGATTTACATGTACATATAGGAAGAAGTGAAAATGGAAAACCTATAAAAATAACAGCAGCAAGGTCTTTAAACTTTGCTAATATTGCAAAAGAATGCGCAGATAGAAAAGGAATAAATGTAGTAGGAATAATAGATTGTGCTTCTCCATATGTTATTGAAGATATAGAAAACTTTTTAAAAACAGGAGAAGCGTATGAACTAGAAGATGGTGGAATTATATATAAAGATAAAGTTTGTATAATTCTTGGCAGTGAGGTAGAAACTTCTGAAAAAGGAAGAAATGGAAAATCAGGAAGTGCACATAATTTATGTTATTTTCCACATTTGAGTGATATAAAAGCATTTTCTAATGAACTTAGCCACCATTTAAAAAACATAACATTAAGTACACAAAGAACTGATTTATCAGGATATGAATTAATAGATATTGTAGAAAAATATAATGGAATATTAGTCCCTGCACATATATTCACGCCACACAAAAGCTATTATGGAAATTGTACAGATAGACTAGAAAATATATTTAAAGAGAAATTTAATAAAATTTTTGCAGTAGAATTAGGACTAAGTTCAGATACATTTTTGGCAGATGAAATATCAGAGTTAGAAACAAGAACATTTTTAACAAATTCAGATGCACATTCATTACCTAAAATTGCGCGAGAATACAACAAAATGCAAGTAGAAGATATTTCATTTAAAGAAATTGTAAAAGCATTAAAAAATGAAGAAGGAAGAAAAATTTTAGCTAACTATGGTCTTGACCCAAAACTTGGAAAATACCACAGAACATATTGTGATGACTGTGAAAAGTCAATAGAAACAAAAGAACCTGTAGAAAAATGTCCAATGTGTGGTGGGAAAAACGTAACATTTGGCGTTTTTGATAGAATTGAACTAATAAAAGATAAAAATGCAACACAAAGTCCAGAAAATAGACCTCCATATATATATCAAATTCCTTTAGGATTTATTCCTGGAGTAGGAGGAAAAACCATACAAAAATTATTGGATACATTTGAAACAGAAATGAATATATTACATAAACTTTCAAAAGATGACATTGAAACAGTAGTTGGAGAAAAAATAGCTAACAACATAGAAAACGCTATAAGAGGAAACTGTAGAGTTCAATCAGGTGGTGGCGGAAACTATGGAAAAGTAACTGTTAACAAAAAATAAAGTTCTAAAAATCTCGTTATCGAATACACATTATGTATAAACGATAAGGAGATTTTTTATGAGAGATACAACCTATAAGATAAAAGAGATAATAAAACAACATGTAAAAAACAACAAAAAAGAATATATAATTGTTACTTTATTATTTATATTAGGAATATTTTTAGGAGTATTTTTTGTAAATAATATTGAAGAAAGCCAAAAAACAGAAATAACTGAATATTTAAATCATTTTATTGATAAGATGAAAACAACCGAAAAATTAGATAGTATGAGCCTATTAAAAACAAGTATTACTCAAAATATATTTTTAGCAGTTACAATATGGTTTTTTGGAACTACCATAATTGGAATTCCTGTGGTATTTGGAATAATTATGTATAGGGGATTTTGCCTTGGATATACAATATCTGTTTGTGTAACTGTGCTAGGTCTACAAAAAGGAATAATATTTACATTAATCAATTTTTTACTACCAAGTATTTTTCTAATTCCTGCAATGATAGCGTTAGCTGTAAGTGGATTTAAATTATATAAATCAATTATAAAAGATAAAAACAAGGAAAACATAAAATTGGAATTATTAAGGCACATAATATTTTCTATAATAATGTTATGCATAATACTAATTTCTTCTATAATAGAAGTATTTATTTCTACAAACATTTTAAAATGGGCAATTAAATATTTTTAAAAAATCGAGAAAATGTATTTACAATTTGTTAATTGTTTGATATAACATATATAGTTTATGTAAATAAATTATTTTAATATAGATGATAGGGGAAGGATATAAATGGAGAGACAATTAAAATTCTTTTTTGAATTTCTAGCAAATGAAAAAAAATTATCAGAAAACACATTACAATCATATAAAAGAGATTTGAAACAATTCAAAAGATATTTAGAAGCATGCGAAGTTCACTATAATAGGGCAAAAGAAGAAGATATAAAAGACTATATTAGAGAACTACAAGAAAACGGAAAAAAACCATCTAGTATCTCAAGATGTATAGCTTCAATAAGATCATTTTACCAATTTGCATTAAAAAGAAAAAAGGTGAAAATTGATCCGACAGCTCATATTCAAGCACCTAAAATTGAAAAAAGAGTACCTAGCGTATTAACATCTAAAGAAGTAGAACTATTATTAGAACAACCAAAAGATGTTGATTTAAAAGGAACTCGTGATAAAGCAATGTTAGAATTTGCATATGCTACAGGGATGAGAGTAACAGAAATAATATCTTTAAATATAGAAGATGTAAATCTTGAAGAAGGTTATGTAACCTGTAATACAGGAAATAGACCAAGAACAATACCATTAGGAACAATGGCATTAACAGCATTAAAAGAATATATAGAAGATGCAAGAGATATCCTTATAAAAGATGATGAAGAAAAAGCCTTATTTGTAAACATAAATGGAAAAAGGTTAACAAGACAAGGATTTTGGAAAATCATTAAATATTACAAAGAACAAGCTCATATAACAAAAGATATAACCCCACATGTGTTAAGACATTCTTTTGCAACACATCTTTTGCAAAATGGAGCAGATTTAAAAGCAATACAAACAATGCTTGGACATTCAGATATATCATCAACACAGGTATATATGCAATTCCAAGATGGAGGAATAAAAGACATTTATAAAAAAGCCCATCCACGAGCTTAGGAGAAGAAAATTATAAAACTGAAAGAGAATGATAAATTCTTTTTCAGTTTTTTGTGTTTGCTAGACATTAAGTAAAAAAAACGATATAATATCAATATGTCCATGCAGAAGCGTTTTCAAGTGGATATAGATAAAATGAACATAAGGTGAGAAAATGAAAAAAGTATTATTTATATCAAGTACAGGAGGGCATTTGAGTGAATTATTACAACTAGAACCTCTATTTAAAAAGTACGATTATCATATAATAACAGAAAAAGATGAAACAAATGAATCTTTAAAAGAAAAATACAAAGAAAAAATATCTTTTCTGCCATATGGAACGAGAAGCAAATTGTTTCAATATATTTTTAAATACACTATTTTATGTTTTAAATCAGTATATTACTATTTTAAAATAAGACCTAAAGTAATAATAACAACCGGAACACATACAGCTGGTCCAATGTGCATTTTAGGAAAAGTATTTGGAAGCAAAATAATTTATATAGAAACATTTGCTAACAGAAATAAAAAAACAGCTACAGGAAAATTGATATATCCAATTGCAGATTTATTTATAGTACAATGGGAGGAAATGCTAAAATTATACCCTAAAGCTGTTTATGGAGGTTCAATTTATAAATGATATTAGTATTATTAGGAACACAAAACAATAGTTTTCATCGACTATTAGAAAAAATAGATGAATTAATAAAAGAAAAGATTATTGATGAAAAAATAATAGTCCAAGCAGGATATACAAAATATGAATCAAAAAATATGAAAATATTTGGACTGATACCACAAGATGAATTAGAAAAATATCAAGACCAAGCAGACTTAATAATTACTCACGGAGGAGTTGGATCAATTATAAGTTCAATCAAAAAAGGGAAAAAAGTTATTGCTGTACCTAGATTACATAAATACCATGAACATGTAAATGATCATCAAACTCAAATCGTAGAAAACTTTAGTTCAAAAAACTATATTATAGGAATAAATGATGTAGATGAATTGAAAGAAGCAATATTAAAAGCGAAAGATTTTATTCCAACAAAATATGAAATTAAAAATCATGAAGAAAATAAGATAATAAAAATAATAGAAAATTTTATAGATACAATATAAGTTTAAATAAAATAAGAGAGGGTTAGAAAAATGGATGAAGAGAGAATTATGAACCCAGGACTAGAAGATAATGCAGAAGAAAGGTTAGAAAATTCACTTAGACCACATAATTTAGATGAATATATAGGACAAAGTAAAGTAAAAGAAAACATGAATATATATATTCAATCAGCCAAAAAAAGAGAAGAACCTTTGGACCACTGTTTATTATATGGACCACCAGGACTAGGAAAAACAACACTTGCTAATATTATTGCAAATGAAATGCATTCCAACATAAAAATAACATCAGGACCAGCGATAGAAAAGCCAGGAGATTTAGCGGCATTGCTTACAAATTTGTCAGAATTTGATGTTTTATTTATAGATGAAATTCATAGATTGAGTAAAAGTGTTGAAGAAATATTATACCCTGCATTAGAGGATTTTACTTTAGATATTATGATAGGAAAAGGTCCAAGTAGTAGGTCAATAAGGCTAGATTTGCCAAAATTCACATTGATAGGAGCAACAACTAAAGCAGGTTCGTTAACAACACCATTACGTGATAGATTTGGAATTATACATAGACTAGAATTATATTCAGAAAACGATTTGTCTAAAATTATAAAAAGGTCAAGTAAAATATTAAGTATAAAAATTGAGGAAGAAGCGGCAAGAGAAATTGCAAGAAGGTCAAGAGGAACACCTAGAATAGCTAACAGGTTATTAAAAAGAGTACGAGACTATGCAATTGTATTGGGGGATGGAGAAATAGATTTAAAGATAGCAAAACATGCATTAAATCAACTAGAAATAGATGAATTAGGACTTGATGAAATTGACAGAAGATTATTAGAAACTATGATAGTACAATATCAGGGAAGAGCCGTCGGAATAGAGGCGCTAGCTGCAACGGTTGGAGAAGAAATAGATACAATAGAAGATGTATATGAACCTTATTTAATACAAATTGGATTTATAGCAAGAACATTAAGAGGAAGAAAAGTATTACCACCAGCATACAAACATTTGGGATATGAATATTTAGGTTAGGAGATTAACAATGGAGTGGCTGAAGAAAATAAATAACAAAAAAGCTTTAAAATTAGGAACAATATTATGTGCTTTTATATTTTCAATTCCATCAATAATATATTTATTGAAAAATAAAACTGTACTAAGTTTTACAAATGAATATTGTTTTTTATTAAATAATTCAGACAGAATACTTCAAACAGGAATGTATTTATTAATAATTATTGCCTTTTGTGTTTTATATTACCTAATAATTAAAAACAGAAAAAAACTATTTAAAAATATAAAACAAATCTTATTGTTTGTGTTAATAGTAAGTATATTTTTTATGGTAGTAGTACCATTTGAAAGTTCAGATGTGTTTTATTATTTAGGGATAGGAAGAATACAAAGTGAATATGACCAAAATCCATATTATATAAGTGTGAAAGATTATGTGGATAATAACAATGTGAATATGGAAAATGATACAGCTCTTCAAAAGGGATATAATAATTATTGGTCAGAAACAACAGTTGTATATGGTGCAATATGGACATTTATTTGTAGAATTATAGCGGGGCTATCATTCGGAAATGTAGATATAGGGTTACTATTATTTAAATTGTTAAATTTGGCTGTACATATATTTAATTGCTACATGATGTATAAAGTATCTCATAAAAAGATATTTTCAATTATATATGGATTAAATCCATTTGTATTAATAGAGACCTTATCTAATGTGCATAACGATATATTCATTGTTGCATTTATATTACTTGCAACATATTTCCTAATTAGAAAAAAGAATGTGTTATTGGCAACACTATTTTTATCATTTGCAACAGCAATTAAATATTTTGCAATTTTATTATTACCGATTATGATAATTTATCATTTTAGAAAAGAAAAGCCACAAACAAGATTTATAAATTGCATTAAATATGGAATATTATTTGCTGTATTTTTACTAATACCATATTTATTATATATGCAAGATTTACAAGTGTTTAATGGGATGGCAGACCAACAAGGAAAAGTAACCAAGGGAATATATGTGATAATTGCAGAGTATTTTACAGAGCCAGCAAATTTAGTTGAAAAAATAAGCGGATTTGCATTGGGAGTATTCGTTATAATATACTTTTTCAAATGTATAACATTGTTAGCAAAACCTAAGATATCGTTTAGGAAAGAATTACAAGGCTTTTATGTGATGTTGTTAGCATTTATATTTATATTAATTACTGCATTTCAGCCATGGTATTTAATTTGGTTATGCCCAATAATGATGTGGCAAAAAGCCAAGGATATTAAATTTATAACTCAAATGCAGATTATGACACTTATAGCTAATTGCGTATTTTTAATATATTCAGAAAATTATAAATATGGAGTTCCATTTTTCTTTATATTTGTAGTTGGGAGTTTGTTATGTGTTATAAAAAATGAAAGAAAAGTAGTGTATATAAAAAATAATTATATGTTAAAGAAGGGATAAGAGATGAAATTATTATTACATACATGTTGTGCACCTTGTAGTGTGTACTGTATAGATAGCTTAAGAGAAGAAGGAATAGAACCTACAGTATATTGGTATAATCCTAATATTCATCCATATATGGAGTACAAAGCAAGACGAGATTGCTTAAAAGAATATACAAAAAATATAGGGGTAGAAGCAATATTTGAAGAAGATTATGGATTGGATAAATTTTGTAAAGAGGTAGTGCAAGATTTACAAAATAGATGTAGTTTATACTGCTATCCAGTTCGTTTAGAACAGACTGCTAAATACGCAAAAGAAAATGGTTATAATGCCTTTTCGACAACATTATTGGTAAGTCCATATCAAAACCATGAAAAACTAATTGAAGTAGGAAATCAGATGGCAAAGAAATACGACATTGAGTTTTTATATAGAGATTTTAGAGTTGGTTTTAGAGAAGGACAGGCAAAGGCTAGAGAATTGGGGCTGTATATGCAAAAATATTGTGGGTGCATTTTTAGTGAGGAAGATAGATATAGTAAACAGATAAAAAGAGATTTGGAGAAAATGAAAAAATAATAAAGAAATTTTTGCAGATAATTATAATGAAAAATAAAATTTAAATATGAAATAGTAATTTGTCTCGCAGGTTGTAAGTTTAATTTAAAATAAAAAAAGTAGTATTGGAAGAAGTAAAAAGGGTGGTTAAATAATGAAAATAAGTGATTTAAATCAAAAATATGATAAATTACAACAAGAATATGGGGCTAAAGAATTAACATCTATATACAATGGTGGATGTACAAATAATCCAGATATTTGTTTTGTTTTTATGAATCCAACTGGAAGAAATGTCGCTTCTGACCCTAATTGGAAAGGTAGAAGATCTCCATGGATAGGAACTAAAAATATATGGAAATTATTTTATAGAATTGGATTACTGGATGAACACATATATACAGAAATTCAAAGAAAAAAACCACAAGAATGGGATGAAAAGTTTGCAGACTTAGTATATGATGATGTGGAACAACATAGATATTTCATAACTAATCTTGGAAAATGTACACAGGTTGATGCAAGAGTATTGCCAAATTCGGTTTATAGTCAATATCTTGATTTGTTATGCAAGGAAATTGAAATAATTAATCCTAAGATAATTATAACTCTTGGAAACCAAGTTAGCTCTATTGTGTTAAATAAAAATATATCAGTATCACAATGTAGGAAGCAAAATTTCCCAAGAAATATTGAAGGAAGGAATTATAGTGTATATCCTGTTTATTATCCTATTGGAAATGGTATGATGAATATAGATAAAGCAATAGAAGATTTAAATTACATTATAAGAACAAATTTTAAAAATCAAAAATATATGGATGATTATGAGAGATAATTAAAATTATGCAAATAGCCTAAAAACTACCTGTAATTTAATATAATAATCATCCCCACAAATTACAAGTTATAGAGATATGGAGAGGGGGATGAGAGTGTAAATATGTATCCAATAGAAAATTTAAAAGATTTAATCATATATCAAAGTCAAAATAATGATAATATTTCTGTAGAAGTTTTATATGATGATGAAGATTTTTGGTTAACTCAAAAATCAATGTCAAAATTATTTGAAGTAGAAGTAAACACAATAAATTATCACTTAAAAGAAATATTTAAATCAGGCGAGTTAACAGAAGAATCAGTTATTCGAAAAATTCGAATAACTGCAAATGACGGAAAAGACTATTTCAAAGAATTATTAGAGAGAATTCGTTCAATTAGAACAAGTGAACGAAGGATATGGCAGCAGATAACAGATATATTTGCAGAATGCAGTATAGATTATGATAAAAATTCTGATATAACACAACAATTTTATGCAACTATTCAAAACAAATTTCATTAGGCCATTACAGGGAATACTGTAGCAGAGATAATATACAAAAATGCAATCATACAAAAAAATTAAGTAATAAAAAGTAATTATTAGTAATTTGTAAGGAGAATAAAGAAAATGAATGAAATAAAAGTGAAATCAATTTATAAACATTTTAAAGGAGATTTATATTTAGTAGAAGATATTGCAACACATAGCGAAACCAGAGAAAAATATGTAGTATATAGAGCATTATATGGGGATATAGGATTATATATAAGACCTTATGATATGTTTGCTTCTGAAGTTGACCACGAAAAATATCCAAATGTAAAACAAAAATACAGATTTGAATTACAAAATATTAAAAGTGTTAAAGAAAAATAAATATAAATTTACAGGAGACTATAATGTACCACATATATAATAAGACATATAAAAGTATATTAAAAAAATGGCACAGAGATTGATAAATATTAGAACAGATGGAGGCATTGAAGTGAAAGTAATTACACTATGTGGAAGCTTAAAATTCAAAAAAGAAATGATGAAAGTTGCAGAAAAAATGACATTAGAAGGATATTGCATTCTTACACCAGTGTATCTAGTATCAGAGAATATGGATAAAACTGAAGAACAACTAATAAAACTAAAAGAAGCTCATTTCAAAAAGATAGAATTATCAGATGCTATTTTAGTTATAAATGTAAATAATTATATTGGGAATAGTACAAATTTAGAAATAGAATATGCTAAAAAATTAGGAAAAGAAATTCTTTATTATACAGATTTGATTAAAAATGATTAGAACAATAAAGTACAAGTTATAGATATATAGAAAAGCAGATGAGAAAATGAAGTAATAATTTATACAACTGATGATTAATGTATATAAAAAATTTTTGGACAAGGAGAATTAAAATGGAATTTATTATTTCTTTTATATTTGGAATATTACTAATGATAGCATTGAATATACCATATATAATTTTTATTGGAATATTGTTACTGATAATTTGGGCAATAACCACTAAAAAAATAGCAAGTAAAACTATTAAAATTGTAATGCTTATGGTCATATTACTGTATGCAATAGTAATAATAGGCACTTTTGAAACTGAGACATCTGATGGCAAATATAAAAAATTTAAAGAGCTTAATGACAATCAAAGTCTTATAGGAGTATCAGCAGAAGAAGTAATAAAAGTATTGGGAAAACCAGAAAAAGAATATGGAGAAGAAAAGGAAAAAAGATACGAATACTATGGCGGAAAAATGACTAAGAAATCATATTGGGGATTTTTAGCTTCTAGTGAATATTACGAGTTTTATATAGCGTTTGATGAAAGTGGCAAAGTGAAGAGTACTTTAATGAGACTAATTCCTTAAAGCAGTAAGAAGCTATAGGGGACGAGTTGATGAAAAATAATTTTGAAGTATTACAGGAGAAATAAATGATAAGAAAATTTGAAAAGAATAATATAAAAGCTATAATGCAAATATGGAGAAATGAAAATATAAAATCCCATAATTTCATTCCAAAAGAATATTGGGAAAGTAATTATAAATATGTACAAGAAGCTTTACCAAATTCGGAAATATATGTATATAGTATAAAAGAAGAAGAATATATAATGACATGGACTAAGTAAAGGAAACTTACTAAAAAATATGATAATGTTGAGCAATAAAATAATTATAATTGTATGTCATAATAGCAGATAAATAGTTGAATTTATCTGTTATTTATTATATAATTACGACAAAAGTTGAAAGTATTAAAGATAGCTAAAAGCTTTCAAGAAACGATTTTTCGAAGGAAATAGGAGAAAGAGTAATGTTAGACAATAAATTAGGAATTGTAAATTCAAACGAACTATCAAATGTAGAAGAAAGAATAACTAAAACAAAAGCATTAGCTTTATTTGAAACAAAAAAATTAGAAGAATTTGAAGTGGGGACATTTAAGGGGTTAGCACAAATTCATGAATATTTATTTCAAGATATATATAATTTTGCAGGAAGAATGAGAACTGAAAACATATCAAAGAGTAATTTTAGATTTGCTTCAGCAATGTACTTAAAAGAAGCATTAAGTAAAATTGATAACATGCCACAAACAAATTTTGATGAAATTATAGAAAAATATGTTGAAATGAACATAGCTCATCCATTTAGAGAGGGAAATGGAAGAAGCACAAGAATATGGCTAGATATGATATTAAAAAAGGAAATTAACAAAGTTGTGGATTGGAGCAAGATTGATAAACAAGATTATTTATTGGCAATGGAAAGAAGCCCAATAAAAGATATAGAAATAAAAATACTTTTGAAACAAGCATTAACAGATAAAATTGATGATAGAGAAGTATACATGAAAGGCATTGATGCAAGTTATAATTATGAAGGATATAATACTTATAAAACAGAAGAATTAAATTGACATAGTCAAGCTATAAATGCTATAATTTAGACGTAATAAAAGTGAAAAACTAGGAGGCCTAATATGGAAAAATACATTAAAATGATAGAAAACGAAAAACTAACAAGAGAAGAATTTTTACCAGTATGGAGTGAGTTTAAAAAAGACTTAAATAGTGGAAAAATAAGAGTTGCATCAAAGGAAAATGGAGAATGGCAAGTACATAAATGGGTAAAACAATTTATATTATTAGGGTTTAAATATGGAGAAATAATTAAATTTGAAGATGGAACAATAGATAAAGACACAATGGGAGAAAGAAAAGTAACATTAGATGAAAAAGTAAGAGTTGTATCTCCAACCGTATCAATTAGAGATGGTGCATATATTGGAAAAGGTGTAACATTTATGCCACCATGTTATACTAATATAGGAGCATATATAGATGAAGGTTCAATGGTAGACTCTCTTGCATTAGTTGGTTCATGTGCTCAAATCGGAAAAAATGTGCATTTAGGAGCAGCTGTTATAATAGGCGGAGTACTAGAACCAGTAGGAGCATATCCGGTAATTATAGAAGATAATGTTTTTGTTGGAGCTGGTTCACAAATCACAGAAGGAACCATAGTAAAAGAAGGCGCTGTAATTGGAGCAGGAGTTACAATAACAGGTAGTACACCAGTATATGATAATGTTAATGGAACAATTATAACTCCAAACGAGAATGGGCAAATTGTAATTCCTAAAGACGCTGTTGTAATCCCGGGAACAAGAGATGTTAAATCTAATGTGGAAGGTGTTACATTATCAAAATCAGTACCAATTATTATAAAATATGGAAGCAAAGTAGTTTTAGAAGATTTACTAAGACCATAATTAAATAGATTTAAATATTCCCTTGGGGATTTTACTCCAAGGGAATAAATATAGTACATATTATAGTACAAGATAATTTTATGATATTAGGAGAATTTATAAATGGTGATTGTAAATGAAAATTTTTTAAATTTGAAAAATGATTATTTATTTTCAAAAGTATTAGAAAAAACAAATGAATATAAGATGAAAAACCCCGAAAAAGAAGTAATAGAATTGGGACTAGGAGATGTTTCCTTGCCGTTAGTTCCAACTGTAATTAAAGCGATGAATAATGCTGTAGGCGAAATGTCAAAAAAAGAAACTTTTAGAGGGTATGGGATTGTCCAAGGATATGAATTCTTAATTGATAGAATACTAGATGTAGAATATAAAAAAAGAGGGGTAGACTTAAACTCAGATGAAATATTTATAGCCGCAGGAACTAAAGGAGATTTAGCAGGAATTGCAGAATTATTATCAATAAACAATAAAGTAGCATTAATGGATCCAGTTTACCCAGCATATAGAGACACTAATATTATGATGGGAAGAAATGATATAGTATATCTACGAGCAACAGAAGAAAACAACTTTATACCAGAGCTTCCTCAAGAACAGGTTGATATAATATATCTATGTTCACCTAATAACCCAACAGGAATTGCATTAAATAAAGAGCAACTAGCTGAATGGGTGGAATATGCTAGAAAAAATAAGTCTATTATTTTATATGACTCAGTATATGAAGCATTTATAACAAATGAAAATATTCCACATAGCATATATGAAATAGAAGGTGCAAAAGAAGTTGCAATAGAATTCAGAAGTTATTCAAAATTAGCTGGTTTTACAGGAGTAAGATGTTCATTTACAGTGGTTCCAAAAGAACTAAAAACATATACAACTAAAGGAGAAGAAGTTTCGTTAAATGCCTTATGGAAAAGACGCCAAAGTACAAAATTTGGTGCAGCATCATACATAACACAAAGAGCAGCGGAAGCGGTATATACAAAACAAGGTCAAAAAGAAATAAAAGAAAACATAAAATATTATCAAGAAAATGCAAAGTACATAAAAGAAGAATTGGAGAAAGTGGGTTTTATCGTATATGGAGGTGTACACTCTCCATATATATGGCTAAAAACGCCTAACAACATGAATTCATGGGACTTTTTTGACAAATTATTAAATGAAGCGGGAGTAGTAGGGACCCCAGGAGTAGGTTTTGGAGAATGTGGAGAGGGATTTTTTAGATTAACAGCATTCTCAAGCAAAGAAAACACCAAGAAAGCAGTACAAAGAATAACAAAATTGTTTAAATGAAGGAATGAAAAAAATGAATGTTGAAAAAATAGTATTAGATTTAAAACAACAAATGCTAGAAGATAAAGAATTTTTTTGGTGCCATCCAGAAAAAGGGTTAGAAGAATTTGAAACATCGAAATATATAATAAAAAGATTAAAAGATATGGGATATACAAGTATAAATAACAATATTTATGCAACAGGGATTGTTGCGACGTTAAAAGGAAATAGTGAAGGACCATGTATACTATTTAGAACAGATATGGATGCTGTTGTGATGGATGATACAGGTAGAACCAAACATACTTGTGGACATGATGCACATATGTCAATAATGTTAGCATTTGCGAAAATATTGATGGACAATAAAGACAAAATAAAAGGAACTGTAAAGCTTGTATTTCAACCTGATGAAGAAGGAGAAGCCGGAGCTAGCAAAATGGTTGAAAATGGAGTGTTAGACAATCCAAAAGTAGATAAAGCGTTTGCAATTCATGTGTGGAGTGAACTTAAAGAAGGTACTATAGGAATAAAAGAAGGGGCTGTCATGGCATCGTCAGACCCATATGACATAATTGTGTCTGGGAAAGGTGGACATGCGGCTATGCCTGAAAAATGTGTGGATACAATTTATATTGCCAATAAAATAGGAATAGCATTAAAAGAAATGGCTAAAATAAACGTTCCATCAGATGAAAAGGCAATTATAGGAGCAACAGCTGTAATTGGAGGAAAAACTAATAATGTAATTCCAGACACGGTTTTTATGAAAGGGATTTGCAGAACAAATAGCAATAAAGTCAGAAAAGAAAGTAAGGAACAATTAATAAAAACAGTTCAAGAAATTGCTGAAGAAATGGAAGGAAAAGCAGAAATAAAATTTTTGTCAGAATATCCCGTTGTAGAAAATTCAAAAAAAGAAGCAAAGGAATTGCAAGCAATCGCAAAGAACATAGTAGAAAATGTAGATACTACATATCAAACAATGGCGTCAGAAGACTTTTCATATTATTTAGAAAAAGTACCTGGAGTTATGATACATGTAGGATGCCAAGGAGATATATTTTATCCTCAACATAGTGAAGAGTTCAAAGTTGGAGAAAAACCACTACTTATAGGGACCCAAATGTTTTATGAAATTGCAAAAAAATACTTAATGTAGAAAATGGAGGACAAATTGTGGACAAATTTGTATTAATAGATGGAAACAGCATAATGAACAGAGCCTTTTATGGGATAATGGGAAGCAGAATGCTTACAACAAAAGAAGGAAAATATACCAATGCTGTATATGGCTTCTTAGCTATACTTTTTAAATTATTAGAAGATATAAAACCAGAATATATGGCAGTAGCTTTTGATTTAAAAGCTCCAACAGCAAGACATAAAATGTACGAAGGATATAAGGCAAATCGTCATGGTATGCCAAATGAACTTGCAGAACAAATGCCGATGATAAAAGATGTCCTAAGAGCCATGAATATAGATATAATTGAAATGGAAGGATATGAAGCAGATGATATCCTAGGAACATTATCAGTCTATGGAGAAAAACATAATTTAGATGTAACCATTTTATCAGGGGATAGGGATACATTTCAATTAGCAACAGATAAAGTAACAATTAGAATTCCACATACAAAGGCTGGAAAAACGGAGACAGACGAATATAATAGAGAAAAAATAGTAGAAAAATTTGGATTACAGCCACAGCAATTGATTGAAGTAAAAGGCTTACAAGGAGATACTTCTGACAACATTCCTGGAGTTCCAGGGGTAGGCGAAAAAACAGCTTTAAAATTAGTACAAGAATATGGTTCAATAAAAAACTTGTATAAAAAAGTAGAAGAAGGGACAGATAACTTAAAAGGGAAACAAAGAGAAAAAATAGTGGAAAACAAAGAACTAGCGTTTCTATCAAAAACACTAGGAACGATAAATACGAAGGTTCCTATAAAAGATACATTAGAAAACTTTAAGGTAGAAGAATGGAACAAAGAAGAAGTACTAAAGCTTTTTGAAGAATTAAATTTCAATAGATATATAGAGAGATTTAACTTAAGAAATGAAGTAAAAGTTGTTGAGCAAGAAAAAAAAGAATTATATAAAAATGTAAATAAAACAGAAAAAGATATAATAAAATATATAAACAACACAAAGGAAATGGTATTTTATATTTCTACTAAAAATATGCAAGATGATAGTAAAATAATAAAAGAAAAAATAGATGGAATTTCGATATATAATATTAATGATAAAGAAGTGTATAATATTAACTTAACAGAAGGAAGAAATGAATTATTAAAAGATATATGGGAAAATCCAGAAATTAAAAAAATAGGAATAGACTTGAGCAAAGTATATATATTATTAAAACAAGAAAATATAAATTTAAAAGGAATATATTTTGATATAGCTATTGCGGCATATATATTAAATCCAACTAATAATAAGTTGAAAATAGATGATTTAATACAAAGATATTTAGAAATATCAATTGACGAATACCTATTAAAGGATAATAAACAAGAACAAATGAATTTATTTGAAATGGCTAATCAAGAAAATGAAAATAATGAAAGCCAAAAGAAATTAGAAACATCAAATTTATATGCCTATGCTATAGGAGAAATAAAAGAAAAAACAGAAAAAGAGCTGAAAGAAACAAATTGTTTAGACCTATTCTATAATATAGACATGCCAACTGTTGAAGTATTATCAATAATGCAATGGAATGGAATGTATGTAGATAAAAACGAATTAGATAAATTTGGAAAAGAATTAACAGACAAATTAAACATATTAACTAAGATGATACATGAAATGGCAGGAGAAGAATTTAATATAAATTCAACCAAACAATTAGGAGAAATCCTATTTGAAAAAATGAAATTGCCTGTTATAAAAAAGACCAAAAGTGGCTATTCAACAGATGTAGATGTGCTAGAAAAACTAAAGAAAGAGGATCCTATAATCGAAAAAATATTAGAATATAGGCAATTAATGAAATTAAATTCTACATATGTAGAAGGGTTAAAACAGTATATAAATCCAAAAACTAATAGAATACATTCATTTTTCCATCAAACTATTACTGCAACTGGAAGGATAAGTTCAACAGAACCTAATTTACAGAATATACCTACCAGATTTGAACTTGGAAAAAGAGTAAGAAAAGTGTTTGAACCAGAAGCTGGGAATGTATATGTAGATGCTGACTATTCGCAAATTGAACTTAGAGTTTTAGCTTCAATATCAGAAGATGAGCATATGACAGAAGCATTTAAAGAAGGGCAAGATATTCACAAACAAGCAGCTTCAAAAGTGTTTAAAACACCAATAGAAAAAGTTACAAAAGAACAAAGAAGTAATGCAAAAGCTGTAAACTTTGGAATAGTATATGGAATAAGTGATTTCGGATTAGGAGAACAACTTGGAATTGGAAGAAAGAAAGCTAAAAAATATATAGATGATTATTTAAAACAATATGCTGGAATAAGCAACTTTATGGAAAAGATAAAAGAAGAAGCAAAAGAAAAAGGATATGTGGAGACGTTATTTCATAGGAGAAGGTATATTCCAGAACTAAAATCTAATAATTATATGGTAAGACAGTTTGGAGCAAGAGCTGCAATGAACACTCCAATTCAAGGTACTGCAGCAGATATAATGAAAATAGCAATGTTAAAAGTATTTAAAGAAATAGAAAAAAGGGGATTAAAATCAAAAATAGTATTACAAGTACATGATGAAATGATGCTTGAAACACCAATAGAAGAAAAAGAAGAGGTACAACAAATTATAAAAGAATGCATGGAAAGTGCAGCTAAATTAAATGTTCCATTGGTAGCAGAAATTTCAGAGGCCAATAATTGGTATGATTGTAAGTGAGAATTTTGGGTCAGGTTCGGGACTTATTTTTCTCATTTTACTAAAGGAAGAGAGGTTAGAATTGAAAGGAAAAAAAATATTAATTTTTCTTATAATAATTTTAATAATCCTTGTTATTGTAGGTATTTTTAAAGATAAATTTTTGAAAATAATATACCCAAAAACATATGAAGAAATAGTTTCTATTTATGCTGAAAAATATAAAGTAGAAGAAGACTTGGTATTTGCGTTAATAAAAGCAGAGAGCAATTTTAAACAAGATGCAGTATCACATAGAAATGCAATAGGACTTATGCAACTTATGGAGGAAACTGCAATAGATGTTGCAAAAAAATATGGCATAAATATAAATTTAGAAAATGCAAAAGAAGAAATAAAAAATGTTCAAAATAATATTAACATAGGAACAAAATATTTATCGGTTTTACTTGAAACATATGGAAATATAGAAGTTGCTGTTGCAGCATATAATGCGGGAATAGGAACTGTAAATACTTGGATAGACAAAGGGATCATTAAATCAGATGGTAGCGACATAGAAAATATACCATATAAAGAAACCAATAATTATGTAAGAAAAATACTAAGAAATTATAAAATTTATAATGAGCTATATAAATAAGCTAGACAAACGAAGAAAAATAGAATAAAATGTAAAAAATAAAGGAGTAGGAAAATGCTATTAGAACAACTAATATTTACATTTATTTCATTTGCGATTTTTGTATATATGTTCTTTAGGATGATAAAAAGAAATGATACAAGCTATGTTATTATATTAGTCTTAGAAGCAATTGGAATTACACTAAACTTTTTAGAAGTACTTTTTAACGTAAAACTAACTACTTTTTGGGTAGTGATAAAGTATTTATTAGCAGTATTATTACCAGTAGCAATAATGTTAATAGAGAAAAGAGGAATATATTTATACGAGATTGCAGATATAACTAAAGCAAGAATCTGCTCGGCTTTTGGAAATAACAAAAGTGCTAAACAAGCTTTAATAGACCTGTTGGAAAAAAATCCTAATAGTTATAAAGCACATAAAATGTTAGCTCAGATATATGAAAAAGAAGGCGGAATGAGAAAAGCAATTGATGAATATGTTCAAGCAATTGATGTTGATAAACAAGATTATGCTTCATATTATAAGGTCGCAGAATTGCTAAATAGTTTAGATAAAAAAGATGAATCAGCTCAAATGCTATTTAATTTACTAAATAAAAAGCCAGAGAAATATGAAGCAAGTATGTTACTTGGAGATATATTATTTCAAAATGAAATGTACAAAGAGGCTGTAAATGTGTATCAAGAAGCTTTAAAATATAATGAATATAATTATGATTTGAACTATAATTTAGGAATGGCATATACAATGTTAAATGATTTTCAAAATGCAAAAACATGTTATGAAAAAGCAGCAGAAATTAATTCATTATCATATTGTACAAAATATAATTTAGCGGAAATTGCGTTGATATATAAAGATATAGAAGAAGCGGAAAGAAAATTTTTAGAAGCAGTAAATGAAGATGAATTATCGGCTGATAGTTATTATGAGCTTTCTAAAATTTCTTTATTAAAAGGAGATAAAGATACAGCAATAAAATATATCAATGTAGCTGTAGATATTGATAGCGAAAAAACAGTCTTAAGAGTAAAAAAAGACCCAATTTTTATACCAATTTTGGCTAAAATTTCAATGCCATTTAATTTAGAAAGTAAAGAAATTGAAGAACCTAAGCTGAGCCAAAGGGACAAGTTAGTTAAGCAGCACTTAGAAGAAATGTCAGAAATAACAAGAAATTTAGGATATAATGATATAAACTTATTAAAAAGAAATTCAAATGAAATAAAAAAAGAAGCAGAAAAAGTACAAAAGGAAGAAACAAAAGAACAAGAAAACGAAAAATAAGTGCAATAATTTAAAAATGAACTCATAAAATCTATAAAAAACAATATAATAAACATAAGGAGGGATTTTATGAGTACAAGTTTTTCAGTAATTGGTGGAGATTTACGAATAATAAAACTAGCTAAAATGTTAGCAGATGAAGGAAATCAAGTATATGCATATGGATTAGAAAAGGCAGAAGAATTAAAGGGACATCAAAACATAATTTTTACAGAAAAAATAAGCAAGGCAATTCCAGAAGATGTAGAAGTTGTAATAGGACCAATACCATTTTCCAGTAATGGAGTAAATATAAATGCACCATTTAGTGATAAAGAAATATCAATAAGAGAACTTATTCATTATTTAAATGCTAAAATTTTAATTGCCGGAAGTATAACACCCGACATATATGACATGGCAAATGATGAATATATTGAAATAATAGATATAATGAAAAGGGAAGAACTTGCAGTTTTAAATACAGTATCAACAGCTGAAGGAACAATAGAAATTGCTATTTCTAATACTAACAAAATAATTCATGGTAGCGAAGTATTAATTTTAGGCTTTGGAAGAATAGGAAAAGTGCTAGCAAGGAAGATGGCAGGCTTATCAGCAAGGGTTACATGTGCTGCGAGAAAAGATGAAGACTTGGCATGGATTAGAGCCTATGGGCACAATGAAACGAATATAAATGTATTAGGAGAAAATTTATCAAAATATGATTTAATAATAAATACTGTACCTCATTTGATACTGAACAAAGAAAGATTGCAGTATGTAAAAAAAGATGCTCTTTTGATTGATTTGGCCTCAAACCCCGGAGGAATTGATAAAAGAGAAGCTAAAGAAAGAAATCTTAAACTTGTATGGGCATTAGCATTGCCAGGAAAAGTAGCACCAGTTACAACAGCAGAATTCATAAAAGACACAATATACAATATATTAAAAGAAATCTATAAAAAATAACAAAAGAAAGAAGGAGAAAAAATGTTTTTAGAACTATTAAAATCAGCAACCTTTGGAGTTATAGAAGGTATAACTGAATGGCTACCAATAAGTAGTACAGGACATTTAATATTGGCAGAACAATTTATAAAGTTTAATCAAGTATCAAAAGGATTTTGGGACATGTTCCAAGTTGTAATACAACTTGGAGCCATATTGGCAGTAGTATTATTGTATTTTAAAGATATATGGCCATTTACAAAAAATAAAGAAAAAGCAATAAAGAAAAAAGGGATATTATCAGTATTTAATAAGAATATTATGAATCTATGGGGAAAAATATTGGTAGCATGTGTGCCAGCAGCGGTTATTGGCTTGGTGTTTGACGATGTATTTGAAGCTTTATTCTATAATCCAACATGTATAGCGATAGCACTAATTGTATTTGGTGTAGCATTTATTATAATTGAAAATTGGAATGCAAAAAGAAAAGGAAAGTTAAAAGAAGAAAGCTCACAAATTACATATAAAGACGCACTAATAATAGGTATATTTCAACTAATTGCAGCAATATTTCCAGGAACATCACGTTCAGGAGCAACAATAATAGGAGGATTATTAATAGGTTTATCAAGACCTAATGCAGCAGAATTTACATTTTATTTAGCAATACCAACAATGGCTGGAGCAAGTTTATTAAAACTTTTAAAATTTGGTTTAGCATTCACAGGAACAGAACTAGCTGTATTGCTAGTTGGTATGATAGTGTCATTTGTTGTATCAGTTGTTGTAATTAAATTCTTAATGAATTATATTAAAAAACATAATTTTAAAGTTTTCGGATATTATAGAATTGTTTTAGGAATTCTTGTATTAGGGTATTTCTTAATAAATAATGTATCTTTGATAAAATAATTAAACATCGAAAAAACCTCAATGTTGTTATACAATATTGAGGTTTTTAAACCGTTAATAAAAAAATGATATTAAAAAAATATTATTCTATTTTTCTATCTCTTCTAATATCTTGATTAGAACGATTATCACATAATTTATCATATTCTTTACATTTTATTTTATATTCCATTTGCATACATAAATAGCGATAATAGTAATAAGCTTGCTCATATTGCATAATGGGGTTAAACATAGGGTCTTTATATAAATCATTCATATCCATTCCTATATTAGGTGGAACTACATTAGGTTGAATATTATAATCCATAAAATTTGAATTATAATTATTAAAATCTCTATCCATAAAATCACTCCTAACATTATATATCAAAATTAAAAAAAGGTATAAAATTAACAAAAAGATAGGTATAAAAGGCAGCTAAAATGCCATGCAATAATTTTCCATAAACATATGGTTTAATAGATAAATCGCTTTTTGATGTAATACTAAGAACTTGTAATAGAACAGAAACGCCACCAAAACCAAGTAGAAACGAGGTAAAAATCAAATTTACAGAAAGTTTTTTATTAGAGATATTTGAAATTGTATTAATACCATTTGTAATTTCTAAAAAACCACTAATTAAGGGACTTGCAAAGGAAGGATCAATATTAAATAACTGTAAAATAGGAGAAAAGCAGTCAGCCAAAATATGTATAATTCCACTTGATTTTAAAATAGAAATTACACTAGAAAATATAACTACAAACCCACCAATAAGTAAAACAGTCGAAATAGAGCTAGTGATACTTTCGGCTAAAATTTCTCCCAAATTAGAAAATGTAACTTTTTTGGTTTGCTTTGCACCTAATATTTTTTTACTAGAGGCATTAAAAGTAGTTTCTTTTCGTTTCCAAAAGCGAAATATAAAGCCAACAGTAATACAGGCTAAAATGTGAGTTATAAATAATAAAATTCCAATAGTAGTATTTCCGTACATTAAAATCCCAACAGTTCCAATTATAAAAAGGGGACCAGAGTTATTGGTAAAACTAAGTAACCTTTCGCATTCTTCCTTAGAACAGATATTGTTTTTTCTAAAATTTGTTGCAAGTTTTGCTCCCATAGGGTAGCCACTAATGATTCCCATTATAAATGCGAAAGCACCTTCTCCTCTAACATTAAAAATTGGTTTCATATATCTATTTAATAGAATACCGATTTGTGAAACAAGTCTTGTATGCATTAATAATTCAGTGGCTACAAAAAAAGGAAATAGTGATGGAATAACTGATGTAGCCCATAATTTTAATCCTGATTTTATAGCAGGTAAGTTACTGTTAGAAAATATTATTAAACCAAAAGTGAAAAAAAGAAATATTGCAGGCAATAGATTTCTCTTAAGTCGTACGACATAAAAGTTTGGTTTTATTTTTATCACCTCCACACCTTATTAGAAGTTTATTCAAAATGAAAATTTGTAGAACAAAAAAGTACAAATATATATATAATATAAATTTCAGCTTATAGACAGATTTATTTCTGGTTTTCCTTGTAATTTGACCTAAAAAATGATATATTAAAATAGAAATTTTATGAAAAAGGAAGTGGAAACATGGACTTAAAAACATTAATTGAAAAATCAGACTTGAAAATTGCAAAGGAAAAAATATTATTTAATGAACCTATGTCAAAATATACAACATTTAAAGTTGGTGGACCTGCGGAATGTTTAGTAAAAATAGGGAATGCAGAAGAATTAAAAGAAATATTAAAATTTGCAAAAGATAATAATATTCCAGTAACAGTTTTAGGCAATGGAAGTAATGTGTTAGTTTTAGATGAAGGAATTAAAGGAATTACATTAATAATAAAAATTGAAAAATATGAAGTAGAAGAACAAACAAATGGAAATGTGAAAATTAAATTAGGAGCTGGAGAGAAAATAGCTAAAATAGGAAGAGTAATATTAAGAGAAGGATTAACAGGCTTCGAAGAGATATCAGGAATTCCAGGGACCATTGGAGGCGCAACAAGGATGAACGCTGGCGCCAACGGAAGAGAGATGAAAGATATTATTACATATGTAAAATGTATGGATTATGAAGGAAATGAAGTAATCCTAAAAAATAAAGAAATGGACTTTGGATATAGAACTTCAATATTAAAAAATGAAAAATATATTGCAACAGAAATAGAAATAGAATTACAAAAAGGAAATCAAGAAGAAATAAAAGCTAAAATGGATGAATATACTGCAAAAAGAAAAAATAGTCAGCCATTAGAATATCCAAGTGCAGGAAGTACTTTTAAACGAGGGGCTGATTTTATAACTGCAAAACTTATAGATGAAGCAGGATTAAAAGGCATGAACGTAGGAGATGCAGAAGTATCAACAAAGCATGCAGGATTTATAATTAATAAGGGGAATGCAAAAGCAAAAGATATCTTAGATTTAGTAAACAAAGTAAAAGAAGAAATATATCAAAAATATGATAAAACAATTGAATTAGAAGTAGAAATTATAGGCTAAGGGAGTTTAGAATAAAAATGAATGGTTTTATGCAATGGTTTAAATCTAGTAATAAAATGAAGAGATGGATGTTCTTAATTTTAATAGGAATTATGCTTTCATGTTATGGATTAGCAAAAATTCTAGTAATGAAAGAAATTTCATTTGCAGAAGTGGGTGGAATTATAGCAATATTTGCAATAGGTTTTATTACTATAGTAGCAGGCTTAGTAGGGCTAAACAAGAGAACTTTAGAAGTTTTAATAGAATCAAGTGATGAAAGAATGGAAAATAAACAAAATGTAAATGTAAAATCACTTATTTTTAATAAAACTGTATATGATAAAGGACCAAATATAGTAGTAATTGGCGGTGGAACAGGATTAGACACAGTACTATCAGGTTTAAAAAAATATACTAATAATTTAACTGCAATAGTTACAATATCAGACTATGGGGAAGTTGCAACAAACTCAAGAAAAGAATTGCAAATGCTACCTCTTGATGACATTAAAAGTAGTATTGTTTCGTTATCAGCTAAGGAAGGTCAAATTAATAAATTATTTAATTATGAATTTACTAGTGGAAAACTAAAAGGTTTGAATTTTTCAGATATATATTTTTCAGCAATGAAGGAAATTAATGGAAATTTCGAAGATTCAATAATAAAAAGTAATGAAGTATTAAATATGATAGGAAAGGTTATACCAGTAACCTTAGATGAAATGAAAATAGTTGCAGAACTTGCAAATGGCTATATAGTAGAAGAAAAATCAAGAATTCCAGAAGTAGTTTCAGAAAAAATAACAAAAATAAATAGAATAATGATAAAACCTACAAACTGTAGACCAGCACCAGGAGTTGTTGAAGCTATAAAAAATGCAGACTGTATAGTAATTGGACCAGGAAGTTTATATACAAATGTTATACCAAACTTATTAATAAATGGAGTAGCAAAAGCAATAAAAGAAAGCACTGCAATTAAAGTATATGTTAGCAATATCATGACTGAACCAGGTCAAACGGATAACTATACTGTATCAGATCACTTAAATGCTATAATTGAACATTGTGGAACAGGAATTGTAGATTATTGTATATATGATACAGGAGAAATTATTCCAGAATATATCAAAAAATATAATATGGAAGGTCAAGACTTAGTAGAACAAAACATTGAGAATGTAAAAGGAATAAAATTTTTACAAAGAAATCTATCTATGATAAAAGACGATTTGATTAGACATGATCCAAGTTTGGTTGCTTCATCTATTATAGAACTTATATGTGATGACTTGAAATATCAAGATAAGCAAAATGACCCACAATATTTAATGTTGAACAATAAATTAAGAGAAGAAAAAAGAATAAATAAAGTAAAAAAACAGATGGCCAAAAAAGAGCAAAAGCAACGTGAAGGGAAAAAAATAAAAGATGAAAAAGTTTTAAAATCAAAAAGTAAATTTAGCAATAAATATAGCGACAGAATTGCATCAATAAGAGAGGCTGACAAGAAAGCGGAAGAAAAAATGAGGCAAAGAAAAACTAGAAAGCCATCACCAGGTAGACCTAGAGAAAAAAGACCATCAAATACTAAAGTAGAAACTAAAAAAATAACTACAACAAGGAAAAAAACAAATCAAGAAATAAGAGAAGAAATGATAAAAAAATTAGAAAACAGTAAATTAAGATAAAAATAGGGAGGCACATATGAAAATTACAAAAGAAAATTTGAATTTAGAAAACGGACTAAATAAAGAATGGATAATAACTAATGGAATAGGGGGATATTCTTCTTCTACAATTATAGGAGCTAATACAAGAAAATATCATGGACTACTTATTGCTGCGCTAACTCCGCCAGCTAGAAGATTTATGGTGCTCTCTAAAGTTGATGAAAGCCTTGAAATCAGAGGAAAAAAATACAATTTATATACTAATGTAGGAAAAGAATATATTTCTAAAGGGTTTGAGTATCAAGAAGAATTTAAAAAAGAGTATGTGCCAACATTTACTTATAAAATTGGAAAAGTAACGATTACAAAAACTATCTGTATGGAATATGGAAAAAATTTAGTAGGAATTTATTACAAAATTAAAAATGGTGGTTGTAAAGCTAAGTTTACTTTAGCACCAATTGTAAATTTTAGAGATTTTCATACAGTTAACAATGACCATGAATTTACAGTAAAACAAAGTAATAAAAATCAAAAAGTACGATTAGTAATCGACGGACATTCAGATACGCCAATATATATTAATGTTTCAGAGGGTGAATATATATCACATCAAAATGACACATTTAGAAATATGTTTTACCTTGAAGAAGAAAAAAGAGGCTTTTCTAATGAAGAAAATCATGTTGTACCAGGAAGATATGAAATCGAAATAAAAGCAAATGAAGAAAAAGAAATTTCATTTGTGTGTGCACTAGAAGAAAACATAGAACAAATTGATGTAAAAGATTTAATTCAAAAAGAAGAAAATCGATTAAATGAAATTATCCAAAATTCGGAATTGACACAAAATAAAGAAAAGAAAACAAAAAAAGAAAAACAAAAAGATGAACTTGTAAGAAGTTTAATAATTGCATCAGATAATTTTGTAGTAAATAGACCAAATTTCGGTCTACATACATTGATTGCAGGCTATCCATGGTTTTTAGATTGGGGAAGAGATGCATGCATTGCATTTGAAGGAATATTGCTAGTAACTAAGAGATATAAAATTGCGAAAGAAGTTCTAAGAACAATGACAAGAGATGTAAAGTATGGATTGGTTCCAAATGGATATTCTGGATATGATAATAGACCGTTATACAATAGTGTGGATGCATCTTTACTATTATTCGAATCAGTAAAAAAATATCTTGATTATACAGGAGACTATAAATTTGTAAAAGAAGAAATGTATCCAATTTTTGAAGAAATTATAAAATGGTATGTTAAAGGCATCGATATTGATGAAAATAATATATACTTAGATACAGATGGATTAATTGTATCTGGAACAGAAAACACTCAAAATACATGGATGGATGTAAAATTCCAAGGAAAGGCTGTAACACCAAGAAATGGAAAAGCAGTAGAAGTAAACAGTTTATGGTATAATGCGAACAAAATTATGGCAGAGCTAAGTGTTAAATTTGGAAGGTTGTTAGCAGCTAAAAAATATAAAGGCTTAGCAGAAAAATGTAAATCATCATTTGAAGAAAAATTTTATAATAGCAATACAAAATGTTTATATGATGTTTTAGGAGATAGTAAAGTAAGACCAAATCAATTATTTGCTTTGAGCTTGACATATCCTGTTATAGATTTAAATACAGAAGTTGCAGAAAATATATTATCTGTAGTAGAAAAGAAATTATTAAATCCATATGGATTAAAAACACTTGCAGAAGGTGAAGAAAATTATGTTGCAGTGTATGAGGGAGACGAAAAACAAAGGGATACAAGTTATCATCAAGGGATCACATGGACATGGCTATTAGGACTATATTACAATGCGCTAAAGAATAAACTAAAAGTAACTAGTGATGACCAAAAAGAAAAATTAGAAAATAAGATAAAAAGATTTGTAACAAAAACAGAAAAAATATTTACAAAAGAAATTAATGAAGAAGGATGTATTGGAAGTATTGCAGAAATATATGACAGTATAGAGCCTCAACTTCCAAAAGGAGCATATGCACAATGTTGGAGTGTAGGGGAAGTATTTAGAATAATATTAGGAAAATAGGGAGCAGTTATGGTACCAATTGAAATCGTAGAAAAAGAATTAAAAAGTGGTAAATTACATGGCATATATCTTTTTTATGGAGAAGAAATGTTTCTAATTGAAAATGCAGTTAAAAAAGTAAAAACTCAATTTGGAGAAACCATAAAAGGAATAAACTTTATTTCAATTGATGACGATAATATACAAGGGCTAATATCAGATATAGAAACACCCGCGTTTGGGTATGAAAAAAAATTAATTATTGCAAGAAATACTAATATTTTAAAAAGAGAAGGAAAAAGAAAGAATGCTGATGTCGTTCGAGTAAGAGAAAAATTAGATGAATATATCAAAGAAAATGAAGAATTGATTAATCAGTCTGTGGTGTTAGTATTTATAGAAGAAGATGTGGATAGCAGATTTGCACTATATAAAACGATTGACAAGTGCGGTGTTGTATGTAAAGCAGACTTTCAAAAGCCTATACAATTAGAAAGAAGAATAATTACCATATGCAATGGATATCAAGTAAATATCGATAACCAAACGGTAAAATATTTTATAGAAACTTGTGGGACTAGTATGCAAGATTTAATAAATGAAATTAGAAAGTTAATAGAATATGCTGGTCCAGGAGGAAAAATACAAAAAGAGGATATTGATTTATTGGCAGTAAAAAAGTTAGAAAGCGTAATATTTGATTTAACTGATAGTCTTGGAAAGAAAGATACTAAATCAGCATTAGATGTTTTGCACGCGCTTATTTATAATAAAGAGCCAATACAAAAAATATTAATTAATTTGTATAATCATTTTAAAAAAATATATTTTACTAAAATAGCATTAAAAAATAATAGAGACTTAGTAACAAGTTTAAATTTAAAACCAAACCAAACTTTTTTAACTGGTAAATATAAAATGCAAGCAGGATATTTTAATGAAAGAGAATTGAAAAAGATTTTACAAGAACTAAGAGACTTAGATTATAATTATAAAAATGGCCTGATTGATTTGAATGTAGGGTTAGAAACAATCTTGTGTAGATATTGTTCATAGTAAATGAAAAGAGACACTATTAGATAGTGTCTCTTTAGTGTTTAAGAAAGTTTAGGTAGGATGACCTTCCTACATCTCCTAACTATGGGTGGCGGCTGCCTGTTCCGCCCTCAGAAACTTTCTATATTATTATATGCTAAAATAATTATAACATACATTAATTATATTTACAAGTATATTTATTTGTATTTTTTTGCACCCTTAATTAAAATAATAAATTCCAGTATGAAAGCAAAAGTAGAATTTAGTTTTC
>CAUWEX010000014.1:0-42214 GCA_963557965.1 uncultured Clostridia bacterium
TCACACACTAGTATTGACAAGCCCTTAAAATTCACACACTAGTATTGACAAGCCCAATTTGGTACTTATAAAAGTACTTTAGTTGTATGTCCAAAACACGGCTTTAGCGTTCAGTACTACAAATATAAAAGTGGTCTGAATGCACTGCCATCGGTGCTGATAGTCGTAGTGCGGAAGTAGCGATAGCTCGCGTAACCGCTGCTGCCGTAGTAAAGTCCTCCTCGTATCACGCAAGGGTAGTTGGCGCTGCTATAGGTCTCTGTTGACCATTCGAACGTATTACTTGCCATGTCATATATATTACATATTATATCTTTTGTTTCTAATTGATTTGTTCCTTTTTCTGCAAAACTTGAATTTAAACTATTTTGTTGTGAATATGGTTTTGTTTTTGCTTCTTCTGCTCTATTATCAAATGTTTGTAAAAATGTTATTGCTGTATCCCATGCATAACTATTTACTAAATCACTTGTAAAGTTACTATTCTCTGCATACATTTTTTGACTTCTCTCTGCTGCTTGTGGTTGTGTTACATAATTATATACATAATTGCCTGGTGTACAAACTAATTGATTTGTATCACTTGTTGAGCTAGTTCTTGCTGTTGTTGTATCTTTATCTCTAGCTTCATATCTTCCTATATAATATCCTTTATTTTTTACTGCACTTGTTCTAAATGCTTTTATATCTTTAGCATGTGTATTACTTGTCGTGCTGTCTTTTAAACCTTCTGTATAATAATATGATGAACTTGCACTTGTTTTTAATTGATCTCCTGGCTCTGTTTTTGTTAAGCTTTCATCTATTGTTCCATCTTCTTTAAATACATATCTTTTTAATTCTATTGCTACAGAACTTCCATCAGCTCTATTTACTGTACCTACTGGTATCCATACAAATTCGCTTCCTAGAGTTGGTCTATCTTTGTTTGCATCTACTATTACAATTCCATCTGGTACTGTTTCATGTGGATTTTGTACTTTAAATCCTGCTGGAACTACTACCGTATTTCCTAATTTATCTTGTACTGTTGTATTAGTTTGTTCATTTCCTGTTACTGTCCCAAGTGTTCCTTGTCCTGATGGTTGATCTCCACCACTTCCATTACTTGTTACTGTTCCATTTGCATCTACTGTAAAAGTATGTCCATCCATTTGAACTTGTACTGGAAAAGCATCTCCTGTTACACTTCCACCTTGATATCCTACTTCTCTTTTTAATTCGTCTACTGTCATTTGTCCGTCATCTGCTCTTGCTCCCATGATTGCTAGTTTTACCTTTTCTTCTGCACTTTTAAATTCTGTTTGACTTTTTGCTTCTTGTGCTTGGTTTAATATCCCATTTTGTCCTGTTAGCATTGCTATTGACACTCCTGCTAGAATTAATAATACAATTATTGTTATTACTAATGCAATTAATGTTATTCCTTTTGTGTTTTTTGCTATGTTTTTTATTTCGTCTTTCATAAAAAACTTCTCCTTTCTTTTGTTTATATTTTATTTATTTTTTTATTATTATTTGCTAAAATAAAAAATAATATACCTTGTTTAAAGCAATCATGTATCTTATATTAGGGATATTTAGTTTTCAAGGTTCTACTATTTTTATTATAGCTCATAATTTACATTTTAATTATACTGTAAGCTTTTATTTTTTGCAATCTTTTTATGCTAATATTTTATATTTTATTTATACTTTCAGCATATTAGTTTTTGTATTATTCTATTATATAATAATATATAATAAATGGAGGAATTAAATATGGCGCAAGTACAACCCAATAACATTGAAGTTGGAGAAAGAATTAGAAACATAAGAGAACAATTACAAATGAGCAGAGAAAATTTTTCTGAAATGATAGATATTTCAGATGTATTTTTAGGGCAAATTGAAAGAGGAGAAAGATCTTTAAGTATAAAAACTCTATGTCGAATAGTATCTTTTACAGGTGCTTCTACCGACTATATTTTATTTGGTGATACAGACAAAAATACAACTATTAATAAAATTAATAGAATACTTGCTAAAAGTTCTGATAATATGCTTACATATATTTATAAAATAATTACAGCATCCTTAACATTTTTTAAAGCTCATGAAAATAAATAAGCCTCATTATAAGTTTGAGACTTATTTTATTTATTTAATTCATTTTAATTTTTCTACCAATTCTAATTGTTCTTTACTTAAATTAAAATCTTGTCCGTTATTTTTAATTAAATTATGTAATACTTCTATACTTCGTGCATCATTAATCGTTTTCTCTATTGGTGCAATCTCTTTAAATTGTTTTTCTATTTTCTTATACGCTTTCTCCATAGTAACAAAATCC
Source organism: uncultured Clostridia bacterium (assembly GCA_963557965.1). GTDB lineage: Bacteria > Bacillota > Clostridia > TANB77 > CAG-508 > CAG-269. The sequence goes on from CAUWEX010000014.1 coordinate 2,333, forward strand.
TGTTTTTCAAAACTTTTTTTCCAATTGTCTATGTATTTATCCATATTAGCTATATTAGTATATTGTTCATTAAATAAATTTTCTATATTACTTTCTACGCTATTTAATATTACGTCTTTTCCTTGTGTAATCATGTTAGCAACAGTATTATTTATTAACCCTGCACTATTTACTTTATCTACTATAGTATCTAATAATGTAGAAATTCCGTCTATAAGTCCACCATTTTTCACAGCTTCTTGCATTTGTGTTACATTTTCAAAATTCCCTGTAAATATTCCTATTGCACTTTTACCTAAATCTATTGCATCGTTAATAGTTTTACTTATTCCATCTTGTAAGCCATATTCTAATAAATTATCCTTAATATTTATTATCTGCTCATCTATAAAGTCTGGTAATACAGCTCTTATTCCTATATCTATCGCTGTATTTATTGCTTTTCCTAAAGTTGTATCTAAAAACTCCTTTTGGTCTTTTTCTTTTACTAACGTATTATTCATATTTATTGTATTATTTTTTTCTAAATTATTTATTTCCATATTATCGCTCCTTCATTTTTTATTTTAATTAATTTATTTATTATTTTTATTAATTTCTTAAATTATTATTTTATAATCTTTTATTTTATTATTTTTTATTTTATTATTTTTTTATATTTAATTTTTTATAATACTAAATATTATTAATTAATTATTTATTTTTTTATTATTTGTATTTGGTTTATTAATTATCTTATTATTAGTAATTACTTTCTATTAAAATACTTATTATATTTACATCTTATTTTGTTTTAATTTGGTTACAGCATAATGTTTATATGTAAACTACTTTTTCGTGTTTATTATTTTAATGTTTTCTTCTCCTTTTGTTTTAATGCCTAAATAAATTTCAGTTTTTTTACATTACTTTTTTCTAATTTATTATTACGTCTAATTACTTTTTATATTAAGTATATTTTCTTTTTTAATAAGTTTTATATTCTATACAAATTTTATAAATTCAATTTGTTATTTAAAATATTTTATAATTTTTTTATTTCTTGTTTTTTATTTTATATCTTAATTTATTTAATTTTTTATTAATTAAATTTAAATTAATATATTTTTATTTTTTATATAAATTATTTTTATTTAATTTATTGTGAATTATTTTATAATTATTTTTTATATCTAAAAATTTATATAATATTTTTATTAATTAAAATTAATTAATTTTAATTGTTTTTTAATAAAATTTTTTAATTTATTTATTATTATAATTATTTAATATTAATATTTTATTTTTAGTATTTTAAAATTTATTTTTTTATGTATTTAATTTTTTATTTATAATAAATTATTATATTTAATTATTTTTAATGATTTATTTTTTTCGTTAATTTATTTTATATAAATATTATTTATATATATATTTATATTTATATTTATTTTTAAATTTATAATTTTTATCTATTATTTTTATATATTTTCTTTAATAAATTTATTTCATATATTTACAATATGTAAACTGATTTTCGTTCTTTTATATTATAATTATAAATTCTTATTTTTAATATACGCCTAAGTTTTATCGTTACTTTTTATTTTATTTTTTATATTTATATGCAAGTAATTTTTTTATTTTTTATACTAATAATTATATCTGATTAATACTTTAATAATAAAATATTAATTATTAATTTTACATTTATATTTTTTATAATACTTTTATTGTTTATCTTGTTTTAAATATTTTATCATTTAAAAATAACAATTATTTTTTATTTTTCTTTTTTATTTTTAATTTATTTAATTTTATTTTTAGAATTAATTTAATTAAATTAATTATTTTATTTTATTTAATATTAAAATTAATTTTTTATAATTAATTTTTTAAAATAATAATTATTATTTATTAAAATTAAATTATTTTATTATATTTTTAATTTTTATTATTTATTTTATTTTTATATTAAAATAATTAATTATAAAATATAATTTATATTTTATAATTTATATTTTATATATTTTTTTATTAATTATAATTAATTTAATTTTATCTTAAAAATAATTATTTTAATTTTTTATAATTAGTATACTTGTTTTAAAAAATTTCTTCTTTTCATTCTCTTATCTTTTGTTATTTTTCTATTATAAATTTATTTCTTATAATTGCACTATGTTAACCATTTTTTTCTTTTGTTTTATTACTTTATTTTTACCTTATCCTATTATGCCTAAAGTTTTTACCTATAATAATTGTTGTTACTTTTTATATTTTGTTTTTTTATATTTAAATTTGTGTAACCTTTTTATTAATTATTAACTTTTCTTTTTTTATTTAAAATAATTTTTTGTTATATTTTAAATAACTTGTTTTTAATTTAATTTCATTTTTTAAAAATATTAATTATTTATTTTAAAATTTTTATTTAATTATTTTTTATAATTATTTTTAATTATTTTTTATTTTAAATAATAATTATTATTTAATTATTTTATACTATTTATAATATTTATTTTAAATTATATTATTTAATTTAATTTTATTTTATTTTAATTCTATTATTTTTAATAATTAATTTAATATTTTTATTTTATTAAATAATTAATTATAAATTTATTTAATATTATTTTTATTTTAATAATAATTATTAAATATTATTATAAAATTTTATTTTTATAATTTATTTAATTGTTCAATTATTTTAATACTTGTATTGTTATAATTATTTTATTTATATTTTTTAATATTCTATTCATTAATTTATTATATCAATATATTTCTATCCTTCCTCTTATATGTGTAATATGTAAACCGTTTTTATCGCTTTTATTTTCTTTCATAAATTCTTATTTTTCTTTAATGCCTAAACTCCTGTTATTAATTTTCTTGTTTTTTCTTTTGTTTTTATTAATTTATTTTTTATATTTTTATTAAATAAAATCAATTATTTAATTTAAGTATTTTTAATTATTCATTTCATTAATTATTTTTATTTAAATATTTATTTTTTATAAATATTTATTTTTTATAAATATTTATTTTCATATTTTTATATTTTTTTGATAATTATTTTTAATTATTTATTTTAATCTAATTTTATTTTTGAAATATTAATTATTAATTTTTTAATATAATTATTTTATTATTTATTTTTTTATTATAAATAAATTGTTTTAAAATAATTATTAATTTATTTTATTTTTTAATGTTATTTTTTGAATAATTTATTTTTATTAAAATTAATTATTTTATTTTAATATTTTTTATTGTTTATTTTATTTATATTTTTATTAATATTTTATTATTTATTTTTAAATTTAGTTTATTGTGCTTTTATTCTTTTTATTTTTTATTAATTAAAATATTTATAATTAAATAGTTTAATTAATAACTATTTATTTTCTTTTGTTATAATTACTGTATTTATTTTTCAAAATTTCTTCTTGGCTTTCTTTTATTATTTTGTTATTTTTCTATTAAAATTTTATCTTTTATGGTTACACTATGTTAACTAATTTTTTTCTTTTTATCTTCTCTTTCTTTTTTCGCTTTATTCTATTATGCCTAAGGTTTTTACTTATAATAATTGTTGTTATTTTTTGATATTTTGTTTTTTACTTTAAATTTGTGTAACCCTTTTATTAATTATTAACTTTTCTTTTTTTATTTAAAATAATTTTTTGTTCTATTTTAAATAACTTGTTTTTAATTTAATTTCATTTTTTAAAAATATTAATTATCTATTTTAAAATTTTTATTTAATTAGTTTTTATAATTATTTTTAATTTTAAATAATAATTATTATTTAATTATAATTTAATTATTTTATATTATTTATAATATTTATTTTTAATTATATTTTTTAATTTTATTTTTATTTTATTATTTTTAATAATTATAATTAATTTAATATAATTATTTTGTTTTATTAAATAATTAATCATAAATTTATTTAATATTATTTTTATTTTAATAATAATTATTAAATATTATTATAAAATTTTATTTTTATAATTTATTTAATTGTTCAATTATTTTAATACTTGTATTGTTATAATTATTTTATTTATATTTTTTAATATTCTATTCATTAATTTATTATATCAATATATTTCTATCCTTCCTCTTATATGTGTAATATGTAAACCGTTTTTATCGCTTTTATTTTCTTTCATAAATTCTTATTTTTCTTTAATGCCTAAACTCCTGTTATTAATTTTCTTGTTTTTTCTTTTGTTTTTATTAATTTATTTTTTATATTTTTATTAAATAAAATCAATTATTTAATTTAAATATTTTTAATTATTTATTTCATTAATTATTTTTATTTAAATATTTATTTTTTATAAATAATGATTTTCATATTTTTATATATCTTTTTGATAATTATTTTTAATTATTTATTTTAATTTAATTTTATTTTTGAAATATTAATTATTAATTTTTTAATATAATTATTTTATTATTTATTTTTTTATTAAAATTAATTCTTTTATTTTAATATTTTTTATTATTTATTTTTAAATTTAATTTATTGTATTTTTATTGTTTTTATTTTTTATTATTTAAAATATTTATAATTAAATATTTATTTTATTTTTATTAAATAATTTAATTAATAACTACTTATTTTCTTTTATTATAATTACTATATTTATTTTTCAGAATGCCTTCCTAGTCTTCTCTTATTATTTTGTTATTTTTCTATCATCGTTTTATCTTTTATGCTTACACTATGTTAACCAATTTTTTTCCTTTTATCTTGTTACTTTCTTTTCGCTTTATTCTATTATGCCTAAGGTTTTTACCTATAATAATTGTTGTTATTTTTTATCTTTTGTTTTTTTACTTTAAATTTGTATAACCTTTTTATTAATTATTAACTTTTCTTTTTTATTTAATTTAATTTTCGTATTATTTTAAATAACTTCTTTTTAATTTTATTTTATTTTTTAATTATTTATTTTAAAATTTTTATTTAATAATTATTCTTAATAATTTATTTTAATTTGTTTTATTTTTTAATAATAATTATTAATTTTTTAATATAATTATTTATTATTTTATTTTTTTATTATAAATAAATTATTTTAATTTTCTTATAAAATAATTATTAATTTATATTATTTTTTTATATTATTTTTTGATATTATTTTTTGATAATTTATTTTTATTAAAATTAATTATTTTATTTTAATATTTTTTCTATTTTTATTTTTAAAAATTTTTTAATTGGAATATTTTTATTTTTTGAAATTTTTTGGGCAAGATTTATAAATTTTTTTTGATAAAAAATTGTAGTAATATTTTCTACATTTTCAAATATATTTTTTATAATTAATGGACTTATAGAATTAAAATAATACTTATTATATATTATATGTAAACTTTTCCCCTTCCTTTCTTTAAATTCTTTGCTTCGGTATTTCATCTGCTGTATTTCTTTAATGCCTAAACTTTTACTGTCTATTACCCATATCTTTTTTGCGTCAATATTTATATTTTTACCACCTCCATTATCAATTAACACATAATCAAACTTTTTAAAGTACTTTTGTGTTTCTTCTTTTTCCTTGTTGGTTTTATTAAATATTTTTTCTAAAAATATAAAAGTGATATTTTTATTAATTATTATAGCTCTATTTTTTATATTATTTTCTTTTAAATTATTTTTTTGTTTATTTATTTTATTTTTAATTTTATTTTTTCTAAATAATATTAAATAATTATTTTCTATTTTTTTATTTAAATTAATTATTAATATTTTTTTATTTTTATTTAATAAATAAATTAATAATAAATTTATTATTGTGGATTTTCCAGATTTTTTATTTCCATTTATAATTAATATTTTATTATTATTTTTTATTATATTATTTTTTTCTTTTTTATTTATTTTATTTTTTATCATTTTATTATTTAATTTATTATTATTTATTTTTTTATTATTTAATTTTATATTATTTAATTTATTAATATTTTTATTAATTATTTTTGAATTTAATTTATCTGTATTTTTATCCTTTTTATTTATTTTATTTTTAATAATAATTTCTTTTATATTTAATTTTTTTAATTTATTTATTTTTTCTATATTTTCTTTTTCTAAAAATAAAATAATATTAATTCTTTTATTTTTTATTTTTATTTTTTGTATTAATTTTTCAATACTAATTATTCCTGGTATTGTTTCATCAATAAAAATATTATTTATATTTTTATCATGTTCCATTATTTCTAAAATAGCTTCTCGATATTGTACTTTTTTTACGATTTCTAAATTATATTTTTCTTGTATTTTTTTTAATATGTTTTTATCCAATGTTGCTATAATTGATTTTTTCATTATTGCTTTTTCCTTCTACAATTTCTCTTTCCAAATCAGAGCATTCTATTTTAGTTAATATATGGTCATCTCCAACAAACATTAAACATTCTCCTCTTTTTAATGATTTTATTTCTATTTTTTCTTTTTCCGATAAATTAGAATATTCTGATAATATTTTTATATTTTCTTCTTCCAATGCAAAAAATGTTTTTATGCTTGAATTATTTAAAATACTTTTTCCATATGTTCCATTATCCAAACTAAATATATCTGAAATATCTTGTGTAATTGCCACTCCACTTCCACCGTATTTTCTAATAGTTTTAAATATTTTATAAATAAAACTTGCTACCTCTTTGTTAGATGTTACTCCTATAAGTCTCCAAATTTCATCTAAATATATTGCCTTTTTTTCATTTCTATTTTCTTTTATTTTATCCCAAAAAATATCTGTAAATAAATACATACCATATTTTAAATTTTCTTCACCTAAATCATATATATCAGCAACAATTAATTCATTTTTAAATTTTACATTAGTAATATGATTAAAAAATTTCATGGAGCCTTTTATAAATGGAATTAATTTTGTTTTAAATTTTTTTGTTTTTTCTTCTTTATCTAATATATTATATAAATCTTCTAATATCGGCATATCTTCTGCTTTTTTAAATTCACGCTTTATTTTATTTTTATTTTTTATTTCTTTATACAAACTTTTATCATCAAAATTAATATTCTTTATTTTATACGTTTCTATTAATTTTTCTTCTAAAATTGCTTTTTCTTCTTCATTTAATTCTCCAAATATAAGGTTAAAAAATCCTATTAATTTTCCTATTTTAGTTGCTAAATATCCATTTTCTCCTTCTTCTAAACTTTCTTTTCTTATATCTAAAATATTTATATATGTTTTACTACTTGGACCAATCTTTATCTGTGTTCCTTTTAAACTTTCACATAAATTATTATATTCCCTTTCTGGATCTATAATATATTGGCTTATTCCTAATAATCGATATCTTAAAATTAATAATTTTGTGTAAAAAGATTTTCCTGCTCCACTTGTTCCAAAAATACATATATTAGCATTTTTATATTTCTTATTATCATATCTATCTATAAAAACCAAAGAATTATTATAAATATTAGTTCCTATAAATATTCCATTTTCATCGAATAATGTAGAAGATATAAATGGATATGTAGCAAGTAAACCTGATGTTAAAACATTTCTTTTTGCAGAACTTTTTACCATTTCATGATTTTTCATTATTGGCATACATGACAAAAATAATTCTTCTTGTCTAAAGTTTGCTCTACGTGTTTGCATTCCTTTACTTTGAGCTATACCTTCTATTTTATTTAAAAAATATTCTATTTGTTTTGTATCTTCCGCATATAAATTTATATAAATATATAAAAAATAAATATCTTCATTATTTACTTGTATTTCTTTTCTTATATATTTTGCATCATTATATGTAAAAGCCGCAATGTCTATATCTTCTCTATTTTGATTACTTTCTTTTAATTCTACTCCAACATTTCCTATATGATATGTTAAATCTTTTATTGTTTTAAAAGAGTCTTGTTTTTCATAAAATATTGATATATTCATATTTATATTAGTTTCAATTAATGATTTTAATATTATATCGGTTTGTTCTCTATAATAATTTACAACAATTAAACCTGCATAATACATATTATCAATTTCAATATATTTTGGATTTTGTAAATTTATATATGCTGGAGAAATATTATCTATTTTATTTCTACTTCCTTCAAAAAAGTTTTCCTCATTTGTTTTTTGTTTTTTTATTTTATTAATTATATTTATAATTATCCCTCCTTTATTTTTTTATTAGAATTTATTTTGGTATTTAATATAGAAAAAAATAATTTTTGAATTTCTTTTGGATTTGATATTTCCGAAACTAAATTTCCTGAACGAGATAAACATTCCTTAATTTTAAAATATTTTTCTTTTAAGTCATTTTTTATTATTTCTTCATCTTCAATAATATTCATTTTTTTATTTATTAAATCTGAAATAATAATATAAAAATTTTTAGATGATGATTTTCTACTAAAATTTATTTTTTGAATATATTCAATATAATTTTCTGATATTTTTTCTAAATGTTTATTTTCTTTTTTGGAAATATTTTTTTGAATATTTTTAATATGATGAGTTAAATCTTCTTTACTACTTTGAATAAAAATTTGAATGTTAAAATTACATGTTTTAAGAAAAACTTTGTATGAATTTAAAATTGCTTCTTTTTCTAAATCTGACTTTAAATTATAATTTATTGGATTTATTTTTAAAATTTTAATTAATCTATTATCTTTTGTTTTTATTATACCATCTTCATAAATTTTTTCTATTGGTATCCATTGTTGTACTGTAATTAATTTTATTTATATCACCTCCAATTTTGATAAATTCTACATTCTTTTTTTTAGTTTGTCAAGCATTTTTATTTTTTTGTTTTTTATTTTTATTTTTTGTATATTTTTTTTATTTTCGTCCATAATATTATTGTAAGGTTGATAATGGTTGAGCAAAGAGTATTAATAGATAATTTTTTGTTTATTAATATTCGAACAAAGATGTATTATAGTTTATTTTAGATTATAATATGTCGGCGATAAGAATTTATTATTTGTTTGTAGGCTGTATTCTTTTTTACTATTAAAATTTTATTTCTATAATTTTAATTTATATGGTCAAATTATAGGTAATAAATTCGAGCTAAGATTATTCTTATATCTATAATGATTATTATTAGTCCCTATGGGATGAATATAGTTATTCGTGGTGTATTAATGGTCGAGCGACTGATTAATATGTGTGGTATTAGAGATTATTTATATAGTAATATATATTAGTTTTTAATATTAGATATATTAGTCTGAGTTAAGATTATTATCGGCTTTATTATAAAAGCAGAAATATAAATTTATTTTATATTCCTGCTTTTATTAATTTTAAATATCTAAGTTTTGAACATATTTTGCATTTGCTTGTATGAATTCTCTTCTTGGTTCAACTTCATCTCCCATTAATAAAGTAAATATTTCATCTGCTTTAATTGCATCTTCCATTGTTACTTTTACTAAAACTCTAGTTTCAGGGTTCATAGTTGTATCCCATAATTGTTCTGGGTTCATTTCTCCTAGACCTTTATATCTTTGAAGTCCAAGTTGTTCTTTTGCTATTCCTTTTTCTTCAAGGTCTTTATATGCTTTTTCCAAATCTTCATCTGTATAACAATAAATATCTTCCATTCCTTTTTTAGATAATTTATATAATGGTGGTTGTGCTAAATATACATTTCCGTTTTCCACTAAAGGTCTCATATATCTAAAGAAAAATGTTAATAATAATGTTCTAATATGTGCTCCATCTACATCGGCATCAGCCATAATAATTACTTTTCCATATCTTATTTTTGTTATGTCAAAATCTGGTCCAATACCAGCTCCAACAGCTAAAATTACTGGATTTAATTTATCATTTCCGTATATTTTATCTGCTCTTGCTTTTTCAACATTTAACATTTTACCCCATAATGGTAATATTGCTTGGAATTTTCTATCTCTACCTTGTTTTGCACTTCCTCCAGCAGAGTCTCCCTCAACGATATAAACTTCACATTCATCAGGGTTCTTACTACTACAGTCTGCTAATTTTCCTGGTAGTGTAGATGTTTCTAATGAATTCTTTTTTCTAGCCAATTCCCTAGCTTTTCTAGCTGCTTCTCTTGCTCTTGATGCACTAATACACTTGTCCAAAATAGATTTTGCTACATTTGGATTTTCTTCTAAAAATGTTGATAGTGCTTCATTTACCATACTTTGAACAACACCTGTTACTTCGCTATTTCCTAATTTAGTTTTTGTTTGTCCTTCAAATTGTGGTTCTTTTACTTTTACTGATACAACTGCTGTAATTCCTTCTCTTATGTCCTCACCTTGTAAATTATTATCTTTTTCTTTTAATATATTATGACTTCTAGCATAATCATTAAATACTTTTGTTAATGCTCTTTTAAATCCTTCTAAGTGTGTTCCACCTTCTACAGTATTAATATTATTTACAAATGTATATATATTTTCTGAATAGCTTGATGTATATTGAATTGCTATTTCTACAGGAACATCCCCCATTTTTTCGATATAAATTGGTGGTTTATATAGAGGATCTTTATTTTTATTTAAAAATTCTACAAATGAAATTAATCCTCCACTATAGCAAAATTCTGCTTTTTTAGGTGTTTCTTCTCTTTCATCTTCTAATGTTATTTTTAAACCTTTTGTTAAAAATGCAATTTCCCTTAATCTTTTTTCCAAAGTTTCGTATTCATAAGCTAAACTTTCAAAAATTGTATCATCAGCTAAAAATCTAACAGTTGTTCCTGTTTCTTTAGAGTCTCCTACTTTGGTTAGTTTTTTAGTTGTTTTTCCTTGTTCAAATTTTAATTCATAAATTCCGCCATCTCTTTTAACTGTTAATTCTACCCAAGATGATAATGCATTTACAACTGATGCACCAACTCCATGTAATCCACCAGATACTTTATATCCACTATCTCCACCAAATTTTCCACCAGCATGTAATATTGTATATACTGTCTCTGCTGTAGACATTTTTGTTTTTGGATGTATCTCTACTGGTATTCCTCTACCATTATCAGTTACCCTTATTATATTTCCTGGTTCTATAACTACATTTATTTCAGAACAATATCCAGCTAAAGCTTCATCAACACCATTATCAACAATCTCATAAACCATATGGTGTAATCCTCTAACTGATGTACTTCCTATGTACATTCCTGGTCTTTTTCTTACGGCTTCAAGACCTTCCAAGACTTGAATTTGTTCTGCACCGTATTCATGATTATATTTTTCCATTTATATTCCTCCTCTAAAAACTTTTCCGTCGTTTACATTATATATTAAAATCTTTTTATTTTCAATATCTATTTTATCTGTACATGTAATTATTACTTGTGTATCATTAATTTTCTCTAAAAAATGATTTCTTCTATTACTATCTAATTCAGACATAAAATCGTCTAATAATAATATTGGCTTTTCTTCCACTTCCTCTTCTATTATTTCTAATTCAGATAATTTTAAAGAAAGCATTGCCGTTCTATGTTGTCCTTGTGAACCATATATGCTTAATTCCTTTTCATTTATATATACAATAAAATCATCTCGATGAATTCCCTTTGTAGTATATGACTTTATAATATCTAATTTTCTTCGTTCTTTTAATAATTTTAAATAATTTTCTTTATTTAAACATTCTGTAACATACTTTATTTCAATATCTTCTTTATTATTAGTAATTTCTCCATGTATTTTTTTTATTCTGCTTTTTATTTTTTCAATAAATTCATTTCTATACTTAGAAATTACACAAGCATATTCTGCCAACTTTTCGTCCCAAACTTCTAATAATTCTTCTGATTTGTGTTGTTCTTTTATTTGTTTTAAATAATTATTTCGTTGTTCTAGTGTTTTAGAATATAAGCTTAAAGTATGCATATAGTTTGGTTTTAATTGACTAATCATAATATCTAAAAAGCGCCTTCTGTTTTGTGGGCCACCTTTTAATATATTTATATCATCCGGAGTAAACATTACAATGTTTAAATTCCCTAATAGCTCACTCAATTTTTTTATTTTTATTCCATTAATAAATACAGATTTTCTATTAGATAATTCTATTTTTATTTTTGCATCCCTATCTGATTTATAAAATTCAATTTCTACACTAGCATTTTTTTCATTTAATTTAATCATTTCTTTATCTTGTTTTGCTCTAAAAGATTTTCCCATACTACATAAAAAAATACTTTCTATTATATTAGTCTTTCCTTGTGCATTTTCTCCATAAAAAACATTTATATTTTTTTCTAAATTAATTTCTTGACTTCTATAATTTCTAAAATTATTTATTTTTAATTTATTTATCCACATATTATCCCTCATTTGTGCAAAATCTGCCGTTTTTATACTATTTTCTTTTTTTTTCGATTTTTTTCTTTTTTTATCTAATTTATTCTAATTTTTTCATTATTTTTAAATTTAATATATTTAATTCAAAAATTTTAAATATAAAATTATACTATTTAAAAAATAAATCGCCTTATTTTTGATTCTCGTGCGTTGTATTTTTTAATATTTATCTCTCTTTTTCTTCTTTTTTCGATTTTATTCTAATTTATTCTATTTTTTTCGAATTTTTTTAAATTATTTTTAATTATTTTATATATTATTTCCTTCTTATATATATATGTATAGAAAAAATTTATCCATAAATTATTTTTATGTTATAAAATCTCCCGTTTTCTTTTTTTTTCGATTTTATTCTAATTTATTCTATTTTTTTCGAATTTTTTTAAATTATTTTTAATTATTTTATATATTATTTCCTTCTTATATATATATGTATATAAAAAAAGTTATCCACAGACTATTTCTAATTTTAAAATCTCTCGTTTTCTATTTTTTTCGATTTTATTCTAATTTATTCTATTTTTTTCGAATTTTTTCATATTTTTTTATTTAAAAAGTTATCCACAGGCTATTTCTAATTTTAAAATCTCTCGTTTTCTATTTTTTTCGATTTTATTCTAATTTATTCTATTTTTTTCGAATTTTTTTGAATTTATTTTTTTTATAGTTATCCACATATTGTTACTAAACTGTGGATAACTATAAAAATTTAAAGGTAGAAATCTTTCTACCTTTTCTTTAATTTTATTCTTTTAGTCGAATTGGTAAAATCATGTAAGTGTAATCATTATTTTCCACAGATTTAATTAAACATGGTGATATGCTGCTTCCAAATTCAACATATACTTCCTCATCGTCAATTGCTTTTAAGCTATCTAAGAAATATTTTGGATTAAATCCTGCTTCTATATTCTTTCCTTCTGTTTCTACATACAATTCTTCTTTTGCATCTCCAGTTTGGTTTGTACAAGAAATAACTACTTTTCCAATATCAACTTGTACTTTTACTGGATATTTCTTTTCTTTTTCTATACTTGATGATGATATCAAACTAACTCTTTCAAAGCTATTTTGTAAACTACTCTTTCCAGCCTTTACTCTTGTTTCCCAATTACTTGGAATAACATTTTTATAATTTAAAAATTCACCATCTAAAATTCTTGTTACAACTTTGCAATTATCCATTTCGAATAATGCTTGATTCTTTGCTACACCTATTTTTATTGGTTCAAAAGAATCTGAAATTATTTTATTCACTTCGTTTAATGTTTTTCCTGGTATTACTGCACTAAAATTATTGGTTTGTTTGCTTAAATAAATGCTTCTTAAGGCTAATCTAAATCCGTCTACAGCTACAAGAGATAGTTTATTATTTTCAATTTCGAATAAACATCCTGTAAAAATTGGTCTTGTTTCTTCACTACTTACAGCAAAAATTGTTTTTCTAATCATATTTTTTAACACATTTTGATCTACTTCAATTGAATTTTCAATTTCTATTTTTGGTAATTCTGGAAATTCATCTGGATTCATAGTAGCTAATTTATACAAAGAACCTTCACATTCAATTTCTAGTAAATTTTTGTCGTTTATAGAAATATAAATTTCTGTATCTGGTAATTTTCTAATAATTTCACTAAACATTATTGCATTTACAACTGTACTTCCTTGTTCTTTTACTTCACATTCCATCACATATTCTATACCGATTTCTAAATCATAAGTTGTTAATTTTATTTCATTATCATTTGTTTGTATTAAAATACCTTCTAGTATAGGCATTGTTGTTTTTGTAGCTACTCCTTTAACTACGGAATTAATAGCTTTTAAGATTTTGTCTTTATAACAAACTATTTTCATTTTGGTTCCTCCTCTATTTATTTATAATATATATAATATTTTTTAGTAGTAGTAGTAATAGGTGCTGTGGAAACTGTGGATAACTATGTGGAAAGTTAGAACCCCTAAGAAAATTCGTGTGGATAAATCAGTGGATAACTTTTAAAATTATCCACACTTTCCACTTGCTATTGTGAATAACTAAGATATACACAGTTTATCAACAGGCTTTCCACAGGTGGGTGTGGATAACGAATGCAGCCTTTCCGTAGGAACAGAAAGAATGCTGTTAACTCAAACACTTATTTCCAAAACATAATTTTCAAAAAAATCTTGTAACCTTTTTGGCTCTTATTTTTTATCATTCACTATAATGTTTTTCACACTATCCACAATTAGCTTAGTATTATTTTTTTCCTTAACCTCTTTTTCAATTTTTCTACAAGCATGCATTACTGTAGAATGGTCTCTACCCCCGAAATCATCGCCTATTTGAGGGTATGACATGTTAGCAATTTCTCTACAAAGATACATTGCAATTTGCCTTGGAAAGGCTATGTCATTGGACCTTTTGTTACTTGATAAGTCATCTTTGCTAATACTAAAATATTTAGCAACAGTTTCTTTTATAAAATCACAAGAAATTACTTTTTCATTTTCGTATTTAAATTCATTTATAATTTTTTCAGCTAGTTCAATTGTTATTGGACTATGTGTAAGTGAAGCTCTTGCAACGATTTTATTAAATACACCTTCTAATTCTCTGATATTTGAATCAATTTTGTTGGCTATATTTGATAATATAAAGTCGTCTATTATTATACTTTCATCTTGAGCTTTTTTTCTAAGTATTGCTAAACGAGTTTCATAATCGGGAACTGAAATATCAGCAAGTAATCCCCATTCAAACCTTGATTTTAGCCTATCTTCCAAAAATGGAATATCTCTTGGTGGTACATCACTAGAAATTATAATTTGTTTTCCATCTTCGTATAAAGAATTAAACGTATGAAAAAATTCTTCTTGAACTCTTTCTTTTCCAGCAATAAATTGAATATCGTCAATTAGTAAAACATCAATATTTCTATATTTATTTCTAAAAAATTCATTTTTGTTGTCTTTAATTGCATTGATTAATTGATTTGTGAATTTCTCAGAAGTAACATACAAAACATTGGAATTTGGGTCGTTTTCTAATATGCGATTTCCAATAGCATGCATCAAGTGAGTTTTGCCTAGCCCCACTCCCCCATATAAAAACAAAGGATTGTAAGATTTTGCAGGCTCATTTCCAACAGCTAATGCAGCTGCATGTGCAAATCTATTATTATTACCAACAACAAAAGTTTCGAATGTATATTTTGGATTTAAAGTTGATTTATTTATTTCAATTTCGGCTGATGAAGCATTGTTAGCAGTATTAGAAATAATGTCTTTATTTCCAAGGTCTCCTTCCTCTTTTGAAAGATCTATAACGGAAAAAGTCCACTCTTTGTTGGTTATATAACGCAAAGTATTAAAAATTAAGCTTTTGTATTTATTTTCAATAAAATCTTTCTGAAATTCAGAATTAGCTGTAAAAACAATATGATTTCCATCTATGTTACGAATCTCTAATGGCAATATCCATGTGTCATAAGATATTTTGGTAACTTCAGGCTTTAAAAGTTCTTTTATTTTTGCAATTAATTCATCTTTTTCAATGGCCATTAAAAATCATCCTTTCTAAAAAGTTATCCACAAAGTTATCCACAACTGTTGATAACTTTGTAATCAATTTGTAAAAAAACGACTATTTTCTACGAACAGAAATTCAAGTAATTTCAATAAAAAACGCATTTATTTTTTACTTTTCATATAATAACAAATTTTGATATAATAAGTCAATATAGTTGTGGAAAATTTTTTATAATTGTGGATAACTTTGAAAAAAACTGTGGAAAACTTTCTAATATTACAATTGTGTTACAAGCTCTGTGAAAAAATTCTCAAAAATTGCTTGACATTTATGGTTTTTATACTGTATAATCGATATACTCATTATTTTGTGTAAAAGAACATTCCCGTAAGGGATTTTCATAAAAAATTACAGTAGGAGGTGCTAGAATGAAAAGAACATATCAACCAAAAAATAGACAAGAAAAAAGAGAACATGGTTTCATGAAAAGAATGAAAACTAAAAACGGAAGAAATGTTTTAAAAGCAAGAAGATTAAAGGGTAGAAAAAAATTAAGTGCTTAATTTATAAGGGATTAAAGAATATCACTTGATAGTGCATATTTATAATAGCTTGAATTAAGCTACAAGTTTTTTCATTAGTTTTGCCTATTAAAGAGGGGAAGAAAGAGTAATGAAAAAAACAAAAATGCTAAAAAAGAATTATGAATTTAAGGCAATATTTAACAAATCACAAATTAGTGGTGGTAAATATTTAGTTGCTTTTATAAAAAAAAATAAAAATCAGCAAAACTTTTTAGGGATAGCAATTGGAGTGAAAATAGCTAAAGCTGTGCATAGAAATCATTTAAAAAGATTGATACGCGAGAGCTATAATGCTATAGAACAAGACATTGAAAATGGCTATTCCATTATCTTTACCTGGAAAAAGGGGATAGATTTTAAAAATGCTAAGTTTGCAGATATAAAAAAAGACATGGAAAAAGTCTTAAAAAAAGCAAAAGTTTTAAATTCTAAAAATGAGGAAAAATAATGAAAAAAATCTTGATATGGCTAATTACGCAATATCAAAACCATATTTCAAAATGGCTTACAAGTAAAAACATAAATTGCAAATTTTATCCAACTTGCTCAGAATACACAAAACAAGCAATTGAAAAATATGGAGCAGTAAAAGGATTATTACTTGGAATTAAAAGAATTTTGAGGTGTAATCCTTTTTCAAAAGGTGGATATGACCCACTAAAATAAAAAAGCTAGGGGGAATTTAAATGTTTGAATTTTTTGCTAATATGTTTGGCTATTTGTTACAATTTGTTTATAATATAATCGATAATTATGGTATTGCCATAATTTTATTTACAGTAATTATTAAATCATTACTGTTACCATTATCAATAAAGCAACAAAGGACTATGAAAAAGAGTACTGAATTACAAGAAAAAATGAAAGTAATCCAGTTTAAATATAAAAACGATCCGGAAAAACTAAACCAAGAAATGATGAACTTATATAAAACAGAGAATATGAGCCCATTTAGTGGTTGTTTAACAGCAATAGTTCAATTATTATTGTTATTATCAATATTCTACTTAGTAAGAAGTCCGTTAACATATATGGAAAAAATACCAAAAGAAGATATAGATCGTTACGTAAAACAATTGCAGGAAGAAGGAAAGACAGTTAGTCAAGTATATCCTGAAATTGACTTGATAAGAGAACATGAACTTTTAAAACAAAAAAATCCTGAAGATGCAAATGTTGATAAATTAAATGTTCAAATGAACTTTTTAGGGTTAGATTTAAGCAAAATACCACAACAAAATATGTCAGACTATACAGTATATATTATTCCAGCATTGTATATATTATCATCATTTATATCAATAAGAATGACTACTGCAATGCAAGATAAGAAAAACAAAGAAAAAACAGCAAAAAAAGAAGTTCAAATCGATGGAACCACAGGAAAAGAATTGGTACCACAAGAAGAGAACAACGAAATGGATGCGGTAATGCAAACAAACAAAATGATGTCTTGGATGATGCCAATTATGTCTATATCAATTGCTTTTGTAGCACCATTAGGACTTGCTTTATATTGGTTAATAAGTAATATTCTTATGATTTTAGAAAGATTAATTTTAGACAAAGTAATCAAATAATGGAGGAACAAAATATGGCAAAAACAATTATTTCAGAAGGAAAAACTACAAATGAAGCAATAGAAAATGGATTAAAAGAATTAAATGTTAGTAGAAAAATGGTAGAAGTTAAAGTATTAGAAAATGAGGAAAAACGTAGCTTTTTTAGTATTTTAGCACCAAGAATTGTTAAAGTAGAATTAACAGTAAAAGAAAATGTGGAAAACACACAAAACATAGAAAATAATAAAAATATGGTAAGCAAAAAAGCAATTCATTTATCTGCAGAAGAACAAGAAAAAGCGGTAGAAAATATAGAAAAATTTATAAAAGAATTGCAAGAAGAATTACCAGAAGGAACACAATATACTATTAAACCATCAAATGATGCTATTTATGTAAGTTTAACAAGTGAAAAATTAGGATTTTTGATTGGATATAGGGGAGAAACCCTATACGCAATGCAAAATGTAATGTCTGCAGTTGCAGGAAAACATATAAATAATAGAGTTAGAGTTATATTAGATATTGAAGGGTATAAAGCAAAAAGAGAACAAACATTAAAAGAATTAGCCCAAAAAGTTTCAAAAACAGTAATTAGAACTAAAAAAGACGTTAAATTAGAACCGATGCAAGCATATGAAAGAAAAATTATTCATAGTGAATTGCAAAACAATCCTAAGGTAGAAACAACAAGTGTGGGGGAAGAACCACATAGAAGAATAGTAATATCATTAAAAAAATAATAAGTATAAAATCGGAGGTCAAAGGTCGGATTTTACAAAATAATTGTAAATCTTTCTTTGACCTTTTTTATATATTAGGAAAGTCAGCATGACTTTCCTAATATATAAAACCTTATTGTACACAATTTTACTAACGTAAAATTGGCACACGAACAAATTAGCGGAAAGCCTAAGAGAAAGATTAAAAATATGCTAATTTAATGTCTTTCCGATTTGTTCTATTAAAATTAAAAGGAGGAATAAATATGAGTACAATAGCTTCAATCTCTACGGCTCCTCGGAATTGGAGGAATTGGAATTATAAGAATGAGTGGAGAAAAGTGTTTCGAAATATTAGATAAAATATTCGAACCTAAGAACAAAGAACCAATTGAAAAAATAAAGGGATATACAATAAAATATGGAAATATCGTAGAAAAAGGGAAAATAATAGACGAAGTTTTAGTATCTTATTTTAAGGCACCAAAAAGTTATACAACAGAGAATATGTGTGAAATTAACTCTCATGGAGGAAATATCATTGTAAAAAAAATACTAGAGTTATGTTTAAATAATGGAGCTGAATTAGCAGAAGCAGGAGAATTTACTAAAAGAGCATTTTTAAATGGAAGAATAGACTTATTACAAGCAGAATCTGTAATAGATATTATAAATGCAAAGTCAGAGCGTGAAGCGAAAACTGGAATACAACAATTAGAGGGCTTTCTTTCAAACGAGATTGGCAAAATAAAGAAAGATATTATGGATGTAATGATAAATATCGAAGTAGCAATTGATTATCCAGAATATGACGTAGATGACGTTACAATTAATCAGATAAATGATATGCTAAATGTTGTGGAAAACAAGCTTCAAAAACTAGAGAAAAGCTTTGACAATGGAAAAATTATAAAAGAAGGAATAAAAACAGCGATTATTGGAAAACCAAATGCGGGAAAATCTTCTCTATTAAACGCAATATTGAAAGAAGATAGAGCTATTGTAACAGAATATGAAGGAACAACAAGAGATACGATAGAAGAATTTGTTAATATAAATGGAATTCCATTAAAACTTGTAGATACTGCGGGAATTAGAGAAGCAGAAGATGCTGTAGAAAAAATAGGAATAATAAAATCTAGAGAAGTAGCTCAAGATGCTGACCTTGTTATAGCAATTTTTGATGCATCTAAAAGCTTAGGGAAAGAAGATTTAGAAATACTAGAACTAATAAAAAATAAAAAAGCAATAATTTTATTAAATAAAATAGATTTAGACTCAAAAATAGATGAAAATGAAATTAATATTAAAGCTGCTAATTCTAAAGTAATAAAAATATCTGCATTAAACAAGGTTGGAATTGACCAATTATATGATGAAATTACAAAAATGTTTAATTTAAGTGAAATAAATTTAGATCAAGAAGTTGTGATAACTAATATAAGGCATAAAAATTTAATTGATAAGGCAATACAAAGTACTAAAAAAGCAAAACAAACTGTAGAAGATAAAATGCCATTAGATATTATAGCAATTTTTATAAAAGATATTTTGGAAGATTTAGGAAATATAACAGGTGAAGTTGTAACTGAAGATATTATAAATGAAATCTTTTCAAAGTTCTGCTTAGGAAAATAATTCTAACAAGTGAGAATACATTTTGAGACGATTTTGCAACTTAAAGCATATAATTTGTCACGAAAGAAAAACGAAGCTTTAAAATCGAATTTCGAAAGAAATAAGAAGGGGAAAAAACAAAGAATATAAAAACATAAAATATTATGTAATATGTAACTAAAATGACAATTAAACCAAATCAATAAAAATTTACAAAACAGTAAAGTAGCTAAAAATAAGCAAAACAAACACTGGTAAACATAAAATAACAAGAAAAAGCAAAAAAATACTACTAAAAGTAAAGAAGAGAATAAAACGTGTATTGCGTAAAAATGAGATATTAGAAGAAAAATGAAGAAAAAGAGAGATAAAACCTGAAAGTTAAAATTTAGCACTCCGCTTTAAAAACGTAACTTCTTGTTTCACAAGGAATGGAACAAATTGAGGGAACATTAGAGCCTAAAGGGGTTCGGGCTGCGAATTGCTGTGAAACATTACGCGCATAGCATATACAGGGAATAAAAGAAAGGAAAGATTAAAAGATGGAAATAAAAAAAGGAGAATATTTAGCTGGAGAATATGACGTAGCAGTTATAGGAGCAGGACATGCTGGCTGTGAAGCTGCATTAGCATCAGCAAGACTTGGAAAAAAGACATTAATATTTTCAATAAGTTTAGAAGCTATAGCTAATATGCCATGTAATCCGCATATAGGAGGAAGCTCAAAAGGACATCTAGTAAGAGAGATAGATGCCTTAGGTGGAGAAATGGCAAAAAATACAGATAAAACAATGATACAAATAAAAATGTTAAATACATCTAAAGGACCAGCCGTGCATTCATTAAGAGCACAAGCTGATAGGAAAAAGTATCAAGCAGAAATGAAGCATACACTAGAGAAACAAGAAAACTTGGAAGTAAAACAAGCTGAAATTGTGGATATTATAGTAGAAAACAATCAAATTATAGCAATAAAAACAGATGTAGGAGCAATTTATAAAATAAAAGCACTAGTTGTGGCAACAGGAACATACTTAAAAGGAAAGATTTTTATTGGGGAATATTCAAAAGAAAGCGGACCAGATGGCGTTGCAGCAGCAAATGAATTATCAGAAAGTTTAAAAAGATTAGGAATAGAGCTAATTAGATTTAAAACGGGAACTCCTGCTAGAATAAACAGAAGAAGTATAGACTTCTCTAAAATGGAAATACAAAAAGGGGATGAAGGGATTGAGGCGTTTTCGTTTGAAAACGAACCAAAAGACTTTGAACAAGTAGATTGTTATTTAACATATACTAATGAAAAAACGCATGAATTAATAAGAAAAAATTTACACAGATCACCATTATATGCTGGTATGATTGAAGGAACAGGGCCTAGATATTGCCCATCTATAGAAGATAAAGTAGTTAGATTTAGTGATAAACCCCGTCATCAGGCATTTGTAGAACCTGTTGGATTAGATACGGAAGAAATGTATATACAAGGGATAAGCTCATCTTTACCAGAAGATGTGCAAATTGCTCTATATCATACAATACCAGGATTAGAAAAAGCAGAATTCACAAGACCTGCGTATGCTATAGAATATGACTGTATAGATCCATCAAACCTAACACTTTCGTTAGAATATAAAGGAATAAAAGGATTGTTTATGGCGGGACAAATTAATGGTACTTCAGGATATGAAGAGGCAGCGAGCCAAGGATTAATTGCTGGAATAAATGCAAGTAGAGAAATTGATGGGAAAGAGCCTGTAATACTAGATAGAAGCCAAGCTTATATAGGTGTATTAATTGATGATATTGTTACCAAAGGAACAAATGAACCATATAGAATGATGACTTCTAGGGCAGAATATAGATTATTGTTAAGACAAGACAACGCAGATTTAAGATTAACAGAAATAGGCCACGAAATAGGATTAATTTCTGACGAAAGATATCAAAAATTTATTTATAAAAAACATAATATAGAAAATGAAATAAAAAGATTAAAAGCATTAACTGTAAGACCTGAAGAAAAAGTCAACGATTTATTAAAAAAAGCCGGAACATCACCATTATCAACGGGTACAAAGATGGCAGAATTGTTAAAAAGAACAGAAATAAACTATGATATGTTAAAAGAAATAGATACTAATAGACCAGAATTATCAATTCAAGAAAAAGAAGAAGTAGAAATTCAGATAAAATATGAAGGATATATAAAACTACAAGAAGCACAGGTGGAAAAATTTAAAAAATTAGAAACTAAATTATTACCACCAGACATTGATTATGAAACATTAAAAGGAATTAGCTTAGAAGGAAGACAAAAACTAAATAAATTCAAGCCACGCTCAATAGGCCAAGCGTCAAGGATATCAGGGGTTTCGCCAGCAGATGTATCGGTATTATTAGTATATCTACAACAGAGAAATGGAAACAAAGAAGAAAAATAAATATATATTAATGGAGTATAAAATAAATGGAAATAAATGAATTTAAACAAGAATTTGAAATATATTTATTAAAAATGGATATTGAGTTGTCTGAAGAACAATATAATCAATTTTATAAATATATGAATATTTTGATAGAATGGAATAAAAAAATAAATTTAACAGCAATAACAGAGCCAAAAGAAGTGATTTTAAAACATTTTGTAGATTGTTTAGCTATTGCTAAATATATAGACAAAAACAAAACTATTATAGATGTAGGAACTGGAGCAGGTTTTCCAGGAATACCACTAAAAATCTACAGAAAAGATTTAGAAATAACATTAGTAGATTCTTTAAATAAGAGAATTAACTTTTTAAATGAAGTTATAAATCAGCTTAATTTAAAAGAAATTAAAGCTATACATGGAAGAGCGGAAGAATTAGGGAAAAACAAGAAGTATAGAGAACAATTTGATGTTGCAACCTCAAGAGCAGTTGCAAATTTAGCTACACTTTCTGAATATTTAATACCATTTGTTAAAAATGGAGAAAAAGTTCTTTTTATGAAAACTTTAGAAGTAGAGGAAGAATTAGAAAAAGCTAAAAAAGCAATAAAAGTTTTAGGAGGAAAAATAGAAAATGTAAATAAATTCTATTTACCCAATAGCGAAATTGGAAGAAGTGTTGTTATAGTAAGAAAAGAAAAAGAAACTCCAAATAAGTTTCCTAGGAAACCAGGAACTCCAGCTAAAGAGCCAATATGATTTTGGAGTAGAAGAAAAAATAGGTTTATTTTAGGTGTGAATACAAAGTAGACAGGTTTATATAAAAAGCTAGTAAATTAATAAATACTAGCTTTTTTGTATGTCTAAAATAGTGCAAAATAATTTTCTGCTTTGATCCCAAAATCATAATTTAAAAAATATCTTAAAAATTTGTTGACTTTTGCTCTATATTTTTATATCATAATAGTGTAAAAAAAATAAAACTTATTAATAAAAGTTAACTAAAATGGAGGCAGTAAAATTGGGTAAAGTAATATCAGTAGCAAATCAAAAAGGTGGAGTAGGAAAGACTACAACCACAGTCAATTTAGGAACTATTTTGGCAAAAAGAGGTAAAAAAGTCTTATTAATAGATGCAGACCCTCAAGGAAATGCAACAAGTGGACTAGGAGTTGAAAAAGATGTTGAGCCATCTACATATGATATTTTAGTAAATGATGCAGAATTAAAAGATGCCTTACAAAACACAATTATAAAAAAACTTCAAGTATGCCCTGCAAATATGGATTTGGCAGGAGCAGAGGTCGAATTAGTATCTATGATGTCAAGAGAACAGAGACTAAAAGAAAAACTAGAACAAGTTAAGGATGACTTTGACTATGTATTAATAGATTGTCCTCCCTCATTAGGATTAATAACATTAAATGCATTTACTGCATCTGATAGTGTATTGATACCAGTACAATGTGAATACTTTGCACTTGAAGGATTAGGGCAGTTACTAAATACAATAAATTTAGTTAAAAAACACCTAAATAAGGAAATAAGAATAGAAGGTGCACTTCTTACAATGTATGATATGAGAACAAATTTGTCTAATCAAGTTGTAAAAGAAGTAAAAAAATACTTTGAGGACAAGGTTTACAAAACAGTTATACCAAGAAATGTTAGAGTAAGTGAAGCTCCAAGTTATGGAATGCCAATAACAGAATATGATCCAAGATCTAAAGGGGCAAAAAGTTATATAAAATTTGCAAAAGAATTTTTAAAAATAAACGAAGAAGAAAAAAAGGCAAAACACATGATGTAATACAACAAAAGAATAAAGTTAGGGGGAATATAAAATGGCAAAAATGACAGGATTAGGAAAAGGATTAGATGCATTATTTGGACCAGCACCAGAAGAAGAACAACCACGCGAAAATGATACTATGAAGAATTTAAAAATAACAGAGGTAGAACCTAATAGAGAGCAAGCAAGAAAAAGATTTGACCAAGAAGCTTTAGAAGAGCTTGCTAGTTCTATAAAAGAATATGGTTTGATACAACCAATTGTTGTAACTAAAAAAGATGGATATTATAGTATAATTGCAGGAGAAAGAAGATGGAGAGCATCTAAAATTGCAGGATTAAAAGAAATTCCTGCAATTATAAGAGAAGATAATGACAAAATAAATTCAGAGATATCATTAATAGAAAATATGCAAAGAGAGGACTTAAACCCAGTTGAAAAAGCTATGGGGATAAAAGTTTTGATGGAAAATTATGGAATGTCGCAAGAAGAAGTAGCCAAAAAACTTGGTAAAGGTAGAAGTACTATAGCAAATTGGACAAGAGTTTTAAATTTAGAACCACGTGTATTAGAAATGGCTAAAGAGGGAAAAATTACAGAAGGACATTGTAAAGCATTATTAATGATTACAGATCCAGAAAAACAATATTTAGCAGCAAAGCAATTACTTGAAAGAGGAATTACTGTAAGACAAATGGAAGAAAAATCAAAAATAAAACTTTCAAAAGAAGAAGAAAAAAGAAATCATATATTATATAAGAAGATAGAAGATACATTTCAAGGTTTTTTCGGTTCAAAAGTAAGGCTAAATCCAGGTAAAAGACGTGGTAAAATAGTTATTGAATATACATCAAATGACGATTTAGAGAGAATAATGGGGCTGTTAAATAGGTAAGAAAGCGAGGAAACTAAATGGAAGAGATAATAACTAATTTAGGGATAAATAATGTTATAACCATATTAGCATCGATGGTAGCAATATTATTAATAGTAGTTTTGGTATTGCTTACTAAAACAATACATTTAAATAGTAAATATAAAAAATTTATGAAAAAATTAGGTGAAAGTGAAAACTTGGAAGAAGATTTAGAAAATTATATGTACAAGGTAGGAAGAGTAGAAAAACAAAATGCGGAAATATTAGGAAGCATAGATGCTTTAAAGTCTAATTTAAAAGAATGCATACAAAAAGTCGGTGTTGTAAGATATAGTGCTTTTCAAGATACTGGCAGTGATTTAAGTTTTACTCTGGCTTTATTGGATAAGAAAAATGATGGTGTGGTTATGAATGGCATTTATTCCAGAGAGATGTCTAATATATATGCTAAACCAATAGAAGGTGGAAAGTCTACGTACACACTTTCAGAGGAAGAACAAGAAGCTTTGGATAAGGCAATGAAAAACTAATAAAGAGGTTTGTTAAAGATGTAAAAAGGATTTAAGAAAGCGAAAAGTAAAAAAAATCAAAAAATCTATTGACAAATATTCATACAAATGCTAATATTAATACTGTCGTTGAACATTTGTCAATGATATGGAGAGGTGGTCGAGTTGGTTTATGGCACCAGTCTTGAAAATTGGCGTGCGTTTGTAGCGTACCGTGGGTTCGAATCCCACCCTCTCCGCCAAATATAAAAGCCCTGAAGATTATTAAAAAGAAACTTTAGGGCTTTGTATTTAAAATAATAAGTTTTTTATAATATGTAGGTGTACCCAAGTGGTGAAGGGGGCAGTTTGCTAAACTGCTAGGTCGAGCAATCGGCGCGGAGGTTCGAACCCTCTCACCTACGCCATGAAATGATATAAAGTGAAGTTTTACTTTGTGTCATTTTTTTTGAGTAAATAAAAATATTACAATAACATTACAATTTTATTAAACTTGTATTAAAATTTGAAAAATATGTAGAAATATTGTATAATAAAGAAAGAGTATGCTATTTTGAATGTAAGGAGGGATGTAAAATGAAAAATAAAATAAAATTTTACAATATAATATTAGTTGCATTTACTATATTAACTCTAATATCAATCAATTATAGCTATGGATTTGGTACAGAAGATTACATAACTGGTGGAATACATGGGGACGACAGTGGACAAGGCCAAAGTCAAGGCGTAGAAAGCCCAAATACTAATCCAATGGGAGATGTACCTGGTACACAGCAATATGATAATAAACATCCAGGACAAGGCCAAAGTGGAAACGATGGACAAAATGACTCAAATAAAGATCCAATGGATGTCTATGAGGATAACAAAGATAAAATAGAAGACGCTATTCATAAAAATGACACAATTTATCAAAAACCTCAAAAGAATCCACAAACTAATGCAAGTGATAGTTTAGATGACATGATGAAAGATGCAGATAGTTTTGTAACACAGGGGAACTTGCAATATGATCAAAGCAAATTAGTTAACTTCTCACAAAATGTATATAATATTGCACTTACTATAGGAACCGTAATTGCTGTACTAATGGGATCTATTTTAGGAATAAAATTTATGATGGGAAGTGCAGAAGAAAAAGCAGATACGAAAAAATTACTACTTGCATATGTAGTTGGATGCATTATAGTTTTTGGAGGATTTGGAATTTGGAAAATTGTTACTACAATTTTATCTAATATGTAAAGGAGTAATAATTTATGAAAAAAACAAAAAAAGTAGTACTCATTATATTGGTATTGATAATTTTATTTCAACTATGCTTTTTCAATAATGTATATGCTGTGGACACCGGATTAGGTAACTTAGATGCTTATAAGGGGACTGGAGCTGGTTCAAGTGAATTAACAAATAAGGCTGGAAAAATATTAGGAGGAATACAAATTATAGGAACAATAGTAGCGGTAACGATGTTGATTGTAATTGGAATTAAATATATGTTAGGAAGCGTAGAAGAAAAAGCCAATTATAAAGAAACTATGAAACCATACTTATTAGGAGCGTTTTTAATATTTACAGGTACATTAGTACCTCAAATAATATATAAAATAAGTCAAATTTTCTAAATGGTTGAAAAAATTCAAACATAATGGTATAATACATATATAGTTTATTTTGACTTTTAAATATAAAAGAAGGAGGAGAAAAAATGAGCCCAAAAACAATAAAAATACTTAGTGCCATTTTTGTGGCAATTATGGTGGTATCAATGACAATTTCATCTTTTGCGCTTGAACCAGGACAAATCAAGCCAGGCTCAAACGTACCAGGAGCAACAGAAATACAAAATGTTGGTGGAAGTATTGTTGGAATACTTCAAACAGTAGGAATTGTATTATCAGTTGTGGTATTAATTGTATTAGGTATAAAATATATGATGGGAAGTGCAGAAGAAAAAGCTGAATACAAAAAAACCATGATTCCATATGTTGTTGGTGCAGCACTTATATTTGCAGCTTCAGCATTAGCACAAGTAGTATACAAATTTTTTACAGGAATTCAATAATAATGAAAAGTCTTGCAAAGTGTACACGCGTAGTAAACTTTGTAGGACTTTTTTTTAGAAGGATATTACAATAATATTACAATAATATTAAAAATAAGAAAAAAAGAGTTTTTTGTTGAAAAATCATTACAAAAAGCTTTTTTTTTGATATAATTTAAAGAGGAGAAATCTATAGTTTTTAATATAAGGAGTGTAATGTATGGGAACGTATAATTTACCAAGGAATGTAAAAGGAGAAGGAAGAATTTTATTTGTATTTTCAAGTAAAGCATTAATATTCACAGCAGTAGGAGTAGGAATCGGACTTTTGCTTTATTTTATAACTTCTGCAATAGGAGCATCAATAGTTGGACTTGTAATTATGGCGGTGCTAGGCTTAATTGGATTTATAATAGGAACAATGAAAATGCCAACATCAAATGCTTTTGAGGTTACGAAGAAAACTGGTGGAGAAAATATAGATGATGTTATAAAAAGAGCAATAAAATTTAAAATGCAAAAAAATAGAATATACGTAAATGAAATTAATACGAAAGAAGAGGAGGAATTTAGAAATGATAGATAATAATGTTTCAGATTTATTAACAACTATATTAGGAATAATGATATTCGTTTTATTTGTTCTTATTGCAATATTTGTAATGTTAAAAATAAATGAAAGACAGAAAGAAAAGATAAACAAAAAAGAAGAAATACCAAGTAAAGAGAAAACAAAATCGTCAAAGACGCTCATTGCTAAAGAATATAATAAGCAATCAATAATGGACTTTATGGAATTCGATAAAATAGAAGACAACATGATTATACAAAGAAAAGGGAAAAGATATTTAATGGTTATTGAATGTCAAGGAATCAACTATGATTTAATGTCTCAACCAGAAAAAGTTGCTGTAGAAGAAGGATTTCAACAATTTTTAAATACATTAAGACATCCTGTACAAATTTATATACAAACAAGAACGATAAATTTAGAAAAAAGTATTAGTGAATATAACAAAAAAATAAAATTATACGAAGATAAATACAATCAAATGTATTTTCAATATAATAATGCAAAATCAAATGGAAATTATAGTGAAGCACAGTTAGAAAAAATATATTATGAATTAACAAAACAAAGAAATTTATTAGAATATGGCAAAGACTTAATAGCTAATACAGAAAAAATGAGTCGAAACAAAAGTATTTTAAATAAAAAATATTATATAATAATTCCGTATTTTTCAGAAGACGCAGGAGATGGAGAATATGACTATGAAGAAATAAAAGGAATGGCTTTTTCTGAACTATATACAAAAGCGCAATCAACAATAAGAACTTTAACGTCATGCTCTATAAGTGGAAAGATATTAAATTCAGAAGAATTAGCAGAATTACTATTTATGGCATACAACAGAGACGAAGCAGAAGTATTTGGAATCGAAAAAGCAGCACAAGCAAGATACAATGAATTATATTCAACAGCGCCAGACGTATTTGAGAAAAAAATAAAAGTATTAGATGAAACAATAAATAAGCAAGCAATAGAGTTAGCTAATAGTGCAATACAAAAAGTTAAATCAAGACCAGAGAGAATTGCCGAAGAAAAACAAAACAATTTAGAAGAATTAGTAAGGAAGATGGCCCAAATCGTATTAGAAGAAAATCAAGCTTATGTTGGACCAAGTGTAGCCAAGGAGGCTATAGAAGAAATAAAAAATCCTAAGAAAACGGAGGGAAAAACAGATGAGAAAATCAAAACAAAAACAACTAGAGGAAGAAAGAAAAAGACAACAGATCAATAACGAAAATACATTTTTAAAAGCAAAAACGATAAAAGAATTAATCGCGCCAGCGGGGATAGATGCATCTAACATTGATCATTTAGAAATTATTTCTAATGTAAAAAGATATGCAAGAAGTTTTTTTATATCAACTTTACCACGTATGTGTACTTTTCCGGATTTGTTTAGGGACTTATACTTTTTCGGAGATATAAATACTTCTATTTATATTACACCGATATCTGAAGCTAGATCTCAAAATGAGCTAAACAAAGTTATCAACGAATTAGAAACAGAAAGAATTGTTGCTGCAGATAGAGGAAACATAAATAGAGAAAGTACGCTATCACAAAAAAGATTTGAAGCAGAACAACTAAGAGATGAAATAGCAGCAGGATTTAATAAAATGTATGAAGCTTCAATTGTTTCTACACTATTTTCGTATAATCTAACGGAATTAGACGCATTAACTAAATTATTATCAACTGAAATGGCTAAATCACTTGTTGGGATAAAAAGTGCGTGGGCAATTCAAGAAGATGCATTTCAAACTAACTTACCATTAATGCAAAATAAGTTGAAAAGAACACACTCTTTTGATAGTCGTTCAATGGGAACAGTATTTCCGTTTACAACGTCAGAAGTTGGACATTCTACGGGTGTACCACTAGGATTCAACAAACAAACAGGAACACCAATATTATTTGATAATTTTCATCCATCTTTAACTAATTATAACATGGTAATATTTGCAAAATCAGGAGCTGGTAAATCTGTAACTATGAAAACATTGATTTCAAGATCAGCTGTTTTAATGGGAATAGAAAGTCTTGCATTAGATGCAGAAGGAGAATATTCAATCGTTGCAGAGAGTTTAGGTGGAATTAATGTTGTGTTAAGTCCAAACTCAAATACGGTTATAAATGTTTTTGATATAGAGCCTGAATCAGAAAAAGATGCAATAACAGGAAGAGAAAGAAAAGTGCTAAATGTTGAAAATAAAGTAGAAGATGTTACACAAGCATTAGTAACAATGGCAAAAGGAAGTACTAGAAGTTCCGAAGTAAATGAGCTTACAAAACAAGTAATTGCGGAGTCAGTAGCAGAAGAATATGCGGCACTAGGAATAACTAATAATCCTAGCAGTATATATAAAAATGATACAACAATTCATGCAGCGGATAAGCTATATAGAGAAAAGAAAGATATGCCAACAATAGGAAGCTGGTATAGAAGAATTCAAAGAAAAGCACAAGAAAATACAAATCCGGATTATCAATTTCATTATAGTTATTTGCTTAAAGTTATGAAGCAATATATAAGAGAATATAACGGACAAATGGCATATTTTGACGGACAATCTACATTTGAATTGCTAGAAGATGTACCCTTTATAAATTTAGATATTTCTCAATTGGAAGAAAGATTTGCAAGACCATTGGCGCAACAAATTCTTTTATCATGGATTTGGGAAAAATATGTAAAGAAAAATAGCGAAGATAGAACAAAAGCAAGGAAAAAGAGAGTATTAGTAGATGAAGCATGGATGTTACTGCCATATCCAGAAGCTGTAGATTTTTTAAATACTATGGCAAGACGTGCTAGAAAAAGAAATGTTTCATTAGCTATTGTATCACAAAGATTTCAAGATTTTTATGAAAAACCTGAAGCGCAAGCTGTTTTAACATCATCTGATACTAAACTATTTTTAGCACAAGATAAATCAGAAATAGAATATTTGAAAAAAGTATTTAAATTAAGTGCAGGAGAAGCAAATTTCTTAACTACTTGTTTAAAGGGTGAAGGGTTATTAAAAGTTGGAGCAGATACAGCTATTTTACAAATAGTTCCGACTAATAAAGAATTCGAATTTGTAGAAACCAACTTAAATAATTTAGTAAAACAAAAAAAGATATAGGCAATAGATAGCGAGGAGGAAAAATGAAAAAGAATACAATAAAAAATCGCTTACAAAAGATGATTATAACTATGAGTATTGTAATTATAGCGACATTTAGTATTGTACCAACAAGAACATATGCAGCAGACTGGGATTTAGGTGGAGCTTTATTGAAAGAAATAGTGCAATTAATTGCTTCAGTTGGAGATATAGCAATGGGACTATTAAATACTACAATGCTAGGGGCAAAAGATGTAGGATCATCAATGTTAAGTAAAGATGACGCAAACTTAAAAGATCCATCATCATGGTTATATGATGATGGAAGTTCAGGTAATTATCGAGAATTTGCTAATGATGAGTTGAATACTAACTTTTTACCTTTTGCAGATGCTAATTTTGCAATACCTAATATGTTATATTCGCCAGAGAATATTTTTGCTAATAATATTGCTGCATTAGATGTTAATTTCTTAAGACCTAATACATTTAATGCAATAACAAATTCAGATGAAGCAAATGACAAGAGTAAGTCAGCAGCATCAAATTTAAGAGAAATAATAGCTTCATGGTATAAATCATTTAGAAATATAGCTATTGTAGGATTACTTTCTGTATTAATTTATTTAGGAATAAGAATACTTATTAGTTCAACGGCTGATGACAAAGCTAGATATA
Source organism: uncultured Clostridia bacterium (assembly GCA_963557965.1). GTDB lineage: Bacteria > Bacillota > Clostridia > TANB77 > CAG-508 > CAG-269. The sequence goes on from CAUWEX010000014.1 coordinate 34,711, forward strand.
AAGAATCTATTAAAAACTGGGTGGTTGCCCTTTGTTTAGTTTTTGTAATACATTTTATAATGTCAGGTATTTTGATGTTAACAGACAAAGTAACAGATTTATTTAATACTACTGCTACAAACGGAATTAATGTAAAAGTAAATACAGATAACACTGCAACATATTTTAAGACGAACTTAACAGGATACGTAAGATTGAGAGGACAATCAGCTGATTGGCAAACAAGTGCTGCATACATAGTTGTATATTTAGTATTAGTTATTTATACATATAGATTTACATTTTTGTATTTTAAGAGATTTTTATATACTGCATTTTTTACGATGATTGCCCCATTAGTAGCATTAACATACCCTATAGATAAAGCCGGAGATGGAAAATCACAAGCTTTCAATATGTGGTTTAAAGAGTATACCATGAATGTTATAATTCAACCAATACATCTAATATTATATACTGTATTTGTGGGTGCTGCATCTGATTTAGCAGTAAGTAATCCACTATATGCTATAGTGGCAATTGGATTCTTGATTCCTGCTGAGAAATTTATCAAGAAAATGTTTGGATTGGATCAAGCACAATCAACAGATGGATTTGGAAGCTTTGCGGGAGGCGCTGTTGCTATGACAGCCCTTAACCAAGCTAAAAAGTTAATAGGAGGCTCAAGCAAAAAAGGCGGTTCTTCTTCAAAAGGTGATAGTTCTAATAATGAAGAAAGAAGTTCTAGAATATGGGCAAATAAGAGACCTGAATTAGGAGCTTTTGCCGGTGGTGAACAAGGAAATCCTAAAACTGCATCACAAGTAGGAAATGCTTTGGGAGACAGAGTGGGGGTAGCATATAATGCAGATATGACAAATTCAACTGAAAAAGACGAAAGTATGAGAGCAGAAGAGATGCTAGGAGAACAACCTCTGACAGAAACACAAAATATGCAATCAACTTCATTAGGAATGGAGGCAACAGAGGCTTCAACTAACGATAGCTTTAATTCTCAAAAAGATTCTGATATTTCAAAAACAAAGAAGGTTATTGCAGGTGTTAAAACAGCAGGAAAAATGGCAAATAAGGCAGTTCGTTATACAGGTCCTAAACTTGGACGCGCAGCTATGGCAGGAGCTGGACTGATAGCTGGAACAACAGTTGGAATAGCTTCTGGAGTTGCAACAGGTTCACCAAGTAATGTGGTTCAATATGGATTAACAGGAGCCGGAACGGGAGCCGGTATTGGTGTTGGAGTAGCAAGCGGAGTGGCATCTTTACCAGGAGCGGTTTCAAGTGCGAGAGGTGTAGCATCTAGTGGTATAGAAGATGTAAGAACAACATATGAAAAGAATGCTTATGGAGAAGCGTATGCAAGAGAGCAAGAAAGATTGAGAGAAGCTACTAGACAAAGAGAGAGATTTATGAAAGATAAAGATACTCAAGATAGGTATAAAGCAATGAAAAAGGATTTAGGATATAATGGAGATGTAGAAGAACTTATGGGAGCTGCTTTTGACTTACAAGAAGCAGGAGTAACAAATCTTGATATGCAAAGAGATGCCTTAAACCTTGAAATGAATAGAGACAACGGACGAGTTGGTGGACATTCACATGAAAAAGTGGTTGATGTAGCAAGCTTTGCAAGTAATAATGGATTTGGAAAAGAATATATAGAAGATGCTAAAAAACGCGAAAGTATGGAACAAGTTGTACAAAGCATGGTACCAGATAAGAAGGCCCAAGAAGAAGTTATGATGACTTTTGCTGAATTACATGGAAGGGGAGAACTATATAAAAATGTAATTAATGAAAAAAATAAGCCAAAAAGGAACATTATGAGTAAGCCACGGTAATGAAAAAAATAAGCCAAAAAGAAACATTATGGGTAAGCCACGGAGTACAGAAATAGAAGGAGGAAAGAATGCATAAATTTATCTTTTTTTACAATAATAACAAACTAAAAGTTTGGGGAATAATACTAGGAATAATATGCATCTTGTTACTGATTCAACTATTTAATGCTTGGGCGAAAATTGATAATCAAAATAAAAATAAAGAAATACAAAATAAAGTAGAAAATGAAAGTTTATCATACAACAAAGAAAGTGAAAGTATCTCGACTGGGGAGAAAATTTCTTCCCAGTATGGAGATCGATTTGGGGAACTATTGGATAGATTTCTTACAAATTGTGTAGAACACAATTATAGCACAGCATACGAAATGATATCTAAACAAACAAAACAAGTTTTATATAAAAATGAAACAATATTTGAAAAATTATATTGTAAAGAAAAGTTTGAAGGAAAAAAACAATATTCATTTCAGTCATGGTCAGCTAAAGATAATATATATATATATTTAGTCAAAATATATGATGATATGTTATCTTCGGGAAAATCAGCGGATACAGAATATATAGAAGATTATGTAACTGTAATTCCAGAAGAAGATGGATATAAAATTAATGTGAATAGTTATATTGGAAGAGATGAAATTTATAAGAGTAGTAAGAATGAAGTAATTTCTGCAAATGTTGAAATAGTAGATACATTTTTTGATACCAAAATATATACGATATCTATAAAAAATAATACTGATGAAGAAATAATATTAGATACAAGAAAAAGCACAAAAAGTGTATATTTAGTTGATGAAAATGGAAACAAGTTATATGCATTATTATACGAAAATAAAAATGAAGATTTTAAATTTAAACCTAAAGAATCAAAAAATATACAAATTAAATTTGATGCAACATATAGAGATAATATGAAAATTAAATCTCTTAATTTTGAGAACATAGAAAAAGGTGGAATAGAATATACACTATCAGTAGAAATTTAAAATAAACAGAAAAGAGGTGATCTAGTTGGACCAAGGTCAAAACGACAATAAAAAGTTGACTAATCAAGCAAAAGATTTAGCTAGAAAACAGGCAAAGAAGCAAATGGGGAGAATGGCCAAAATCATAGTTACTAAAATTACAGGTTTATTAGCAGTGTTGTTTACACAATTTTGGTGGGTTATAGCATTAACTGTGTTAGGTGGAATGATATTAGACTTTGCAGTGGAAATAATTTCTGCAAAGAATACTCCAGAAGAAATAGCTTCTAAATTAGAAATCGACGGAGACACTATGGCCTCATTAGTAGAAGTAAAGGGAGATGATAAAAGCGGATATTATTTAAGTTTTGCAGAAGATACAGACGCTAAACTGGATGAAATTGTAAAAGATTTTAATTCTAAGGCAGGTGTAAGAAATATACCTAATAAAGAATTTCTAAAAAAGATTATAAAGGCAGAAGTTATTACCCAATTTCCTAATCTAGGAGGAAATATTCCTAATGGAGAAGATGGCTTTCAGGGTTCTGTAAAAATAAGAAGAGTATCACCTAATAAAGATATTGGAGAAATGAAAAATACTGGAGTTGGTGAAACGACAACAGTTGGAGAAGATGAAGTTTTTGATACAAATGTAATTGGCAATTATGAAGAAGTTATAAAAGTTTGGGAAAAAGGTAGAAAGATCACTTTAAGGGCAGATGCTAAAGTATATGAACAAACAGAATCGAAGCTGAATCCAGGAAGTGATACAGGAGATTGGCACGGAGTTTATGATGAAAAAACAAGCGGAACATTAACTTGGAAAAAAGGAACAATAGTAGAATATACAGGAACATATAAAAATAATAAAAATCCAACTACAGGAGATGTTGTAACGTATGTAGAAGTTAAGAATAAAGATAAAGTCGGTTTTGTAAAAGCATGGTTTTTACAAGAAGCTGAAGAAGAAAAGGAACAATTGGAAAAGGAAGAAAACGACAAAAGCCAACCTAACGAAAATGAAGAAGAAGGAAAAAAAGAGGCTACAATAGTAAAAACTACTGCTAGAGCCAAGAACAATGGAAAAGAAAAAATTGGTGGAACTAAAAGTGAGTATGTGGTAGCGATTGCGGCGGGACATAGTAAAGAAGAATCAGGAGCAGAAGGAAATGGACTTAATGAGGAGGTTTTAACAATCGAAGTTGCCGAAAAAGTAGAAGAATTAATTAAACAAAAATATAGTAATGTCAAAGTCGTACAAACAGGAAGTACGGCAAACAAAGGAGTAAAAGCAGAAGAGAGAAAGCAGTTAGCTAGAGAAGCTAATCCGGATTTATGTATTCAAATTCACTTTAATTCGGCAACTTCAGCAGATGCGACAGGAGTAGAAGTAATATACAAGAAAAATGATGGAATATCACAACAATTAGCAGAAATATTAACAAAGTCAATATCTACTGAAATGGGATTAACAGATAGAGGTGCAGCAGCAGACGTTGATAGGGCAGCAGTTGGAAGCTTAGGAATTATAGAAAATGCTGCATTAAGTGGATTCCCATCAGTTGTTACAGAAGGTGGATTTATATCTGGAACTAATGATTCTCAAGTAATAAAAAATGGTGGAGTAGAAAAATATGCAGAGGGAATTGTAAAAGGAATAAAAGAATACTTAGAAGCAGATCATTCAGGATATACATCTACAGCACCAGAAGAGATAACAGAGACGGAAAGTATTAACTCAATTGTACAGAATTTAAAATATGTACCACAAGAGAAAATGAGAGAGTATATAGATAATAATGACAAAAAAGCATTAGAACTATTTTCCTTAGATGAAGAACAAAATTTAATAACAGCTACTTGGAATAAGACTGCTGATGGGAAAGTTTCTATAACAGAAAATGCACCAATGAACTTAAAAAATGCATTAAATAAATATGTATTACCTTATGAGTATCTATTATATTTTTATATAGATATTGATGATATGGAATTTTCAGATGCTTTAGCAGATAAAGTTATAAATGATACAGAAATTGTTATTGCATTACAAGATAATGTAACGACCAATAAATCGGTTATAACTAAACAAGAAAGAAGAGAAGATGAGCAACCAAGTAAAAGTTTTGACTGGAGAGATACTTCTTCAGTAAGAACCGAAATCTCAGAAACTTGTAGTACAACTGTAAGTATAACATATGTAGATACTTGGTGTGTTAAAGCATATCAAAAAAATAGTTTTAGTGATAAATTCTTAAATATGGGAAATCAAGATAAAAAAGAAATAAATATTCCAGGAACTGTTACTGAAACAAAATCACAAATAATAGGCAATGAAGTAAAAGATAAAACGGTTACATATACAGAAGTAAAAAAAGTTCCGGTAGCTTCTAATAATTCAAATGCTAGTGAAGCCGGTAAGTACGAAGAGATAGAGGAGACATATACATATACAACATATACCAGAGAAAAAACAGATTCGCATACAATTTCTAATACATATGACCAAGGTGAAAAGAAAATACAAGGAAAAGAAAATGTATTCTGTGAATTGTATAAGGAATTCAATATGATAAAAAGAGTAAGAACATCATATTTATTTAATATATTATCTAATAATGATAGAACTGCGAATTTATTAGATTTGACTAAATATCTAATTTACAAAGCAACGAATGTAAGTTATGGAGTAGTAGAATTTGACTTCTCTATATTTGACCAATCATCTTTTTCAGGAATGATGGGATTCTATGGAGGAACAATAGAAGAAAAAGTATGGTTTGCTTTAAGGGATAGTGGATACAGTGAAATAGTAACAGCTGGTATTATGGGTAACATATGGCAAGAATCAAAATTCAAGCCAGAGATTGTAAATTCAAGCAGTGGAGCAACAGGAATTTGTCAATGGCTAGGAGGAAGATTAGATGGCTTGAGAAGATATGCGCAATCAAAGGGTGTAGAACCAACAGATGCAGATACTCAAATTGAATTTTTACTTACAGAAATAAATAAAGGTTCTGGACCAGCTGCAGGATATGCTGGAGATGCATTGATGGCCAACAAAGGATATGGAAAATATTCGTTTAAAGAACAAACAACAATTGAGGGAGCAGTAAAATCATTTTGTTGGACATTTGAAAGACCAGGAGATGGTGAAGCCAATATTCCTGCAAGAATTGAAGCTGCCAACAGATATTATAACCAATTTAAAGGTAAAACCAAACCAAGTTTTGCGGGTGGTGTATCAAATCAAGCTGAAGCAGATGCGTTAAATCAAATCATTATGAATGAATGGATACATACAAAAATGCATTATAGAACAGGACAGTACCAAGATGGACCATTCCTTAAATATTGGACTAGTCCATACAATTTATTGCAACCATTCCAATGTACATGGTGGGCTAATGGAAGGGCAAGTATGTACCTAGAACAATATGGAACAAAATATAAGAAATATCCAACCCAAATGGGAAATGGTGGAGATTATTACAATGAGAATGTAAAAGGTGGATGGTTTAACTATGGAAGTCAACCAAGACCAAACTCTATTATTTCATGGAGAAATGGTTCATATGGACATGTAGGATATGTAGAAGGAGTTGGAAGTGATGGAACAGTCTATGTATCAGAGGCAGGAAGTGGACTAAGTTGGCTAGGTGTTAATGGATATCCAAATGGAAAATATTATAGTGGTTATACATTAAATGGATACGTATACCTAGATTCTCCAAAATAATTTAAAGGTGAATATGGATGAAGAATTTAAAGAAAATTATAATTTCAATTGTTATTTTGATTGTTGCGTTATTTATAGGTATAATATCGATTAAAATAATTAGTAAGAAATATGGTGAAACAATAGAAGATGATAATGTTAAACAAGATATATTAATACAACCAAATGAAGATATACACAAAGAAGATAATGATTACATATTTTTCACAAATGAGGAATTAATTAATAAACTTATAAATAACGTAGACAATCAAGAAGGAATGATTAAAAATGTTATGGAAATTAAATCTGAACAAGAAAAACAACAAATAGAAACTGTATTACGTAATATGGAAAAATTTTATGCTCAAGAAGAATATGTTCAAAATGATACTTTAGTAGATGTATATTATGTAAAAGGTTTCGTGAAAAATAAAAATAGAAATGAATTATCTACACAATATTTTCAAATTTGTGTAGATAATGAAAACCAAGCATATTTAATTAAAATGTTAGAAGAAGAAGAGTATAATGATATTATAAAAAACAATGAAAAGCTAACAAGTAAAATAACGATTGAAAGAAATAAATACAATGAATATCAAGTAAAAAACTTATCAACAATGAGTTTAGTTAATAACTATATAGAGGATTTTAAATTAAAATTACAATATAATAAAAAATTAGCATACTCTATATTAGATGAAGAAGCAAAAACAAAAAACTTTGGGAATGAAAAACAATTTGAACAATTTATAAATGAAAATAAAGAGACTTATTATAACATAGAGTTAAAAAGTATAGAACAAGATATTAAAAATGAGTATATTGAATATAGATGTACAGATATGAAAAATAATATATATGTAATAAAACGTAGTAGTGCTTTAGAATATAAAGTTTATATGTAGTTGTAATTACGAAGAAAGACCAACTATAAAAAGTCAAGTAATATTTTGAAAAAATAAAAAAATTTT
>CAUWEX010000015.1:0-39073 GCA_963557965.1 uncultured Clostridia bacterium
ACAATAGCCTTCTAGGCTAAGAGCAAACCACCCGTTTTACGGGTGGTTATGATTGACTTTTTGTGGAAATTATAGTATAATAACAAACAGTTGTTAGCAAGAATGCTAAAGTATGAGATTTTATTATAAATATACCTAATTAAGACGAAATAAGGTATACAGTATTAAAAAGAGTTGAGAACGGAAAAATTAAATATTAAAATTGGTTTATATGTATCTTTTAAAAAGAACAGTATAAACTTTATTAATGTATATTAAAATAATTAGGAGAAAAATAAAACTCAAGAGGTAAAATTTAGAATAAATAAAAAGAAGGGAGATTTTATGACAGAAGAAAATTTAGAAAAAAAACAAGTTAACACAAAAACAGCACGAACTAGAAAAAGTGCTACAGCTCAAGTTACAAAAAAAACTACAGCTAAAACAACAAAAGCTAGAGCAAAAAAAGAAGTTAAAGAAGGAGGACAAAAGAAAGAAACAGTAGCAAGAAAGCCTAGAAAAACAAACCAAGAAAAAACGAGTAGAAATGTAAAAAAATCAAAAAAATCAATATTTAAAGCTTCAAAGCTAAAAATAATTCCACTTGGTGGATTACATGAAATTGGGAAGAATATTACAGTATTTGAATATGAAAACGAGATAGTAATTGTAGACTGTGGTTTATCATTCCCAGAAGATGATATGCTAGGAGTAGACTTAGTAATTCCTGATATCACATATTTAGAGAAAAATGTTGATAAAATTAAGGGGTTAGTAATAACACACGGTCATGAAGATCATATAGGCTCAATACCATATTTATTAAAGAAAATAAATGTACCAATCTATGGAACTAAATTGACAGTAGGGCTAATAAAAAATAAATTAGAAGAACATAAATTGTTAAGAACAACTAAATTAAATGAAGTTAGCCAAGGAGATAAAATTAAATTAGGAAAGAACTTTGAAATTGAGTTTATAAGAAGTACACATAGTATTCCAGATTCAGTTATGCTTGCAATAACGACACCAGCAGGAACAGTATTGCATACAGGAGACTTTAAAGTAGATTTTACACCAATAGATGGAAAAATAATGGACTTTGGAAGAATTGCAGAACTTGGAGGACAAGGTGTGTTAGCACTTATGTCAGATAGTACTAACAGTGAAAGAAAAGGATTTACCATGTCTGAAAGTTCAGTAGGAGAAGTTTTTGATAAACTATTCTTACATTGTACAAAAAGAATTGTAGTTGCTACATTCGCATCAAATGTACACAGAGTTCAACAAATTGTTAATTCAGCTATAAAATATAATAGAAAGATTGCAGTATGTGGTAGAAGTATGATAAACATGATTACAACTGCAAGAGAATTAGGATATATAGAATGTCCAGAAAATATATTTATAGATATAGATATGATAAAAAATTATACAGATGACCAATTAGTAATAATTACAACAGGAAGCCAAGGAGAACCAATGTCTGCATTAACTAGAATGGCAGCAGGAGACCACAGAAAAGTAAAAATAACACCAAATGACTTAGTAATTATTTCTGCAACTCCAATACCAGGAAATGAAAAATTTGTATCAAAAGTAATTGACGATTTAATGCAAATTGGAGCAGAAGTTGTTTATAGTGCATTAGAAGATATACATGTTTCAGGACATGCTTGCCAAGAAGAACAAAAATTAATTATAGCACTAGCAAAACCTAAATATTTTATACCAGTACATGGAGAATATAGACAACTTATATCACACAGTGAAACTGCACAAAGCATGGGAATTGATAAGGAAAATATCATAATGTTACAAAATGGTAGAGTGTTAGAAATAAATGAAGATGGTGCAGAATTTACTAATACAGTTCAAAATGGAAAAGTACTTGTTGACGGACTTGGTGTAGGAGATGTTGGAAATATTGTATTAAGAGATAGACAACATTTATCACAAGATGGTTTAATAGTTATCGTTTTAACAATGGATAGCTCTACAGGAGAAGTCATTGCAGGACCTGATGTTATATCAAGAGGATTTGTATATGTAAGAGAATCTGAAAATCTAATGGATGATGTAAAATCAGTTGTAAGACATGAAATCAAAAAGTGTGAAGATAGAGGAGTTCGTGATTGGTCAACAATTAAATCAACTGTTAGGGAGAATTTAAGAGATTATATTTTCTCTAAAACAAAAAGAAACCCAATGATTATTCCAATTATAATGGAAGTTTAATAAAATGCAGTAGTAGAATAAAAAAGAGAGACCAAAGGAGAGAAAATAAATGGATTATAAAGAATTAGCGAATTTAATATTTCCAAATGCAAAAGAAATTTCATATTATGAAGAAAAATATCCAAGAAGAAACTTAAAAGAAGGAGCGATAGTAACAAGATTTGCTCCAAGCCCAACAGGAACTATGCATATGGGAGGCTTATATCAAAGTTTAATTGCTAAAAAACTAGCAAGTCAAACAGAAGGTGTATTTTTCTTAAGAATAGAGGATACAGATCAGAAAAGAGAAGTTGAAAATGGTGTGATTGGAATAGTAAGTTCTTTGAAAGATTTTGATATTATACCTGATGAAGGAATGATATCAGAAACAGAAGAAAAAGGAGACTATGGACCATATAAACAATCAGAAAGAAAAGAAATATATCAAGCATACGCTAAATATATGATAGAGCAAGGGAAAGCATATCCATGTTTTTGTAGTACAGAAGAGATTGAGGAAATTAGACAAAAACAAGAAGCTGCAAAAATAAGACCTGGATATTATGGTGTATGGGCAAAATGCAGACATTTGACATTAGAAGAAATGGCAGAAAAAATAAAGAGTGGAGAAAAATATATTATTCGTTTTAAATCACCAGGAAGAGAAGACAGAAAAATAAAGCATAAAGACTTAATAAAAGGAAATGTTGAATTCCCTGAAAATGACCAAGATATTGTAATAATTAAAGCAGACGGATTACCAACATATCATTTCGCACATGCGGTTGATGATCACTTAATGGGAACAACACATGTAATCAGAGGGGACGAATGGTTATCTTCGGTACCTTTACATTTACAATTATTCCATGAATTAGGCTTTAGACCACCTAAATATGCTCATATAGCACCAATCATGAAAAATGATGATGGTAATAAAAGAAAATTGAGTAAAAGAAAAGACCCAGAAGCAGCAGTTTCATATTATGAAGAAGAGGGAATTCCTAAAGAAGCAGTAAAAGAATATCTTTTAAACATCGCAAACTCTGCTTTTGAGAACTGGAGAAGAGCTAATAAGGATACAGATATATCAGAATTTGATTTACAACTTAATAAAATGAGTGTTAGTGGAGCATTATTCGATATGATAAAACTGCTAGATGTAGGAAAAACTGTAATATCTAAATTTACAGCAGAACAAGTATATGAAGAAGCAATGAATTGGGCTAAAAAACACGACAGTGAACTTGAAAAAATATTAGAAGATAAAGAATATTCATTAAAGGTTTTCGGGATAGAAAGAGGAAATAAAAAACCAAGAAAAGATATTGCAAAATGGTCAGATGTAAAAGAAAATATTAGTTATATGTATGATGAATTATTTAAAGTTACAGAGTACCCATATCAAGTAATATCAGAACAAGAAGATATAAATAAAATTCTTAAGACATATATAGATAAATATTATAGCGATACAGATGATAAGCAAACATGGTTTGATAAAGTAAAAGAACTTACAGAGGAAATGGGATATTGCAAAGATGTAAAAGAATTTAAAGCAAATCCAGGTAAGTACAAAGCACATGTAGGGGATGTAAGTACTGTTTTAAGAGTTGCTTTAACAGGCAGAACTAACACACCAGATATGTATGAAATCATGCAAGTTTTAGGAAAAGATAATATAGCTAAAAGATTTGAAAAGGCGATGAAGTAAAAGGTAGGTAATAAATATGGAATACAATATAGGAGATATTGTAAGAACTAAAAAACAACATCCATGTGGAAGCAAGTTATGGGAAATAACAAGAATTGGTGTGGATTTTAAATTAAAATGTGAAGGCTGTGGACATATTGTTATTTTACCTAGAGAAAAAGCTAAAAAAGCAATAACAAAAATTGAAAAGAAAATGCAATAAAAAAGGGAGTTAACTCCCTTTTTGTTACTTTAGTAACAAAAAACAAAAATCGACATATAATATAGTATAGTATTTAACTAATACTATATTGGAGGGGACTTTTATGGAGCCACAAGAAACTATTTATTGTTACGATAACAAAGAAAATAAATGTACTAATAAAGTTAATTGTTTAGGGGTAGTCGCAATTATATTGTTAGCAGCATTTACACTAGTATTAGGACTAATTATTGGAGCTGCAGTATCTTTACCAATTTTAAATGCTTTATCAGCTCTAATTGTTTTAGCTGTTGTATTAGGACTATTATTAATACTAACTGGAATTCTTTTGATTTGCAACAGATGTAAAAATAAAAAGAAAAAATGTAAATGTTGTTATTAGTTAATAGATAATGAAAAAAGAAAGTTTAGTGTAATTTTTACCAACTGAGGGTAAAAATTACACTAAACTTTCTTTTTTTATAAATATTAAATATATTCTTCAATTAATTTCCAAACATCTTCTTGATAAATTTTTCTTTCAGCAGAGAATGGCAAAGTAGGTACATCTCCAATAGGATTAATTTGTTTTTGTAATTCTTTAACTACACCATCGACTTTAGTAATAGCAATCTTATCGGCTTTATTAGCTAAAATCATAAAAGGCAATTTTGCAGATATTACATAATTATACATAAGCAAATCATTTGCAGTAGGTTTATGTCTAATATCGATAAGAAATATTATTAGTGCAATTTCTTTTCTACAAGATAAATATTCATCAATAAATTTACCAACTTGGGCTTGTTCCTTTTTAGACATTTTACTATAACCGTAACCAGGCAAATCTACAAAATAAAAACTATTATCAATATTATAAAAGTTAATTTGGCGGGTTTTACCAGGTTCGCTACTTGTACGAGCCAACTTTTTTCTATTTATCATGGTGTTTACAAAACTAGATTTTCCGACATTAGATTTTCCAACCAAAACGATTTCAGGTAAACCATTTTGAGGATACTGTTTTGGGCTAACTGCGGATATTTCAAATTGTGGATTTTTGACTATCATATTAAAATTTGTATGGAATATTTTAAATTAATATCCATATACTCCTTTCTTAAAAATTTAAAATTTATATTTATTCTAACACAAAAAAATCTTTTTTTCAAATAGAGAAGACGACTATAGTAGAACCAAGTCGTCTTCTTTGTAACTCATATGTAAGTTATGGTAACAGCAAAAAGTTACAGGTTACGAACGATGAGATCATCGTTGCTAGGACCTGTGCCGATGTACTTTACCGGCAAACCCGAAGTTTCTTCAACAAGTTCGATGAAGCTCTGAGCAAGTTCGGGTAAATCTTCGAACGAGGTACAGTGCTCATCGAGAGCCCATTTCCCCACAATTTCAGTATAGACTGGAACGATAGAAGATGTACAGTCCAAATTTTGAGGGAAGTAGTCGATGACATGTCCCTTATACTTGTATGCAGTACAAACTTTTACCGAACCAAGCTCAAGGCTGATTTTACCCAAAGTATCAAGATGATTGATACACAGACAGTCGAGACCGCAAGTGTACTTCGCAGAACGAAGTGGAACTACATCCATCCAACCACATCTTCTTGGACGACCAGTTGTAGTGCCAAACTCGTGGCCGAGGTTGCGAATGATATTTCCTTCGTTAGAGCAACACTCTGTTGGGAAAATACCATTTCCGACTCTGCTGTTATAGGCTTTGTCAATTCCTATAGCCTCTTTTAAGGCTTGTGGAGGAATACCCATTCCAGCAAGAAGCCCTGCCGTAACAGTGTTAGATGAAGTAACCATCGGATAATCTCCGTGGTCAATATCCAAGCGATAAGCTTGAGCACCTTCAATGACAATTTTATCGCCACGCTCAATGGCATTAGCGATAATTGGCTCGATGTCAGTAATGCAGTTAGAAAGGAGAGCTCCAATTTGACTCAAATTTTTAGCTGCCGAATTATAAGCCAGAACAGAAGGAATATAATCGTGAGCCATGTTGCTTTGAGCAAAAAGAATGCGATGAATTTGAGTTGCTTCTTTGATTTTCTTTTTTAGAGTTGTACTATCTAAAAGAAGGTCATACATTCTAACGCCAACACGATAGTGCTTGTCTGCGTAGCAAGGTCCAATGCCACGTTTAGTGGTGCCAATGGGATTTGTACGAAATTCTTCACATAAAGAATCCATCTTTTTATGTGAAGGGAGTACCACATGAGCGTTACCACTGATTTTTAACCGTTCCAAAATATCAAAGACGCCTCTGTCTTGCAACAATGCAATTTCCTGAAGAAGTACAGGCAAATCTATAACTGTACCAGGTCCAATAAGAGCGGTAGTCCCAGGGTAGGCAATACCACCAGGAATATGGTGCAACGGAGTATTTTCTCCATTGATGATAACTGAGTGGCCTGCATTTGCGCCGCCATTGCCTTTACAGACATAAACGGCGTCTTGAGCTTCGTAAGAGGCAACTTTACCTTTGCCTTCGTCTCCCCACTTAGATCCGACAATAGCTGTTACACATTTCTTCATGATGTTTCCTCTCTGCAGGAATATCTCCTGACTGTAGTAATGAACAATGAGTTACCATAAAACTTACATGAGAAAAGTATAGCACAAAAGAAATCTAAAATCAATGTTTTTGTATTGTTGATTTTGGGGGGCAGAAAAAAAGCATCTCAAAAGCAGCAAATAAAATTTGAAATAAATGGGATAATATGAAAAAAAAAGAGAACAATAAAAATAGGTGAAAAATATGCTTATAGAATTAATTAAATTTATAATTTGCTCAATTTTAATAGTTATAATTTCAAAACATATATTGTCGAGGGCTCTAAGAAGTTTGGCAATAGGGATTAAACTAAAACCTAAAACAATAGGAAATCTTGCTGGAATTGCAACATCAATTCCAGAATTACTATCAGTGATGATTGCAGGAGTTAACGGTTTGGTAGAAACAACGACTTTTAATATACTTACATCAAATATTATAAATTTTGTAGAATACATTGTAACAGTTGTAATAAATAAAAATATAAAAGAGTTGAAACATAAGGCAATAAAGCGTGAAATTTTATTGGTTTTGATAACTATAGGTATTTCTGTAATAATAGCACTTTATGAAGGAAAAATAGGAATTTTAGGAATAGTAATATTTATTTTTCTTTTTTTATTATTTCATTATATTGATAGACAAATTCATAAAAAATATTTAAAGAAAGAGGATGAAATTTTTAAAAATGAAGTATTAGAAACAGAAGATGGAAAACAAAATAAAGAAAAGATATATAAATATGTTTTAATAATCATATGTTCAGGAATTTTATTGTTTTTAGTAGGAAATATATTATCAAACTCGTTGGAACTACTATGTAATAGGTTTGGAATATCACAAATTATAATAGGAATACTTCTTGGAATTATTACAAGTGCCCCTGAAGTAGTAACTTTTTATGAAGCTCAGAGATATTATAATAAAAAAGAATATGGCAAAATATTAGGAGTAATAGAGGCAACGAATAATTTGGTAAGTTCTAATATAATAAATCTTTTTATAATTCAGTCAATAGGGATGATTATTGCAAAATGATTTTTTACTACGACCATAAAATCATGTATTGATATTTTGGAAAAAATAATATATAATACTATAGAATTAATAAGAAAGGGAGATTTTTATGATAGACATTAAATTTTTAAGAGAAAATCCTGAATTGGTAAAAGAAAATATAAAAAATAAATTTCAAGACTCAAAACTTCCAATGGTAGATGAAGTAATTGAACTTGATAAAAAAAGTAGAGAAGCTAAGTTGAATGGAGACAATTTACGTTCTCAAAGAAAGACATTAAGTAACCAAATTGGAAACTTAATGAGAGAAGGAAAAAAAGATGAAGCCGAGCAAGTTAAGTGCGAGGTTAATGAGATAAATGCTAAGCTAGAAGAAAATGAAAAACTAGAACTTGAATATGCAGAAGAAATAAAACAAAGAATGATGAAAATACCTAATATGATGCATCCATCAGTTCCAATTGGTAAAGATGACAGTGAAAATGTGGAAATTAAAAAATATGGAGAACCAGTAGTTCCTGATTATGAAATTCCATTTCATGGAGAGATATTAGAAGCACTTGAAGGACTTGACCTAGAAAGTGCTAGACGTGTTGCTGGACAAGGATTTTATTATTTAATGGGAGATATTGCAAGATTACATTCAGCAGTTTTAACATATGCAAGAGATTTCATGATAAATAAAGGTTTTATGTATTGCATACCACCATTTATGATACGTTCAGATGTTGTAACAGGTGTTATGAGTTTTGAAGAAATGGATGCAATGATGTATAAAATAGAAGGAGAGGATTTATATCTAATTGGTACATCAGAACATTCTATGATAGGAAAATTTAAAGACCAAATTTTAAATAAAAAAGATATGCCATATACAATGACATCATATTCGCCTTGCTTTAGAAAAGAAAAAGGAGCTCATGGACTAGAAGAACGTGGAGTTTATCGTATACATCAATTTGAAAAACAAGAAATGATAGTTGTTTGTGAACCAGAAGATAGTTGGAATTGGTATGATAAAATGTGGTCATATACAGTTGAATTTTTTAGAAGTATGGATATTCCTGTAAGAACATTAGAATGTTGTTCAGGAGATTTAGCAGATTTAAAAGCAAAATCATGTGATGTAGAAGCATGGAGCCCACGTCAAAAGAAATATTTTGAAGTAGGAAGTTGTTCAAACTTAACTGATGCTCAAGCTCGTAGACTTGGAATTAGAATAAAAGGTGAAAACGGAACTTATTTTGCACATACTCTAAATAATACAGTTGTTGCGCCACCAAGAATGCTTATTTCTATTGTGGAAAACAATTATCAACCTGATGGTTCAGTGATTATACCAGAAGTTTTGAGACCATATATGGGTGGATTAGAAAAAATAGAAATAAAAAAATAGAGTTTTACAAGCTTTTCTAAGTAACAAGTTTTAATTTTTGTTACCTAGAGAAGCTTGTAAGTTTTAAATAAACCGGCTAATTTGGCGGATATTTGAACAAAATGAACAAAATGTCTTGACAAAAATAGGTGTAATATTGTATAATTGTAAACGTTACAAGAAGAAGTTAAACTTCTCACCTAATCCAATAGAGGAAAAAGGTTAGAAAACGTTTTAATATCAATATTAAATAGTGATGTTTTAATTTGACTTGTAACAAAAGTCAAATTTTTTTATGGAGGTGTTTTAATATAAAACAAGAATTACCAATAAACAGACAAATTAGAGCTAAAGAAGTTCAATTAATAGGTGAAAATGGTGAAAAAATAGGACTAGTTTCAATTGAAGATGCTTTACAAAAAGCAGAACAAAGCAACTTAGACCTAGTTTTAGTTGCTCCAAATGCAAATCCAGCAGTATGTAAAATAATGAACTATGGAAAATACAAATTTGAGCAATCTAAAAAGGAAAAAGAAGCCAAGAAAAAACAAAAAGTTCTTGAGGTGAAAGAAATAAGAGTTACACCTAATATTGAAGAACATGACTTTAGTTTTAAATTAAAAAACACAAAAAAATTCCTAGAAGATGGTAACAAAGTAAAAATAACAGTTAGATTTAGAGGAAGAGAAATCAACAATTCAAAATCAGGAGAAGCAGTTTTAAACAAATTTATAGAAGCATTAGAAGATATTGCAACTGTAGAAAAGAAACCAAAACTTGAAGGAAGAAATATGTTTACAATTTTAGCTAAAAAAGCAGAAAAAAATACTGCTAAATAATATAACAAAATCGAAAGGAGTTTATCATTATGCCAAAATTAAAAACAAACAAAGCTGCAAAGAAAAGATATTCTTTAACAGCTACAGGAAAAGTAAAAAGAACAAAATCAAACAGAAGACACTTATTAGCTAATAAAACAGCAAGACAAAGAAAATCAGGAAAAGTGCAAGACGCATATGCAGATAAAACATGCGAAAAAACAATTAAAAAATTATTACCATATGGAAACTAATATAGGTAGAAATCAAAAGGAAGGTGAATTATAAATGGCAAGAGTAAAAACAGCTAGAACAACAAGAGCTAGACATAAAAAAGTATTAAAACAAGCAAAAGGATATTATGGAGCAAAAAGTTACAGATTTAGAAATGCAAATCAAGCAGTTATGAAATCTTTAACATATGCATATGTAGGAAGAAAAGACAAAAAAAGTAATTTCAGAAGATTATGGATTGCAAGAATTAATGCAGCTGCAAGAATTAATGGAACTACATATAGCAAAATGATTGCAGGACTTAAAAAAGCAAATGTAACAATAAACAGAAAAATGTTAGCTGATTTAGCTGTAAATGATGAAAAAGCATTTGCAGAATTAGCAGAAGTATCAAAAAAAGCATAAAAAGAGAATTAATGTTAAATAATCCTCAATTATATAAATATTTAATGTACAATTAGATATTATATAACTGAGGATATTTTTTATATATTAAGAAAGTAATGCTGACTTTCCTAATATATAAAACCTCATTGTACACAATTTTACTAACGTAAAATTGGCACACGAACAAATTAACGGAAAGCCTAAGAGAAAGATTAAAATTATGCTAATTTAAGGGCTTTCCGATTTGTTCTTTAATATGAAAATTAAAATTTATTGTTTCTTCATCTTAGGCTTAGAAATTAAAGAAGCAAGATATCCAAAGAATATAGCAGCTGCAATACCGCCAGCTGCGGCCTTTACACCACCGGTAAAAGCTCCAAGTAATCCACTTTCTTTTACGGCCTCTATAGCACCTTTAGACAAATTATATCCAAAGCCTGTAAGAGGAACTGTCGCTCCACATCCAGCGAAATCAACTAAGTATTTATATATGCCTAAACCACCTAAAATAGCACCAGTAGTAACAAAAATTACTAAAATTTTAGCAGGAGTGAGCTTAGTTTTATCAATTAGAATTTGTCCTATAATACAAATAATTCCACCGATTATAAAACATTTTAAAAGTGAAGAAACATCAAAAACATTAGACCAATTCATATCCATAATAAATTCAATTCCTTTCTATAATTTGTTGCAATGTCTGATTGAGAGAATGTCTAATAAAATGGCAAGTTTGATTGAAATAATTGTACTATTCAATCTATCAGATATTAAAGTTCTATACTAACTGCATGAGCTATGCTGGGAATACTTTCGCCTTGTTGGGAACTAGTAGAGTTCATTAATGCGCCTGTTGCAATTAGCAATAATTTTTTTATTTTCTTCTCTTGTAACTGTTTGAACAGATAACCAGAAAAAACTGTGCCACAACAAGCACATCCGCTGCCGCCAGAATGAGTATCTTGAGAGTTATTATCAAAAATCAAAAGACCGCAGTCATTAAAATTTGATTTTATATTAAAACCTTTTGATGCAGCAATATCAATGGCAATATCTTTTCCAATTTTTCCTAAGTCTCCACTTATAATTGCATCATAGTAACTAGGATTTCTGTTAGTGTCTAAAAAATGAGTAAGTAATGTATCCGCAAATGCTGGAGCCATAGCAGCACCCATGTTGTTAGCGTCTTTTATACCCATATCAACAATTTTTCCTAAGGTAATATGAGTTATATAAGGACCAGAACCACATTTAGATAAAAGTGCGGCGCCTGAGCCTGTAACAGTCCACTGGCTAGTAGGTGGACGCTGGTTGCCAAGTTCCAAAGGAAATCTAAATTGTTTTTCTGCGCTACAAAAATGACTAGAAGTAGCACACACAACGTTTTTTGCAAAACTTTCTATTGCAATTGCCCCCATACACATGCTTTCAACAAATGTAGAACATGCTCCAAACATTCCAATAAAAGGTATATTGCTATCACGTAAACCGAAACTTGAAGAGATACATTGATTTAGTAAATCACCTGCAAAAATACAGTCTATATCATTTGTAGAAACGCCAGATTTTGTAACCAAAGCATTAACGTTTTCTTTTATAATTTTACTTTCAGCTTTTTCCCACGTTTTTTCACCCCAAAATTCATCTTCTAAAGTCATATCAAAATACTTAGAAAGTGGACCTTGTGATTCTTTAGGACCAACAATACTATTACAAGCTGTAATTGTTGGTGGAGAATTAAATTTTATAGTTTGCTTACCTAATTTTTCCAAAAAATCAGCTTCTTTCTTTTAAAATTTTAGCAATTGCTAATAACTAAACTAAGGTAATTGATTGAGTGTTAAAAATTAAAAATACAAGTCCGACTAAAATGGAAGCAGAAATACCAAAAACAAGTACGGGACCTGCAACTGTAAACATTTTTCCGCCTACTCCCATAACATACCCTTCTGACTTATATTCCATTGCAGGAGAAACAATTGAGTTTGCAAAACCTGTAATAGGAACTAAAGAGCCGGCACCTGCGAATTTTCCTATTTTATTAAAAAGATTAAGACCAGTTAAAAAGGCAGAAATGCCAATTAATAAAATGGAAACAATTGTACTTGAAGTAGAAGTATCAAAACCTCGTTCGATGCATATATTAAAAATAACTTGACCAATAGTACAAATTAATCCACCAACCCAAAATGCATTAAAGCAGTTTTTTAATATAGGAGAGTTGGGAGACTTTTTGTCAACATATTTTTGATAAGTTTGTTTACTTTCTAAAGGATCCATAATTTACCTCCTAACTATTTTTTCTATTTACATCAATAATAAAACTTAAATCTAAATCAACAAAATATTCCACAATTTTATTTCCATCAATTCGAGCTCGTTGTTCAACGATTTTGACTTCTGACAAATAATCGATACTTTTAGAAGCCTCTGTTATGGTTTTTACAATAGCATCTTTCCACGAAACTGTTGAATTACCAGTTATAAGTAAATGTTTTTTTACATCCATATTAAACCTCCTAAATAAGTTTTAAAAATATCTTTTCCAAAAGCTAGTAAAAATATTCAAAAAACTGTATAATAAATGAAATAATAAAGTGAGGATGATTTTTTCCTC
This sequence comes from uncultured Clostridia bacterium, assembly GCA_963557965.1. GTDB lineage: Bacteria > Bacillota > Clostridia > TANB77 > CAG-508 > CAG-269. Next base: position 13,123 of record CAUWEX010000015.1, read on the forward strand.
CGACCCCAAAATCATGATAGGAGAAAAGAGAATGGATAAAGCAAGAGAAACAGCATTAAAAGTTTTGTATAAAATAGATGCACAAAAAGGATATTCCAATATTGTATTAAATGAAGAAATAAGGAAAAAACAAAAAGAACTAAACGATAAAGATATAGGATTAATATCAGAAATTATTTATGGAGTTACAACATGGAGACTTACATTAGATAGCATAATTTCAAAATATTCAAAAATAAAGATAAAGAAAATATCTCCATGGATATTAAATATTTTAAGAATGTCAATTTATCAAATTATATTTTTAGATAAAATACCAAAATCAGCAGCTGTAAACGAAGGAGTGAAACTAGCTAAAAAGTATGGAAATAGCGGAAGTATAGGATTTACAAATGCAATACTTAGAAAAATAGAATATAAAGATTATGAAGAACTATTTAATGAAGCGGATGAAATTAAAAAGATTTCTAAAACCACCTCAATGCCAGAGTGGATAATTAAAGAATTGAAAAGAGATGGATTAAATATAAACAAAATAGAAGAAATATCTAAAAACTCTAACATAAGACCTAATATTTCAGTTCGTGTAAATAGACTAAAAACTACTAAAGAAAAATTAATAAGAAGATTAGAAAACAAAAATATAAATGTTCAAAATGGAATTTTAAATGATTTCTTAGCATTTAACAAAATTAGAAATATAGAAAATATGGAGGAGTTTAAAGAAGGATTATTTACAGTTCAAGATGAAGTTGCAGGATTGACTGCGTTAGTACTAAATCCTAACCCAGGTGATAATATATTAGATGCATGCAGTAGTCCAGGAGGAAAAACAACATACTTAGCTGAAATAATGAATAACGAAGGAAAGATAGAAGCATGGGATATACATGAACATAGAACTAAATTAGTAGAAAATGCTGCAAAAAGATTAGATATTGAAAATATAAAAACAGTAGTGCAAGATGCTACTATTTATAATGAAAAATATGAAAATAAATTTGATAAAATATTATTAGATGTACCATGTTTAGGAATAGGTGTATTAAAAAGAAAGCCAGATATTAAGTGGCAAAAGGAAGAAAAAGATGTGGAAGAAATAACAAAAACTCAATATAAAATTTTGGAAACATGTTTTAAATATTTAAAACCAGGAGGAGAATTGGTTTATTCAACGTGTAGTATATTTAAAAGTGAAAATGAAGATATTGTACGAAAATTTATAGAAAACAATAAAAATGCAAAAATTGAAAAAATACTTTTTGATGAAAATAGCAATTTAAAAATAGAGATAGAAGGAAAAAAATTCTTTGAAAAATTCTTGAACAAAGATGGAATGCTACAGGTGTATCAAAATGAAAAAACTGATGGATTTTTTATCTGCAAATTAGCGAAAAATTAGCAAAAAAAGCCATTGTTACAATTATATTACAATTACATTACGACTATATTAAAACTATTGACTTTTTCACAATAAAATATAAAATATAACTATATTCGAGATTTTATGCAATATAAAATTTACAAGAATGTAAAATATATTCAAGTATGTTTTTTTGGTAAATGTAAAAAATAGAAATAACAAAATAAAAGGAGAAAGAAATGTCAAGTTGTTTAGGGCTATATATAGATAACAATATAATTAAATACGCAAAAATTTCAAAAGAGAGCGACAATATAAAAGTAGAGTCTTTTGGAGTTAAGTTCTATGATAAAATTGGCGAGGCCATTGACCAAGTAGTAGAAGAAACATACAGCCAAAAAACGCCGATAAGTGTAAATATATCAGAAGAAATGTATAATTATTTTAAAATGTACGCATTACTTAAAAAAAACGACTTACAAAAAGCAGTTCAAACTGAATTTGAGGCTTTTTGTTCAGACAAAGGATATAATCCTAATGTTTTTGAAACAAGATATGCAGTTGTAGATAGTAAATTAGATAGAGATCAATTAAAAATAATTCATATAGCTGATAATAAAATTGAATTAAATAAAAGGGTTCAACAATTTGCAGACTATCATTTAGGAAATATTTCTCCGATATCAATATCAATTGCTAATTTAGCGGATATTGACAAAAACGAAAATTCAATAATTGTTAACATGGAAGATCAAACAACGATTACAACAATCATAGATGGAAAAGTATTTAATATAGACATAATAGAAGAAGGCAGTAAAAATATTTTAGATAAAATAAATCTAAAAGAAAATTCATATTCAAAATCATATGAAATAGCAAAAAACACAACAATTTATACATCAGAAGGAAATGAATTACAAGCATCAGATGAAGAAAATTATTTACCAGATATTATGCCAACATTATATAATATTGTTGGACAAGTAAAAAAGATTATAAATTCAACAACTGAAAAGTTTGACAAAGTATATTTAACAGGTACAGCGGCATTAATAAATAATGCTGACCTTTACTTCCAAGAATATTTGGAAGATATTTCTTGTGAAGTGTTAAAACCATATTTTATAGAAAATATAGGAAATATAAGCATAAAAGATTATATAGAAGTAAACTCAGCTATATCACTTGCTTTAATGGGGCTAGGAGAAGGAATTAGCGGAATGAACTTCAAAAAGAAAACATTAGCTGATCAAATTCCTGACTGGTTAAAAGTTGAAGTTACACCAGGAAAAACAAAAAAACAAAAGAAAAATACGGGTGGCTTCCTTACATGGGACCTAGGGCAAAAAATGGACAAGACAGAAAAAGGATTAGTAAGAATTGCAGTTTCACTATTTTTGTTAGTAACAATTTATAGTGCATTCTCAGGTATGTTGAGTTACCAAATGGAACAAAAAGAACAAGAGGCAACAGATTTTATTGCACAGACTAATGCACAAATAAGTTTAGCTAATAAAGATAATGAAAAGATAAAATCAAAAACAAATGAATATACAGCAATGATAAGAAATTTAGAAGAAGCAAACGACAGAATAACAGATAGAAATAAAACAAGAAATGCTATACCAAACTTATTAAACCAACTTATGTCAGTTATACCAGAACAAGTACAACTAACATCAATTGAAAATACAACAGGTTCACATGTTGTGATAAATGCACAATCAAGCAAATATGAACAATTAGGTTTCTTTGTAGCAAAACTAAAAAATGAAGCAAAATCAGGAAATAATGTTATTCTAACAAATGTAACATCAACAGCAGGGCAAAAAGATAATAGTGTTGTTACAATAAAAATAGAAGGAGACTTACCATGAAAAAATTGTTAATTTTAATTCTTATTGCATTATTAGTTGCGCTTACAATGTTTGTTGGTATTAAGGGAGTAACTATTGGGAGTATAGAAATCCTTGGAATAAAAGGAATTCAAGAAAAAAATAGTGAATTAGATGAAAAGATACAACAAGCTGGGAAACTAGCCGAAAAAACATATAGTCAAGCAGTTTCTGAAGTTGAAGTTAATGCAAAGAAATTAAAAGAAGAAAAACAAAATTATGAAGATATGACGACAATAAGTACTGATGGAGAAGTACAAGCATCAAATCAGATAGAAAAATATGAAATTGAAGCTTTGTGGGTAAAACTAGGAAAGCACGCTACAAGTGAAGGTGTGGTTATGAAAATGGATGTAAAACCAGGCAGTAGTGGAGCACAAGGAGTATACAACTTAAACTTCACAGCGACAGGTGGATATGTTCAAATAGAAGAATTTATATCTTCTATTGAAAATGACAGTACATTAGGTTTTAAAATAGAAGAATTTAAAATGGTACCATCAGGAAATGATTTGCAAGCTACATTTGTTTGTAAAGATATTCCAATAAAAGAAGTATCAGCACTTACTACACAAACTGAACCACAATCTACATCAAATACAACAGGAAGTACAACGAACACCAATAGCACAAGTGCCACAGGAACAAATAATACAACAGTGAATAATACATCAACAGATGGTACTTCAACAAGTGCTAGATAATAGAAAGGAAGTATACAATGGCAAAATCAGTTATAAAAGAATTAATTATTGTATTATTGTTGTGCTTAGCTATAATTTTGATATTAGGAATATTGTTATATGAATATGTTCCAATATCTAAAACAATTCCAAATGAAGTTGCATATTCAACTCCAAGTGAAGTAAAAGAAGAACTAAATTTAGATAGTGAAGTTGATAATAGTAAAATAATTATGACATATGAAGTAAATCAAGAAGATTTAAATGATTACAAAAGAGTACAAGATTATAAACCAGGAAAAGCAAATCCATTTGCACCAGGAAGCACAAGTGGAAATAATACAACACAAAATGGTTCATCAAATGGAGGAAATGCGAATGCGGGAAGTACAACAGAAAATAATTCACAAAATCAAAGTTCAACAGGAAATTCATCATCAGGAGGAAACTATTTTCCGGACAAGGGAACAAAATAATTAGTTATTAACATTATATTTATTTTTATAAATATAACACAATAAAATAATTCAAAAGAAAAGGGGTGAAAGACAAATGACAAATAACAAAGGTATTACACTAATTGCATTAGTAATTACAATTATCGTTCTATTAATTTTAGCAGGTGTATCAATTGCTATGTTAACAGGACAAAATGGTATATTAAATCAAGCTACACAAGCAAAAGATGATACAGCAAAAGCTGAAGCTGTAGAAAGAATCAACTTAGAACTACAATCTTTATATACAAGTGTATTAGCAAATAACAAAGCTGCATTTGATGTAACAGCAACTACAGGTGATGTAGATAAAGCTAAAGCAAACCTACCAACTGGTTATAATGTAGTAGCAAGTGCTGAAAATAAAACTATTACAATTACAGGTGGAGGAAAAACTGGAAGCATTACTATTACAGAAGCTGGTAAAGCAACCGTAACAAATGCAACAAAATAATTCAAAATCATAGGAGGATTTTAAAATGACAAATAATAAAGGTATTACATTAATCGCATTAGTAATTACAATTATTGTTCTATTAATTTTAGCAGGAGTATCAATAGCAATGCTAACAGGACAAAATGGTATATTAAACCAAGCTACACAAGCAAAAGATGATACAGCAAAAGCAGAAGTTGCTGAAAGAGTAAATATGGCAATTCAAGCAGCATATACAAAATATTTAGTGGCTGCAAATGGAACAACATCAACAGCTATGCCGGTATCAAATATAGTGGAGCAATATAATGAAGAATATGGTACTAACAGTGCTCAAGTAGGAACCGAATCAAACACAATAAAAGTAACACTAAATTCAAAAGAATACACAGTAACATTAAAAACTGTTGGCCAATCATATACAACAACAAAAGACAGCGTAAAATAATAAAAATAGGAACAACAAAATAATAGCCATACGCACACAACGTGTGTATGGCTAAATTAATAAAAGGAAACAAAGATGGAAGTATTTTTTTACATTATAATATTTATTATAGGAAGTCTATTTGGAAGTTTTTATACATTAGCAGTATATAGAATACCAAAAAGGCAAGACATAATTCACACACATTCATATTGTCCTAATTGTAATCACAAATTAGGTTTATTAGACTTGTTTCCAATTTTTAGCTATATATTTTTAGGAGGAAAATGTAGGTATTGCAAGCAAAAAATAAGACCACGTTATTTAATATTAGAAGCTTTATCAGGATGCCTTTTTGTAGTAATTGCTAAATACACAGGGCTAGGAATATACACACTAAATGCTACTAATATAATTAACTTTTGCTTTATTGTATTATTCTTAACATATATAGTACTAATGGCAGGAATAGACAAAGAATATAGAAAAATCGATAAAGCAGTAAATATATATGGTATAACAATATCTATTATATATATGGCATATCTATGCATAGTAGGAGACACTAGTATATATAGATATGGTATATATCTTGTGTTATATATAATAGTTTTAACATTAGACACAATTACTTTAAAGAAATTTGCTAAAAGTCCATATCTTAATGGAATATTAATTTCAATATTAGTAATGGCAAGTTTTACAGGAGAATTTATAACAGCCATATCAATTGCATCAGGATTGTTTGCAATAGGATTGTACATACTAATTTATAAAATAATAGAAAAAACAAAAAGGAAAAAATCAGATGAAAGTATAGCAAACAAAATTAGCATAGGTTTTTGCTTAGTAAGTTCAAATGTATTAATTTTTATTTTAACATTAATCTATAATTACTATTTTTTATAGAAGGAGAAAAATATGAAGTTGCGTAGTGAAAAGGGATTTACAGGAATTGAAATTGCAGTATCAGTTGTAATAATTTTTATTTTCGTTTCTATTATTGCTATATTAAATTATAGAATAAGCAGTACAGCTAAAGAAATTGAACTTAAATCAGATGCAACATATTTAGCGATAAACGAGATAGAAAGCGTTAAAAGTGATAGCTTTTCAAAATATGATAATCGAAGTGAGAAAAACGGAAATAGTATTATAGTAAATAATGAAGAAATAAAAGAAGGATATTATAAAACAATATCTGTTATAGATTATACAGATTTACCTGGAAACGAAAATAAGACTGAAAACATAGTAAAAAAGGTAACAGTAAAAGTTTCTTATATGTTTAAAGCAAAAGAACAAACAGTTGAATTATCAACAGTTGTTACGAAGGAGAATTAAAATGAAATCAGAAAAAGGAGTTACACTAATTTCATTAACTATATATATTATTGTATTTACAATTGTTATAGCTGTGATTGGCGTTGTTACAGGAGCATTTACAAAAAATATTCAAAAAACAAATTTTTTTACAGATCCACTAACAGAATATACAGCATTTAATAGCTATTTTTCAGAAGATGTAAATCATAAAGGAATTAAAATTTTAGAATGCAGAAAAGATTATGTTGTATTTGATAATGGAATACAATATACATACATTCCAGAAAATAAGGGCGTGTATAGGGATAAGGTAAAGATTGCAAGAAATGTTGAATTTTGTAGTTTCTTAGAAGATACTAAAAATGGAAAAACGATTATTATAGTAAATTTTAAAGCTGGGGACAACGTCAAAACGACAACATATACTTTGAAATAATACAAAAGAAAGGATGAAAATCTTATGGATTTAAAGAAGAGGCAGCCTATAGGTGTAGAATTAGTAAAAAGAGGGGTTGTAACAGAAAATGATATATCAAGAGCATTGGAATATCAAAAAGAACATCCTAAAAAGAAAATAGGTGATATATTATATATTTTAGATGTATGTGATCCCTTAAAATTAATAGAAGCTATTGGAGATATAATTGGAACAAAAGGAATTATGCTAAATAATAAAACTATTAAAATAAAAATAACAGATTATATTTCTTTAGATATAGCAAAACAACATAAAGCTATACCATTTGAAGTAACGAATAGTAGAATGAAAGTGTGTTTTGCAGACACTGTAAATTCAAGAGCCATGGAAGCAATTCGTTTGTTATTACTAAACAAAGGTTTAGTGATGGAAAGCTATATTACTTTTGAAAGTGAAATAGAAAGAATTTTAAAATCTCAAGAAGGAGAAGCAACAACAAACCTTAATATTACAGGAAGAAATAATACTATAACAAATTTAGTGGATAGTATTATAAAAACAGGTATTGAAAGACGTGCAAGTGATATTCATATTGAACCAATGGAAAATAAAGTAAGAGTAAGATATAGAATAGATGGAGAGTTATTTACAGCAGCTAATATTTCAAAAGAAAAGCAAGCTCAAATTGTAGGGAGACTAAAAGCGATATCTAATATGCATCAAGAAAAACAAGAAGCTCAAGATGGTAGAATATTACTTTATGACGATTATAATATTCGTGTATCTTCTCAACCAAATGTATATGGAGAAAAATTTGTTTTAAGATTATTAAAAAAGAACTCTAATATAAGAAATATCTTTGAATTAGGCTTCCCAGCAACAGAAGAGGAACTTAGCAAAAGTATTAATAAAAAAAATAGTATAACAATTATGGCAGCTCCAACAGGAGAAGGAAAGACAACAAGTTTATATAGTATAATAGATTATTTAAATAGTCCTGAAATAAATATAACAACAATTGAAGACCCAGTAGAAATAAGAATTGAAGGTTTAAATCAAATCGAAATAGATGCTAAAGCGTCATTTTCAGACTCTTTAAGAACAGTCTTAAGACAAGACCCTGATATAATTCTAGTAGGAGAAATAAGAGACAAAGAAACAGGAGAAATTGCAATTCAAGCTGGACAAACGGGGCACTATGTTTTATCAACAATTCACACAATAAATAGTGTAGAAGTAATAACAAGGCTTAGAAAAATGGGACTTTCTGATTACGATGTTGCAAGTACACTTGCAACTGTAATATCACAAAGACTTGTTAGAAAATTATGCCCTAAATGTAAGAAAGAAAGAAAATTTACAGAAGAAGAAAAGAAGATAATTAAAAGCATTGGAGAAAGATATAATGTAGATTATGACTTATCAGGAACAACATATGATGCAATAGGATGTAAATATTGTAACAATACAGGATTTTTTGATAGAATTGGTGTATTTGAAATATTAAATATAACAGAAAAAATACAAGCAGAAATTATGAACGGAAAATCAAGTATAGAAATAAGGCAAGAGGCATTAAAAGAAGGCTATAAACCATTAGTTGTAGACGGATTAAATAAAGTTGTTCAAGGTTTAACAACTTTAGAAGAATTAAACAAGAAACTGCTAATTTATTAGTACAAAGGAGGAAAAAACATGGACATGAATAAAGTGTTGGATGAAGCTATAAAATTAGATGCTTCAGATGTTCACTTAGTACCAGGAAATAAACCAATGCTTAGAATAGCGAGGGATTTAGTACCAGTAAAGGGTACAACAATATTAACAGAAGACGACATGTATGAAATATATGATTTTTTAGTAAGAGGTAATGTAGATAAAGATGAAGTATTTAATACAACTAGAAAATTGGACATGTCATATGAATATAAAGATATCCGTCTAAGGGTAAATATATCACTAATGGATGAAGTACCACTTTGTACATTAAGACTTATAAAAAGTGAATTACCACCATATGAAAGTTTAGGAGTACCTGATATTGTAAGAAGAATGACATATCAACCACAAGGACTAATACTAGTTACAGGTAAAACAAACTCTGGAAAAACAACGACATTAAACTCTTTAATAGACTATATAAATGAAAATCAAAATAAAAAAATATTAACACTAGAAAACCCTGTAGAATATAAACATCATTCAAAGAGATCATTAATAGTACAAAAAGAAATAGGAAAAGGTAGAGATAGTTTATGTTTTAGTGATGGTGTTAAAAACTCACTAAGAGAGGACTGCGATATACTTGTAATAGGAGAGATTCGTGATAAAACTACAATGGAAGCGGCAATAGAAATGGCAGAGTCTGGGCATTTGGTTATAGGAACATTACACACAAAATCATGTGCAGAAACAATAGATAGAATGATAAACTTCTATGAAGTAAGAGACCAGGCAAGTATAAAATATTTATTATCATCATTACTAAAACTAGTAGTTTCACAAAGACTACTAAAAGGAACAGATGGAAAATTAGTATTAATACCTGAGGTAATGGTAGTTGATAATATAGTATCAGGAATTATTAGAAAAGAAAAATTTAGTGTATCAGAAATAGAAGATGCAATTCAAAGTAATTTAGAAAAAGGAAGTATTGGACTTATAAATTCACTTGCTGAATTATTTGTAGCAGATAAAATAACATTGGACCAAGCTAAATCCCAGATAGAAGAGAAAAACTTAGAAATTTTAAATAGAACAATAATGCAACTTAAAATAAAAAAAGGAAAATAACTCTAAATTAAAGGAGGAAAAGACGAATGCCAACATATATGTATAAAGCAATGACTGATAAGGGCGTAATCGTAAAAAATAAGGTAGAAGCATCTAGCAGAATGTATCTTATACGAAGTTTAAAAAATAATAATTTATTACCAATATCAATAGAACAACTGGCATACAAAGGAAAAGCAGGAGTAAAAAAACAGAAAAAAAATGTAACAGACATACAGGAAATAATGAAAAATGTTAATACAACGCAAATTGGAGGTAAGCAAAAAACACTTTCAACCAAGGAAAAAATAAATTTATATTTTGCGAAAACAGAAAAAATCACACAAAGAGACATAGTTGTATTTACTCAAAACTTTTATTTACTAAAAAAGGCTAATTTTAATAATATACATGCATTAAGTACAATAATAGAAAGTACAGAAAATGTATCTTTTAGAGGTATATTAGAGGATATATTAGCAGGGCTAGAAGCCGGAGAAAATATGTATACAACTATGGAATACTATTCAAACGTATTTCCGTATATATATATTAATATGATAAAAGTTGGAGAATTATCAGGTTCTTTAACAAATTCATTAGAGCAAGCGGTAAAGTATTTGGACGAATCAGAGAGCTTAAATAAGAAATTGAAATCTATATTAATTCCTAATATAGTACAGTTTGTGTTATTACTTGTAATGCTTGTTGTTGGAACATTAGTTGCGATACCAGCAATACAAAATGTATTCGACGAATTAGGAACAGAAGAGAAATTGCCAGCAATAACATTATGGTTTGCAGATTTCTTAAATGGAGTAATGGCTCATTGGTATTTACCTGTACTAGTAATTGTAGGAGCTGTTGCAATAGTATTAGCATATATTAATACTCCAAAAGGAAAATACAATTTCCACTATTTTAAATATAAAATGCCAATATTCGGAGACCTTATATATGCACTAGACTTTTCAAGACTAATGAAAGCGATGCTACTAAACTTAAAAAATGGAATGAGAATTCAAGAAGCATTAGAAGTAAGTAAAAACGTAGTAAAAAACTATGTAATGTTGTCAATGATAGAAACAGCTATAAACAACATATTAATGGGAACATCATGGATTGAACCATTTGAAAAAGCAGGGTTATCCAAACCAATGGTAACAGAAATGTTAAAAATAGGTATGCAAACAGATCTAACAGAAATGATGGAAAAATTAGTAGAATACATGGAAATAGATATAGATAATATTATGACAAAGATAATGAAAGCATTACCACAAGTTGTATACGCAATTGTTGGTGTAGTATTAATCTTCTTCGTGTTAGTTGTATTAGTACCTTGTATTCAAGTATACATGGGAAATTTCTTATTCTCAGCTTATGGAGTATAGAAAATGTTTTGCTGAGGACAGGTCTAAAGTGGACATTTTGGAAAAATATAGAGATAAAAAGGTTGAGATATATAGTCTTGACCTTTTTATTTATAGATAGCATTTAAAAATGCAAGGAGGTAAAAATGGATAAAAGAAATGCACAAAATTTAGATGATATTATAGATATTTTGGTGGAACATGGAAATATCTATGCAATACAGTCAAAAGACAAAACAGAAGATGGAATTCCAATAGGAAAATATAAAAGCAAAATTGTAAAAGCTAAAAAGGACGGAATTTTATCAGAAGAACAGCTAGAAAGGCTTGAAGTAGAAGGAAATATGGTATGGAGAGGAAAAGCCGCTGATATAAATTATATGATAAGAGTATTATGCAGATATGGAAATATTTCAGAAATGACACCTACTCAATACACAGAACAGGGTGAAAGATTAGGCTTTTATTTAAGAACCATAAGACATTATAAGAAGCGTGATATGTTAACAGAAGAACAAATCTTAGAACTAGAGCAAGCCGGAATTATGTGGCATGGAAATCAGATGAAAATTAGTGATACCGTGAGAAAGTTAGTAGAAAAAGGAAACTTACAAGAAGTTGGGCCAGAAGATACTGTGAAAACAGGGGAGCCAGTAAAAAGGTTAGAAAGATATGCAAAAAGAGATTATGCTACTGGTGCCATGACGGTAGAACAGAAAGAAGAACTAACACAAGCAGGAATGCAGTTTGGAAAAAGCAAGCAATTGTTAACTGAAAGAGAAAAAATAGTAAAAAGAATAAAATATATAGAAGATAATTTAAAACGTTATAATAATCTTCAAGGAGATTATCTTTATAGACGTTATATTGATGGATTAAAAGAACAATTAGAAAAGTGGCAAAAAAAATTAAGTGAATATGATGAAAAGCATAAGGAACAAGATAACAAAGAGACTACTAAAAAAAGTAAAAAAGTACCAGACGATGAAACACCAGGTGGAGACGAAGACAGATAAAAAATGAGGCTAATTTAGTAACTTAAGGAGGGAATAATAGTAAAATGAAAATAGGGATAGACTTAGGTGGCAGCCATATTGCTGTTGGAGTTGTAGACAAAGATGGGAAAATATTAGAAAAAAGAGAAAAACGTTTAAAAGGAATTAAAAAAAGTGAAATAAAGAAAACGATTGAAGAGACTATAATAAAACATTCAAAAGAATATATGGAAAATTATAAAATAGACGAAATGGGTATTGCAATTCCCGGAACTATGTCAAATGAAACAATAATAAAATCTGTAAATTTAGGACTAAAAAATTATAATATTGTTCAAGAGATAAAAAAAGAAATTGATTTACCGATAAAAATCAGAAATGATGCTAAATGTGCGGCACTTGCTGAAAATACATATGGGGCATTGAAAAAGTATAATAGAATATTATTTTTAACATTAGGTACAGGGATAGGAGGAGCAGTTATAATAAATAATGAGCTATTAAATACAGGAAACGTACCAGGATGTGAGATAGGGCATATGGTGATAAAAGAAAATGGAATACTTTGTAATTGTGGAAGAAAGGGTTGTTTTGAAAAATATGCTTCTATGAAAGCATTTAAAAATAATTTGCGTAATGAACTAGGATATAATGATAATACAAGTGGAAAAGAATTAATGGCTATAATAAAAGATGCAGAAAAGGGAACAAATGAATATTTGAAAATTGAAAAAGTAAGGAAGCAATATGTAAAGGACTTAAGTATAGGCATTGCAAATTTGATAAATATATTTGAACCAGAAGCTATCGGAATAGGAGGAAGCTTTGTATATTTTTCTGAGGTGTTATTACAAGATTTAAAAACTGAACTACTGAAAGAAAATATATTATTTAATCCTAGGAGAGAACTAAATATCCAAACAGCAGTACTAGGCAATGAAGCTGGCATAATTGGTGCAACATTATAAAATTAAAATGATTTTTTTCTCCGACTCTAAAATCATTTTTTAAATAAAAGTCATAGAAAATTATTTCTATGACTTATTCTTTATATATTAGGAAAGCCTAAGATTAAAGAATAAAATTATGCTAATTTAATGGCTTTCCGATTTGTTCTTAAAAGTAACAATTGTTAGCTTTTACAATTAGGAATTAGGATGGTTCTGCCAGCATAAATCAAATTAGGATTAGAAATATTATTTAGTGTAGCAATTTCAGACACTGTTGTCTTAAATCGTAATGCAATAGCACTTAAAGTATCGCCTCGTTTTATTTTATATGCAATTTTTCCACAAGCGTTCTGACCGTCTGGAGTAGAAGAGCTTGAAGAATAAATAATAAATTTTTGTCCTGGATAAATTAAATTAACATTTTTTATATTATTTATATTAGCAATGCTAGAAACGGTAGTTCCAAACTTAAGCGCAATCTCACTTAAAGTATCGCCTTGTTTTACAGTATAAATAGTAGAAGCATTAGAAGATATATTGGAACTTATCGTAATTTTTTGACCAGGATAAATTAAATTAGGGTTTGTTATAAATGTATTTTGAACTAACAAATTGTTAACAGTAGTACCATATTTAACTGCTATTTCGCTTAAAGTATCGCCTCTTTTTACAGTATAGATAATTGAATTCTGAGGGGTAGATGGCTCTGGATTACTAGGAGTAGGAAGATTTGTAGAATTATCTAAAAATACTCCATTAGTAAATTGGTTTTTATCAACATTACCTGAAATTCCAGCAACTCTACCAGTACTTGTATATTGCCATCCGACCCACGTAGACCACTTTCCGTTACTGCCAGGTTGACTAACGCCATAATTTGCAACCCAAAGAGGATATTTAGTAAATTCACTACTAAAAATCGTTCGAGCAGAATATGCATTGCTGTAAATAAGTGGCTGAGTGTTAGTTAACTGTTTCAATGTTTGTAAAAAAACTCTTGAAATATTGTTAATTTCAGTTACAGATAGATTGCCAAAACTCTCAAAATCCATAGCTAATTTACAATCAATGTTTTTTCCAGAAATAACTTTAGCAAAAAAAGTAGCTTGGTCTTTAGCTTGATTAATATTTCTTGCAGTAACATAATGATAAAAACCAACCTTTAATCCATTTGCTTTTGCATTTTTGTAATTTGTTTCAAAATATGGATCGATATATCTTGTACCTTCGCTTGATTTGATATAAACGATATCAATTCCAGAATTTTTAACTGCAGAAAAGTTGATATTCCTTTGCCATGAACTAACATCAATTCCTTGATATATGGTATTACTAGAAGGACCAAAAGCAAAAATAGGAAAAGAAGTAGAAATAAATAATATCAAATTAAATAATAAAATTAGTAACTTTTTTGATTTTTTAACCATATGAATTCTCCTTTCTTAAAATTAGGAAATAACCTTATATAATAATATGAAAGAAGCGGTAAATTTGACAAAAAACAAAAGTTTATGTATACTAAATAGTATCTGCAAAATGCAGTAAGTAAAGGTTCTTTATAGAATGGAGAGAACATGAAACAAAAAGTTCTACAAATTAGCGGTAAGTATGAATGGGGTAGAAACAACAATGAGTTGAGGCTATCTCCTAATGAGTTTAGTGGATATGTTCTCTTGAATGAAGAGACTGAACAATTCTATGGCTATGTCGAAGAGGGACTTTGTAATAGAGCCGAAACACTTAGAATTATTAGTGGGCTCAAGAAGAAGGACAGCTGGTGTTTCTACAATTGTGCCAATGTTCCAAATGATGAAATGTATATTTATCGTTTTGAGAACATCCATCGCAATGGAAAAGTTGGCAGACGTATTCTAGATTACGTGGATTGGTGCGGACAAGCCACAATAGAAGTCAAGGAGGTAGAAGACAACATAGAAAAATTTGCAGCCTATATAAAAAGGGTGTTTCTTAACAGAAATCTTAGAGGCTCTGGAGGGGAAAGCCAAATGTTGGATACTGCAGATAGAGTGATCTTCCTACTTCAACTTTTCGACTAAAGAACCAAAAGATAGCGACATTTGTCGCTATCTTTTTTTTGAGCTTTATTATTTTGGAGTCTGAGGAAAAAATCATTACAATTTTGAGGGACTAATGTAGATATTTTTATATAATAATATAGGTTTACGATAGATATGACACAAAAATAGTACAAAAGTTATATAAAATGCTTGAACTTTATAAAAAAATTTGGTATAATAACTAGCGTAATAATCACGCCTTGAGCTAGTTTTACGGGAAGTGCCTAGAAATAGGTCCTAAAAAACGAAGAACTTAGGCGGAAGAATAACAAAAAGGGAGGAATTAAAAATGGCAGTAGTTGCAATGAAACAATTACTAGAAGCAGGTGTTCATTTCGGACATCAAACAAGAAGATGGGATCCTAAAATGGCTGAATACATATTCCAAGCTAGAAATGGTATCCATATCATCGATTTACAAAAGACATCAAAAAAATTAGATGAAGCATATAACTTCATAAGAGAACAAGCTGAAGAAGGAAAAACAATATTATTTGTTGGAACTAAAAAACAAGCACAAGAATGCATGAAAGAAGCAGCTTTAAAATGTGGAATGTTCTATGTTGATAAAAGATGGCTAGGAGGAATGTTAACAAACTTTGATACAATTCAAACAAGAATTCAAAGATTAAAAGACCTAGAAGCTATGGAAGCAGACGGAACATTTGAAGTATTACCTAAAAAAGAAGTAATATTATTAAAGAAAGAAATGGAAAAACTAGAAAAAAATCTTGGTGGAATTAAAGATATGAAAGAATTACCAGGAGTTATATTCTTAGTAGATCCTAAAAAAGAAAGAATAGCAGTATTAGAAGCTAAAAAATTAGGAATTCCAACAGTTGGTTTAGTAGATACAAACTGCAACCCAGAAGAAGTTGACTACGTAATTCCAGGAAATGACGATGCTATAAGAGCTGTCAAATTAATTGCAGACGTTATGGCAAATGCAGTTATTGAAGGAAAACAAGGAGAAAGCTTTGAAGCTGAAGCAGAAGAACAACCAATTAGCGAAGAAGTATCTAGCATAGAAGAAGTTGTTGCAAACGAAGAAACAACAGAAGCTGAATAATGCTAAAATAAAAAAGAAGAGTAGAGCTTTTCTGCTCTACTCTTTTTATATATCATATTATGTATAAAGGGAGGAAAAAGATATGATTACTGCAAGTCAAGTAAAAGACCTAAGAGAGAAAACAGGAGCAGGAATGATGGACTGCAAAAAAGTTTTAACAGAAACAGATGGAGACATGGAAAAAGCAATTGAATTATTACGTGAAAGAGGAATTGCAAAAGCAGCTAAAAAATCAGGAAGAGTAGCAGCTGAAGGACTAGTTGAAGCATATATAGCAGAGAATGGAAAAGTAGGAGCTATAGTAGAAGTAAATGCTGAAACAGACTTTGTGGCTAAAAATGACGAATTTAAAACATTTGTAGCAAATGTAGCAAAACAAGTTGCTGAAAAGAACCCAGCAGATGTAGAAGATTTATTAGCACAAGATTCAATTGAAGAACCAGGAAAAACAGTTAATGAAGTATTAATTGGAAAAATTGCTACAATTGGAGAAAACATGAACATTAGAAGATTTGTAAGATTTGAATCAGAAGGTTTAGTTGAAAAATATATCCATGGAGATGGAAAAATAGCAGTTTTAGTTGATATGAAAAAAGGTGATAAAGAAGTTGCAAAAGATGTATGTATGCAAATTGCAGCAGCAAAACCTGAATTTTTAAATGAAGAAGCTGTTCCAGCTGATAGATTAGAAAAAGAAAAAGAAATCTTAAAAGCACAAACAATGAATGAAGGAAAGCCAGAAGCAATTGCAGAAAAAATCGTATTAGGAAGAATAGGAAAATTCTATAGTGAAGTTTGTTTAGTTGATCAAGAATTTGTAAAAGATCCTAGCAAAAAAGTATCTCAATTATTAAAAGAACATGATGCAGAAGTTGCACAATTTGCAAGATTTGAAAAAGGTGAAGGAATTGAGAAAAAAGAAGAAAACTTTGCTGAAGAAGTTATGAAACAATTAAACTAATTTAAAATAAAAAAGCTGTATAGTGATTAAAAAAATACTATATAGCTTTTTATTTTGTAAAAATTAAGAAAATATTAAAAAAAGGCTGTTTTTTTTATAAAATTATGATAAAATAAGCTCGAATATAAAATTTAGGGAGTGAACTATCTTGTCAGAATTAAAATATAAACGAGTTTTATTAAAATTAAGTGGAGAAGCACTAGCTGGAAAATTAGGTTCAGGAATAGATGCAGAAACAGTAGCGAAGATATGTGATAAAGTAAAAGAAATTGTGGAAATGGGAGTAGAAGTTGCAATAGTTGTTGGAGGCGGAAATTTCTGGAGAGGAAGAAATGGACATCAAATGGAAAGAACAACAGCAGACTACATGGGAATGCTAGCAACTGCAATGAATGGTTTAGCATTACAAGATGCATTAGAGGCAAGAGGAATATTTACTAGGGTTCAAACAGCAATAGAAATGAGAGAAATAGCAGAACCATTTATACAAAGGAAAGCAGAAAAACACTTAGGAAAAAATAGAGTAGTAGTATTTGCATGTGGTACAGGGCATCCATATTTTACAACAGATACAGCAGCAGTATTAAGAGCAACAGAGATAAAAGCAGATATAATATTGTTAGGAAAAACAGTTGATGGTGTATATGATGATGACCCAGCAATAAACCCTAATGCAAAGAAATTTGAAGAAATATCATATATGGAAGTACTAGAGAAAGATTTAAAAGTTATGGATTCTACAGCAACAGCAATGTGTAGAGACAACAAAATGCCTTTACTTGTGTTTGCAATAGAAGATCCAGAAAATATTGTAAGAGCTGTAAAAGGCGAAAAAATAGGAACTATAGTAAAATAGTATTTTAATAAACAATAAAAATATAAATAACAAAAAATTTTAGAAAGGGAATTAATCCCTTAGAAGGAGAGTAGAAATGGATTATACAAATTTAACAGAAAAAATGGAAAAGGCAGTAAACTCATATAGCCAAAGATTATCAGAAATAAGAGCAGGAAGAGCAAACCCTGCAATATTAAACAAAATAAGAATAGACTACTATGGAACACCAACACCAATTAATCAAGTTGCTGCAATATCAGTACCAGAAGCTAGATTAATTGTTATTCAACCATGGGATGCAAGTGTATTAAAAGAAGTAGAAAAAGCAATTCTTACTTCAGATATAGGAATAAACCCTAATAATGATGGAAAAGTAATAAGATTAGCTTTCCCTGAATTAAATGAAGAAAGAAGAAAAGAAATTGTAAAAGATGTTAAAAAGATGGCTGAAGAAGCAAAAGTAGCAGTAAGAAACGTTAGAAGAGAAGGAATTGATAAAGCAAAAGCTGATCAAAAAGCAGGAGAAATAACAGAAGATGAATTAAAATCAGCAGAAGGTGAAATTCAAAAATTAACAGATAAATATGTAGAAGAAGTAGACAAAATTGCAGAAGTAAAAGAAAAAGAAGTAATGTCAGTCTAAGGAGCATATGATGAATTTTAAAGAAAGATTATATCAATATCAACAATATGTAAATACTAATTTAGAAGCAAACTTAAGAAAAAATGATTGCTTAGAAAAACAACTAAACGCATCAATGGAATATAGTTTGATGGCAGGAGGTAAGAGACTAAGACCAATACTTGTAATTGCAACATATGAAATATTCAAAAAAGATATAGAAAAATGTCTGCCATATGCAATTGCAATAGAAATGGTTCATAATTTTTCTCTAATTCATGATGATTTACCAGCTATAGACAATGATGATTTTAGACATGGAAAATTATCAAATCATAAAAAGTTTAATGAATCGACAGCAATCCTTGCGGGAGATGGTTTATTAAACAATGCTTATATGGTTATAAGTGAAGATTTAAAGAAAAGTAATACAGACAATTTAGAGAAAAGAATTAAAGTATTCACAGAATTTGCACAAGCAGTTGATAGGATGATTGCAGGAGAATATGTAGATACAGAATATGAGGGAAAACCAATATCTGCTAAAGAATTGGAATACATCCATATAAATAAAACAGGAGCATTATTACGACTATGTGTTAGAATGGGAGCAATACTTGCAGAAGCTCCACAAGAAGATATAGAAAGATTAACAAGATATGCAGAAAAAATTGGTTTAGCATTTCAAATTAAAGATGACATTTTATCAGAAGAAGGAGACGAAAAAGTATTAGGAAAACCTGTTGGAAATGACAAAGAAATGGGAAAATGCACATATGTTTCTGAGTATGGCTTAGACAAAGCAAAAGAAATATTAGAAAAAACAACAAAAGATGCATTATCAGAAATAGAAAAATATGGAGAAAAGGCTGAATTCTTAAAAGAATTAGCAATATACATTAAAAATCGAAATAAATAATAGGGAGAAATGGTAGAAAGTAATTTCACCAGCTTGAAGCCTTGGGGAAGGAATGAAACAATTATGGAAGCAAGTAAGGAAAATATGCCAAGACATATAGCTATTATAATGGATGGAAATAGAAGATGGGCAAAAGCTCAAGGAAAGTCAGCTAGCTATGGACACAAAGAAGGGGCTAAAACCTTAGAAAAAATAGTAAGATATGCCAACAAAATAGGTTTAGAGTATATAACGGTATATGCGTTTTCAACAGAGAACTGGAAAAGAGCAGAAGAAGAAGTAAAAGCGTTGATGATGTTATTACAAAATTACCTAGATGAATATTCTAAAAGGGCTGATACAGAAAATATAAGAGTAAAAATATTAGGAGACATATCAGCACTATCAGAAGGTATGCAAAAAAGCATATTAAAATGTATGGAAAGAACAAAAGATAATACAGGTGTTACATTTAATATTGCGCTAAACTATGGTGGGAGAGACGAAATTTTAAAAGCAATTAAACAGATTGCAAAACAAGTGAAAGAAGAAAAATTATTAATAGACAATATTAGTGAAGATATAGTGGCAGATAATTTATATACAAAAGGAATGCCTGATCCGGATTTGCTTATAAGAACAAGTGGAGAACTACGTTTAAGTAATTTTTTACCATGGCAATTAGTATATTCGGAATTTCTATTTATAGACAAGAATTGGCCAGAATTTACTGAACAAGATTTAGACATGGCAATATTAGAATATGAAAAAAGAACAAGGAAATTTGGAGCAAATTAGCTCTATATACGGAGGATAATATGGATATAAAAAGACTTACATCAGGGTTGTTAGGTTTTCCGCTAGTATTAGCAATATTATTAATAGGAAACAAAGTGTTTGTAGATATTGCTTTAGCGATAATAGCATTACTTGCTATGAACGAATATTTTAATGCTGTTGCTAAAGTGGCAAAGCCAGTTAGATGGTTAGGATATGTAAGTTGCTTTAGTATAGCATTAATACATATAATACCAGCAGAAAGCATAAATATGGTAGTAACATTAGCAGTACCAACTATTTTAACAATTTTATTTGCACAAGTAATAGCAACAGACATGAAAACTAATTTTAGAGATATAGCATATACATTTCTAGGAATTTTCTATGTTGTATTTTTCATAATGTTTGTAGCATTCATAGATGGAATGGAAAATGGAAAAATACTAATTTGGTATGCGATTATAGCAGCATGGGGAACTGACATTTTTGCGTATGTTGTAGGAAAAGCTATAGGAAAACATAAATATACTAAAGTTAGTCCTAAAAAATCTGTTGAAGGTTGTATAGGAGGAACTTTAGGTGCAATTGCATTAATGCTAATTTATACTTATTTTGCTAATAAATATTTAGGGGTAAATTACTCATATTTAGTAATTGCAGGAATAGGATTAATATTAAGTTTAGTAGGTCAAATTGGAGATTTAGCGGCATCAACAATAAAAAGATATGTTGATATAAAAGATTATAGTAATTTAATTCCAGGGCATGGTGGAATGTTAGATAGAATAGATAGCTTAATATTTTTAGCACCATTTGCGTATGCACTTTTTACATTATTATAAAATAGGAGGAAAAATTTGCTAAGTTTTTTGATAATAGCAATAAAGATTATAGTTCTGTTAGGATTTTTAATTTTTATTCACGAATTAGGACACTTTACCGTTGCAAAAATGTGCAAGGTAAAAGTAAATGAATTTGCAATTGGTTTTGGACCAACAATATGGAGAAAACAAGGAAAAGAAACTAAATATGCAATTAGATTAATACCACTTGGTGGTTTTGTAAGTATGGAAGGAGAAGAAGAACAGTCAGAAAATGAAGGTTCTTTTTCTAAAGCAAGTATTCCAAAAAGAATTGCAATAGTATTAGCTGGAGCTACAGTAAATATCATATTTGCTATATGTGTGTATTTTATTATAACAGCAACTGCAAGCCCATTTATTTCAAACGAAATAGAACAAACTATAGAAGGATATGCTGCACAAGAAGCGGGTTTACAAGCAGGAGATAAAATAATTGAAGTAAATGACAAAAAAGTGAAAAGTAAATATGATCTAGATAAAATAATGTCAACATCGAGTAGCGAACCTGTAAAATTAGAAATAGAAAGAAACGGACAAAAACAGGAACTAAACATTATTCCAACTGAAGTGAAAAATAAAGTAACCGGAATATATTTAGACGATAAATGTAAAATAATTTCTGTAGATAAAGGGAGTAACGCAGAAGAACAAGGAATACAGACAAATGATAAATTAATAAAAATAAATGGGAAGTCAATAGAGAATGACAGAAATAAAGCAATTGAAATATTACAAGAAAATAAGGATGTAGAAACAGTGCAAATGACGGTAAAAAGAGGAGAGGCGGAAATAACTATAGACATTATACCTGAAACAGTTTCTTCATATTATTTAGGAGTAGATATGAAAGTTGCAGAAGATACTTTTATAAATAGATGCATAAATGGAGGAATACAAACTAATCAATTTGTTCTTTCAATAATAGATAATTTAAAACAATTATTTACGGGAAAAGTTGGTCTAAATCAAATGATGGGACCAGTTGGAATTTCCGAAGTAGTTGCAAAAACAAATGGCATTTCAGAATTCTTTCAAATGATGGCTTTAATTTCGTTGTCTCTAGGAATAACCAATTTACTACCAATTCCTGCATTAGACGGAGGAAAAATACTTATATTATTAATAGAGGCAATAAGAAGAAAACCAATGAAGCCTGAAACAGAGATGAATATTCAATTATTAGGATTTGCAATACTTATAGGACTATCACTAATTGTAACTTATAATGATATTTTAAGAATATTCTAAAAGCATTGACAAACAAAATTATTTAATAGATAATAGAGATGTAAAAAAGTACATAAAGAAAAACACAAAAGAAATACGAAGGAGGAAATACAAATGTATTTATTTAATAGAATAACAGTAAATCCACAATTACCAAAAAGGATAAATAAATTAGCTACTATTGCTAACAATTTGTGGTGGTCTTGGAATACTGAATTTTTACGTTTATTTCAAAGAATTGATATGGACTTATGGGAGCAAGCTAATAAGAATCCAATCAAATTTTTAAAACATGTATCCCAAGAAAGACTAGAGAGCGCTGCAAAAGACATTACATTTTTAAAAGAATATGATAAAATAGTAGATGACTTTGAAGGGTACATGAATAGTAAAAGCACATGGTTTTCAAAAACTTATCCTGAAGAAAAAGGAGATTTAATTGCATATTTCTCAGCTGAATATGGATTGGATCAAACAATACCGATATATTCAGGTGGACTTGGTATTTTGTCAGGAGATCATCTAAAATCTGCAAGTGATTTAGGTATACCATTAGTTGCAGTAGGGCTATTGTATAAAAACGGATATTTCAATCAAAAAATAGATGGAGAAGGGCAACAACAAACCGAATACCATGATATAGATTTATATGATTTGCCAATAAATCCAGTAAAAAATGAAATGGGCGAAGATTTAATAATTCACGTTAAATTCCCAAAAAGAAGGTTATATTTAAAAGTTTGGAGTATTAATGTAGGAAGAATAAAATTATATCTATTAGATTCTGATATAGAAAAAAATAATCCAGAAGATAGAGATGTAACACTAAAACTATATGGAGGAGATCAAGAAATGAGAATCCGTCAAGAAATAGTTTTAGGTCAAGCTGGTGTAGAATTATTGACAAAATATTTAAAATTAGAGCCAACTGTTTATCATATGAATGAAGGTCATTCAGCATTTTTAACATTAGAGATTATAAAAAATATAATTGCAGAAAAGAAAATATCTTTTGAAGTTGCCAAAGATATAGCTAGTTCAAAAACAGTATTTACAACACATACACCAGTACCAGCTGGAAATGATATATTCCCATTAGATTTAGTAGAAAAGTATTTTAAAGATTTTTGGCCAAGATTAGGTTTATCAAGAGAAGAATTTTTAAAATTAGGAATGAAACCAGGACCAGAGCTAGATAATGGCTTTAATATGGGAATACTAGCACTTAAAGTAGCAGGTAAGAAAAATGGAGTAAGTAAACTTCACGGAGCTGTATCAAGAGAATTATTTGGAGAAATTTGGCCTAATATAGCATCAAATGAATCTCCAATAGGATATGTAACAAATGGAATTCATACATGTACATGGTTAGCTCCTAGAATGAAAGAGTTATTTAATAAATATTTAATCCCATATTGGCAAGATAATATGCATCAAGATCAAATTTGGGAAAAAATTAAAAACGTACCAGATGATAAACTATGGGGAATTCATAATGATAGAAAAGTAAAATTATTAAAATTGGTAAAAGAAAATACAACAGAAAGATTAAGACGTTCAGGATATAGCTATGAAGAAATAAACGATATTGTATCAAAATTGAACCCAAATGCGCTAACAATTGGATTTGCAAGAAGATTTGCTACTTATAAAAGAGCAACATTAATTTTTAAAGATTTGGAAAGAATAACACAAATCTTAAATAATGAAGAAAGACCAGTTCAATTGATTTTTGCAGGTAAAGCACATCCCGCAGATAAAGAAGGACAAGACCTAATAAAATATATTCACCAAATATCAATGATGCCACAATTCAAAGGAAAAATATTCTTATTAGAAAATTATAATATTGCAATGTCAAGATATTTAATTAGTGGAGTTGATGTATGGTTAAATAATCCAAGAAGACCAATGGAAGCCTCAGGAACAAGTGGACAAAAAGCATCTGTAAATGGAGTAATAAACTTTAGCATATTAGATGGTTGGTGGGCAGAAGGTTACACCCAAACTAATGGATGGACAATAGGAAATAATAGTGAATATGAATCTTATGAAGCTCAAGACCAAGCAGATAGCCAAAGTTTGTATAGAACATTAGAAGAAAAAATTATACCAACATATTATGATGTAGATGATAAGGGATTAAGAGCAAAATGGATACAAATCATGAAAAATTCGATAATTACGACAGGTGGAAAATATAGTACATCAAGAATGTTAGTAGATTATACAAATCAGTATTATATGCCACTTGCAAAATTAACTAAAAAATATTATCAAGATATTGACAATGTAGCAGAATTTAATGGTTGGAAAAAAGATTTGTATACAAATTGGAAAGACGTTAAATTAACACAAGTAAATAATTTAGATAATATCACAATAGATGCAGGAAATAAAATAGAGGTAGCCTGTGAAGTAGAATTGCCTAATATTGATATTAATAATATAAGTGTAGAAGTATATTATGGTAAAATATTAGAAAATGGCGTAGTAGAGGATGTTAATATAATACCAATGGAATTAACAGAAACAAACGAAGAAGAAAGAAAGTATTATTTTACAAGTAAAATAGAGCTTACAACAGGTGGAAATTATGGTTATACATTTAGAGTTGTTCCTAAACATGAAATGATATTGGAACCTGCAAATTTAGATTTGGTAAAATGGATAACAAGTGATAAATAAGAAAAAACAGATACAACATCAAGTTGTATCTGTTTTTTGGAGTCAATTTAGGAGTCTATTTGCGAAAAAATCTCCTATTTTTCATAGTGTTTCTCACACATTATGCTCAAAAAAATTTACTAAGTAACTGACATATTAATTATATACATATTGAAATTATTTTTAAACAGCCATTGCACTTTGAACAAATGTTTGATATAATATTACCAAAATGCAAGGAGTTGAAACTATGGATAAAGACGAAATCGAATTAAAAAATAATGCTATTATACATAAAGATAATTCTTTAAATAGATTAGATTTATCTTTTCTTAAACATATAGAATTAAGTGAATATAAAAAAAGTGATTTATTGGCTTATTGGATAAATGACTTTGCTAAGTATCATGATGAAGAAAGAAAATTTGATATTGCAAAATCTGGTATGTATTCTCGAGGAGATGTTATAAAAGTAAATTTAGGGTTTAATATTGGAAATGAAC
Organism: uncultured Clostridia bacterium; assembly: GCA_963557965.1. Lineage (GTDB taxonomy): Bacteria > Bacillota > Clostridia > TANB77 > CAG-508 > CAG-269. The sequence continues at coordinate 38,767 of CAUWEX010000015.1, forward strand.
TAGGAGGACTACATTGATTTAATTAGAAGAAATGTAAAAATATCAAGTAAATCACTTGACTTGATAGATAAACAGATTATAAAATATTTTACAAAATAATAGATAACTAAAAAAGGAGAGTGCTAGAACTCTCCAAAATCATTTAGGCTCCCGCCTTACTACAAAAGTAGTAGAGGGATAAGTTAAATATATTTTAACATATAATATTTAACGTGTCAAACTAAATTTGACATTAATAGTATATGATTTGTTTGAGTAAATTAAAAAAGTAAATTCTATTCAATTAAGAGTAAATAGAATTTAATTG
>CAUWEX010000016.1:0-35499 GCA_963557965.1 uncultured Clostridia bacterium
ATATAAATCAAACTTAAAGTTTTTCTCAAGCTCTTTAAATGCTTCTTACTTTTTTTCTAAAAACTTTTAAAACTTTTTTGAATTCTATTGGTACTAATTTTTATTCCTAAAAATCAGACCGCTTAGGTTATTCTCTAAAGGATTTTATTGTTTATTTTTCAATGTACTTTTATGTTCCTTTTTTGGTTGGAACGTTTTGCATTATACTATACCATTTTGTGTTTGTCAACACTTTTTCGACATTTTTTTAAAAAACTTTTTGTCTCGAATTTAGGCAAAATAAAAAACTAGTAATCGGTGTTTTATTTTGTTTTCTTGCTTATTTTTCTTTACTAATTCTTAAGTTTTCTTTTTTATTTTTATCTGTCGCTAGGTACTTTTTAATATTACCATTTTCGAAGTTAAATGTCAATACATTTTTAAAATTTTTTTAATTTTTTTCTAACTTCAAATTTGTTTTTCTTAATGCACAATTATAATAACATTTTAAATGTTTTATGTCAATACTTTTTTTGTGTTTTTTTATATTTCTACCAATATTAAATCATCTCCTATGCATTTAACTTTTTCCCATGGTATTACAACCTCATTGTTATTTGTAAATATGTTCATAATTTTATTACTCCCAGGAACTATTATATGTGTTATTTTTCCTGTTTCTAAATCCGCACATACATCTTGAACAAAACCTAATTTTTTACCATTATTTATATTCACAACTTCTTTATGTTTAAAATCCAGTCCTTTTTCTCCCATCTTTACTCTCCTATTATATAGTTTTATTTAAAATGATTTTTACTTCAATCTCAAAATCATATAATACATTATATTCTTATATATAGATAAAGATACATCCTAATCTTAAGATGTATCTTTATTCTACTTGTAAAATTTCTTTATATGTTGTATTGCACTTTTTTCTAGCCTAGAAACTTGCGCTTGAGAAATGCCAATTTCGTCCGCAACTTCCATTTGCGTTCTTCCATCAAAAAATCTTTTATTTACTATCATTCTTTCTTTTTCATTTAGTTTTGCTAAGGCTCCCTCTATTGTCATCTTCTCTGTCCACATTTCATCAGTATTTTTATTATCCTTAATTTGATCTATTATATAGATATTTTCTACTCCATCACTATATATTGGTTCTTGTAAAGAAACCGGATCTTGAATCGCATCCATACAAAAACCTATGTCCTCTTTTTCAACATTTAATTCTTTTGCAATTTCTTCTACCGTTGCTTCCTTCCCATTGTCTTTTAAATATCTTTCTTTAAATTGTATTACTTTATATGCTAAATCTCTAACCGACCTGCTTACTCGTATACTATTGTTATCTCTTAGATATCTTTTCACTTCTCCAATTATCATAGGCACTGCATATGTGCTAAATTGCACATTTTGACTTAGGTCAAAATTATCAATCGCCTTTATTAGTCCAACACATCCTACTTGAAATAAATCATCTGCTGTTTCTCCTCTATTATAAAATCTTTGTATTACACTTAGTACTAATCTTAAATTTCCATTTATAAATGTTTGTCTTGCTTCCTCATCTCCTGCTTTTATTTTTATAAATAGTTCTTCTTTTTCTTCTCTATTTAATAATGGTAGTTTCGATGTGTTTACTCCACATATTTCTACTTTATTGTTTAGCAAAAGAAAAACCTCCTTTGAAATTTCTTTGTAAAAGTATTTCCAAATTTGGTTTTTTTATTCATTTTAATAATCTATCCTATTTTACTTGTTATTTCTTTTCTCATTTTATTTATAATCTTTTTTTCTAGCCTAGATATATAGCTTTGAGAAATCCCGCAATTCATCTGCAACTTCTTTTTGCGTTTTTTCATTTCCCGTTTTAAATCCGAAGCGCATTTCCATTATATCTTTTTCTCTATTTTTTAATTTCGCTATAGAATTTCTAAGTAAAATTTTGTCAACTTCATCTTCTAAATTTCTAGATGTAACATCTGGTTCTGTTCCTAATATATCTGATAACAATAACTCATTTCCATCTCTATCTTTGTTCAAAGGTTCATCTATAGAAATTTCACCTTTAATTTTGTTGCTTTTTCTTAAAAACATCAATATTTCATTTTCAATACACCTTGATGCATATGTTGCTAACTTAATTTTCTTTTCAGAGTTAAATGTATTAACACCTTTCATTAATCCTATTGTTCCAATAGATATTAAATCCTCTAGTCCTATTCCTGTATTTTCAAATTTTTTTGCTATATATACTACCAATCTTAAATTTCTTTCAACCAATATCTGTCTTGCTTCCAAATTATTTTCTTCTGATAGTTTTTTAATAAGTTTCTCTTCTTCCTCATGTGAAAGTGGTGGCGGTAATGTTTGACTTCCCGCAATATAAAATATAGGTAAATATTCTATTTCATTATTTTCATTTATGTATTTAGCACAAATTGTGTCTATTTTAGTTTTAATCGCATCTAATATGTTCATTTTTATCAACTCCTTATGCTATTATCAGATAAATTCCATTCCCATTAAAGCTTGATATTCTCCTCGTTTAGTCAAAGATTGCTGATATATTCCCAATATTACGTTTTCTTTTTCTACAATTTCATCTTCTTTTACTATTTTTATTTTTTTAGGTTTTATTCCTAAAAGCATCCCATTCTGTTTGCCTAATGAACTAAACGGAATTAGTTTTAGCTTTGAAATGTATCTATCTTGTACCTCTTCTGGTATATCTTTAAAATCACCTCCTATTATATTTTCTAGGTGATTTAATATTTCTTTAGGTAAACACTCATATAAAAGTGCTTTTTCAATAACGATAACCGGAGTATTAGTTATTGGCTCTTTTAACATATTTCCTGTATCTATTAATGCTCTCGTTGTTATTTTTTTATCATCTATCATAACTTCTATATCATATATAACATCTTTTTTTGATATTTTATTTTTTACAATTTTAAATGTAGCAATTATTATAAGAAACGCTATTACTGCTCCTAGTATAATTATTTTTAAAGGATACGTTCCTAAAAACATTCCATTTTTCATTAATACTTCTTGTGGCTTTACAATATAAATTAATGAAAATGCCACTCCTCCAAAAACAAAAGAAACTAAATAAAATATCAATAGAATTTTCCACATTTTACTCATCCTTTGTGGGTTGTACGCTGCATACACAATTATTATTGATAGAATTATTTTAAAAACAAAGCTGAATTGTAAATTTAAAATTTTCATATATGAAATAATTGTATATATTGCACCTATTAAACTAGCCAAAACTAATCTGAACTGTTTAATTTTCACTTTAGCAACAATACCTGTCGCTAATAATATGATATAGTTCATCATTAAATTTTCTACCAAAATAACATCTATATAAATTGTCATCTTATCACCTATGTTGATATTGTACTATGTGCATATTAAAAATACTGTCTTTTTCTACTGACGAAAAAAAGAAATAATCGAATTTTTTCGACTATTTCTTTTTATTTCACCATTAATTTTTATTTCTATTCTTTCTTAAGAAAGAAGGAATGTCTAAATCGTTTTGTGATGAATTACTTTCTGAACTTGCAGGAATTGAGTTTATTTTTTGTTCCCATTTTTTAGCACCTAATGTCTCTCCTATCCCTGGCATTGGTACATCTCTATTTTCAAAACCTGTAGCTATTACTGTAATTTGAATTTCGTCTCCCATTGTTTCGTCTGTTACAGTACCAAAAATGATATTTGCTTCTGGGTCAACACTGCGTTGAACTAATTCTGCTGCTGTGTTTACTTCATGTAATCCTAAGTTATCTCCACCTGTAATGTTGATAATTACACCTTTTGCTCCTTCAATAGATGTTTCTAGTAAAGGACTTTGAATAGCTTCTTTTGCTGCATCTTCTGCTCTGTTTTCTCCTGATGCTCTACCTACACCCATATGAGCCATTCCTTGATTTAGCATAACTGTTTTAACATCTGCAAAATCTAAGTTTACAAGTCCTGGTATAGCAATTAAATCTGATATACCTTGTACACCTTGTCTTAAAACATCGTCTGCCATTTTAAATGCATCTATTATTGATGTTTTTCTATCTACAATTTGTAGTAATTTATCATTTGGAATTACTACTAATGTATCTACTTTTCCTTTTAAACTTTCAATTCCACGTTCTGCTTGTGATAATCTTTTTTTACCTTCAAATGTAAATGGTTTTGTAACAACACCTATTGTTAATATTCCCATTTCTTTTGCAGCAGCTGCTACTACTGGGGCAGCACCTGTTCCTGTTCCTCCACCCATTCCGGCTGTTACGAACACCATATCTGCTCCTCTTAATACTTCTGATAATTCTGATTTATTTTCTTCTGCTGCTTGTGCTCCTATATCAGGATTTGCTCCTGCACCTAGACCACGTGTTATTTTTTCCCCTATTTGTATTTTTGTTTTTGCTTTAGAAATTTGTAGAGCTTGTCTATCTGTGTTTACAGAAATAAAATCTACTCCTTTTATTTCCGCTTCAATCATTCTGTTTACTGCATTATTTCCTGCTCCACCTACTCCTATAACTTTTATTGTGGCTGTTCCATCCATCATTGCAATGTTGTTATCCTCATTATTGTAATCCATCATTTGGTTTTTCCTCCCTTTCCTATTTAAAAAATGTTTACTATTCCCCTATTGCTTCATTTATAAATATGTGTATAAAATTAATATCTTTTCTATGAATAAAAGAATTCTTTTACTCTATCTAATATTGTTTTAAAAAAGCTTTCATTGTTTTGTGTATCTATGCTACTTGACACCGTTTTTGCAAAAGGTCTTGCCGCAATATATCTTACTAAAGCATAGCTTGTTCTATATGTCGGTTTTACTGTGCTTATCGCTCTACCTGTTGAAATTTTTACAGGTATATTTAGGTTTATCTTTCCTGCGACATCACTTTTGTTGATATTTACAATTCCTTGTCCTGTTAATATTACATTATTTATTTTTTGTTTTAATCCTTGGTTCGTTATATCTCTATTTATAATAGAAAACATTTCTTCTATTCTAGCTTCTATTATTTCTATTAATTCTGAACTTTTTATTATTTTGTTTTTGTTGCTATCTTTTCTTGTATTTAATATGATGTCATTGTCATTGTCTATGAAAGATCTAAGCGCTAGTCCATATTGTCTTTTCAATTTGTCCGCTTCTTCTTCTGATATATTTAACACTAATGCTATATCATTTGTAATAGTGTCCCCACCTAATGGTATAGAATTTGTATATAAGAAAGTTGATCCTTCAAAAACTCCTATGTCTGTATTTCCAGCCCCAATATCTAGCAACATTATATTATCATGCATTTCGTTTGTATCTAAAATTAAATTTCTTTCTGCTAATGTTGTTGGAACTATGCCATCTATTTCTAATCCTGCCTTTTTAAATATATTGCTTAGTTGTCTAACATAATCTTTGTCAGCTAATATTACTTGAGCGCTAATTGTAAAATTTGAGCTTAATTTTCCTACTGGGTCTGTTACTACTGTTCCATTTTCTAATGTTATTTTATCTGGCACAATATCTATCAAAGTTTGCCCTTCTGGTACCTCTATGTCTTTTACTTGCATAATTGCATTTTGTACATCTCTTACAGAAATTCCAGCATATTTATCTTTGACTTCCTTTGTTATGCTGTTTTGCACTATTGTTACATACTTGCCAGGAATTGTTACATAGGCAGAGTTGATTTTTAAGTTTGTTTCTTCTTCAGCATCTTTTATGGTTTTTGCAAGGCTTAATATTATTTCATCTTCATTTATTATTTTACCCTTCTTTAGTCCGCTACATTTATATGAGGTGTTGCATATAATTTCTACTTGACTGAAGTTGTTTACTTCTCCAACAACAGTACATACCTTACTTGTTCCTATGTCGACACCTACTATGATATCTCCTATTGCCAAGTTAATTCCTCCATTTTTTACTTAAATTTTCTAAGTGTATATATATTACATTTTTAGACAAATGTCAATAGCATTTGTTATATTTCCGTAATAAATTTGTAACAGTTTTGTAATAAATTGTTGCTTACATTTTTTTACTTTTCCACTTTCCTTTCTGCCTCTTTAACTTCAGGTTTTTTATAGGACTTTTCAAAATGTTTTGACCACTTGTCAACATAGTATCTTCTAATTATTGCTAAATTAACAAACATCCTTCCTACAAATACTACAATTGCAGCCAAATATATATCAACATTTAATTTTTGTCCTAATATTGTTAATAAAATTGCTAGAATTGCATTTCCAAAAAAACCTGTTATAAATATTTTCAAGTCAAATTTCTTATTTATTACCGAAGTAATTCCTCCAAATACTGAATCTAATGCAGCAACTACTGCAATTGCTAGATAACTTGAATATGTATAAGATATCATTGGTGCGTTTATTCCTATTAAGGCTCCTGCGATACAGCCTATTAATATTGCTATAAATACCATGTTTTCCTCCTTACTCGATGTATTTTGTTTTAATTACATCTTCGTATTTTAAAATTTTTATATTATTTATTTTATTTATTTTTATATCTTGTCCAGTCTTTTTCATTGTGTCTACAACTCCGCCATTACCTATTAATGAACTTTCCATATATGTTTGATCTCCGATTGCTTTAATTTCGTATGGTCCTAATATTCTTTGTCCATTTACTTTAATAAAACTTGAATATTCTGTGTCTATATCTACAATATCGCTCATGTTTATTATTCGTTGTTCATTTATTGATATTGCTTCTGCGCCTGCTAGTTTTAATGAATTTACTATTAAAAACAAATTGCTCGCTGATATTTTTTCAACTTCGTCGTCGTTAGTATCTTGTAATGTAACAACTATACCTTTTCCTTCAACATCTGTTTTTCCTAAACTCATATTAGCCTGTTCTAACTCTTTTTCCATAACTTTACTTGTTTCTTCGTTAGACTCTTTTGTTTTTTGGTATTCTGCTATTTTAGATATTGTTTCTTGATACTGTTCTTCCGCTTCTTCATATTTTGTTTTCCAGCTTGCTAACTCTGTTTGAAGTTCTGCTTCTCTCATATTTTCTATAGATGTAATGTCAGTTTCGTTTACAATTTTAAATTGCATCGTCATTACCAATACCAGTGCAAAACATGCAATAGCAATGGTTATGGTCATTATGAGTTTACCCTTTTTTATATTTTTAATTTTATCAAGTATTTTTTCTTTCATTTTTACGTACATTCCTTTCTGAGGTTACTCATTTTTAATGTAGTCCCTATTATTTTACGTTTTTAGCATATTCATATGTTATAGTTCCTGTATATTTTGGTATCGTTATGTTATTTGATTTTTCTAATTTTACTCCTATGCTATATCCTTTTAACAATTCCAAATATCCTCCAGGTCTGTTTAATGCTGATAACTGTTCTGGTAGTCCTATTGCTTTTATAACAAATGGAGCTCCTACTTTTTCCCCATTGATATCTATTATATTTCCACCACATATAATTCCACTTCTCGGTGTCAATCTTTGGTCATTTATTGATATCGCTTCTGCTCCTGCATTTTTTAATTCATTTATAACACTTAAAATATCTAAATCATGCACAATCATTTCACTGGGGTTTAAGCTACTACTTATATCTTTTTTACTATCTGTTAATGTGATTACTACTCCAGGTCCTTTTACTTCTGATAGCCCTATTATTTTATTGGCAGTAGTAATTTCCTGTTCTTTACTTTTTAAATTCCCATCATTTTTTGTTGAACTTTCTCTTTCTTTTTCAAGTTGCTTTTCTGCATTCTCTAATTCTTTATATTTATTATCGTATTTTTCTTTATATTTTAGAACTTCAGCTCTTAAGCTATTTTCTTCATAATTATTACCTATTACTGTATTGTTTCCTTTTACTGTTTTCATTTGTATACAAATTCCAGCAGTTAGTGCAAAGCACATTATTCCTAAAACTATTGAAGTTACTTTTTTGTTAGTCAAAACTTCTCCCTCCTTTTACACTTTATCTCTAAAATATGGGTTAAAACCATTATTTATATCTCCGTTTACAAATATGTCTCCTTCTTTTGATTTTTCATCTTCGATTATAGCTCTTACATATAATAATTTATTACTTAAGTTCGTGGCTTCTCCTACATGTATAGTTTTCTTTTCTTCCGCTAGATATATACTATATTCATTTTTATTGCTAATGTCAATACTTGTAACCTTTCCTTCTAATTGGTTGTCTGACATAGCACTCATTATTTTGATGACATCTCCTAATCTAGTTAAATCTTCATTGTTTAATCTTTTTCCTGGTTGTATTTCCTCTTCTTTAGTTGTAGCACCTTGTATTATAGGTAACTTTTGGTTATCTTCTACTATTTCCAAAATATATCCTTGTGTACTTATATAAGCATATTTCCCCATATAATCCACTGCATATTTAGCTACTCTTTCTTCTACTTTTATTTCAACTGTATTAGGTAACTTTCTTTTTATTTCTATGTTATCTATATATGGATTTTCTTTTATATTTTTTATTACTATATTTTTATTAAACTTAAAAATATTTTGGTCTAATTTAATTTGAGAAAGACTTATGATTGTATCATTTGGAACTTTAGTATTTTCTACAACTTCTATATTTTTCACATTAAATATTGGTGATGTAAATGCAAATACACTTCCTCCAATAATTAATCCTATTATCAATGTGAATTTTAGAAAAAATTTTATTTTTTTCCTTTTTCTTGCTTTTATCTGTTTTTGTTTTTCTAAACGCTTTCTCTTTGCTTCATCTTGTTTTAATTTGTTTTTGTTCGTCATTTCTATTACAGTCTCAGTTTCTTTATCAAATTCTCCATTTAACTGATTTATATTCTTTTCTTTTATCCTCTGTTCTCTTTCTTTGGCTTTTTTTCTTTTTACTAACTCTTCTATCGTCTCTTTATTAACTTGTTCTTCTTTCACATAATATAAATCAGAATCATTTCTTGCTTTTCTAGCCATTTTTTTCACTCCTTTAGGACAAGCTATATTTTTTAATAGGAAATATTTATTTCCTATTTTTTATACCTATATTATTTTTTTTATGTCTATTCCTAAGTTTTTTAGTTTTATATCAAAGTTCTCATATCCACGTAGTATATATTCTATGTTTTCTACAGTTGTAATTCCTTTTGCTACTGTTCCAGCTAACACAAGTGCCGCTCCTCCACGCAAGTCTGTTGCCTTTACTGTTGTTCCATATAACTTTTTAGTTCCTTTTACTACTGCTGTTTTTCCTTCAATTGCAATCTTGGCTCCCATTCTTACTAATTCTTGAGTATACTTATATCTATTTTCAAAAATATTTTCTACTATTATAGATGTTCCCTTTACTGTTGTTAATAATGTTGCAAAAATTGACTGCATATCTGTTGGAAATCCTGGATATGGCATTGTTTTAATATCTACAGATTTTAATTTCTGAGGGGTATGTATTTCAATATCATTTTTCTTAATTGTTATTTCACATCCCATTTCTTCCAATCTATCAATTACTGGTATTATATGATTGGTATTTACATTTTCTATTGTTAAATCTGCTCTATTTATTGCTGCTAAACATAAAAATGTTCCTGCCTCTATTCTATCTGGCATTATATTATAACTTACATCTTTTAATTTTTTTACTCCCTCTATCTCAATATTATTAGTGCCTGCACCTTTTATTTTGGCTCCCATTTTATTTAAAAAGTTTTGCAAATCCACAATTTCTGGTTCTCTTGCTGCATTAGTTATTATTGTTTTTCCTTCTGCCAAACAACTTGCTAGAATTGCATTTTCAGTTGCTCCAACACTTGGAAATTCTAGGTTAATTTTTTCTCCTGTTATTTTATCACAACTACACTCTATATTTCCATAGTTTTTTACAATATTTATTCCTAATTTTTCAAATGCTTTTAAATGCAACTCTATTGGTCTACTACCAATATCACACCCTCCTGGATATGAAAATATTGCTGTTCTATGCTTTCCAAGCAAACCTCCTGCCAAAATCACAGATGAACGCATTTGTCTCATTAATTCTTCTGAAATCGTATATTTATTTATCTTACTTGTATCAATTATTATTTTATTGTTCTTTTTAGTTACTACCGCTCCAAGTTCTTTTAATATCTCAAACATCATTTTTGTATCATGTATCTCTGGCACATTATATAAAGTACTTTTTCCGCCATTTAATATAGTTGCTGCAATTATTGGTAATGAAGCATTTTTAGAACCTGATATTTTTACACTTCCTTGTGGCTTTTTTCCTCCTTTAATGATATATTCAGCCATTTCATTCCCACCTTTCACATATTATTGCTATATATTATGTATTCTTCATAAAAAAAGTGTTTTAAATAGTTGATATACCTTTTTATAAAACTTGATATATTGTTTTCTACACAAAAAAAACGGGAAGCTCAATAAAGCTTCCCGTTTTGGCAACTTGTTAGACCATTACACATACAGTTAGTCTTTGATAACTAACACTCCTGTATAATCAGACAAAATTCCTCTGTCCTCATTCCATGGACGATATGATGCAATTGGTGAGATTTTTCCATCACACCCATGGCTTCCACCTACAACAACAAATTGGTTTCCATTCTTAACGATTTTTTTGGTATTACCAAACCCGTCAAAGAATTTTCCGCATTTAATTTGTCCTGTAAGTCTTGTTTCTTGCGGTTCTAAGTTTGTGTACCCCCCTACATTGCTTGAATCAACCACAACTTCTTCAAGAGTAAGTACACCTTCAGCAATTTCCCATGCCAAAAGCAAATCTAATTCAAACAAATTCGCCAGGTGTGAACGGCCATTCGGAACCAGTTTCGCAAAAAGTGCTTCCCAATTCATACAATGTATTCCTGAATAAATTGGCAATCCCGCTTGATACCTAACACATTCTTCCTCTTTTTTTCCTCTTGCAATTGCTGGTTCCATAACAGAGATGTTAAAGTTGTAGTAGGCTTGAGTTAGCCCACTTGCAACTCGTCCCAAAAACATGAGCTTGTTTTTAAGCTCCTCCTTATCTTGTTCTCGTTCCTGCCAAGACATCTCTGCCTTAACCAGACTAATCTCATCATCCAGCCATTCTCTGATAGTGTATTTTTCACTATCTCCAATGTGCTTCAATCCGTTACGACCATCCTGCATATTTGTGTCAAAAAACACGTTACCAATCCGATTAATCATCTTTCCTCCAATGCTTGTATCGGATACATACGGCTTATGCCATACCTCTATCTTACCATTTTTTTATCATTTTTTCAACTATCTGATTTTTGGGTCGGAGAAATCACGAAAAAAAGCAGCCTCAAGTTTGAGACTGCTTTTTCGTGGTTCTTACATACTTAATCTTGTCCGCCCTACAAATCCTGTACTAAATTCTCTTAGGCCTCCTCTGCCTCTTGAACATGCTTCTCTCCATAGAAGTTAGCAATGCTACACTTTGACACACATTCGAAAAGTGCTTCTTCGACAGTCCACTTTTTACAAGCAATGCCATAAGCAAGGTAAATGTTCAGCTCTGCTAGGGTTGCTCTATGGATTTCGTCATCTCCATAACGCCACACTTGGAATAATCCATATTCTGATGGCAACCCCGGAAGCGAGCCGATTGTAAAACCTTCCGCTCGAGTAAGCCTTTCTACCATTTCTTGTTGCCTGAGTTCTGCTTGGTTCTTCTCAGCTTCTGTCGGCTTTCTATCTCCAATCTCCAAACACCAATCCTTGATTATGTCGTTCCATTCCTTATAGAAACTCGCGCAATTTGCTTGCTCTTCATACAAGTACCAGGAAAGTCTGCGGTAAAACGCATAGTGCAATGCAAACTTTTCAGGACACTGCTCCTGCATTTCCTCTCGAATTTTTTCCTCAATTGGCTTGTTCTGCTCTCGCAGCTGCTTTGCCTTGAGTTTCTCTGCCTCCGAATAATATTCGGGTATTGGCTTCTCTTCCTTCTTGATATCTGCATAAAACCTCCCCTCAGAATTGAAAAAATGAAGTGTCCCCAAAGGGATAGCTCGGGTCCGAGCTTCTGGACCTACATAAACTCCTGTGTCAATCAACGCTTGAATACGTTTCCGGTTGATTTCCTCTCGACGCGTCAAAGCTCTTCCCTCGCTCTCAAATCGGAGTGGCATTTGTGTCACTTCACTTGCAGCGACCTGGGCGGTCTGTTGAACCACATTTTGTTTGTTGCCCATAATTCTCCTTAAAGTCGTGGGCTTATAATACTAGCCAAATCTATGGCTACATAATTTATTATACCACTTTTTTATTATTTTTGCAAAAATTATCCACATAAAATCCTCTGTATGTTAATAACCTATTGAATTTTTGTAAATAATCACATATAATATCATTATCAAATTATTAAAAAGGAGAAATTTATGAGAGAAATTACTGTAAAAAAATTATACAAAGAAACGAATATTTATGATAACCAAAACATTACAATTGAAGGTTGGGTAAAGTCATTAAGAGATTCAAAAACATTTGGTTTCATCGAATTAAATGATGGAACATTCTTCAAAAACATTCAAATCGTTTTTAACGACAGTTTATCTAATTTTGAAGAAGTAAAAAAATTAACACTTAGTTCTTCAATAAAAGTAACTGGTAATATGGTTCTAACACCAAATGCAAAACAACCTTTTGAAATTCAAGCGAAAGAAATTGAAGTTGAAAGTTTAGCAGATAATACTTATCCTTTACAAAAGAAACAACATTCTTTTGAATATTTAAGAACCATTGCTCATTTAAGACCAAGAACTAATACTTTTAATGCTGTATTTAGAGTACGAAGCGTGTTTGCATATGCAATACACAAATTCTTTCAAGAGCAAAATTTTGTATATGTTCATACTCCAATCCTAACTGGTAGTGATGCTGAAGGCGCAGGAGAAATGTTTAATGTCAATTCTTTCGATTTACATGATGTACCAAAAAATGAAGATGGAACAGTTGATTTTTCAAAAGATTTCTTTAGCAAACCTACTCACTTAACTGTAAGTGGTCAATTAAATGCCGAAACTTTTGCAGAAAGTTTTTGTAATGTATATACATTTGGTCCAACTTTTAGAGCCGAGAACTCTAATACCGTCAAACATGCTGCTGAATTTTGGATGGTAGAACCTGAAATTTGTTTTGCTGATTTAAAGGATGATATGGACTTAGCAGAAAATATGATAAAATATACATTCCAATATGTATTAGATAATTGCCCTGAAGAAATGGAATTTTTTAATAAATTTATAGATAAAGGATTATTAGAAAGATTAAATCATGTTATAAATTCTGATTTTGCCAGAGTTTCTTATACTGATGCAGTATCTGAACTAGAAAAACATAATGATGAATTTGAATATAAAGTATCTTGGGGCGTTGATTTACAAACAGAACATGAAAGATATTTATGTGAAAAAATTTATAAAAAACCTGTATTTGTTACAGATTATCCAAAAGACATAAAAGCCTTTTATATGAAACAAAATCCTGATGGAAAAACTGTTGCAGCAGCTGACCTTTTAGTTCCGGGTATCGGAGAAATTATTGGTGGTAGTCAAAGAGAAGAAAATTACGACAAATTAATTGCGAGAATGAAAGAACTTAATATGCCTATTGAAAATTACAATTGGTATCTTGATTTAAGAAAATATGGTAGTTGTAATCACGCAGGTTTCGGCCTTGGATTTGAAAGAGGTATTATGTATTTAACAGGAATGCAAAATATTCGTGATGTTTTACCTTTCCCAAGAACACCAAAAAATTGTGAATACTAAAATAAAAAATAAGGAGTTTAGATTATATCCACTCCTTATTTTTTATTTAATTTTTATCCTCTTTGTTTATTAATTATATAAATATTTTTGTGGGTTAACAGTTTTTCCGTTTACTCGTATTTCTAAGTGTAAGTGAGGTCCTGTAGAATTCCCTGTTGAACCAACCGCTGCAATAGTTTTTCCAGCTTCTACTTTTTGCCCTACTTTTACATACATTTTACTTGTATGGGCATACCATGTTTCTACTCCATTTCCGTGATCTATTTTTACTAAGTTACCATATGAACCACTATATTTTGCACATGTTACTGTACCACTTGCAATAGCTTTTATTGGAGTTCCACTTTTTGCAGATATGTCTAAACCTGTATGAGATGATTTTCTTATTTTACTACTAACTCCATATCTTGAAGTTATAGTTCCTGATACTGGTTTTGTTGCTATTTTAATACCATTTATTTCAGGCATAGCATCTAATTTTTCTTGCTCCTTTTTAGCTTGCTCTTCTGCTTTTTGTTTTTGTTCTGCTTCATCTATTTTAGTATTAATATCTAATTTAGCAACCTCAATATCATTTGCTTGAATTTCTTCTACATTTTGAGTGTATTTTTCAATTATGCTTAAGTTTAAGTCTTGATCGCCATTTTCTAATTTTGCTTGATTTACAACTTCTTCTGCTTCTTCTATTGTATCAACAGTCTCAACTGTTTGGTTGTCTAAAGCAATATCATAATATTTATATGTTATTATTGTATTTTCTTCAATTTTACTTGCAACTTCTTCCTCATTTGTAGTTTCTGTTTTTTCTACAAATTTCAATTCATATCTAGGTTCTGATTTTTGATCTATGTTATCAATATTTTTTGTTTCATCTACTAAAGTTTCTTTTAGGCTTTCCTTAAAAGCTTCTTTATTTTCAACATATCCTATTTCTGTACCGTCTATAGAAACTTCATAAATTGGTTTATATCTAATTAATATTATCGCGATAATAAGTCCTATTCCTATTATTCCTATGTTAAAATACTTAAAAATTTCTTTTGTATAGTATTTCAGTTTTGGGTTTAAAATAAGCTCCACTCTCCTTTTTTATTGTTTTTTAACGCGACCATCTTTTATTATACACTATATTCTTCCCAAAATCAAATTATGTATACCTTTTTTGTCGTAATTTATCAAATTAGGACAAACTTGGCTACCTTAATTCGCAATTTTTGCACATATTTCTCTCTTATTCTCTCTTTTACTCTCATTTTCTCTTTTTTTCTATACTTTTTATTTTTAAGATTTAGTTCCTTTCCTTAAGTAAACCTATAAGTTCTATATGTATATTTTGGTTTCTGTAAATTTAAACCATAAAATGCTATCATTTTTTTGTAAAATAAAATAGGAAGGTGATTAAAATGGCTTTAGATTATAATATTATTGGACAAAGAATTAAACAAGCTAGATTAAATAAAAACTTAACTCAAGAAGATTTAGCAGAAAAAATAGATATCTCTGTAGCTTTTTTAAGTAGAGTTGAAAGAGGTAACTCACATATCAATTTAAAGAGATTAAATCAAATTTGTCGTCTACTAGACGTTTCTGAAGGATATATTTTAAATGGAGTTTCTAGCAAATCTGAAAATTACTTAAATAAAGAGTTCTCAGAATTATTAAAAAGCTGTTCTCCTGAAACACAAAGACTTATCTATGATATAGCAAAAGTAATTGCTGAAGAAGAACATAACAGAGATGAAGAATAAAAATTTTAAGTATATAGTGTAAAATCTATATACTTTTATTTTGTAATTTTTTGTCTAATTTATTCAAAATAATTGTATTTATTGTGTAAAATTAATTGATTATATACTTCGAATATGTTATTATAATAATTGCTTAAATTGTTTATACTAAATATATATAATAAAAATTTTAGGAGGTATAATATGAATTTTGAACAATGGAAAGATTTTAAAAAAGGTGATTGGAAAGATGAAATTAATGTAAGAGATTTTATTCAACATAATTATACACCATATGAAGGTGATAGTAGCTTTCTATCTGGCGCTACAGACAAAACAAAAAAATTATGGGATGAAGTTTTAGATTTATATAAAAAAGAACATAATTCTAAAGGTGGCGTTTTAGATATTGATACAAAAACTCCTTCTACAATATCAGCTCATGAAGCAGGCTATATTGATAAAGATTTAGAAGATATTGTTGGTTTGCAAACAGATGCACCATTAAAAAGAGCTATCATGCCATTTGGTGGTATTAGAATTGTAGAAAAAGCATGTGAAGCTTATGATAGAAAAGTTGATGAAAGAGTTGAAGATATATTCCACAACTACAGAAAAACACATAATGATGGTGTTTTTGATGCATATACACCAGATATCAGAGCTGCAAGAAGTTCACACTTAATTACAGGTCTTCCTGATGGATATGGACGTGGAAGAATTATAGGAGACTATCGTAGAGTAGCTTTATATGGTGTTGATGTTTTAATTGAAGAAAAACAAAAAGAATTAGACGTTTTAAATACAGATGAATTAACAGAAGAAGTTATTCGTTCTCGTGAAGAAACAAATGAACAAATTAAAGCTTTAAAAGAATTAAAAGTTATGGCTTCAAAATATGGTTTTGATATTTCTAAACCAGCAAATAATGCAAAAGAAGCTGTACAATGGCTATATTTTGGATATTTAGGAGCTATAAAATCACAAGATGGTGCTGCAATGAGCTTAGGTAGAACATCTACTTTCTTAGATATCTATTTTGAAAGGGATTTACAAAATGGAGTTATCACAGAAGAAGAGGTACAAGAAATTATGGATCATTTTGTAATGAAATTAAGACTTGTTCGTTTCTTAAGAACTCCTGAATATAATGAATTGTTTAGTGGAGATCCTGTATGGGTAACTGAAAGTATTGGTGGTATGGGTATTGATGGAAGAACATTAGTTACTAAAAACTCTTTCCGTTTATTACACACTTTAGAAAATCTTGGACCAGCTCCAGAACCAAATATGACAGTTTTATGGTCTACAAGGCTTCCTGAAGGATTTAAAAAATTCACAACAGATTTATCTATAAAAACTTCATCTATTCAATACGAAAATGATGATTTAATGAGAATTACTTTAGGAGATGACTATGGAATTGCTTGTTGTGTCTCACCTATGAAAATTGGTAAACAAATGCAATTCTTTGGAGCTAGAGCTAACTTAGCTAAAACTCTTTTATATGCAATTAATGGTGGTAGAGATGAAAAAACAGGAAAACAAATTACACCTCTATATCAACCAATTACTTCTGAATATTTAAATTATGATGAAGTTATGCAAAAATTTGACCAAATGATGGATTATGTTGCAAAAATCTATATAAAAGCATTAAATGCTATTCATTATATGCATGATAAATATTGCTATGAAGCTATTGAAATGGCTTTACATGATAAAGATATCCTTCGTACAATGGCATGTGGAATTGCTGGTTTATCAGTTGTAGCTGACTCTTTATCTGCAATAAAATATGCAAAAGTAAAAGTAATTCGTGATGAAACAGGACTTGCTGTTGATTACGAAATTGAAGGTGATTACCCAAAATTCGGTAATGATGATGATAGAGTTGATCAAATTGCTGTTGATGTTACAAAAACATTTATGGATAAACTTCGTAAACATCAAACTTACAGAAATTCAAAACACACATTGTCTATTTTAACAATTACTTCAAATGTAGTTTATGGAAAAGCTACTGGTAATACACCTGATGGTAGAAGAGCTGGAGAACCTTTTGGACCTGGTGCAAATCCTCTACATGGTAGAGATGTAAATGGGGCAATTTCAGTTATGAACTCAATTGCAAAACTTCCATTTGACTCGGCAGAAGATGGTATTTCATACACATTCTCTATTACACCTGGTACTTTAGGAAAAACTGAAGACGAAAGAGTAAATAACTTAGTTAGTATGTTAGATGGATATTTCTCACAAACAGGTCATCATATAAATGTAAACGTTTTTGATAGAGCATTACTTGAAGACGCCATGGAACATCCTGAAAAATATCCTCAACTTACAATTCGTGTTTCTGGTTATGCTGTTAACTTTACAAAATTAACAAGAGAACAACAATTAGATGTAATTCATAGAACTATACATGAAAGAATTTAGTTTTTAACTATAGCTGTGTATTGCAAAATGCACAGCTATAAAATTTATACTAAAAGGAATGATATAAAAAATGGAAAAAGCTTTAGAACCTTATGCTAGAGTTCACTCAATAGAAAGTTTAGGTACAGTTGATGGTCCTGGAATTAGATTTATTCTTTTTTTACAAGGATGCCATTTACGCTGTAAATATTGTCATAATCGTGATACTTGGGATACTAATCTAGGAGAATTAAAATCATTAGACGAAATTTTTGATAAAATTATGCGCTGTAAAAATTATATAACACCTCGAGGAGGAGTTACTATCAGTGGTGGGGAACCTCTTTTACAAGCAAATTTTGTTTATGAATTATTTACAAGATTAAAAAAAGAAAAAATTCATACTTGTATTGATACTTCTGGTTTGTTAGCCATAACGGAAAATATAAAAAAAGTTCTTAGTGTAACTGATTTAGTTTTGTTAGACATTAAACACATTGATGATGAAAAATGCAAAGAGTTAGTTGGACATAGCAATAAATTAGAATTACAATTTGCTAAATATTTAAGCGACAATGGTATTCATATGTGGATTAGACAGGTTTTGATTCCTGGATATACTGATAATGAACAAGATTTATTAAAATTAAAGGATTTTATTTCTTCTTTAAAAACTGTAGATAAAGTTGAATTTCTACCTTATCATAATTTAGGCAAATTTAAGTGGAAAGAACTTGGATTAAAATATCCGTTAGAAAATGTACGTGAAGCTAATGATTCTGATATTGCAAGAGCTAATAAAATTATAGAACAAATCGGAAAGCCATTAAATTAACATAATTTTAATCTTTCTCTTAGGCTTTCCATTAATTTGTTCGTGTGCCAATTTTACATTAGTAAAATTGTATACAATAAGGTTTTCTATATTAGGACAATAAAAAAGAGCATATGCTCTTTTTTTACATTCCTAATAATTTTAGTTCTACATTTTCCATTTTATATTTTCCATCAACTAGTGTAAAATCTACTAATGTGTTTTCTAATGTATCTTCGTTTTGACGTAAATCAGTTGTGAAATATAATTTAATTTGTGGAATTTCCACCTGATTTATAACAATTTCTTTAAATGCTTCGGCCATATGTTTCTCATCTTCACACACTATAATTAGTTGTGGAATTCCTAAAAATCCGCTATCTCCTGTCGCAAAATTTTCATAGAAATCCTTATACAATCTCATTTTCTCTACTAATTTTTTTTGCCAATCTTCTTCTCTTCTAAAAACTTCAAAAACAAATTGAATAGATTTATTATTTTTAGTTAATTTTACACTTCCACCTGTTGCTTTAAATACTTTTGCTGCCATCTTTGCAGTAAGTGCTGGTTTTACTACATAACTATCAAAAGCTTTGACTTTTCTTAAATATGCAATTAACACTTGATTTCCAGCTAATCTTTTCTTTATCATTGCTACTGGTTTTATATTATCTGATGGTTGCCATTTACACTCTATCTCTTTAGAGTTTAATAAATATTTTCCCATTTTTTCTAAGCAATATATACGATATACGCCTTTTCCCTCATCAGAATTAAAGTAGTATCTCGTTAATATCTTGGACTTTACAAGTTGATCCATTTTATTATTTAATTTTTCTTGAGATTTAACTTCAATTCCTTTAATCTCAAGCATTTGTAAAATCTGCCTAGAAGTAATAAATTCAAACTCATTTACCAATTCCATAATTGCAAAATGAATTTCATTAATCTGTCCTAGATTAATTTTATGTATAATTTGATTCATTGAAACATATCCATCTTTGCCATCAAAGACTTTAATTTCTCCTTCGCGAACTGCAAATGGTGATACTTGTGCTTTTATTTGGTTATCCTCTATCACGTTTTTTCATCCTTTCATAAAGTTTATTTGGCTATTAATAATTTAACTTTTTTCTTTTCATGGTCGATCTTCTTTATATATACTTCTACCTCTTGACCATATTTAAAGTTTTCCTGATATTCTGTCATTCCTATTAAATTAGGTGTTAGCTCAACAAAAATTCCATTTTTATTTTTTTCTGTTTCTTTTATAACGCCTTTAACAATTGTTCCTTCTTGAAATTTAGATGCATTTTCTTCCCAAGTTCCTAAAGTTTCTTTATATGATAATGTTACTTTTCCTTGCTCTTTATTTATAGATTTTACCATTACTTTAGCCTTTTGTCCAATTTGTAATCTCTCATATGGAGTTTGTATTCTTGCCACAGATAAATCCTCTATATGTACAAGCCCTACAACTCCTCCTCCAATTTCAACAAAGGCTCCATATGGCTTAATATTTTTCACTATTCCTTCCACTTGTTCTCCAACTTTTAAATCATTTTTAACCCAATTAATCGCTTCGTTTTGAACTTGTTTTCTTGATAATATTATATTTTTATTATCTGTAATATCTTTTATTTTAAATTGTACAAACTTATGTACTTTTCCTACACATAGTTTTTCTTGTGGCAGTCCTTGTTCATCTGTTTTTATCGCTTCTATTTCATCTCTTGGTATTTTTCCTTTTAGCCCATTTTGAAAATCTATATATAAATTATAATCTTTATCACATTCACTTACTAGCCCTTGCAAAGTTTCATTTTTATTCATATATTGTTGTAAGTTTGTACTATTTATTTTGCTAATTTCATTATTCCAACCTTCAGGCACAAATTTAAAGTTACTCATTTGTTTTTTACTCCTCTTATCTTATGTTTCATCTATTATATATTTTTCATGTTATTTTTTCAATGTTATTTTATTATTTTTTCTACTTCTTTAGGGGTTAAATATCTCCATGTTCCGATTTTGATATCTTTTACTCCTATTCCTGCAATTTTACTTCTATGTAGTGCTAATACTCTATGGCCTATTGCCTCGCACATTTTTCTTACTTGTCTATTTTTACCTTCGTGAATAGTGATTTCTAATCTTGACTGATTTTTTTCTACATCTGTTTTTAAAATCTTAACTTTAGCTGGTTTTGTAATATAATTATCTATTTCTACACCTTTCCTTAATTTATCTACATTTTCTTCTTTTACAATTCCTTTTATTGTTACTGTATATGTCTTTTCAATCTCATGTTTTGGATGTGTAACTTTGTATACAAAATCACCGTCATCTGTAAGGATTAGTGCTCCTGATGTATACATGTCTAATCTTCCGACAGGCACTATTCTTTGTTTTACTTTTACTAAATCTAAAACTGAAGGTCTATTAAATTGGTCTTTCGCAGTTGTAACATAGTCTATCGGCTTATTTAATAAAATATATACATGTTCATTTGTTTTATTTACTTCTTTTCCTTGATATACTACTTTATCTTTTTGAGGATTCACTTTTATTCCAAGCTCTGTAACAACTTTTCCATTAACTTGTACTTTACCTTGAATTATTAATTCTTCGGCTTTTCTCCTAGATGCAACCCCACAACTTGCTAAATATTTTTGTAATCTTTCTTCTTCCATGTATATTACATCTCCTAAATATTTATTTTGAACGTAATTGTTCTAAAATTTCTTTAAAATATTGTGGCAATGGTGCTTCTAAACACATTTCTTTTTTTGTTATAGGATGTGTGAATTTTAAACTTTTAGCATGTAAACATTGTCCCTCAATATTCCATTTGTTCTTTCCGTTTGAATATACACTGTCTCCTATTACAGGATATCCAATTTCAGATAAATGAACCCTTATTTGATGTGTTCTACCTGTTTCTATTTTTACTTCCAGTAAAGTACAATTATCTTCTGGAAATCTTTCTATTACTTTGAAATTTGTTAGAGCTCTTTTTCCGCTTTGAGTAACTGCCATCTTCTTTCTATCTTTTGTACTTCTTCCAATTGGCATGTCTATTGTTGCTTCATTTTCTTTTACAATTCCTCTAACTAATGCAAGATATATTTTCTCTACTTCATGATTTTTAATCTGTTCACTTAAATCTATATGTGATTTGTCATTTTTAGCAACTACTAAAATTCCTGAAGTATCTTTGTCTAATCTATGCACAATTCCTGGACGTATCTCTCCGCCTATCCCTGATAATGTATCTTTGCAAATATTCATTAAACTATTTACTAAAGTTCCATCTAAATTTCCGCTTCCTGGATGAACCACTAACCCTTTAGGCTTATTTACAACAATTATATCATTATCTTCGTATATTATTTCAACTGGAATATCTTGTGCTTTTAGTTCTATTTCTTTTGGTTCTTCTTTTTCTATTGTTATTGTATCTGATTCTTGAATTTTATAAGATGGTTTTGTTTTTTTATTATTTACTAATATTTTTTCTTCTTTTATTAGCCTTTGAATTGCCACTCTAGAAAGATTGTTATCTTTTTCAGCCAAATATGCATCTATTCTATTTCCTATATCGTTATTTTCTACAATAAAAGTTTTCAATTATTTTCTCCTTTTATACTATTTATATCTTTCAATCCAAAGCTAACATTTTAAAATTTGTAACATATTCACTTTGGACTTTACAAGACGTTTTAATTTCTTTCATATACAACAAAATGATCATCACTGTATAACTCTTTTAGTTTTTCATCATGAGTTTTAGTAATTATCATATTCATCTTAGAATTTTTATAAGTTATAACATGTGTTATTCCATATTTATCAAATGTATCTTCATAAAAAGTTCCTATTCCTGATGTATTTATAAAGTCCATAAAAATATCTTCTTCTTTTCCACTAAATTCTGGTGCATATAAGTCTGCTCTTGAATCTATAAATACCGGTATTCCTCTATATAACATATAACTTCCATAATTATATTCATTATAAAATTTAGCTTTTCCTAAATCTACATTTTCCATAATATAATCACAAGCTTGAACTGGGTAACTATTTTCATCTATATATTTTTCGTTTAGCTTATCTTTACCAACATAGTAGCTAAGCCCAAACATTATTATCGTGATAATTAGCATAGCTGGAAGCTTTGATACAGTTTCTAATATTTTTTTGCTATCTATTTTAGTATAATTTTGTACTAATTCCATAACTAATCTATTTAGTATAAATGAACATATAAGAACAAACATTGTTACTTGCCTTCTTGATGCAATCATAAGATAACATAGTCCACCTAACATAAATAAATCACACATTCTTATTTTAGCTTTTGTAAATACCATAATTGCTAAGAAAATTATTAATACGCACATAACTTCTGTATCAGTTGCCAATGTCATAGGTAAATGTTCATTAATATTTTGTGTTGTATTTCCTGCCATAGTCTTTTCTAAGTATGTGTATGGCGTATTTCCTATTGGAGTTAATAATCCAGTAAATACACAAATTACCATAATTAAAATTAGCCATTTAACAGCGTCTCTTTTTTCCAATTTTATTTTGTATGGTTTTTGTAATTCTTTTGTCCTTTTTACCTTAACTCGATCTGCTTTTTCTTCTAATTTCTTTAACTTGATTTTTAATTCTTCTACTTTTTCGTCGTTTCCTTGCTTCTTTGATAAGTATTTAATTTTTTCTTTTAAAAATTTAATCTCTATTTTTCTATAACATATCGTTTCTGTTAATACTTCAATTAAGTATTCCGCAATATAAGGAAGATATAGCACAAAATAGAATGGGAATACTGCTGTGTGCAAGTTTGCAATAAGTATTGGTATTATAACTAGCCCCACTCCATATCTCTTTTTCTTAGTTTCAAGAAATCTTTCTATAAAGTAAATGGTTAATACAAATAAAATAAATGTTACAAGCTGAGCTCTCGCAGCTATATATCCTCTAATTAAATACATTGCACCTATTGTTATTACAAATGATGTAACGTTGTTTTTTATTAATTTATTGTTTGTTGCATATAATGTTAATCCTAATATTATTGATAATATACAAGTTGTTATATATATTCCTGTCATTCCAAAGGCATCAAAAATTAAATATGTGAGTAAATCATACAACCAATGCGGATACGTATATTCAAGATTTTGGTGCCATGAAAATGGATCTTGCATATCTATTCCATGTTCTACTATATGCTCTCCTATTTTTATTGTATAAAATGTATCATTTTGTAAGCTAACAGGAGTTAATGCGACACAAAAAATAGCAATTAAAATTACTGCCATTATAGTAAACTTTATATTTGGATTTACTTTTGTTTTTGTCTTTTTAGGCAAGTTTTTTTTGTTCTCTTTATCACCCTTTTTAGTATTTTTTAACATATATATGTTCATCCTTCCCTTATGTTTAAAATCATTTATGATTATATCAAAAAAAGTTTCAAAAAACTACCTTTTTGAAACTTTTTTATATTTACTTTAAACAGCTTCTTGGTTTTCTGTTGTAGCTTCTTGGTCAGTATCTTTTTCTTCTATAACTTCTAAGCTTCCAACTGATACTTCATATGCTACTCTTGTTTCTACTGTTCCATCTTCATGTTTCTTTTCATATTGTCTTGATTGTACTCTACCTACTATTTTTACTTGTGTTCCTACTTCAATATCTTGACAAAATCTTGCATTTCTTCCCCATGCTATACATGGTATATAATCTGATTTGTTGTATGCTCTATTTACTGCTAATAATAAATCTGATATTTCTCTACCAAATGGTGTTTGTCTATAAATTGGTTTTTTACAAATGTAGCCTACAAGAACAACTTCGTTTGTAATTGTATCTTTTTTTACCATTTCGTTTTCTTCATCTTCTTGTTTTTCTTCTACTTCTACAATATCTTTAGCAAACACTGTTAATATTAATCTATTTTTTTCGCTTTCATAACTGTTGTATGATCTAAATTGTCCCTTTACTAATAAATTTGTTCCTTCTTGTAAGGTTTCTTCTTTTACTAATCTTTCAGATACTGTAATTGGAATGATGTCGCTATTACCACTTAAACGTGGAATTTCCAAATTAAACACATAAAATTTTTCTCCATAAATTTCATGACTGAATCTTTTTTCTCCTGTAACTTTTCCAACTAATGTTAAATAGTTGTTTTCTAAATAATTTGTATTCAACTTAAACTCCTCCTATTTTTTATTTATCAATTGTACTTTTTTCCTTACGCTCTCGTTAATACAGTTTCTATTATACACCTTTTTTTTGGTTTTGTCTACATAAAAAGTTAATTTTATTCAAAAAAGTCAGATTTTTACTGCATTTGCTGCATTATGGGTTTTTGTTTTATTAATAAAATTGTGTAAATTATTAATACCTCATAGATTTTCACTTTCTCTTCTTCTCTTACTCTTACAAGTTCTTCGCCTATTTCTATGATTTTTCCATTTGCATTTTTTAGGTTTCTTTGTAAATATATTAGTATACTTCCATCTGTTATGCTAGATATAGTTATTGTTGCTTTTCTATTTAAACCATATGTTATAATATTAGCTTTAAAATTTAACACTGCAAAATCTGTATTTATATCGGTGTTTATCACAACGTACTTTGCCTTACTGCAAATTTCTTTTAAAATTAGCATTTCGTTTTTAAATTCTTTTAAATCTAAATCTATAACAATAGTTTCAAATTTAATATTTTTTATATTACTTATACTCTTTTTATTTATGTGGATTAGTTTTATATCTTCTATTAAATTTTTTTTCAAAATTTCTTTGATATGTTCAAAGCTTTTATTCTCTGAAATTATTCCAATAAAAGTCATTCTCTATCCCCTTAACTTTTTTATATAAATATAGTTCCCTCTTTTTCCATATTTATACATCTTTTTTTGCTTGAGTGCCATTAACATTGATTTTGTAATCTTCCTTATATATCAACTCTGAAACTTTTACAATTTCTAAGTTTTTCTTTTTAATATTTTTTATAATCATGTCTAAACTATCAGCAGTATGTTTAGTTCCATTATGACTTAAGATAATATCTCCTGCTTTTACTTTTTCTATTCTCTTCCACATTTCTTCTCCTGTTAATCCTGTATAATCTAATGTGTCTAAATTCCATTGTATTGTCTTATACTTTTTGCTTTCCGCTGCTTTTATTACAGTATTATTATATTCTCCATATGGTGGCCTATATAAATTTGACTTTTTACCTGTTATCTTTTCGATTTTTTCTACTGATGTTTCTATTTCTTTTACGTTTTCTTCATATGATAAGTTTGCGACTTTTGGATGTGAATTACTATGACTTGCGATTTCATGTCCTGCATCCGACATCTTCTTTAGTGCTTCTGGATATTTATCAGCCCATTCTCCTACTACAAAAAATGTTATTTTTACATTATTTTCTTTTAATACATCTAGTATTTTATCAATGTCATCTGCATTCCATGCACAATTCATAGTCAGTGCAATTTTATTTTCTTTTGTTTCTACATTGTATATTGGTAATAATTTTTCATTGTTTGCTGATGTTTCTATTACTTCTTGCTCTCCATTCATCCCACTTGCAAAACAAAATAAGAGTAGTACCGTTAGTACTGATACTCCATATGCTATTATTTTTTGTTTGTTTAATACGAAAAACATAAAAATATTCCTCCTAGGTTAAGCTATTTTAATTCTATGCTTTTCCTAAGAGGATTATGTCTGCTTTGGTATTTTTTATATTAAATTTTCTATATATTCTATTAAAAATAGTGGAATATTAATTACTTTTCCACGTTTTTGTAAAGTTTTTCTGATGCTTTATCACATTTTTGCAGCCTTTTTTCTTAAAAGTATCACACTTTTGTAATGTTTTTAAATTGATTTTCCTATACAATAAAAAAGAACCAAATCTTTTTCTCTCTGCGAGAAAAGAATCTGGATCCCAATTCAAAATTTTCATTTGTTTTAAATATCATAATGATAATTATAGTTATATTTATATTTATTATATTCAGGTGAATTCTCCATATCCTCAATTGTATCAAATGCTTGTTGCATTATACCTACCCCCATAACAAATACAAATATATATAATATAACCATTAATATAAAACCTATAATACCTGTAGTTAATCCTGCAATTGCCATTCCTCTCTTAGTTGATTTTAATGATAGTATAGCAAAAATTATTGCAAGAACCGCACATGGTGCTGATATATACCAAGTACAGAAAAATACAATTGATACAATTCCTAATACCATTGAGGCTATTGCTAAACCTTTTCTGTCTTTTGGTTTTTCTTCTGTTTTTTGAGTTACTGGTTCTGCTTCTAGTACTTTTGTTTCATTTACTACTGGTGTAGGTTCTTCTTGTGGAATTTCTTTTTTATTTTCTTCATTCATATTTCTTCTCCCCTTTCACGGAATATATGTATTAAAAAAGCAACTTTAACTTTATAATACATTTTTATTATACTATATATAATCTCTTTTTACAATAATATATGCATATTTTTGCAACTTTCTTTTTTTTCTTCATATTATATATAAACAGCATATATGTTGTTTATAGAGAGGATGAGATATATGGAAATGAACAATAAAAATTGTTGTCCTGTTTTAGATGTTGATGGCGTTATTTCTGGCGGCAAGCAATTCGATTTAGATATAACTTTACCAGAGGATAATCGTGATGTTATATATGGTACTATCAGAAATTGTTTTAAAGAACCTGTAGAAAATGCAGTTGTAAAATTAGTCGAAGTTGTTTGCGAAAATGGCATAGATGAGAGACGTCCGATTGGGCACACTTTTACAGATAAAGAAGGAGAGTTTGTTTTTGGACCTTTATGTCCTGGCAGACAATATGCTCTTCAAATTTGGGTAAATAATACAAAAAAAATGAAAATTTGTGCGAAATGTCATCATGAAGGAACCTGTTTAAAGGGAGATAAATGCGACAAATGCGACTGCTACATTGATGACAGAAAAGATCCTTGCCTATGTGATAATAATTTACAATGTCTAAAAACAGAGGATTTTAAAGATTTAAATTTCTAATAATTTAATTGTTAATACAAAATACCATTTGATTTTTTCTCTATGGTATTTTGTGTTTTTTTGTAACTTTTTTTATTTACGTGGTAATATATAAATGTACACATATTTTAAAGGGGAGTTTAAATTGATATGAAAAATCCGGATTTAATACATAATTACATTGAAAATAACGAACTAGATATGGAAAAAGTTTTAAAACAATATACACCTTATGTATATAAAATTATATGTAATAAAAATCAATTTTTAAGTACTGAAGATATTGAGGAGATTGCTTCTGATGTTTTTCTTGCCATTTGGAAAAATCAACAAATATTAGACTTAAACAGAAGCATGTCTGCTTATTTATCTGGTATTACTAAAATTTGTACAATAAAAAAATGCGAAATTTACAGAACAATTTACATATTGATGATTTTGAAAACTCATTATTTTCAGAAGAAAATCTAGATATTGTTTTAGAAAGTTCTGAAAAAGAAAACGCGATACTTATGTTTATTAATAATATAAAACAGGAAGACAAGGATATTTTTACATTATATTATTATAATTCAAAATCTATAAAAGAAATATCACATATTTTAAATATTAGTCAGGGAAAGGTAAAATCCAGATTGTTTAGAATACGAAATAAAATCAAAGATTTTTTAATACAAAGGGGGTTACATTAAAATGGACAACAATACAATAAATAATATTATGAAAAAATCAGAAACTAAAATTGCTGTTTGTAAGTTTTCTACAGATAATAATACGTACAAAAGAAAAAACATTTCTAAAATTGTTGCAACTTTTGTTTTAACATTAGGAATTACCGTTGGTATCGCTTACGGTGGAAGCCTTGTATATGAAAAGGTTTGGAAAGAACCTCAAAAAATAGAAGGTAATGCAGATATTACAAATGAAGAAAAATTAACTTTAATCTCAGAGGATGAAGCAAGGAAGATTTGCATAAATTATTTAACCAAAATAGGGCTTGGTGATTACTCAATTAGAGAAATAGAATTATCAAAAGGTCTTTTTAGTAACGATGCTTCATGGTATATTGGTGCTGGTCTTGCCAGCATAAGAATTGACGCTAAGACTGGACAAGTAGCTTCTATTAATATTCCTTCTACCAATTACAAAATTCCTCATAATTATGGTATTACCAAGGATGAAGCAAAAAAAGTCGCTCATCAATTGTTAGAAAAATATAAGCCTATAAATGATACTAATGAATATACCTTAATGTCTTTACGCGGAAATTCTGAACAAGATACAAGCTCGTATATCTGGTATGCTGATTTTTATAAAAAATATGGAGATTTAATAAACCCTTCTGAAAAAATTAGTATTGCCCGGATACCAACTATAAATGCTCTTTATGGGCTAGAAATTTCTTCAATTCCTTGTGATAATAATACTCAGAATATTTCTAAGGAAGAAGCCATTAAAATTGTAACAGATAAAGATAAACAATTATTTAGTTCTGCACAAATAGTTGACACAAAAGCTGAAATCAGAATTCGTCAGATGAATGTAAATGTTTATATACAGGAGAATTATCCAGACTATACTAATCCTGCTGCTAATTGTGCAGTGAAAGTTAAGGAAAACTCTTATGTACTAAAAGATGACAAGGTTATTTTTGATATTGATAAAAAAGTTCGTAACGTTTGGTGTGTTGTAGTATATCATGATAAAAGTTCAACTAACTTACCTTATATGTACACATACTATGTAGATATAACTACTGGTGAAATTATAGGAGGAAGTTCATATAGTGAGTTTTTTAATGAAGATACTTTAAAAACGGATCCTTATAATTATGCTTAAAATAATTTTGATACTTGTCTAATTAATAAGAGAGGCACATTCTATATAATGTTACCTCTCTTTTAGAATTTTATTATATAATCCCCATTTTTTTTATCATTTTTTTACCTTTTTTCATCATTGTTTTTTTATTCATTTTTCCACTTTCTGCATATAACATAAATAAACCTGTAGTAACTAATCCACCTATCATTACGCCTTTTGCAAATTTCATTTTGTATCACCTCTCTTTTAAATTATTATTAGTTATTTTTGCCTTTTTTATACTGCTTTGTTATGGAATATATTTCATGTATGGCTATAATTGCCAAAAAAACTCCGAAACATTTTTTTAGCATCTGCACATCCATTTTAAGCGAGATATTAGCTCCAATAATTGCTCCTAAAATTCCAAAAATAGATATCAAAATTCCCACTTTTACATCTATATTTTTGTCCTTTAAGTTTACAATTATTGCAACTATTGACGTTGGAATAAAAAATATTAAATTTGTTGCCTGTGCTACATGTTGCTCTAATCCTAAAAATACCGTAAGTAAAAATATTAATATAGTTCCCCCACCCATTCCTGTACCACTTACTATTCCCGATACTAATCCGATTAAACTCTCTACCATTTTATTATAACTTTTTATATAGCTTTAATTTACTATATATTCCTTTCTCTTTTTTATTTTAACATTGTATATGATGCATATATTAAAAATATTGTAAAACTTATTTTTAATATATTCTGTGGTAATTTTTTTAATAGTTTAGCCCCAATATATCCACCTATCATTCCACCAATTGCACATAAAACTGCAACTTTCCAGTTTATATAATTATTTTTATAATAAAAAAAACTACTTGTTATTACCATGGGTAGTATACAAAATACTGATGTTCCTCTTGCCTTTATATCTTCCATTGATAGTAAATACATAAATGCTGGAACAAGTATCATTCCTCCACCAGTAGAAAACATCCCACTTATTATGCCTGCAATTAATCCTATCGTTACATTTTTAAAAATTTTCCCTATTTTCGCCATAAAAAAACCTACTTTTCTTGTTTAATAGTAGGCTTTCCATTTTTTATTTTTTTATTACTTATTTCAAATTAATTATTTTATATTTTCATCTTTAATATAGTATTTTGTTCCTAATACTTTGTCTGGTAAATATTGTTGTTCAACATAATGACCTGGATAATCGTGTGGATATTTATAACCCTCATGATATCCTAAACTTTTCATTTGTTCTATTGGTGCATTTCTAATATGCATTGGAACTTCTCCAGTATCTCTACTTTTTACATCTTCTATTGCTTTGTTTATTGCTAAATATGATGCATTAGATTTAGGTGATGTTGCTACATATATAGCTGCTTCTGATAGGATTATTCTAGCTTCAGGCATTCCCACCATATGAACTGCTTGCATTGCATTATTTGCTATTACAAGGGCATTTGGATTTGCTAATCCTACATCTTCTGAAGCACATATTACAATTCTTCTTGCTAAAAACATAGGATCCTCTCCACCATTTAAAGCTCTTGCTAAGTAAAAAACTGTTGCGTCAGCATCAGATCCACGCATTGATTTTATAAATGCACTTATATTATCATAATGTTCTTCTCCGTTTTTATCGAATATTGCTTTTCTGTTTTGGACACTATTCTTAATAACTTCGTCTGTAATATGAATATAACCATCTTCATTCATTGAAGTTGTAAGCACAGCTACTTCTAATCCATTCAAAGCTGTTCTAACATCTCCATTACTTATTGTTGCTAATTTTTTTAATGTTTCATCTTCTATTTTTATCTGATAATCTCCGTAACCCCTCTTTTCGTATTAGTGCGTTTTTTAAAATTTTATATATGTCCTCTTCTGTAAGTGGATTTAATTTTATTACCATGGATCTAGATATCAAAGCTTTGTTAACTTCAAAATACGGGTTTTCTGTAGTTGCTCCAATCAAAATAATTGTTCCATTTTCTACATATGGAAGTAACGCATCTTGTTGCAACTTGTTAAATCTATGTATCTCGTCTATGAACAATATACTTTTACCAGTTGGGTTTAACATGAAGTTTTTAGTTTCTTCAACAACTTTTTTTATGTCTGCCACTCCTGCTGTTACTGCATTAATTCTATAAAATTTATATTTTGTTGTTTCACTTATAACTCTTGCTAATGAAGTTTTTCCACATCCTGGAGGTCCAAACAATATAATACTAGATAGTCTATCTGCTTTTATTGTTCTATATAAGATTTTATCTTTAGCTAGCACATGCTCTTGCCCAACATAATCTTCTAATGTTTTTGGTCTCATTCTAAATGCTAATGGTTCATTTGAGTTCATTTATGCTATCATTCCTTTCAAAGTCCTAATTTTTATATTACTGACTTCCTAATATTCGTAGTCCTTTCTTAATTAATTCCTCTGTTGATAATTCTTTTACATCCAATTTTTCTAATGCTTTTTCTATTTCTTTTTTATTGTATCCTAAGACTTGTAATGCTTCTATCGCTTCTTTTGCTTTTCCTTCTGTTTGTAGCACTTCTTGTATTTTTGAATTTGTTTCGGTTTTATTTTCTATTTTATTCTTTATCGCCTCTACTTGTTGTTGTGTCTTAATTTTATCTTTTAATTCTAATATTATTCTTTTTGCTGATTTTGGACCTATTCCTGGAATTTGTGTTAATGTTTTTACATCTTCTGACACTATTGCTAATGCAAATTCAGATGGTTCACATATTGCAAGCATTCCTAATGCGGTTTTGGCTCCCACACCGCTTACTCCTAGCAAAAGTTCAAACATTTTTAATTCTTCTAATGTATTAAATCCAAATATACTTATATCATCTTCTCTTACTCTATAATGTGTATAAACTTTTATGTTTTCTCCAATATTTCCAATTTTCTCTATTCCGCTTTCTGCCATAAAAACTTTGTATCCTAACCCTCCTACATCAATTACTATGTATTCGGTCATTTTCATTTCTAGCTTTCCTTTTATATATGCTAACATTTTATCACCTTTGTTAAATTCTTTCCTAATTATTTTTATATATCGTAAAAATATGTAGCCTCTAAGTCTGCTTCATGTGCTAATAATGCTATTGGGTATTTTTTATAACTTGCACCAATTGCATTATAGTTTTCTTTTGGTTCTGTATATCCCATATGCCAACGAATTGAGTATTTTTCTTCTGGTGTTAATTTCATATATTCTGTAATCATCATTACAGATTTTTCACCATGTCCATATGGAATTGTATCATCAACTGTATAATATGGTACCTTCTCCCATACTCCTAATGCATTTTTAGCATTTCTATAATCTACCTTGTAGAAGTTTGTTTTACATATATCGTGTAATAATCCAATAATGATTATACTTTCTTCTGGAATATCTATATCTATTACACAATTTTCTACTTTGTGTTTTAATATTTCATACACTTTCATGCTATGTTCTGCAAGTCCGCCTTCATAGTTTCCATGAAATCTTGTACTTGCTGGTGCAATAAAGAAATCTGATTTTTCTAAAAAGTTTATTAGATCATCTATTCCTTCTCTTTTTACTTTTCTTAATAATGTTAAAAATTCTTCCTTCATATTTTCCCCCTAATTGTGCTTGTTTTTACTGGATAATTATATATTTTTACGTAAAAAAAGTCAATGATTTTGAGGTCGGAGGAAAAAATCATTTTACATATTTATATAAACAAAAATAATGAGCTAGAATACACTAACTCATTATTGTATATTTATTTTTCTTCCTCTTTTTTTATCATTTTTTTGTATTTTTTCATCTGTTGTCTTAACAAGCCAGTTCGTTTATCTTTAGGATTTCTCCCCAATACCAATCCTTGTTTTTCTAATTTTGATATAGTTTCAATATCACATGAAATCATTCTTGATTTTTTAGGTGAATATAAATATATGTCTGCTTCTTGTGTATGATGGTCTATTCCATATATACAAAATGTATAGTCGTATTCTCCTGTTTGTTCGTTTTTTCTTTTACATGGAAATTTTAAAATCTCATACGGTGTATTTCCTAACTTCTCTTTTGAAAATAATAAGTTTAATATGCTAGAATAATATGAACTAGCTTCAACAATACCTGCATCTTTTTGAATTGTAGAAATTCTTTCATCTTCAAGAACGCTTTTTAATGACATTTTTAGATTATTACTGTCTACTATTTTTGATATATCTTCTATGATATTATCACTATAGTCATTTTCATTTTGTATATACCCTATATCCATCAGAAACTTATTTAATGTT
The DNA here is from genome assembly GCA_963557965.1 of uncultured Clostridia bacterium. Taxonomy (GTDB): domain Bacteria; phylum Bacillota; class Clostridia; order TANB77; family CAG-508; genus CAG-269. Next base: position 33,971 of record CAUWEX010000016.1, read on the forward strand.
TCTTGACTTATAACCTCTTTATCTCCTCCATCATCATTTTGTGCAAAGTGTTGTAAACTCATGTGAGAATGTACTCTATATAAGTCTCGTTGTAAATCTGTATTATACCTCTTTCCTGTCTTAGTTTGTATTACTACATTTCTATGTGGTATAACATTTTTATTTCTTCTTGCTTCTTCTCCTTCGTCTACGCTTATGATGCTTTTTATTCCAAAATTAGATAATATTTCTGAATATAAGCTTGCTAAAGATACACATGTTAATACTTTTTTATTTGCGGCTCTATCTAAATTCATACTATCTGCTTTTGTTTCAGCTGCTACCTTTTTTATTTGCTTTTCATTTCCCCACCAGTATCTAACATCAAAGTTTTTTCTTTTTGCTAGCTCTATATATACATATAATGCTGTTTCGAGCTCTTTTTCTTCTTCATTTCCTTGTAATATTGGCATATTGTTTTTTAGTTCTTCTATTAGTTCTTTTTTGTTCATATTATCACCTACTTGCCTATTATACCACTATTTTAATCTTTTTGGAAGCTGATTTGTGGGTCGGAGGAAAAAATTATGAATTTGTTGTTTTTATTTTATTTCCTTTATTTCTTTTTCTGTTAGTCCTGTCCATTTCTTTATAGTCTCTATTCCTATTTTATCTTTAAGCATCTTTTTAGCAATTTCGTAAATTCCCTCTTTTCTTCCTTCTTTCTTTCCTTCTGTAATTCCTTCTTTCCTTCCTTTTCTAATACCTTCTTCTCTTCCTAAGTCCCTATTCATTTGCATTTCATTTAATAACATTCTACTTGCAGCTAACATATTATCACCTTCCTTATCTTTTATATATATTTGTTTTATTAGTTCATCTGTCTTAGCTTTTCCGAAAATATTTTTATATTCGTATTTGTCTACCTCCTTTTTAATTATATCTTTGTTTTAGCTATCAGTCAATCTTTATTTTAAAGTAAATGTAATTGTTTTATTATACTTTTCTCTATATTTCTGCTTTAATCACCTACTTTTCTCTGTTTTTCTTTTTTTGAAATTTCTACGATATTGTAGTTAAGAATAAAATTATTGAAATAAATATGTTTTTTATTTAATCATATTTTTTTATTTTTTACAAGTTAAATATTTTAAAACATTTGGCTTATTATTAGTATTCACAAAATTATTTTGTTTTTTAGTTAAAAAACTTTAACCAAAACTAGTATTAAATTACTATACTCTATTGCAATAAATCAGATATATTGATAAAATGAATGTATATTATAAGCATACAAGATTTATATGCTTATAATTCAGAATAAAAAAATTAAAATTAGAAAAACTAAAGAGAAGGAGTGTAGGAATATGAGTAAAAAAGACATACTTATAAAATTTTAAAATTAAATAATTTATTTAATTTTAAAATTTTTGAAAAAAACAAAGGAGGAAAGAACATGAAAGAAAAATTTATAGAAAGGAAAGGTATTACCTTAATTGCATTAGTAATAACAATTATTGTATTACTAATTCTTGCGGGAGTATCAATAG
>CAUWEX010000017.1:0-31659 GCA_963557965.1 uncultured Clostridia bacterium
ATAAAGTTTTTCCTGTTAAAATTTCTCCTGCCATAGCAGCTGAATGTGTCATTCCAGAACATCCAATTGTTTCGATTAAAGCTTCTTGGATAATTCCATCTTTAACGTTTAATGTTAGTTTACATGCTCCTTGTTGTGGTGCACACCATCCTATACCATGTGTTAACCCTGATATATCTTTTATTCCTTTTGCTTGTACCCATTTTCCTTCTTCTGGTATTGGTGCTGGTCCATGGTCTACTCCTTTACGAACATAGCACATTTCTTCTAATTCTTTTGAATATGTCATTTTAATTTGCTCCTTTCAATTTTAAGTTTTTTTCTATAATAATTGGATAAAAAATATTCCAAAATATAATAACAAAATTATTTCATTTTTTGTTGTCTTTCAAATTCTCGTATTTGTTCTTCTGATAATAACAGCTGATTTTTTCGTTTTTTAATTGTACTTTCTTCTTGTTCTATCCTTTGGTTTTCATCAGTGTGATATTCTATTTTATTTTCTACTTCTTTTATATATATACCTGTTTCGTAGTTTTCTTTTCTTCGTAATATTTTAGGTCCTGATAAATATCTATTTAAAATTTCTTTTTCTTTTTTACTTACTTGCTCTTCACTTATCCCTAAATATTCATATCTCCAAATCACGTGTCTTTCATAGCTTGTAAATGTAGTATTTTCTAAATCATCATAATTATAGTCTACTTTAAATTTCATATTTTCTATTGTCATTGTTATATTAGACCATAATGTCCCAGTTTCTGATTTTCTGAATTCTTCTCTTAGAATTTTTATTCTATTATATAGAGTTTGCACAAGTCGTAAATAATCATTTTCATCCAAATTAAATTTAGATGGGATTTCATACACATTTATCGGTTTTTTTCGAAGTATCCCTTTAGGTATATAGTAAAAATACAGTTCTCCTTTTTTTTCTCCGTTCGGTTTGTCTATGACTGAACTATATAAATATAGTTTTTCCCACTTTTCAGGTATCATATAAAATATTCTTTTTTGTATATCTTCATATATTTCTTTAATCTTTTTTGTATGATTTAACATATCCTTTTATTCCCTATCTAACAAACTTTCACCTGTCATTTCTTCTGGTTTTTCAAGATTCATTAAATCAAGCATTGTTGGTGCTAAGTCTGCTAGCTTTCCACCTTGTTTTAATTTTAAATTTTTATCTGCTGTAACTAGTATTAGTGGTACTGGATTTGTAGTATGTGCTGTGTGTGGTTCTCCAGTTTTATAGTCTATCATTTGTTCAGCATTTCCATGATCTGCTGTTATCAATAAATTTCCTTGTTTTTCTTCTACTAGTTTAACAACTTTTCCAACACATTCGTCTACAGTTTCTACAGCTTTTATTGCAGCTGTTAAACTTCCTGTATGTCCTACCATATCTGTGTTAGCATAATTTAAAATTATCGCATCATATTTATCTTCTGATATTGCTTCTAATACTTTTTCTGTAACTTCATATGCACTCATTTCAGGTTTCATATCATATGTTTCTACTTTTGGTGATGGTACTAAAATTCTATCTTCACCTACATATTGTTTTTCTTCTCCTCCATTAAAGAAGAATGTTACATGTGCATATTTTTCTGTTTCTGCAATTCTTAATTGTGTATATCCATTTTTGCTTATATATTCTCCAAAAGTATTTACTAATGGTTCTTTTTTAAATGCTACATGAACATTTGGCATTGTTTCATCATAGTTTGTAAAACATACAAAATATAAATCTAAATCTTTTTTAGTTTCAAATTCATTAAATTCTGTATCTACTAAAGCTCTAGTTATTTCTCTTGCTCTATCAGGTCTAAAGTTAAAGAATATAACAGAATCATGCTTTCCAATAGTTGCAACAGGTTCTTCATTAGTACATATTACTGTTGGCTCTACAAATTCGTCAAAAACTTCTTTTTGATATGAATCTTCAATTGCTTTTATTGCATTTCCTGCTTTCAACCCTTTTCCATTTACCAATGCATCATAGCATTTTTGAACTCTTTGCCATCTTTTATCTCTATCCATTGCATAAAATCTACCTGATAAACTTGCAATTTTTCCAATTCCTTTTTCATTCATTTTATCTTGAAGTTTTAATATATAATTTTCTGCTGATGCTGGTGGTGTATCTCTTCCATCTAAGAAACAGTGTACATATACATTTTCAAAATCTCTTCTTTTTGCCATTTCTAATAATCCATATAGATGTCTGTTATGGCTATGCACCCCACCATCTGAGACTAAACCTAAAATGTGTAATTTAGAATTATATTTTTTGCAATTTTCAATTGCTGCAATAAATTCAGAATTTGTAAAAAAGTCTCCATCTTCTATTGATTTAGTTATTTTAGTTAATTCTTGATACACAATTCTTCCGGCCCCAATATTAGTATGCCCAACTTCTGAATTACCCATTTGTCCTTCTGGTAATCCAACTGCTAATCCACTGGTGTATATATCTTCTGTTTGATATTTTCTCATTAGTTTATCAATATTAGGTGTTTTTGCTAATTTAATTGCATTACCATCTTTATGTGGGTTATCCCCAAAACCATCTAATATCATTAGCATTGTTAATTTGTCTTTCATCTTTTACCATCCTTTTTTCGTTAAGTTTATTTATCAAAATTTACTATTTTGCTAAATTCTTCAGCCTTTAAACTTGCTCCTCCAACTAGTCCTCCATCTATATCAGATGTTGTAAATAGTTCATGTGCATTACTAGATTTTACACTTCCTCCATATTGGATAATAACTTCTTTGGCTACTTCTGTTCCATATATGTCAGCAATTTTATTTCTTATTTCTTTTATACTATTATTAGCATCATCACTTGTTGCTGTTTTTCCAGTTCCTATAGCCCAAATTGGTTCATAAGCAATTATTGTATTTTTAACTTGCTCATTTGTTAATCCTTCTAGTGCTAATTCTGTTTGCTTTGTTATTATTTCTGCTGTTTTTCCAGCTTCTCTTTCTTCTAAAGTTTCGCCTACACATACAATTGGTTTTAATTCATTTGCAAATGCTGCTTTTACTTTTTTATTAACTGTTTCATCTGTTTCGTTAAAATATTGTCTTCTTTCTGAATGTCCTATTATAACATATTCAACATTTATTGCTTTTAACATTTTTCCAGAAATTTCTCCTGTATATGCTCCACTTTCTTCAAAATGCATGTTTTGAGCTCCTATTTTAATATTAGTTCCTTGTGCTGTTAATAATGCATAAAATAAGTCTGTGTATGGAACACATATAATTACTTCGTTATTTGTGTCTTTTACTAATGGTGTTAGTTCTGTTATAAATTCAATTGCTTCTCCTGGCAACATATTCATTTTCCAGTTTCCTGCTATTATTTTTTTTCTCATAATTTTTCTCCTTTTTATTTAATATAGACGGCATTTTAAGGGGAGCTTTCTTCCCCTTATATTATACCTATTTATCTTGTAAACATTCTATTCCTGGTAATTTTTTTCCTTCTAGGAATTCTAATGATGCTCCTCCACCTGTTGAAATATGTGTCATTTTATCTTGTAATCCTGCCTTTTTAACTGCTGCAGCAGAATCTCCACCTCCAATAATTGTTGTTGCATCAATTTCTGCTAATGTTTTTGCTATTTCATTTGTTCCTATTGCAAATTGATCAAATTCGAATAATCCTAAAGGTCCATTCCATACTACAGTTTTTGCTTTTTGTAATTCTTCTTTAAACATTTTTATTGTTTCTGCTCCGATGTCAAAACCTTCCCATCCTTCAGGAATTTCTGTCCATGCTACTGTTTTACTTTCTGTATCAGGTTTGAATTCTTTTCCTATTTTTGTATCAACAGGAAGCATTAATTTTACTCCTCTATCTTTTGCTTTTGCCATAGCTTCTTTAGCTAATTCTAATTTATCAACTTCACATATTGAATTTCCAACTTCATATCCTTGTGCTTTGAAGAATGTGTATGCCATTCCTCCACCTATCATTAATGTATCTACTTTTTCTAATAAACTATCTATTACTCCTATTTTGTCTGAAACTTTAGCTCCTCCTAAAATCGCAACAAATGGTCTTTCAGGATTATTTAATGCGTTTCCTAAGAATTGTAATTCTTTTTCTATTAATAGTCCTGATACTGCTGGTAAGTATGCAGCTACTCCTTCTGTTGAACTGTGTGCTCTATGTGCTGCACCGAATGCATCATTTACAAAAATTTCTGCCATATCAGCTAATTTTTTGCTAAATTCAGGGTCATTATCTGTTTCTTCTCTATGAAATCTAACATTTTCTAATAATAAGATTTCTCCTTCTTTTAATTCTGCTGCTTTTGATGTTGCATCTTCTCCTACAACGTCTTTTGCCATGATTACTTCTTTATCTAATAATTTTGATAATTCTTTAGCTACTGGTGCTAATGAAAATTCTGGTTTTACTTCTCCTTTTGGTCTTCCTAAGTGAGAACATAATATAAGACTGCAATTGTTTTCTAATAAATATTTTATAGTTGGCAATGCAGCTACTATTCTTGTATTATCTGTAATATTTTTATTTTCATCTAATGGTACATTAAAGTCGCATCTAACTAGAACTTTTTTTCCTTTTACATCGATGTCTTTTATTGTTTTTTTATCCATTTTTATTCTCCTTCCTCTGCCTATAAGTTATTACTTTTATTTTATAAATTTTTTCTTCCTTTTTAGGCACTACTATTTTATAACAAAAAAGGTTATATTTCAAGTATTTTTTTACGATTTTCTTCAATAAGAAATGAATTTTCTAAACTAAAAAAAATCACGAGGTTAATTAAAACTCTCGTGATTTTTATCATTTTATATCTTCTACAAAATTTTATAAAAATATTATTCTCCTAATTCTGCAAAGTATTTTATTGTTCTTACCATTTGGCTTGTGTAAGAATTTTCGTTATCATACCATGATACAACTTGTACTTGATATAATCCTTTTTCTATTTCTGTTACCATTGTTTGTGTACTATCAAATAATGAACCATATGTTATTCCTATAATATCAGAAGAAACTAATTGTTCGTCTGTATATCCATATGATTGGTTAGCAACTGATTTCATATGTTCGTTGATTTTTTCAACTGTTAAATCTTCAGCTTTTACAACTGCAACTAATATTGTTGTTGATCCTGTTGGTACTGGAACTCTTTGTGCAGAACCAATTAATTTTCCATTTAATTCTGGAATAACTAATCCAATTGCTTTAGCAGCTCCTGTTGAGTTTGGAACAATGTTTACTGCTGCAGCTCTTGCTCTTCTTAAATCACCTTTTCTTTGTGGTCCATCTAACACCATTTGATCTCCTGTATAAGCATGAACTGTTGTCATAATTCCTGATTGGATTGGAGCCATATCGTTTAAAGCTTTTGCCATTGGTGCTAAGCAGTTTGTTGTACATGATGCTGCTGATATTATTTTATCTTCAGCTGTTAATATTCCTTCATTAACTCCGAATACAACTGTTTTTAAGTCATTTCCTGCTGGTGCAGATATAACAACTTTTTTAGCTCCTGCATCAATATGAGCTTGTGCTTTATCTTTACTTGTGTAGAATCCTGTACATTCTAATACAACGTCAACTCCGATTTCTCCCCAAGGTAAATCTTTTGCGTCTTTTTCAGCATAGATTTTAATTGTTTTTCCGTCTACAGTAATTGTATCTTCTCCTGCTACTACTGTATCTGCTTTTTCATATCTTCCTTGTGCTGAGTCGTATTTTAAAAGATGTGCAAGCATTTTTGGACTTGTTAAGTCATTTATTGCAACAACCTCATACCCTTCTGCTCCAAACATTTGTTTAAATGCTAGACGTCCTATACGACCAAAACCATTAATGGCTACTTTTACTGACATAATATCTTCCTCCTTATATACTCTTTTTATTATACCCATTTATTGGGCATATATAATTCTATAACAATTTTTTTCTTATTGCAAGTACTTTTCGCAATTTTTTTACTTGATGATTTTGGTGTCGGAGGAAAAAAACATTTTTACACACTTAAATATCAAAATTGTAAGAACAAATCGTAAAGCCATTAAATTAGCATAATTTTAATTTTTCTCTTAGGCTTTCCATTAATTTGTTCGTGTACACAATTTTACTAACGTAAAATTGTGTACAAAAAAATATCCAGAAACCTACTCAAATTAATTGAGAGATTTCTGGATATGTACCATCAGTTAAGGAAAGTTGTCAAAGCTACAACTTCATATAACTAGGAAGTTCCAGTATCTTGTACTTTCCCAAACTACCGATATCCCTTTTGACTTCCTCAAGCGGATTAAAAACCGGTAGCTTTACAGCAATGACTGGCCTAAGCCTATGAAAAGGACTTTTCTTTTGTATGTCCCCTTCATAAAACCAATCAGAAGCTTGCTGTGCTCTGTAGGCATGTTTTAAACCCCATTTGAGATGGAAATTCGAATCCATTCCAAATTGCAATGCATCATCTAGCCAATAATGTATGCATTCCTCTTCAGTCTGACCTTCAAAAATCAGTGAAGCTCCAGCGTCCAAATCTATAGAGCCAATGCTTTTGGCTCCCATGACTCCATCAACCTTTTCAAACGGTTCAGCACACAACTTGTTTATAAGCTGTTTGTAGGATTTGCCTGGGTTTTGGCGGTTGCACGTAATTTCCAAGCCTGTTAGCATTTCCATTGCATACAGGGCAAGGACTTGGTTCTCACTTGACCCAATCGCCTTATCTGCGAAAACGCCGAAAGCGTAAAATTCGCCCTCAAGCTTACTTTTTACACTAGTAAGAACAGAAGGTTCAACTTCTACCACAATTTTGTGATAGTCCTCTGAGAATGATAGTTGCGACTGCGACGACATATAGCCTCCTTATTCATCTATTACAAACGCACCTTTGCAAGTTCGCTCGCCTTAATGATAACTGTTGCACGCAGTTTATAAGTGTGTATCCGCTCTGTCTTAGACTCCTCATCACTAGGTAACATCATGAGCTTTCCATCACGAACAAAATGCTCGTGATAGTTATTTTCACCTTCCCAATAGGTCATGTTATAATTGTATTGGTCATTTACCCAATAATCTGGGCAATACCTTCTCCACCAAGCACTGATTGCAAAGATATCTTGCAAATCAACGCACTTCACTTGGTAAATATCAGGGCTTTTAAAAGCAGCTGCACAAACAAGGTCCCTTTCCCTAGAGCAGAATGTTTCTGCATCCACTCCTTCTGCTTCTGGGAAATCCCACAGAGCTTCTGTTACATATTTGTACATAAGCTCTGAATTAATAGATTCCGTGTATGGACCAGCAAACTCAGCTTGTACATTTTCGCGCAGTTTGTTGGTGCTAAAGACAATGTCTCCAACTCCATTGCTGCTCTTCTTGACAGTTACTGACTTTCCTTTCTGAATCGGCAGTGTGATTGTCCGTGGAGCATTAACATAAAACGCTCCTCGATTGTCTACTAGCATAGTTTTTTCCTTTCTACTAGCCTGATAGTACTTATACATATGGCATTTGCCATGTTTTATAAGTATATCATAATTAACATAATTGTTCAATAGTTTTAAAAACCAATTTTAGGGTCGGAAGATGTTTTTTCCTCCAACCCCAGAATTATTTATTATATAATCTATCAAGAACAATCAAAAACATTGCATGCGACCATCCAAGCCCTATTACCCAATTAGGTTGTAATGTCTCGTTATTTACTTGTTCTCCTAAAAAATAATGTTTTCCTGCTGTTTTAACTACAAAGTCAAATGTTTCTTTTGCTTTTTTCTTTTCGCCACTTTCTAAATAATATAATGTCATCCATAAATTTGCAATCGGCCATGGGTTTCCATTCATATAGTGATCTTGTTCAAATCTTTGATAGCCCCCTGTATAAGTACGCAAATGCAAATTAATGCTTTCTACTGTATTTTTTATCTTAGTTTCTTTTGGCTTAAATACGTTAAATGGTGTAATAGCTCCTAATATGCTAATATCCATTTTTTTGTCATCTGCATTTCTTACATATGATTTTTTATTTTCGTCATACATATTTTCATTAATATATTTTTTAATTTCTACTTGAATTTTTTCTATTTCTCTTTCATTTTTTTGGATTTTTTCTTCTTTTAATCTATTGTTTTCAAAGCCTGAAACGTTTTCTCCTAATGCTCTATATATTTTTAGAATACTATCAAATGCAGCATATATACTAGCTAATGAATATAAATGAATTCCCTCACACATTTCCCATAAATCATAGCTAACATGATATTTATGTGTTCTGCCTGTTCTTCTTTTTGTATCTTCTTCTATTTCTTCTTTTACTATATCTCTTGTTCTTTCATCTATTCCGTCAATTCCTAGCCAATCTTTTAGGTATTTTTTTAGAAAGTCTATTGCTTTTTCACACATTGAAAGATTTTCTTTTAGAAATTTTTCTGATTTTGTTACGTTGTAATGCTCATATACTCCATATACTACACTTGCAGTTTCATCAATTTGATAGCCCCAACACGGTGCCAATTTTCCATCTGTAAAAAAGCGTTGTTCCCACATTCCATTTTTACTTTGAGTTTTTTTACAAAATACCTTATAAAACTTTTCTGTTTCCTTTTCCATTTTTATAATGTCCATCGCTTTTGTCATAAATACAGCATCTCTAGGCCAGCAATAAGCGTAACGTCCACATTTTGTAAAATCTTCATCTATTTCAGGAGATGCAATTATTCCTCCTGTTTCTGCATTTGTTAATAGTGGAAATAATAAAATACTTCTTTTATAAATTTCGTAAATTTTATCTTCATAGCTATTTTGTGGTTCTTTTAAATTTAATCCATTATGTGCTTTTACGTATTTTCTCCAATATGATTTTGTATTAATATATTCTTTATTTAAGTCAATTTTAGTAATCCTATCAATTTCATCTTCCATTTTTGAAATATTTTTATTTTCATCCACTAATACACATATTTCTAAAACCTTTTTTTCTTGTGGCTTAATTATACCCATATCATAGCAAATACTAGTATCTTTTGACATTCCAATATAATCTTTATCATATATCTCTCCAGATTTAATAGTATTTCTACTTCCGTTAATTTGATGTTTGCAAATCTTATGTCCTTTTGCAAATGTAGATACCGCGAAATCATGCGCATATTGTAGCATTCCATTATCTAAAATCTTGCAACTAACCATATTGTTGTTATCTGATAATAGTTCAGAATGAATATAAAATTTAGTATCTAACTCTATTGCTCCTTCATTTAAAAACGTATATCTTTTAATCATTACATTTTCTTTTAACAAAATATAGTCTGTTGCAACTACTTTTAAATTAAAATATGTGTTTGTTACTTCCGTATTTAATATGTTTGTATCTGTATCATAGTATTGTCTATATATATTATTTATATCGTCATGTAGATATATTAAATCGGACTGATTTATTTTGACTCCTGTATGGAAAAAATTAATATACTGCCTATTATCTTTACTTGGAAAATATAATCGTTGTAGTTCACCTTTTCCTGTAAAAGTTGCTATCATATTTTTATTTCCTATTATTGCTTCATTAAGATATTTATCACTCATTTTATGGTTCCCTTTCTATTATTATCTTAAGTTATCCTTCAATTACATTAAGAATTTGTTTTTCTAGGTCTTTTATTTTCTCATTTATTCTGAATATGTCTGCATCTCTTAGGTTACTATCCTCTACATCCTTTTTAACATATGCTTCCATGTCATAAAGTTCATCTTTTATCTTGTTTAATCTTTCTAATATTTCATTTCTTATTGTTTTTTCCATTTGATTTTCAATTTTATGTGTCATTTCAACTTTAATATTGTCTAGTTCATATGTTTCTCCATAATTTGGTACTACAACTGGAATACCAGCTTCTGTTTCTATTTTACTTTTAAATACTTCTTGTGATTCTGGTTCTCCATGAACCAAAAATATATGTTTTGGTTTTTCTAAAAATGAATATATAAAATTCATAAGCCCATCTTGGTCAGCATGACCCGAATAGCCTTCTATATATTCAATTCTTGCATTTACAGCAATTTCTTCTCCAAATATTTTTACAGTTTTAGCACCATTTACAATTTCATACCCTAGTGTTCCTGGAGCTTGATATCCAACAAATAAAATGGTTGATTTTGGATTCCACAAATTATGTTTTAAGTGATGTTTTATCCTTCCTACATCACACATTCCACTTGCAGATATAATTATACTTGGTATTGTACTTGTGTTTAATTCTTTTGATTCATCTGCTGTTCTAGTAAATTTAAGTCCTGGGAATTCCAATGGATTATCACCATTCATAATTTCTTCTCTTATTTCTGGCTCAAATAAATTTGTATTTTCACGAAATACCTCTGTTGCAGAAATTGCAAGTGGACTATCTACAAAAACTGGAGCTTTCATAATAGTTTTATATTTTCTTCTAAATTCTTCGTTGTCCATTTCGTCTTTTAACTTGTTAATTTCGTACAATATTTCTTGTGTTCTTCCTACTGCAAATGATGGAATTACTACTGTTCCACCGTTATCTAATGTTTCTGATACTACATCTAAGAATATTTTTGCCTTTTCATTATTTCTTATATGAAGTCTACTACCATATGTTGATTCCATAACTAAATTATCAGCATTCTCTATCATTGTAGGAGAATCTAACAATGGTATATCATTATTTCCTAAGTCTCCTGTAAATACAGTTTTAGTTTTTTTGCCATCTTCTTCTACCCACACTTCAATTATGCTTGATCCTAACATATGTCCGGCATCATTAAATCTTACTTGTATTTCTGGCGTAATCTCTATAATTTGATCATATTGTACAGGTTCAAATATTTCCAAACATTTAGCAGCTTGTTCTGCTGTATACATAGGTGGAATTTCTTTTTCCCCTTTTCTAAGTCTTTTTTTATTTTTCCATTGTGCTTCCATTTCTTGTATATGCCCACTGTCAGGTAGCATTAGTGCGCATAAGTCGCATGTTGCTTTATGTGCATATACTTTATTTCTATATCCCTCATTATATAATTTTGGTATTCTTCCTGAATGGTCGATATGTGCATGTGTAAGTAACATAAAATCAATTTCTTCTGGATTATAATCAAATGGTTCTCCATTTCTTTCCTCTAATTCAGCTTTTCCTTGCCACATACCACAGTCCACCAAAAATTTTTTGCCTGCTGCTTCAACTAAATAATTTGAGCCTGTAACCATTTTTGTTGCTCCTAAAAAAGTTATTTTCATATTATCCTCCTAGCTTCCCTTTTATCTTAACAAAATATTTTTACTTTTTTATTAAATCTAATTGCTAACTTCTTTGTATCTAATCGTTCTACGTCTTTTAATTCTGCACTTTCCTCTGTTTTATTGCCATCAAATACTTGTATTGTATATCTTGTTTTTTCTTTTGTTTTTTCTCTAATTAGTTTTACTTGTATTTCTTCTAAATTAATGCTTCTATTTTCAAATATATATTTTAATAATTGATAATTGAATTCTTCTTGTTTTGATAACCTTTCCAGAACTTTTAACTTATGTGCTTTTTCTAATATGTTCTTTTCTAATTTTTCTATTTCTTGTTTTAATGCTTTCTCTTCATATATACTTTTTTCGTTGCTATATGGTAACATTGCATAATATCTAAATTCATATATTAGCTTTAATATTTCTTGTTTTGAATTGCAACCTTCTATCTTTTTATTAAAACATTGTAAAAATATTTTTTCTAATTTCAATTTTAAATATGCTAATTCTTTTGTTTTTTCTTCTTTGTCTAATATCACTAAAATTTTTAATTTTTCTTCTATTTCTTTTTTTATTTTTATATATTTATTAGGTTTTAGCAATTCATTCAATTTATTTAATTCTTCTATCTTTTCATTTCTTTCTTGCGCCATAACTTGCATTAAAATTCTCATACTAAAAATTTTTTCTTCTAAAGGTAAATTATTATTTCGAATTTCATACTCTTTTTGTAGCATTTTTTTATTATTCATTGTTTCATCTATGGCTTTTATTTTATCTGTTAGAACTTTCTTTTCTTTAGTTATATTTTCTACAAATTCTTTATTATCTTGCATCTTCAGATATTTATCTTCTAAATCTTTTTTCAAGATATCATATCTTTTCATACTTTCTTTATTGTATTTTATTTCTAATAATATAGAAATTTCTTTTAAAGCTTCAATAAACTCATTTGATAGTTCTTTCCCATAAGTAGTTTCCATTTTGGTTTGAAATTTCTCCATGTAATCTATCATTACATCTTTATTTTTTACCCATTTTTCAATAAAGTCATTTCCTAACAATAATATTAGGTTCTGATATATTATATTGTGATCTATACTTTCAATTTCTCTTGGAATAGTTGTCCATGAATATCCATTAAAATCTCTTAACGGTTCTACTGTATTTATACTATTTCCTGTATTTATTAGATTAGACAAAGTCTCATTTATTAGAAAATATTTATCTTTAATAATTTTTTGACTTTTTGCTATTTTAGATATGCAATATAAGACTTTCCTTTCTACGTTATAAGAAATTATTCTTTTTTTATTTTTTTCAACTAAAAAAGTTTTGTTTCCTAACATTTTACTTTCTTCTGAGTTTGGTGCTATCAATTTTATATCATCGCAATTATTTTTTATGCTATTTATTATATCTTCTATTAAGTTTTCTTTTGTCTTTACATTTTGTTTTACTTTTTTATAGTCTTTATATGTTGTTTCTATTTTATATAAAATATTAAGGAGAATACTTTTTGTGTTTTCTGCAAATGCTTTTTTTTCTAGTATTTTTTCTAATTCGTTGTTGTAATCTTTTCTTACAATTCTATCCATCAAATTATCTAAGTTATCTTTTTTCTTTTGCACTTTATTCTCCTTTCTTAAGAAAAATAGGTTAAGTTTCAGGTCTTATTTTTCTCATTCGCCTTCTTTAGTACTCATTTTTAACTCATTTAATCTTTCTAATGTCATTAAAACCTCTCTTGGTTTACTTCCTTGATATCCTGATATTACTCCTCTTTCTTCCATTTGATCTATAATTCTTCCAGCTCTAGCATATCCTACTTTAAATCTTCTTTGTATAAATGATGTTGAAGCTTGTCCTGTTTCCACAACTGTTTGAATTGCATCCATTAAAAATGGGTCTGTGTCATCATCTTCTGCTGCTTCTGCTGCTAATTCTTTATCAGATTTGTTACTATTTTCAATGCTTTCTAAAATATCCTCACTATAATTTGCTGTTCCATTTGATTTAATAAAGTCTACTATTTTTTCTACTTCATCATCTGATACAAATGCGCCTTGAACTCTTGATGGCTTTGGTGCTCCTGCTGGGAAGAACAACATGTCTCCTTTTCCCAATAGTTTTTCTGCTCCTACACTATCTAATATTGTTCTTGAGTCCACTTGTGATGATACTGCAAACGCTATCCTTGATGGTACATTAGCTTTGATTAATCCAGTTATTACATCAACTGATGGTCTTTGTGTTGCAATTACTAAATGCATTCCTGCAGCTCTTGCTTTTTGTGCCAAACGGCAAATTGCATCTTCTACATCATTTTTAGCAACCATCATTAAGTCTGCAAGTTCGTCTATTATTATTACAATTTGAGGTAATATTCCTGCTTCGTTTTCTTTTTCTATTGCTTTATTATATCCTTTTAAATCACGTACACCTTTACTTGCAAATTTGTTATATCTATCATCCATTTCTTGCACAGCCCACGCAAGTGCTCCTGCTGCTTTTCTTGGGTCTGTTACAACTGGTATTAATAAATGTGGTATTCCATTATATACAGACAATTCAACTACTTTAGGGTCTACCATTACAAATTTTACTTCACTTGGTTTTGCATTATATATTATACTTGTAATAAGTGTATTTATACAAACACTTTTACCAGAACCTGTTGAACCAGCAATTAATACGTGTGGCATCTTCCCTATGTCTGCTAATTGTACATTTCCTGCAACATCTTTTCCCAGTCCTACTGTCAATTTTGATTTATTTTCTTTGAATTCTTTACTATCTAATATTTCTCTAAAATGTACTACTTCTTTTTCCTTGTTTGGAACTTCTATTCCTACTGCTTGCTTACCTGGTATTGGTGCTTCTATTCTTATTGTCTCTGCTGCTAAGTTTAAAGCTATATCGTCTGCTAAATTTGCTATTTTACTAACTCTTACTCCTTCTGCAGGTTTTAGCTCATATCTTGTTATAGCTGGGCCTACTGAAACATTTTCTACTTTTGCTGAAACTCCAAAGCTATATAATGTTTTTTGAAGTCTTGTTGCAGTATCTGTTAGCGCTTTTGCTCCGCCTTTTAATGTTTTTTTAGTTGGCTTACTAAGTAGTTCTACTGGTGGATATTCATAATGTTCATCTTCTACAATTTGGGCATGTTCTAATTGTAGAACCGCTTTTTTCTTTTCTTCTTTTTGTTCTTCTACATCTTTAAACAAATTGCTTTCTAGCACATCAGGTTCTACTTGCTCTGCCATTCTTTGTTTTTTCATCTTACTTTGTTTCGTAAGTGGTTCTAAGTCATCATTTGAATGATCATATTTCTTCAATCCTGCTTTTTCATCTGAATTATCTACAATTCTTCCGCCAAAGTTAATCTTTATTTGACTTGCCATTGGGTCTTTTTCTTCTTGTTCTATACGAGCAAGCTCTTGTTTAGCTTTTCTTTCTTCTCTTAAGCGTTTTCTCCTTTGTGCAGGTGTTTCTTCATCTTCTTGCTGCTCTTTTGCCATTTCTTGTTTTCTTTCAAATCTTTCCTGTCTTCTTTCTTCTATTTTATCCATTATATTATTTATTATTTCTGATGGATTAATTCCAAACGCGAATACTAATAATATGATAGCTACACCTGTACATAATATTATTGCTCCTATTTCTCCTAAAAGTTTCACAAGCACTACTGCTCCTACTGCTCCTACTGCTCCTCCACCTTTACTTTGTGCTCCAAACTCATATGCATCTCTTACAACTTCCGTCATTTCCTTATGTACTTGCAGTTCTCCCGAAGACGCTTGAAAAACGCTAAATACAACAGATAAGCTGACAATTGCTATACTATATTGTACTAGTTTAGCTGTTATTTCTTCTCTTCCTTCTGATGCTAGTTTAATTGCAATTGCAAATGTTCCTATAGGAAGAATATATTGCATAATTCCTAATATTCCTCCAAATATGTGATTTAGTTCTTCTCCTACAATTCCCGATTTAGTATATATTAAAACACCCAAAAGAACACTAATTAATATTAGTGTAACTACTACTATATCTAATTTTGATGCACTTTGTTTCTTTTTATATCTTCTTTTCTTTTTTGCCATATTTCTACCATCCCTATCTTAAAAGTCAGATTTCAAAAGCCTTTGTTTCTTGACTTCTGACCTCTGACTCTTTCATTTATTTCAATTCTTTTCTACTATTTTCAATTGTTTTTATTGTATCCTCTAATGAAATTTGCATTAAGTTTAAGGCTTCTGACATATTATTTCCTAGTTTATTTAATGTTTCATTTAAAACATTTTCTGTATTTTCAAGAAGGCTATCTGCATATTCTTTTGTCCCTTTTGAAATTTCTCTTGACATCTCATTTGCTGTTTCTATTATTTCTGTTTTTTGGTCATATGCTTTTCTTGTTATTTCATGTTCATCTATCATTGCTATAATTCTGTTTTCTGCTTCTTTTACAATTCCATCTGCTTCTTTTTGGGCCTCAACCAATATACGTTGTCTTTCTTCTTTTACCCATTTAGCTTGTTTTAATTCATCTGGAAGCTTTATTCGGATTTCTTTTATTAAATCTAGCATTTCCTCTCTATCCACTATTCCTTTTGAGGTAAATGGTAGATTTCTGCTATTTTCTAACAAGTCCTCTAAAGTTTCTAATAATGTAAATATTTCCATGGTTTTACCCCTTTCTTTGCATCCTATTTTGGTTTTACAAATATAAGATGTACTCTACCATATTTTCTCTGACTAATAATTTCAATATCTAAACTTTCTATCTGTTCTAATATTCTTTCTTCTTCATCTGTTTCAATGATTATTATTCCATCTTTATTAATCAAGTTTTTTTCTATAATAATTTTTATTGCCTCATAAGCATAATTGGTCTTATATGGTGGATCTATGTATGTAATATCTATAGGTGTATCTATATTTTTTAGCATTTGTTCAAATGACATCTTGTGCAATTCTACAACTGCTTGTAACTGTGTTTTTTCTATATTTTGATTTATTATATTTACTGCAGATGCGTTTTTTTCACAAAGAATTACTTTCTTTGCTCCTCTACTCGCAGCTTCTAACCCAATTGCTCCACTGCCAGCAAATAAATCTAAAAACACACTTTCTATAACATCTTTTTGTATTATATTAAATAAGGCTTCTTTTACTCTATCCAATGTTGGTCTAGTTGTTAGTCCTTCTAATGAATATAATTTTGTACCTCGTGCTTTTCCACTAATAATTCTCATCTTTTCCCTCTTATGATAGTAATATTTTATTCTTTTTTCAATTATCGGTCAATAGTATTAATAGAATTGTAACATACATTTAACAGTTCTGTAACATACATTTCTTAATACGTCAAAAAACTATCTGTTATAAGATAGTTTTTTCGTCTTTTGTATTTTTATGTATTATTTTATACATTATCATCTTTATTTATGTCTTTTAATAATTCTAATTGAGAAATTAAAAGAGATTCCATTTTTGCTTTATATATATCAAATTGTTTTTTTACGTCTTCTAGTTCTTTTCTTTTTGCAATTATTTCATTATCTAGGGCATCAGCTTGTTTTTGTGCTACGCTTTTTGCTTCATTTACGATTTGATCAGCTTGTTTTTGTGCTACACTTTTTATATCTTCTGCTGTTGTTTGAGCCATAACTAATGTGTTTTGTAAAGTAGCTTCTATATTTTTATAATGTTCTAAGCTTTGATTTAATTCATCAACTTTTGCTTTTAATTCTGCTGTTTCCTTATAGTTTTTAGAATAGTCAGCTGTTAAGTCATCTAAAAAATCGTCTACTTCCTCGACACTATATCCATTCATCATTTGTTTTGCAAATTTTTTATTTTCTATATCTAATGGTGTAATCATTGTTCTTCCTCCTTGCGGATATTATTAGTTAACTCCGTTATTTTTTAACCAAGATACTGAAAGTTTATTTTTCATTTCTTCTCTTGCCATTTCATTTGTGATTTCATAATTTGATGGTGCTGCTAAGAAAATAGAATTTGACACTTTTTGCATATATCCATCTAATGCATAAACTCCACCACTAACAAAATCAACTATTCTTCTTGCAACATCTTTATTAACATATTCTAAGTTGATTATTACTGATTTTTTTTCTTTTAAAAATGCACAAATTTCATCTGATTGTTCAAATGTTGTTGGTTGTGATATAACCATTTTTATTGCATTTGGTTGAGATTGAGGCATTGCAACAACTTTGTTGTTTTTTCTTCCACCAAAGAATTGTTTTCTATTTTCTTCTTGATATTCTTCCTCTTCTTCATTTTCGTATCCATATACATCTTCGTCTTCGTATTCTTCTTGTTCTGCTGTATCCATCCCAAACAAATCCCATACTTTATTCATTAATGCTCCTGACATAAAAAAACCTCCTAATATTCTTTCCTATTATTTACTTTCTAAGTATCTACTTTTTTTGTCATATTGTCAATATATTTTACAAATGTTTTTGTTTTTTAATATTTTTGTAATATTTTTGTAATATTACTTGACTTTACTTAAATCTGGCTTTATTAAAATTTCATCATATATTGATAAGTTTCTACTACTAGATGCTTCTGTTTTTGACATCCCCATTTTTTCTAGCTCTTCTGTACTATAGGCATCTACTATAGAATATTTATCACCTTGTTTCTTTACTTTAACTAATACTTTACTAAGATACCCTGCTCTATTTCTTACTACATAATCAAGGTTATCTTGTTTTACTATGGCTTGGTTTGGAACTTTTATTCCAGACGCACTCCACCAAATTAAGTCAAATGTTATTTTTCTATAATTAATTAATTCCTCAATTTGTTTTTGTATTTTTAATATTATTGTTACTTCATCATCTTCTATAATCAAATTTGTTATTTCTGCATTTATTTCTGCATTATTAGAAAGCCTTACTTTTACTTTATCTCCAACTTTAGCATTTTTTGCTTCTTCCGATGAACTATAAGTTGCTATATAGCATTCAAAGTTATCTATTACTTTTCCCGCTTCATCATTACTTGCAACAATCTTACCTGTACTCAAATTCAAATTTTCCAAATATTCTTTACTAAGCGAACTAAAATTATTAGGAGTTAAAACATCCTCTAACCCATCCACTCTATATGAAACAATCCCACTCATTGGTGCTTTTACATATTCCGCTCCAGAATTTAATTCTGATTCATATTGTTTTCTTTGGTCTATTAACTTCCTTAAATATGAGCCTTTTGGGCTGCTCTCTCCTGCTATTTTAGCTTTTTTAGCAACTAGACTTTCTATCTCTTTTTTATATTCATTAAGTTTAGATACGTCTGTAATTCTATTTATATCCTGCATCTTTTCGTCTATCTGGTTTTCCATAATTTTAGCATCTGCACTACCAGCACCTATATCTTGTGCCATTGCAGTTTGAATTTTCAAGTCTAATTCTGCTATTTTTTGTTTCAGATTTTCTTCATTATTACTATAATATCTGAAAATCTTTTCATTTACTGCAGCTCTTGAACCTTCCGCAACAATTGGTTCCATTCCATTTTTATAGTTATCACCTTTTACTACTTTTTCGTTTCTAATTACATATCCAACATTTGTTTCTTCCTTATATAATTTACCTTCTTCCACTGTGAATATATTAGTAGGTTGCTTAATAAGAAGATATATTATATATATTAGATATATTAAAAGTAATACTGCTGCAATATATACTGCCATTAGCTTTTTCTTATTTATTTTTTTGTTTTTCGTTTGCTTTTTCAAATTAAACCCTCCAAAATAATTTGTATATTATTTTGTATCGTATTTTCTGTATCTAACCAAATCGTTTGTTTGTTTTTTCTAAACCAGGTCATTTGTCTTTTTGCATATCTTCTCGTTTCTTGTTTGATTTTATCTATCATTTCTTCTTTAGTTAAGTTATTATTTAGATATTCTACAACTTCTTTATAGCCTAAGCCTTGCATTGCTGTAGGGAATTTACGATATTTTTTATAAACCTTTTTAACTTCTTCTATTAGTCCTTGTTTTATCATAACATCTACTCGTAAGTCAATTTTTTTATATAATTTTTCTCTTGGCATATTTAAACCATACACAAGATAATCAAATTCAGGTTCTTTTTCTCTCGACTTCTTTTCTTGTTCAGTTTTATTTTTTCCTGTTGCATGATAAATCTCTAAAATTCTTAAAATTCTTTTTTTATCATTTTTACTTATCTTTTGTATTGCCTCTGGATCAATCTCTTCTGCCTTTTTATATAATTCTTCTAGTCCTTTTTCTTCTACTTGTTTTTCCAATTTTGCCCTATATTTCTCGTCAAATTGGATATTGGGATATTCTATTTCATAAATAAGGCTATCTACATATAATCCAGTCCCTCCAACCACAATTGGTGTTTTACCTTTTTCTATAATTTCTCTTATTGCTTTTTTGGCCTGTACTTTATAATCTGCTACACTGTATCTCTCATCTGGTGATAATATATCTATCATGTAATGCTTTATTCCTTGCATCTCTTCTATTGTAGGTTTTGCTGTTCCAATATCCATATCTTTATATATCTGCATAGAATCACAAGAAACAACTTCCCCACCTATCTTTTTTGCCAGTTCAATTGATAATGCTGTTTTGCCAGATGCTGTTGGTCCACATATTACAACGACCTTTTCTTTGTTCATTTTATCCATCCCCTTCTAAAGGCTTCAATCTAACTTAAATAATTATAATGTTCCAATTTTTTCTACAACATTTGTATTATATATTTCTAAAATTCCTTTTTGGATATCTTTTATGTATCCACATTCTAAGCACATAATCAGTAAAAACACAATTACTCCTACTCCCATTTTAGTTTTGAAAATTGTTTCTTCCATTTCACCATTTCTCATTTTTAATATGTTTTTAAATAGTAGCGGAAGTATTAATGCGTTTACGCCTGTAAACAGTGCAATCATAATATTTCCAACATCTTTTTGTATTTCAGCATTTTGATAATTTATTCCTGCTTTGGAAATCGCAAATATAATGTTAGTTATTATAAATACTATAAGCAATCCTATTCCTATTATAATTATTTTCTTGTGTTTTTCAAGGTCTTCTAAGTTGTTCCAAGTCCAAGCAAGAACTACTAAATATATAATTATCATAATCAATATAATAAATATCTGCATGTTTTTCTCCTTATTTTCTTGCAAATTTTCTTTCTATATCATATTTAGTCATTTTTATAACTGTTGGTCTCCCATGTGGACATGTAAATGGATTTGGTAAACTTAACAATTGTTCCATTAACTGTTCCACTTCTTCTCTTGTTAGTGCCATATTAGCTTTTACTGCTGATTTGCATGCTACTGTTGCAATAAACTTTTCCTCTTTTTCCTGTTTTGCAGTTCTTGCAACTGTGTTTATTTCGTCTAATGTTTCCAAAAATAATTCCTTTGTATCTAAGTCTATACACACATCTGGAACTCCTGTTAATTTGATTGTATTTTCTCCAAATTCTTCTAAACTAAATCCTGCTTTTTCAAAAATACTCATATTTTCTTTTGCAATATCCATTTCTTTGTGTGTTAATGTTATTACATCTGGTAATAGTAATAATTGAGAGTCTTTTTCTTCGTTACTGTAGTAATTCTTTTTTACTTTTTCGTACATTATTCTCTCATGTGCAGCATGTTGGTCTAATATATACATTTCATTTTCTATTTCTAATATGATATATGTTTTAAATATAATCCCTATAAATTTATATATAGGCTTTTTGAGTTTCTCGTCATTTTCAAAAATTGATACATTATCTTTTATTATATCAATTGCATTATTTTTTTCTTCTTGTTTTTCTGAAATAGGCATTCTTCCAAATGTTTTTGTATACATTTCATCAAAATCACTGCTTAATTTTGTATCATATTCTGCTGTTTCTTCTTTTAAAGTACTTGTTTGTGGAATATCTTGTACATCATAATTATCGCTATTTTCTTTATCTGTTTCAGCTTCCTTACTTTCTTCATTTGTATTTTTAACATTGTTTTCTTCAATGCTAGTTTCATTGTCATTTGTGTTTTCTGTTACATCTTCGACTTTCTTAACTTCTTGTGTTTCTGTTTCTATTTTCTCTTTCATTAATTTTAGTGTTTCTAATATATCTGATGTATTAATTGGTTTTCCTGGTGTAAAATCTTCATTAATATTGTTAGTTTTTATTTTACTTTCTTCTTCTGTATATTCTTCAATTTGTTTTTCTTGTTGTTTTCTAAATCCAAAAAGTCCACCTTGATTATTTTCTTTTTTAGCTTCTCTTAAGTTGCGAAGTCTCTCTTCAAAGCTTGCCGCACTTCTATTTATTCTGTTTTCACTTTCTTCTATTTCTTTTTCAGTATCTTTTACTAAATCTGATTTTAATAAGATATCTTTTATTGCATGATAAATTGCTTGAAATATTTTATTTTCTTCTTGAAATCTTACTTCTAATTTAGCTGGATGAACATTAACATCTACTTTGGCTGGATTTATTTCTAAATTTAAAATCACAAATCCAAATTTTCCAATTGGAATAAGTCCTTTATAAGCTTGTTCCGTTGCCGCTGTTAATGTTTTATCTTTTATATATCTTTTATTTACGAAGAACAATTGGTTAGATCTATTAGATCTAGCTATTTCTGGTTTTCCAATTACTCCTGATATACGGATATCTTCATAAGTATAATCAACTTCCATTATTCCATTTGCAATATCTTTTCCGTAAATGCTATAAATAACATCTTTTAATTCTCCGCTTCCATTAGTTTGAATAACTGTTTTTCCTGTGTTTATCAATTTTATTGCAATATGTGGATTAACTAATGCAATTCTAGTAATTACATCTTCAATATAGCCTGTTTCTGTGTAATCTTTTTTTAAGAATTTATATCTAACAGGTGTATTAAAAAATAAATTTCTAACTGTAATCGTTGTTCCCGTCCTAGTTCCCATCTCTTCTTTTTCCAATACATTTCCTGCTTCTACAACAACCCTATATCCAATTGCTTGTTCTTTAGTTTTTGACACTAATTCTACATTCGCAACAGCTGCAATACTTGCTAATGCTTCACCTCTAAACCCCATAGATTTTACTGTATCCAAATCATCTGCTGATCTAATTTTACTTGTTGCATGTCTTTCAAAAGCTATTTCCAAATCATCTTGTGCAATTCCTTTTCCATTATCGCTTACTCGTATATATGATATTCCACCATTTTTTATTTCTACTATAATATTAGTTGCACCGGCATCTATTGAGTTTTCTACCATCTCTTTTACTACTGATGCAGGTCTTTCAATAACTTCTCCTGCCGCAATTTTATTTATAGTTAATTCATCTAATAATACTATATTTCCCATATTTTCCTCCATTTTGTCTAATGTATATCTTGGAAAACATTTTATCATAACAGTTTAGAAAAATCTATATTTTTTACAATTATTATTTTAGTTAAATTCTAAAAACAAAAATACACCTCATTTAGGCGTTTAAGAAATATTCTTATTTCGTATTCTAAATGAGGTGTTTTTTTAATTATTCTCTTCTAATTTTGTTTTTTCTTCTAATTTATTTTCAAATGTACTTGTTACTACAAGTAATGTCAACACATATAACGCCATTGCTGCTGGCATTGTAAATTCGCATACTGGTATTCTCGTTATTGCCATAACACTTAATAACATTAATTCTGTTACAATTAGTACTAATATTGTTTTTAATACAACTTTTATGGCACCTAATTTTGCATATCTAATTGCCATATATATTAATATAGCAACAGTTACAATTCCTATTGGAATAGCATATGTTTTTACTATATCAATTTCTTTTTCTGCTGGTATATTGCTTATTTCAATATTTTCAGCTTTTATTTCTGTAGCAAATTTTTCATTTATTTTTGTAATAATATTTTGTTTGTTTTCGTCGCTTATTTCTTTTGCTGTAATAGCTACTGTATCTTCAAAAACTTCTACTTTTTGTATGATAGCATCTGCTTCAGGCATTACTTCATTTACTATTTTTCGTACATCTGATATTTCAAATTCTTTTGCTAAATATAATTCTATTTTTTGAGAAGTTTGATATTTTAAACTTACATTTAGTCCCACTGTTGCTGTTATAGCAATTCCAATAATAATTATTAATGCTACTAATATTAATATAAATTTACTCTTATTTTTTGTCTTTTTTACTTTTTCCATTTTATCTTCATTCCTCCCTATTATTTAGTTTCACCTTTTGCGTCATCTGCTTTTAGCTTTAATAATATATTTGTAATTACTATATTATAACCTGCTATTAACACAATTCCCCAAAACATTACCATTCCAAAACTACTAATAGGTTCCCAATTCATAAAGCAGAAAGCTATCACTGCAATACAAATTGGTATTATCCTTGCAAAAAATTCTTTGTATGTTTGTTTTAAACTTTCGTTAACTTTTTCAGTGTCAAGTTTTTCATTTTTTAATTTTGCTAATAATTTATTAACAAATATATAATTTAAAATTAATGCAATTATTATTCCTACAATACCTTCTATTGTAATAACCACATTTGTATATCTTAATATTAATGATAATACAGCTGCTAGGCCAATATATGAAATTACTCCTATTACCCCTTGTGTTTTATATCTTACAATTAATACAACTAACGCTATTGCAGTAATTCCAGCTATTACATAAAATACTGTATTAATATCTTCCTTTGTTATATCTGAAAGAATATATTTATTTTCATCAACTGTATATTTTATTGGCATATTTCCTGTATCTAATACTGTTGCCATATTGGTTGCCTGTGTAATATACCCTTGTAATGTTTTTTGATCTGTTGCACTAGTTCCAACTGATAGTTGTAACTCTCCTGTTCTTAATGGTTCTTCAAAAGATGTACTCATAATTGTTTCGCCATCAATTTTCATAGTAATTTTCTTTTCTTCAGTCGCTGTTTCTTCATTTTCTGAAGTGGTATTTTCTTCTTTATTAGATGTAGTAACATATTTTCCACTAATATCTTCTAATTTTTTTGCTCCATCTTTATTGAATACTATGCTTAAGTACACCATTGTTCCTGATCCGTTTGATGAATTTGGATCTTGTCCATACATTACATTTGCTTTTTCTATATCTTTATTGTCCATTAAAACTTCGTTAGTTTGACTATCAACTATTTCAAATTTACCTGTAGTCCCAATACTTCCAACTATATCATCTGTAGCATCGTTTTCTGGAATAGCTACCATTATATTTCCATGTTCACCATCAAGCCTTACTTCATAATTTTGAACACCTATTTTTTTAAGTCTTTCTTCTATTATCTGTTTTGATTTTTTATAATTTTCTTCATTCAATACATTAGCATTATTATTTTTTGTTTCTTCTTTAATATATCCTTTTTCTGTTAATTCTTCGTCAGTTAAATTTTCTGCATCTTTTACTTCATTACCATCTTTATCTTTTATGATTGTTGTTGTAGAAGTATCTGCTACTAAAGTAACATTTCTAGCGCCTTTCAAGCCCATTCCATAAGAATAATCTTTGATTTCATTTTCCATTCTGTTTTGATGTGGGATATATATTCCGCACACTGCAATTACTGTTACAAGTATAACTAATAGTGCAATTGTTAACATTTTTACTTTTTTCATGATATTTCCTCCATTTTAATCTTTTCCCATATTATAATAGTTTTGTTCCATTTATTACTAGTTCAAACCATATCTTTAAACGTTTTGCTGCATATTTACTCATCATTGTTCTATCCATAAAGATTTCGAAATAGTCTAAAACAGGGCATAATTTGGTATCTATTGTTAGGTTTAAAATTACTTTTCTTTCTTCACTATCCAAGTCTAATTGTGCGTTTGTTACAGCATAATTTACTCTATCGTGAATATCAAAAGTAGATAAATTAGTATTAGTAACTCTATCTCTATGCACATCTGATTTATCAGCTAAAATAAGTGCTGCTGATATATCGCTTACTGCTGTTCCTGTTTTCTCATCATGGTTTCCAATAGCCATCATAATTTCTGTTCTTTCTTCTACTGGCATCCCCATATCTTTTAGAATATTAAATGCTAAAATTGCTCCACTATGTGCATGATCTACTCTGTTTACACAGTTTCCTATATCATGCATATAACCTGCTATTTTAGCTAGTTCGACTGTCCTCTCAGGATATCCAAGCTTTTCTAATATTTCTCCTGCTCTTTTAGATACTATTGAAATATGCCTATGGCTATGTTCTGTATATCCTAAACCGTTTAGCTGTTTTTGCGCTCCTTGTATTAAGGCTTCTACTTCTTGATTTTTCCTTACCGCTTCTAAAGTAACCATATTGTCCCTCCTTTTAATTAGTCTTTTTAGATTTTATATTAAAATAGAAAAAATATCAACTCTTTTTATCAATTTATTTCATATTATTAGTTCCCTTATCTTTATTCCAATAATCTATTAAATATTGCTTTTCTGTCTTTGGAATTAATGCCATTCTAAACATTCCCATTGGTTTATCATGAGCATAACTTGTTTCTATATCATCAGCCTCTGCCTCTATCCAGCCTTGACCTTGTACCCATATTTGATATACCACTGAATAATAAGAATTATCTTTTAATTTTATCTTTAATGAACTTATTCCAAAAAGGTGCTTTCTTGCAATATCTTCAGGTATAGGTTTCCCTCCAATTCCTTTATTTCCTTTTTTGTTCATTGCTGTACCACCTATTAACAACGGATATCCTATATCTAACCTTATAATATTTCCTGATAACAGTGAATGATATGCACTACTAGATGGGTTATATCCTGATTTATATCTACATTCATATGCATAACATAGTGCTTCTCTTCCTTCTTCCCAATATGTATTTATATATGATTGTAATTGGAAGAAATCTTTTGGTATATTTCCTTCTGAATAAAATGCTATTGCTTCTGTTCTATTACTAGGATTCTTTCTTATTGAATTTGCTCCAGCAATTTCTCCATTTCCATATCCAAAGCTCCACTCATTGTCTTCATTAATTGCTCCATATTTTATTTGTATATATGTTGCCTTCGTAATATTTACCATCGTCTCAGTAACATTTTCTGCAAAATCGTAGACTTTTATTGGATATGTTACATTACATTCAAATTCTTTTAATAATATTTTTTTATCTTCTGATATGTTCCATGCAGGTATATCTTGAACCTTCTCATTCGTTTCTATTTTAGCAATAACCTTTTTATTTTTTTCATTTTGTGAAAAGCTTGTTACTGGAGCAATATTATCGATTTCGATATTAGTATTATAAATTATTTCTTTATTAGTTTGTTCTCCTTTATCAACTATCGTGCCTTTCGGTATTTTTATTTTTAAAATTCCATTTCCTTGTATGTTGCTTATTTCTATTTTATATACTATTTCTCTATTATTCTTAGATATCTCTTTTATATTATACATGCTTGGGAATATTCTTTTACTATCTACTAAAATTTCTACATTTTCCTTATTGAAATAATTTTTCACTATATTATTTTCTGTTATTTTAACAGTTGCAGTTATCGTATGTTTTTTGCTGGCATAAGCAGGATATTTTTTATTCGTATTAGCTATACTAATAATTTCAATTTTGGGTTCTGCACCATCTATATCAATATTAACAGCAATATTATCCTTAGTTATTATGTATTTAGCATAACAATTTATACCTATCATTATCCCTAAAATAAAAATCACGAAAAAAACAACTTTCCTTTTCATTTCTCACCTCCTATTTTTATTTTCCTATAGTACAAATTTCAAATTTATAATCTTTTATCTTTTCACCATCTTTAGTATCTTGAATGTCCTGCGTTTCATTTATCTGATATTTCCATTCCCATGAAATAGGAATGTTTTTACTTTTTGTAGCTCTTATTTTTCCTTGAGGTTCTTTAATTTCGAAAATTAAGTTTTTTGGCTTTTCATTTTTTGCTACAATTTTTATTTCATATTCTGTATCTATATTAGATGTTAAATTAATACTAAAATTTCCTTTTGTTCCTGGTGCTACTTTTTCCTTTACCAAGCTTTTCATGTCTATTGTTTGCCATAAATTAATTTCTTGGTAATTAGCTTTTTCCTTTGTTACTTCCATATTGTATCTATTAAAATTATTATTGGTTTTTTCATGATTATTAATTGATGATGCTGAATTAAATAATTTAAAGAATATAAAATCATCTTGAATTCTTGTTTCCACATCTCTATTTTTCGCTAAATTATACATAAGAATTAGAATTAAACTAAATATAATAATTAAAATTACTATCTTTTTTCTATCCTTTTTTAAGTTCTTCATTATGCCTCCTATGTTTTCTCTTGTTCCGCATGTACTTTAATTTGTAGTTCTTGCATAATATCACTCATTGATTTATTTAAATTTTTGTTATATTTTATTTTCATAATATAACTATCTTCTTGTTCAATATCTTTTGACATAAAAAATGTTTTTGTTTTATTTTGAACTAAATCAATTTTTTCATCTCCTCTATATAGTTCTAGTTCTATAGCCTCATGTGGTGTATTCAAAACTTCTATATAATAGTTCATTCCCACATCTGTTAATATCGTTCTATTATCATCTTGCTTGAAGTTTTTTACTTTAAATTCATAGTTTCCTTCTGTATTTTTATTATTAATTTGTATTTTACTTCCATTTTCCACATCCAAAATTGGCTCTGCAATTTTGCTAATTCCTTGTATGTCAGTTTTTGAATATGCTTTACCTAAACTAAAACCAGAAAGAAATAGTATCGCAAGAACTGTTATTATAATAATTACTAACAGTAACTTTTTTCTGTTTTTTATCTTATCTTTCATATTTTCTCCTTCTTTCTTTATTGTATAAGTAAAGGAAACGTTGTTGCTTCCTTTACTTATAAAGGATATCATTTTCATATTTCTATAAATATATATCTTAAGCTTGTGGTTCTACTTGAGTTCCTGTTACAACTACTTGGAAAGTATACTCTGCAATATTTTGAGCGTTTTGTGTGTCTATAATATCATTTTGCTTAATTTGACTTTCGTCGCTACCTGTTTCATACGCCCATTTCCACTGAATGTTTAAATTTTTTGTTTTTTCTTTATCATCAGTTAAAATGGTTCCTGATAGGCTGTTTTCTAAATCTTTTATTGATTTATATTCTTGTCCTTCGTACATAAACTTTAAATTTTGGGGCTTATTATTTTCTTCTGTAAAATCGATATTGTAATTTATTCCAACATCTGAGCCTGTTGCATCTACCATTATGTTAAAACTTCCACTTGTACCAGGGGCAATTTTATTGTTGACAAGTGTTTGATTATTACATGTAGATGCTAATCTTATCTCTTGTACTTGTTCTTTTTCTCCATTTACTTTAAAATTCCATGTTGCAACTTCTGCAATTCCATTACCTCTTACTTGTGTAATATATTTTGCATATGCTTGTCCTCCTATAAAAGCAATTAACATGATTAATAAAATAATGGCTATAATAATTAATTTCTTCTTTTTTGTCAAAGGCATTCCTCCTTTCTATATAGTTTTTAGGTTATTTGTGAAATTTTTAGACTTTAAAATTTTGAAAATAACAAATCTTTTTGCCAAAACGGCGTAAAATAAAAAATTATAGAATTAATATGAAAATGTAATTGCATTATAATAACTTTCTTTTTTCTTGTCAACTGTTTATGTGAATTTTTAAAAACTTTTCATCGACTTTTTTCGACATATATAAATTTAAAGCCTTATATATCAAGCTTTTCACTTGAATATATAAGACTTTTATTTTTTATTATTTTCGATTTACTCCTATTATTCCTCCAACAATTCCAAATAAAATTCCCGCTGCTATCATTATTATGCTTTGAATATTTAAACTAAATCGCATATTTAAAGTACTTGATATTAAGTATAATATTAATATATAACTTCCTCCAATTAATGCTCCATTTAACATACCATTCTTTTTTATTTTCATATTTACAATTGAACTTCCTATTAATATACTAATAGATGTTACTATAATAATTACAGGGGTTATAGTATTTTCACCAATATTAGTGTATGTTAATAATATTGAAAATATTAGCAAACTTCCAACTGTTATTAAAAAGGAAATTAATAGTCCCTTTCCAAGACTTTTTGCAATATCTTTTTTGTTTTCTTGATAATTTTCCATATTCTTTCCACCTTCTAAAAATTCTTATATTAATTTATATTAATGTAAGATTTTTTTAGAACTATTTGCTTACATAAATAAAAAGAACCCCTTACTGTAAAGTAAAAAGTTCTTCTTTCTCTTACATCCAATGGTGCTTCTCTTCTGACTTGCTTATTACAGTAATTGCAACAACCAATCCAATCACTATTGCTAAGATGATAGTCATAATAACATCTAAAATGCTCATATTTTTTCCTTCCTCTGTAGCACGTTTTTACTTGCCTGGACATACGCTTTCCTTAGTCTACAAACTAAGTTACATACACATCGCTTTTAGCGAATGTTGGTATTATACTACTTTTTTTGAAAAACACAACTTTTTTAAGTTATTCTTAAGATTTCTGGTATGTTTTGTAGTATTTTTATTAATATTTCTTCTAATTTAAAACTTTTTCCAGATTCTTTTTTTAATGATGTTGCTATTTGTTCAACATCTTGTGAAAACTGTTCTTCATTAACATTAAATCCAAAACTAATTATAAGATATTTTATTTCTTCTCCCTGAGTGTGTGTTTCTGTTAGAATTCCACATATTTTTTTACCGTTTAACATTAAATCGTTCGGCTTTTTAATTGTTAATTTGTATCCATATAACTCTTCTATCGCTTCTTTTATTTTGATTGCAATGTCTATTGTTAGATTGCTTAGTTCTTTTATTGTACATTTGGGATGTAATATAAGTGTTGCTAAAATATTTTGTTCTTCCCCACTATACCATTTTCTACCTTGTGTTCCTACCCCTTGAGTTTGAGTTCCTGCAAGTATTAAGGTTCTATCTGATTGCATATCGTCTGCAAGCTCTTTGGCATATAGATGTGTTGATTTTATTATTTTATGATATTCTATTTTTTTTATAAATTTTACATTTGTTTTGATTTTTTCTATGTTCATGGTAATTCCTTTACATTTTTATTGGTTTTATTCTATATTACCATTATCTTTGAATTTATACAATATTTCATACTCATTTTTCTAATTCTTTCTTTTTTATACTTAGCCGGTCCGACCGCGAGGGGCGGACAACGGCTATTTTAACTCTACTTTTTCTCGTTTAATTTTCATATTTATTGCACAGTAAACCCATTAGTTTTATTTCCACTTATGAGTTCAGAGTTTAGAGAAACTGCGGGGAACAACGCAAGGCTGTGGCTGCCAGCGCCGTCGTTAGAGTCGTACATGCCGCCCGCGTTCACGCGGCCGCCGTTCACAAAGCGCATATTGAAGTAGCAATAGCTTGAGCCGGCATTGACGCAGCGCGAAGCCAACCAATATGTTGTATTTGAACCTTGTGGTATAATTAAATCGTAATATTTAGTTCCGTTTGTTGCTGTTTTAAATGCTGTTTTCATAAAACTATTGTCTTTATACCAATATGTTTGATATGGTCTAATACTTGTTGCTGTTGTTATTTTTCCATCTGTTGCTCTTGCTCCCATGATTGCTAATTTTACTTTTTCTTCTGCACTCTTAAATTCTGTTTGCTCCTTAGCTTCTTGTGCTTGGTTTAATATTCCATTCTCACCTGTTAGCATTGCTATTGACACATCCGCTAAAATTAATAACACGATTATTGTTATTACTAAAGCAATCAATGTAATACCATTTTGTCTTTTAAATGTTTCTTTCATTTCTTTTTCTCCCTCTTATTTTTTATTTTTATATTTAAAATTTTAATAACTACTCCATATGAGAAAAATAGCTGTTAGCTTGAACTCTGCTTTTTGCATTTCTACTCACTAACTTGTTTTTTCTCACGAAAAAAGACAGCAACAAAAACCTGATTTATTCAGGTTTTATTGCTATCTTTTTTAAAACATCTATTTTTAAAGCTATTCTTTGATTTAGTAAAGTATCTCTCTTACAGCCCCAAGGCTTACATCAGTTGTTTCTTTTTTTACATTTCTATATTATACAATTTTTTCAAATTTGTCAACATTTTTCGATTATTTATGTCGTTATTTTTCCGATTTGCTGTGGCTTTAAACATGTAAATAGCTTGTATTCTTAGATACAAGCTATTTACATCGATTATCCGGTTGGCTGGGCTGGCTAGATTCGAACTAGCGCATGCCAGAGTCAAAGTCTGGTGCC
>CAUWEX010000018.1:0-31218 GCA_963557965.1 uncultured Clostridia bacterium
CAATTATTGTTATTACTAATGCAATTAATGTTATTCCTTTTGTGTTTTTTGCTATATTTTTTATTTCGTCTTCCATAAAAAACTTCTCCTTTCTTTTGTTTGTATTTTATTTATTTTTCTTATTATGATTTGCTAAAATAAAAAATAATATACCTATTTTCAGCAATCATGTATCTTGTATTATGGATATTAGTTTTTCAAGGTTTTACCATTTTTATTATAGCTCATAATTTACATTTTAATTATACTGTAAGCATATATTTTTTGCAATCTTTTTATGATAATTTTTATATTTTAAAATAATATCTTATGTAAGTTTTTTGCTTCATCCATTTAAACACAAATATCAGCTAAAGCTACACTCATCTTTTCACTTTACAAATTTTATTTTTTTGTATTTTTTATATTCTTTTTAATAATAAACTATGATATAATGAATAAGATAAATTTAAAAGGAGATTAGAATGGAACTAAAAGAAAAAGACATTGAAGAAGATGTAAAAGAAAAAGTCAAAAATGAAGTTATAGAAGATATTGAAACACCTACAGACGAAAATTTATCTGTTATCGATGAAAACAAAATTGAAACAGAAGAAGAATTGGTAAAAGAAGAACAAGAAGAAACAAGTTTAATAAATGAACCACCAAAAGATTTCATTCCTGTAGAAGAAAAAAAGCTAAAAAAAGCTTTATCAATTTTCGGAATTATAATTGGAATTATAATAATTGTTTTATTATTAGCCTTATTAATCTTTACAGGATATAACGCAATCAACCAAAATATTATCTCAGGAGTTTCTGTACAAGGAATTGATATCTCCAACATGAGCAAATCTGATGCAAAATATAAATTAGATAATTATATTTCATCAAATTTACCACAAGAAATTAAAGTAAAACATGGAGACTTTGAAGCAACAATTTCACTTTCTCAAATTTCTACCGATTTTAATACAAAGGATATTGTAAATAATGCTTATAACGTAGGTAGACAGGGAAATATTTTTCAAAATAATTTCTATGTACTTTCAACAATGTTTGGAAAAGTTAACATCATTCCAAATGTTACTGTAGACAAAGAACAGCTTACAAAATTATTAACAGAATTTACTGCTCAATTGCCAGACAAAGTTGTTGATAGTGGATACTATATAGAAGGAAATAAATTAATTGTAACAACAGGTAAAACAGGAAATATTATTGATGTAGATGCAAGCATTCAAAATATACAAAATGCCCTTTCTTCACTATCTGGATTTGACATACCCGTAGAACTTGTAGTAAAAACTCAAGAACCTGAAAAAGTAGATATTAATCGTATTCATTCAGAAATATATAAAGAACCTAAAAATGCGTATTATACACAAAATCCATTTACTGTATATCCATCAGAAAATGGTTTAGATTTTAAAGTTTCTATAGAAGAAGCACAAAACATTTTAGGAGACCAAAGTTTAGAAGAATATTCAATTCCTCTAAAAACTTTATACCCTAGTGTAACTACAAATATGATAGGTTCAGAAGCTTTTCCTGATTTATTAGCTTCATATTCAACCAAATACTCAGCAGCAGCTGTAGATAGAACAACAAATCTAAGATTAGCTGCAAATAAAATTAATGGAACCGTACTAATGCCAGGAGAAACTTTTTCATATAATAAAGTAGTTGGTGCTAGAACTCCAGCTGCTGGTTACAAAGATGCTCCTACATATGTGAACGGAGAAGTTGTTGATGGTATCGGTGGTGGAATTTGTCAAATCACATCTACTTTATACAATGCAGTAGTTTTTGCTAACTTAGGAATAGTAGAAAGATATAATCATCAATTTGTACCTTCATACGTAACTGCTAGTCGTGATGCAACAGTTGTATATGGTGCATTAGATTTTAAATTTAAAAACAACAGAAAATATCCGATAAAAATCAATTGTTCTGTATCTGGTGGAATAGCTTCATGTAAAATCTTTGGTTTAAAACAAGATGATGATTACCAAGTTGAAATTTCTTCATATGTAACTGGAAAAACTGCAACATCAGTATATTCAGAAGCATATAAAATATTAAAAAAAGATGGAAAAGTTGTTAGTAAAACATTGCTTTCAAAAGATACATATAAACGATGATTTTGAAGTTGGAGAAAAAAATCATATTAACATAATTATTAAAGCTAGTAAATAATATTTACTAGCTTTAAATGTAGTTTAGTTTAATACTATAACATGATTTTTTCCTCCAACTTCAAAATTATGTCGTTAATGTTCCATTTGGAGTATTGGTGATAACAAGCACATCTTCCTCTCTTCCGTTTTCCGCATTTATATACACCAAAAATTCTTTATCATCTACTTTTCCTTTAAACTCATAACAAAGTTTTTCTGTTTTCCACTCTGTTGGAATAACCGCCATCCCTTCGCTAATTATTTCCAAGTTTTTATTTAAATCCTTTTTAGCTTGTTCTTTTGTTACTTTAACATTAGAAATATTTCTTTTTTCTTGATGGTTATTAAAATACCCTGTTGCTTCTAGTCCCAACACTTCTCCATTATCTAGGGCCACTTTTACCTTTATTAAATCAGGATACATTATAACATTATCTTGCATATATGCATAATTGATTGTTACAATTCCATCTTGTTTTAAATAATACGTCTCTTTCATATTAGGAAAACCTTTTTCTCCTAAATAGATTTTTCCTTTTTCGTTAGCTTCTTCTTGACTAATTAGCTCAGCATTTACTTCTCTATTGGAATTTACATATATAACATGGCCACCTTTTCTTGATATTGATATATTTAAAGTTTCGTCATTATTATTTTTTATAGTAAATCCGTATGACGGAATATTAGCATTTTCGAAATATCCTAAATTATTAATCTCTTTTATACGGTCTTTTCCTATAAATTCTTCTGCCTTTTGCCTTGCTTGTTCTTCGTCAATATCATTTCCTGTTAATCCTTTAGGTTCTGCACTTGTAACATGTTCTGAAAAGGCTCCATCATAAATTAGACCTGAATATTCATGAAAGTTTTGTTCCATATTGCTAAAACTCTCTTTTGAAATATTATCTACTTGTTGTGCGAATGCAACTGTTCCTTTTTTAGTTAATTCTCCCCATGCAAATCTACCTGAATTTAAATCCTCTGATAACTGATTTAAAGTATTTTCTAATTCTACACTATATGTGTGCAAATCTTCTAAATTATTAAAATCTTCTTCTGATAGTTTTTCATTATAAATATTTTTTCTTGATAAACTGTAACTATAATCACTTACTTGATTTAAAAATTTCTCTGTATTAGCTAATTCTTGACTTTCTATTGGTAATCTACTTAAATACGCTTGAGCTAAATTTGCTTCTCTCCATAGTTGGGTCAAAGTTTCAGCTCCATGTTCGGGAGTTGACGATATCATTGCTTTTGCTAAATATGTCTCCACATTTTGAACATAATCTACTAATTCAAAAAATGCTGCGTTATAGCTATTTTCTGAGGTTTGTCTATATTCCCTCTGTTTTGCATATAATATAGCTCCCAAAATTGCTACTACAATTAACAAAATACCAATTACACTTAGCATATGACCTTTTTTTAATCTATTTTTCCAGTCAATTAATTTGTTCATTATTACCCTCCTTAAAAATATTTATCCACATTTTTATCACTTTTTGTGGATACTTATTTACAAAATCTATGTTTTCCAATAACTTTTACAAGTGGCCTTGACCATATCCACTTATTAGTTGCAGTATTAGGATTAAAATAATATATGCACCCTCCTGTTGGATCCCATCCATTCATTGCATCTCTTGCAGCTTTATATACAGTGGAGTCTTCTGCAATAGGTACATTTATCTGGCCATCAGCTACTGCAGTAAAAGCACCTGATTGATATATAACCCCTGATACAGTATTAGGGAATTGAGAACTTTTTACCCTATTTAAAATCACAGCTCCAACGGCAACTTGTCCCTCATACGGTTCTCCCCTAGCTTCTCCGTTTATTGCCCTTGCCATTAGTTGAATGTCTGATGCATTTGAACCTGATGCATAAGTAATTTCACTTTTTTGATTTTTATCTAAAACCACAACCATTGAAAAAGTTGTAATTAGCAAACCAAATATAATTATAATTTTTATTATTTTTTTCAATTCATCACCTCTTTTTTGATATTGTGCATTATTTAGCTCAAAAATATTCCAATTTTTGATTTTTTTTTGATTATATGATAAAATACTTTAAATTTTAAAAATGGAGAATGTTATGAAAATTTTAGTTTTTTATGCCTCATATGGTGGTGGACATTTAAATGCTGCAAAATCTATAAATGATTATATTACCAATAATTATAAAGATTGTGATGTAGAATTAATAGATTGTATGAAATATGTAAATAAAACAGTAGAAAAAATAACAACTGCTGCATATAAAGAAATGGCTAAAAAAGCCCCATGGGCTTGGGGAAGAATATACGCTGGTTCTGAACACGGCTTGTTAGCCCATATTTCTTCTAGATCTAATAAAATTATGGCTGTAAAGTTATTGCAATTACTACGTAAAAAACAACCTGATTTAATTATTTCTACACATCCATTTGGTAGTCAAATGTGTAGTTATTTAAAAAGGAAAAATAAAATTACAGCAAAAATAGCAACAATTATGACTGATTTCTCTCCTCATGACCAATGGCTTGTCGGACATGATTTTACAGACTATTTTTTTGTTGCAAATGATAAAATGAAAAACTATTTAATTAGTAAAGAAATTCCTTCAACAAAAATTTTCGTTACAGGAATTCCTATTTCTAATAGATTTTTGCAAAAATATAATAAACAAGAAATCTTTGAAAAGTATAAATTAAACCAAAGCAAATTTACAATATTGTTTTTTGGTGGCGGAGAATTTGGTTTAGGAAAAACCAAAACTGCTGAAATATTTTCTAATTTTGTTGAAGAAACTTTAAATAATAAAACTCAGATTATTGCAATTTCTGGGAAAAACCCAAAAATGAAAGAAAGCTTTGAAACAATTGTGCAAAAATATAATTCTAAAGATGTAATTATACTAAGTTTTACAAATGAAATACCTGAACTAATGAGCATATCTGATTTAGTCGTTACCAAACCTGGTGGATTAACAACCTCTGAAAGTTTAGCATCTCATCTCCCTATGGTAATTATTAATCCAATTCCTGGTCAAGAAGAAGAAAATGCAGAATTTTTAGAAAGTAAAGGTATTGCTGTTTGGATAAAAAAAGATGATGATAGTAAATCTATCATAAAAAATTTATTACAAAACCCAGATAAATTAAAAGAAATGAAAAAAAATACTAATTTATTAGCTCATCCTAATTCTACTCAGGAAATATGTGATACTTTATTACATAACACAAAAAGGAACAAAACATAAAATTTTGTTCCTTTTTATATTATTAAATTTGTCTTCTTCCTTCTAAAGCTTTTGTTAAAGTAATTTCGTCTGTATATTCTAAGTCTCCACCTACTGGAATTCCGTGCGCAATTCTTGTTACTGTAATTCCTAATGGCTTAATTAATTTGGATAGATACATTGCTGTAGCTTCTCCTTCAACTCTTGGGTTTGTAGCTAAAATAACTTCTTTTACACTTCCATCCATAAGTCTTGATAATAGTTCTTTTATCTTTATATCATCTGGACCTATCCCATTCATAGGCGAGATTGAACCATGCAAAACATGATATACACCTTTAAATTCATGTGTCTTTTCCATTGCGACAACATCTCTTACATCTTCAACCACACATATTATACTTTGGTCCCTTTTTGGATTTCCGCAGATATTGCATGGGTCTGTATCTGATATATTAAAACACTTACTACAATACTTTAAATTCTTTTTAGCATTTGTTATTGATGAAATAAATTCGTTTGTCTCTTCTTCTGAACAGTTTAATATATAAAATGCCAATCTTGCAGCAGTTTTATGCCCTATACTTGGTAATCTTTCAAAACTTTCAATTAATTTTTCAATTGATGGTGAATATAATGACATCTTTTTTTTCCTTTCTTGGTGCTTGTTTCATTTAGCTTTATTTTATAAATTTAAACCTGGTATATTGTATTTTCCAAGTGATGCAGCTTGTGCTGAATCTACTTGTCTTAATGCTTCATTTACACATGTTAAAATTAAATCTTCTAACATCTCAACATCATCAGGATCTACTACTTCTTGTTTTATCTTGATTTCTTTTATATTTTTATCTCCTGTAACTTTTACATTTACAGCCCCTCCGCCAGCTGATGCTTCAAATTCTTTTGCAGCTAATTCTGTTTGTGATTTTTCCATATCAGCTTGCATTTTTTTAGCTTCTTTCATTAAATTATTAAGGTTCATTCCTCCGAACCCTCCCATTCCTCCTGGGAAACCTCCTCTTTTTGCCATACTAAACTCCTCCTTATTGTTAATCTATTATATTAAATGGTATATCCGAATTGTTAGCAAAATCTTGTAATTTTTCTTCTTGACTTATTTGCTGTACTTCATGTGCATTTGAAATATATTTTATTTGCAT
Organism: uncultured Clostridia bacterium; assembly: GCA_963557965.1. GTDB lineage: Bacteria > Bacillota > Clostridia > TANB77 > CAG-508 > CAG-269. Next base: position 6,549 of record CAUWEX010000018.1, read on the forward strand.
ATCCTTTCCACATGCCATTGATACCATTTTTGATATTTCTCTTATATTTTCTGGTTTTTCTAATACTGTTTTACAAAATGATGTCATACCTTTTGGAAACTCAATTCCGACAGTCATATCATTTAGTTCTGTTGCTTGTGTCTCCATTAAATTTGTATACAAAACTCTTTTTCCTCGTTGCTTTAAATCAGTTAATATTTCAGGCCAATATTGATTGGCTCCGCTTGAATACTGACGAGGCTCCGCCTTTTTTGCTACTTGCGCAGGTCTTTGCCCCTGTGCATTTGTAGTTCTTGGAGCAAAACTAGTAGGACTAGATTGACTTTGTACTCTAGTATTTGGTTGTACAGCTTGCTGCATTCCACCCACTCTATTTGACCTTAAATACTTTTCTATTTTTTCTATTCTCTCTTCAAGTCCTTTACTTTCCTGTTTTTCTTGATTACAAAGTTTTATCATTCCTGCTTGGAAAATTATTAATTTTTGAGTTGACCATTTTAGTGTATTTTCTAATTCTGATAATTCGTATACCATATTCATTAATTCTTGCTTATTACTTTCTTTTGCAACTTGCTCTATCTTTGTAATTTCTTCTTCACTATATATGTCAAGCTTTCCTGTTGCTGTATACACTAAAATATCTTTCACATATTTAATCATTTCCCATAGCAAACTATTAATATCTTTTCCTTCGTTCAATACAATATCCACATTTTTAAATGTTTCTTCTACATTGTATTTCAATAAACTATTTACTATATTGTGTACATATGTTGTTTTTGGAATTCCAACCAAATCTCTAATTTTATCTTCGTCAATTTTGTTTTCTCCATCTTGAATACATCTTTCTAAGATTGAAAGTGCATCTCTCATGGCTCCTTCTGATAAAACCGCAATAATGTTCATTGCCTCTTTGGTAATTTCTATTCCACTTTCATTACACACAATATTTAATCTTTTTATAATGTTTTCATTTGATATTCTTTTAAAGTCAAATCTTTGACATCTTGATAAAATAGTTGCTGGTAATTTTTGTGGCTCTGTTGTTGCTAATATGAATTTTACATGTTCAGGTGGTTCCTCTAACGTTTTTAATAATGCGTTAAAGGCTCCTGTTGATAGCATATGTACCTCATCTATGATGTATACTCTATATTTTGCTTTTGTTGGTAAAAAATTCACTTCTTCCCTTATACTTCTAATATCTTCAACACTATTATTAGATGCCGCATCCATTTCTACAATGTCTGTTAAAGCTCCGCTTATTGCCCCTTTACAAATTTCACATTCATTGCAAGGCTCTCCATCTTTAGGGTTTAAGCAGTTTATTGCTCTTGCTAAAATTTTAGCTGCAGAGGTTTTTCCGGTTCCTCTTCCTCCATTAAATAAATATGCATGACCAACTCTTCCTGCTATAATTTGGTTTTTTAATGTTTTTGTTATATGCTCTTGCCCTACAATTTCTTCAAATTTTATTGGTCTAAATTTTCTATAAAGAGCTGTGTACCCCATATTTTTCACATCCTTTATATCTTAAAAAATGGTAGGTACCTAATCTCTCTATGGAAAGCGTTCCACATAAAGATAAACTACTTATTGCTGCTTCCTTCCGGACCTGACAAGATTCATAGGTCTTTATTGGTACACTCTCCATACAAAGATTAAATACATACCATTGGTATTATATAATGAAATTTTATTTTTATCAAGTAAATTTTTAATTTTTCGTTCTTTTGAAAATAATATTATTTACATCAGTTATTTCTATTGATGACATACCATTTTCTACCACACCCTGAATAGGCATATCAAGGGTTATAGTCGTCTTATATTCTTTTCCACTTTCAGTTGCTACATATAGATCAAAGCTAATCTTTGCTTTTAAATCTGCTTCATTAACATTTGCTTTTTTTAATAATTCGTTGTGATTTATTATTTCCTCATTTGAAACGTATTCAGCAAGCTTGTCATTTGCATATCTAAATACAATTATTCCTCCTTGATTAGCTATTTTTAGATTTTTTATATCTGCTTCTAATGCTCCCTTATATTCAATACTTTCTATTCTATTTTCTTCTGTATTAGCAAAATTTCCGCCTTTATCTGATTTATTGGGTCTATAAAAATTAATTATTCCCTTTTCTTTTTGTCTTTCTACTTTAATATTATCAATTTTTATATTTTTAATAGCTTCTTGCTCTTTATATGTTTGGTTTTTATTTATATATATGTATATATCATTATTTTGGTTTATATCAAATGCCCATCTATTTTCACCAGAATCTTTATCTGTGCTTTCAGATGAGCTAATAATTGCAATTTTCGTAATTTCAAAAGGCATATTGGTTTCACCTTCTACTTGATACCTAAGTACAATTATTCCTACCGCACATAAAATTATGGTTATTATTACTATAAACATTACTATATGAAATGATTTTGTATTTACTAATTGCTTTATTTTTTCTTTCATCTACAGGTATTACTCCTTTCCCTGCGTGTTTTGTTTTTTTATATTTCTTAACATTTTAAAAAAGTCCTTCAATATGCTTTCACATTCTTTTTTCATTACGTCTTTTTCTATTTCTACTTTATGATTAAATGTATAATCTTCGAACAAATTTAGCACTGAACCTGCCGCACCAGTCTTTTCGTCTAATGCACCTATATATACTTTTTTTATTCTCGAATTAATTATTGCTCCGGCACACATAGAGCATGGTTCTAAAGTAACATACATCTCACAGTCTAAAAGTCTCCAACTTTTTAATTTTCTACTTGCTTTTTGTATTGCCAGTATTTCTGCATGCTTTGTTGTATCTGTTTTTGTTTCTTTTAAATTATGAGCTTTAGCAATTATTTCACCATCTTTTACTATAATTGCTCCAACTGGCACTTCTAGTTTGTTATAGGCCTTTTTAGCTTCTTTTAATGCTATTTTCATGTATTTCTCTTTTTGTTCCATATTAATATCCCTTTGTTTATTAATTACAATTTAATCTTGTTTATTATACACTTTAGAATGTTTTTTTGCAACAATTCTTTTTTATTTAAATTTAACACTATTAGCTGTGGATAATACTAAGCGGCATACTCAAAAATCACCCTAAATAAAAAGCATATACCCTTGTATTTTAGTAATATCAACAGGTATATGTTTTTTATTGGTGTGCCTAGAGGGACTCGAACCCCCATCTGTCGCTTAGGAGGCGACTACTCTATCCTGCTGAGCTATAGGCACATATAAATGTTTATCAAAAATATTATAGTATATCGCCTATAAAAAATCAACTATTTTCTTCGTCATATTTCACAAATCTATTAAATTGTTTCTTTTTTCATCATTGTTTTATATTTTTCATATTTACATAATTATGGAATTGTGTTATAATATTTACTATACTACTTTTATGAGGGGTAACAGAAAACACTTATATAGTTAGGAGCTTTTATGTCTACATTATCCAATTCCGTTTTGAGTCATCTGCCAGGTGATTCTTTGACAAAGTTGAATGAACTTAAAGACTCCATTTCGGAGTCTCCAAGATACCCAAACGTAGTTTCAATGTATTACATCATTGATGCTTCCATTTGTGGTAGTGCCAACTTTCGGGAACAATTTGATGCTCTGCTTAATGAGCCAAGTAACGCTTTTAGCTTGACCAACGTTACAGTTACAGAGCTACATAAGCTTACTGCATTTAATGACTCCACTGGGCAGAACGCAAATTATATTTTGCGCCAAGCAACTTCAGACGCTACACGCTTTCTAACAGTTAGAGTGGACGACCTAGCTGATACTCCAGATAGTTGTATTGTCAAATATGCTAGGTCCAATAATCTTGTGCCTACCACGCTTCTCACTTCTGATAAGGAAATGTCTCTTCTTGCTAGAAGTGAAGGCGTCGCTGTTGATTTCTGGAAATCGGCTATGGCATTCACTCTAAAGAATACATACTTGGAAAATGGTAGTTTGAAGTATCAAACTTACCCTACACATAATTTCTTTGCTCGTGTGTATTCTGGTGAAAGCTCGCATAGTAATGAAACAGTTTCTTTGGACTACGACGATGTAGTTTGTCTAGCTGTTCTTAAATATGATCAGTCTAAATGCAAATCTTACATTTCTTTCGTAGTTTACAAGATTGTTTCACTCAGCACCAAGAACAATTGCGTCAACCTTTGCCATCGTAAACTCTTTCCAGATGAAAATCTAGATCAGATTTACCTTCCTGAAGAATTTTATCGAGATTTTCTTAAGGAAGCCAAAGACCACTTCGGCGCCAATAAGTAGTATTCTATCTCAACCCCTCAGAACCTAATTATGCTAATGCATAGTTAGGTTTTTTAATATATAAAACCTTATTCTTGACAATGTCTGTTATAATATATACAATAAAAATATTTTTTTAGGAGGATTTGTATCAATTATGCAAAAAATATTAAGTCATATGAGAAAAGCAATTGAAGAATATAATATGATAGAAGAAGGAGATAAAATAGCAGTATGTTTATCTGGCGGAAAAGATTCTATCACTCTGCTGTATGCATTAAAAGCATTACAACGTTTTTACCCTAAGCATTTCGAATTAATCGCAATTAGTATAGACCCTGGTTTTGAATTTTTTAACACCAATCTGTTAGAAAAACTTTGCCAAGATGTATCTGTCCCTTTATTTATTGAAAATACAAACGCTAAAGAAATTGTATTTGATATAAGAAAAGAAAAAAATCCTTGTTCATTATGTGCAAACTTACGTCGAGGTGCAATAAATTCAGTTGCAATCCGTGAAGGATGTAATAAAATCGCTTTAGGACATAATCAAGATGATGTTTTGCAAACATTTCTTTTAAATTTATTTTATACAGGAAATATCAGCACTTTTGCTCCTGTTAGCTATATGGATAGATCTAAAATTACATTGATACGACCTCTAATTTATACTCCTGAAAAAGAAAATAGAGGATTTGTACGAAAACATAATTTACCAATTATGGATAAAGTTTGCCCTATGGATGGTGTGTCTAAGAGAGAAGATATGAAACAATTAATTTTTTCTTTAACTAAAGACATTCCAATGATTAGAGCCAATCTTTTTGGAGCTATTAGAAGACATATTCCAGAATGGCAACTTCCTAACAAAGATAATTAATTCACATATATGCTCAAAAAAATCCTTCAATTATTTCACTTTTTGTTTAATAATTGAAGGTATTTTTTAACGCTTATTTTACTATTGCTACCATAGCATTTTTCAATTCATCTAATTTTTGAATTGCATCTTCTTCTGAGCTTCCTTTTACTCCCATATATAATTTTATTTTAGGTTCTGTTCCCGATGGACGTATACAGCACCAACTATCATCTTCAAGTCCGTAATATAAGACATTTGATTTAGGTAATCCTGTTGTTGTTTCTTCTCCCGTTACCATATTTTTAGCAAAGTCTCTATCTATATCCTTAAAATTCAACACTGCATAATTACCAATTTTTTCTACTGGTGTATTTCTCATATTAGTCATCATTTCTTTTATTTTTTCTGCACCTTCTGCACCTTCCAATACAATTGCAACTTGAGTTTCCTTATAATATCCATATTTTTTATAAATATCCTCCATGGCATCCCATAATGTTTTTCCTTTTGATTTATAATAACATGCCGCTTCACATAGAGCCATTACTGCAGCAATTCCATCTTTGTCTCTTGCATAATCTCCAATTAGGCAACCATAACTTTCCTCAAAACCAAAAACATACTTTTTGCCATTTTTTTCTTCTTCTTGTCTCATTATTTTACCAATATTCTTAAATCCAGTTAATACCTCTATACAATCTAATCCATAATTATTGGCAATTGCTTGTGTAAGGTTAGAAGAAACAACTGTTGTTATAATCATTCCATCTTCTGGTAAAATTCCTTTTTCTTGCATTTGTGATATTCTATATTCTGCAATTAATAATGCTGACATATTTCCTGTATATTCCATATATTTACCAGTTTTTGCATCTTTAGCAAATATTCCTAATCTATCCGCATCAGGATCTGTGGCAAGTACTACATCGGCATCAACTTTATCTGCTAATTCTAAAGCTAGTTTAAATGCAGCCTTGTCTTCAGGATTTGGGTAACTAACTGTTGGAAATTCTCCATCAGGCTCTTTTTGTTCTGGGACCACATATACATTTTCAATTCCAATTTCATTTAAAAGTCTTTCTGCAATTGTATTTCCAGTTCCATGTAACGGAGTATATACAACTTTTAAAGTTTTTCCTTCTTTTTTTACTATTTCAGGATTTAAGACTTTAGCTTTTAATATTTCTAAATACTTGTCGTCCATTTCTGTTCCAATAAAATTTAGTAATCCTTTTTCTTGAGCTTCTTTTTTAGTTATTTCTTTTATGTCAGAAAAATTGTCAACTGCTCTAACTTTAGCAATTATTTCTTTATCACGTGGTTCAACAATTTGAGCTCCATCATCCCAATATACTTTATATCCATTGTATTTAGGCGGATTATGACTGGCTGTAATCATTACACCTGCTGTACATCCTAGCTCTCTCACTGCAAAAGATAATTCTGGCACAGGTCTTAAATTTTCGAATAAATATGTCTTTATTCCATTAGCACATAAAATTAGCGCTGTTTGAATACTAAATTCTTTTGACATTCTTCTTGAATCGTAACTAATTGCTACACCTTTATCTTGTGAGCCTTGCTCTAATATATAATTTGCTAAACCTTGCGTTGCTTTTCCTACAGTGTATTTATTCATTCTGTTGGTTCCAGCACCTATAACTCCTCTTAGTCCTGCTGTTCCAAACTCTAGTTCTTTATAAAATCTATCTTCTATCTCTTTTACATCATCTTTTATTGATAATAATTCTTTCTTAGTTTCTTCATCAAATTCTGGTCCTTCACACCATCTCTTGTACTCTTCTAAATATTCCATTTGTTCCTCCTTTTACTTAAAATAATTTTTTCCTTCGACCTCAAAATCATTTTAAATTGTGAAATTTTTCATATAATTCTTTAGCTGTTTTGGGACAATCTACTCCTGCTGAATTTGCATTTTTTACTGGTGCAAATTCTTCTTCTCTTTTTACTCTCATTATTGCCATTTCATCAACTTCATTAAATGAATCAAATAAAAATGCTTCAAATTTATATGCATTAGGAGAATCTGGTACAACTAAATCTCCATCTTTATTTATATAACTAGCTTTCTTGTATGCAACATGATATGGTAATGGATTTGCTCCCATTCTTTCTATAGCATCTACCCTAAATACATGTGCTAAAATGTTAGCTTCTCCATATAAAAGCTCTCCTTCACTATCTCTTGATTCTGCCATTTCTTCTGTTATTTCAGTATATTCTACAATTCCTGGTTTTCCATTTCTTCTACAAAATACACCTACTTTTTCTTGTGGATTTGCTTTTACAACAGATTTACATGCAACTGTAACACCTTGATCAATTGCAATTCCCATAAGTACAGGATCTACCATTTTTGCTAAACAGTTGTCTACTCCTCCGATAAATACCCATTTAACACCTAATTCACTCATTTTTTTGGTCATTCCACTTTTTACAAGCGATTCGTATACTCCACCATGTCCATCAGCTGCTAGTTTTATAAGTCCATCTTCGCCAATTAAAATTTTACCTTCTGTATCTACCATTGGTAATTCCCCTTGGATAAAAAAGAATATACTTTTATTTTTTTGAAAACCAAAAAATTTATTTTTTTCAAAAAACTCTATTGTTGTTTGGTTGTTTTCTCTACTTGTCATTATAAACCATGGTATTGTTACATCAAATTTTTTAGCTTCTGCTTTTATACTATCTGCTAGCAATTCGAATAATGATTTATGTGATATTAGTCCAATATCAAATGTTCCTTTTGGTCCATCATGACCAAGTCTAGTTCCTTGTCCTCCCGCCATTGTTACTACAGCTAATTCTCCGTCTTGTATTGATTTTTTCCCAATATTTTCGTAGTATTTATATTTTTCACCTAATTTGAATTTATCAAGATATTCTATTGGTGTAATTTCATCTTTTTCAGTTTTTTTGCTTTCTTTTGTGTGTTCATATAAACTTTTTATAAGTTCAAAATCTATTCCTTCTATTTCTTCTAATAATTTTTTTTGATGAACTTCATCTAATTTTTCATAGTGATTTAAAAGATGTTCTTGTCCATATTTTTTTAATACAAATCTAATTTCTTCTAATTTTACTTCCATAAAATTCTCCTTTACACAGTATTTACAATACTATATATATAACATTTAGAAGAAAATATCAATGTTTTTACTATAAATTCTCTATTTTTGTTTCTCCCGTAGTATTTAATACATTTTGATATTCATTTTTTACAATTGATATACTACTTCCAAGTTCTTCTAAATCATAACAATCTATGATTTTCACATTTGCTTTATTTTCTGTCCACTTTTCTATATTTTTATTTACATTTTTTATATAATTTTCTTTTCCCTTTATAAAGATTATAAGATCTTTATTTCTGTCTACATTTTCTTTAATTTCTTTAAATTTTTCTAAATCATTATTTTTCCAATTAATTTTTGAAATTTCTTCTTTTTTCTCTTGTTTAAGATTTATTTTTGACATAAAAAACTTCATAGTATCTTCTAAGTTATTTTCAGTTAAAACAATAACCTTTTTATCTTCTTGAAGTTTCTTTTCAATAAATGGTAAACTAATCATTTCAAAATGATAGTCGCTTGCATAAAAAGCACATGTTTTTTCTTTTGTTATTTTACTCATTAAAAACTCTCTCCTTTTAATTTCCTATACGGATCTTTAGGTTTTCTATTTCTGCCTGCTGGTAAATATTACCATTTGTTTTCAAATATGTCAATAGTATTTCAAATATATTTCAAAAATCGATCGACAAATTATGTATAAGGTTGATTATTTTGGAAATAATGAGTATAAGAAATTTTTTCTAAAACAGTTTATTGGAGGTAACTTATGAAAAATTTATTAAGTATTTTAAAAAATTCAAAATTTAAAATGATTATTATTTTATCTTGTTTATTATTCATATATATTACAATATGTGCTTTTTCATATGCACAATCTGTTTCTTATGATATTGCTGATAGCGTTTTTAGATTACATGTTCTTGCCAATAGTGATAGTAAAGAAGACCAAGATTTAAAATATAAAGTTCGTGATAAATTACTTGAATATATGAATAGTCTTTGCTCTAATTGTAAAACTAAAGAAGAAGCTATTTTAATCGCATCTAATCATGAAGAAGAATTTAGAAAAATTGCTTTGCAAACAATTCAGGAAAGTGGTTATTCATATGATGTAAATATTAGCATTGGCAACTTCAAATTTCCTACTAAAAATTATGGTGATATATCATTGCCTCCTGGATATTATGACGCTTTACGAGTTGAAATAGGTGAAGCTAAAGGACAAAATTGGTGGTGTGTAATGTTTCCTCCTCTATGTTTCGTTGATGTAAGCTCAGGGGTTGTTCCTGAAGATTCCAAAGAAAATTTACAAGAAAATTTATCAGAAGAAGAATTTGCTCTTGTTTCTAAAGATGATAATTTTACTATAAATTTTAAATTCAAATTGTTAGAATGGTTTAATAGTAATGATATTTTAACCGCAAAAAAATAAGTTTAATAAAATGCCCAAAACACTAAATAATTCTTAATGTTTTGGACATTTTATTTTTCCGTTCCTATTCATCTTCTTCTGGTTTTAACTGACCTATTTTCTCAGAACACTTTTGACAAATCATTTTATCTTCGTATTCCATTAAATGTTTTGTATTTCCACAGAAGATACAGTTAGGTTCAAATTTCTTTAGAACGATTGTTGAGCCTTCTACATATATTTCTACTGGATCTTTTTCAGCTATGTTAAATTGATTTCTTATTTCAATTGGTATTACTACTCTTCCCAATTCGTCCATTCTTCTAATAATTCCTGTTGATTTCATATTTATATAACCCCTCCTTAAAAGTAAATTCTTTACAATCCAATTTAATATATACATACTATAACATAAAACTGGATATTGGTCAATTATCTTTAGCATAAAAAGTTGATTTCTGAATAAAATTACTTTGGTGATAATATGTTAAATATAGTTTGGCCAATTTTTATAATAATATCATTTTCTTTTGCAATTTTTTCAGGCAATTTAGAAAAGTTAAATAGTGCTATCTTCCAAGGTACAAATGATGCTATTAGCTTATCTATAAATTTGCTTGGTTCTTTATGCCTTTGGAGTGGTATTATGCAAATTGCAAATAATACAACTTTGATAAATAAATTGTCTAATCTTTTAAGGCCTCTCTTAAATCTTCTTTTTCCAGATTTAAAAGAACATACTACTGCAAAAAAACAAATTTCCATGAATATTATTGCTAATATTTTAGGTTTAGGAAATGCTGCAACTCCTTTAGGTCTAAAAGCTATGAAAACTATGCAAAAAGAAAATAATTCAAAAGACAAATTAACTAATTCTATGATGATGTTTATTATAATAAATACTGCTTCTATACAATTAATCCCTACCACTGTAATTGCAATTAGAAATTCTTTAAATTCTGAAAATCCAACATCAATTGTATTTCCAACTTGGATAGCCACTATCATTTCTGCTATATCGGGAATTTTAATTGCAAAATTTCTTATTAAAATTACACGTTAAGGAGAATCGTATGAATTTTATTAATTTTATTTCTAATCTAGCTATGCCTATGGTCATTTTGTTTATTATTCTTTATGGTATAAGTGAAAAAGATAATGTGTTTGACTCTTTTATCGACGGCTGTAAAGATGGAATTGAAATGACGTTTAATATTTTACCCACACTAATTGGTTTGTTTGTTGCAATCAGTAGCTTACGAAGTTCTGGCGTTCTAGAATTAATTATAAATTTGGCAACCCCAATTTTAAATTTCTTAAATTTTCCTCCTGAGGTCATGCCTCTTGCACTTCTTAGACCTATTTCAGGAAGTGCATCAATTGCAGTTGCAACAGACATCATGAAAAACTATGGTGTAGATAGCTTAATTGGCAATATCGCTTCAATAATCATGGGCTCTACTGAAACTACTTTATACACTATCGCAGTTTATACCAGCTGTATTAAAATCAAGAAAACTAGATTTATTTTACTAGCCGCTCTCGGTGCAGACATCATCGGAATCATTGTTAGTGTAGTAATTTGTCGATTTATGTCGTAATGTTGTTGTTGACTTTTCTTAATTTTCACTCTATACTATACATAACATATTATTTTAAAAAGGACAAGTATTATGAGTAAAATTTTATTATTTATTTTAATTTTTTTCGTAGTAAGATATTTTATTATCAAAAAATTATCTCAAAAATTATTAAAAAATGATCATCTATGATATGTTTCTCCATGTAAGATTTTAAATCCCCTAAAAACCTGTTCTAATAAGAATACGCGTATTAATTGGTGAGGGAACGTCATTTTAGAAAAACATATTTTAGCTTTGCATTTATCCAGTACTTTAGAACTGATTCCTAAAGTTCCACCTATAATAAATGTTATATTGCTATTTTCCATAGATATATCTTCAATTTTCTTTGCAAATTCCTCTGACGCATATTGCTTACCTGTTAAGTCTAATGCTATAACATAGGAATTTTTAGGAATGTGCGAAATTATCTTGTCAGCTTCTTTATCTTTTATATCATTTTCAATACTTTCATATAATTTATCTGGAACTTTTTCGTCTGGTAATTCAAATATATCAAGCTTGCAATATTTTGAAAGTCTTTTGCTATATTCATCTATTGCATCTTTTAAATATTTTTCTTTGATTTTTCCAACACAAATAATTGTAATTGTTAACATTTTCTCATCTTCTTTCCACTTTTTATTTATAAATTGTGAATAACTTAAACACAAAATGTGATATCATAATTTATTATAATATCACATTCATTTCTTTAGTTTCAATTAAATTTCTATAATTTTACTGTGTTCATCCCTTGATGCCACACTAAGTTTTAAATTTGATGCATCATATTTCCCAGCAATTAGTTCATCTAAAACTGTTTGATATGCAAGTTCTGGAAAATTACTTTCCTTACTTAAATGTCCAAGCATTGCCTTTTTCAATCCTGACTGTAATAAATATGATATTGTTTTTCCAGCCATTTCATTTGGTAAATGTCCTGTAGGACCTGCAATCCTCGATTTTAATGAAAATGGATATGATGAGCATTGAAGAACTTTAGGGTCATAATTTGCTTCTAACAAAACAAATAAACTTTCTTCTAAATTCTTTAATATACTATTAGTCATATGGCCTATGTCTGTTGCAATACTTATTTTGGAATTATCTTTACATACACTAAATCCACAAGGATTTGCTGCATCATGTGGTATTGCAAATGGTTTTATTATTAGCTCACCAACTTCAAATTTATCATTTGATTTGAATAATTTTATATTTTCTTCTTTTATTTTATCTCTTTGTACAGGCATAGCATTTAGAGTTTCTTGATTTACAAATACCGGCAAATCAAATTTTTTAGAAATAGTTCCAAGTGCCTGAACATGGTCTCTGTGTTCATGTGTTACTAAAATACCGTCCAATGTGTGTGGATCTATGTTGATATCTTGAAGTGCATTTTCTATCTTTTTACAGCTTACTCCTGCATCTACTAGTATTTTAGTATTTTCAGATTCTATAAATAAACTATTCCCACTACTTCCACTATATAAGCTACAAAAATTAAACATCTTTTTTCCTCTACTCTTCTGTTACTCTTTCTATTTTTGCTCCAATTTTTCTAAATTTTTCTTCTATATTTTCATATCCTCTATCAATATGTTGCAAATTGTATATCTCTGTTTTTCCTTCTGCTACTGTTCCAGCTACAACTAAAGCTGCTCCAGCTCTTAAATCTGTTGAATATACAGGTGCTCCAGATAATTTTTTTACTCCTTCAAAAAATGCAGTTTTTCCTTGTGCTGTAATCTTTGCACCCATTTTGTTTAGCTCATCTGTATATTGAAATCTTGATTCCCATATACTTTCATTTATAACACTTGTTCCATTAGCAATTGATAAAACTACCCCCATTTGTGGTTGTAAATCTGTTGGAAATCCTGGATATGGTAATGTTTTTATATTAGCTTTATTAGGTCTTTTATCACACCAAACTCTAATACTATCTCCATTATCTTCAACATGTCCTCCAACTTCAATAATTTTAGCTGTTATTGATTCTAAGTGTTTTGTTATACAATTTTTTAATGTTAAATCACCTTTAGTTGCTACGGCTGCTAACATAAACGTTCCTGCTTCAATTTGATCTGGAACTACAGAATATGTTGCTCCACCTTTTAATTTTTCTACTCCATTTATTTTTATAACATCTGTTCCTGCTCCACGAATGTCAGCTCCCATAGTATTTAAAAAGTTTGCTACATCAACTATATGTGGTTCTTTTGCAGCATTATCTATTATAGTTGTTCCTTTAGCTAAAACAGCAGCTAACATAACATTTATAGTTGCTCCAACAGAAACAATATCCATGTAAATAGATGTTCCCTTTAATTGTTTTTTAGCTTTAGCATTAATAGTTCCTTTTTCTACAACAACGTCTGCCCCTAATGCTTCAAATCCTTTTATATGTTGGTCAATTGGTCTTGCTCCTAATTTGCATCCCCCAGGCATCCCAACTTCTACTTCACCTTTTCTACTAAGCATTGCTCCTATTATATAATAAGATGCTCTAAATTTACTTGTTAAATCTAATGGTGCTTTAGTTGTTGTTATATTAGATGTGTCTATTGTTATCGTATGTTTATCTTTCCATGTTATTTTTGCACCTAATTTTTCTAATATTTCACAAGATATTTTTATATCACTAATATTAGGTAAATTTTCAATTGTACATTCTCCGTCTATTAAAAGTGTTGCTGGTAATATTGCAACTGCTGCGTTTTTAGCTCCACTTATTATAACTTCTCCTTTTAGTCTTGTAGGCCCTGTAACTACTAATTTTTCCAATAAAATTCCCTCCATACTAATATATAAAATATATTATTTCAAAATAAAATAGAGTGTATCATATACAATTACACTCTACTACTAATTCAATATAACATAAAGTATTAATCTTTGCAACAGTTTTTACTTAATCCATGAGTTTTTTATCCATTAATACTGGCTATTACTTTTTATATTATTATAACTTCTTTTTTTACTTTTTCATATATTTAGTATTCCTTCCCGTTCCTATTATCTTTATTCTTCCTTCTCTTACCATTCTACCCAAAACATTCTCTACTGTCGTAACACTTACATCTGGTAATATTTTGCATATTTCAGCTTTTGAAATCGGAGTTAAATTATTTAATACGGTGGCTTCTATTCTTGCTTTTTTAGTAATTTTATTACTATTTACAACACTAAATCTTTTATCTAATTCTTTATAGCACATATATATAGTTGTCAAAAAATTTTCTATAAAAGGAATATAGCTTTGTTTGTTTTCTAACCAATTAATGGAAGATAATCTTAATGCTTCATAATAATTTCCTTTATTATTATTTATTTGTTCTTCAAATGAAATATATTTACATACATCAAAGCCATTTTTGTATAATAACAACAATGTTAATAGTCTTGACATTCTGCCATTACCATCCCTAAATGGGTGTATACAAAGAAAATCAATAATAAAACATGGAATTAATAATAACTGATTAATATTAGAATTATTGCTTGCGTCATGATACGCAAGTATAAGTTGCTTCATTGCTTCTGGTGTTTCTTTTACAGATAGTGGTTTAAATCTTATTTTCCTATTTCCTTCTTTATCTTCTTCTATTATATAGTTTTCGTTTACTTTATATTTTCCCGCATCTTCAGTTCCAATATATGACATCATTATTTCATGTAATCTTAGAATTGTATTTTCGCTTAGTTCAATCTCTTCATAATGCAAGTGTATTTCATTTAAACTATCACGATAACCAGCAATTTCATTTTCACTATGATTTAATGGTTTACTATTTTGATTTACTATCTCTTCAATACGTTCATCGCTTGTTATTATACCTTCTATTGCATTCGAACTTTTAACTGATTGTACTACTGCTATTTTTTCTAATTCTGTAAATATTCTTTCATATTCATCCTTTCTTATATCTGCCCCCGTTCTTAATGAATAAATTGTTCCAGTAATATTTATTAGGTTCGCAGGTAGCAAGCCATTATCTAAAAATGAATAATCAAATCTTTTCATATTATAGCCTTCTTTCTGCATATTTATATGCACATTTTTATGTGTTCTGCATATATTTTATCATTTTATATGCATATAATCAACACTTATCTGCATATATTTTATCTTTTTATGTGCAGATAAGTGTAAATAATATGCAGAATAAGTTTCATTTATTGAATAAATACTCAATATATCGTCGACACTTTTTAAGTTGTAATTGGACTTTTCTTTTACTTTTTTGTGTTTTTTATTACATCGCCTAAATAAAATGCATATAAATTTCATTTTTAGCCATGCCTCTATCTTTAGCAATTTTCTTTATTATCTCTTTTTTCTCTAACCCCTGCATTTCATAAAATTTGTAATGTTCTTCTAATGTTAGTTCATTTAGCTTGTTATCATCTGTCTTAATATTTTCGTCAGCATCTATAATAATTATATACTCTCCCTTAGGCTCCGCTAGTTTTTCTTCTAATTCTTCTGCTGTCCCCCTTGCAAATTCCTCATGTATTTTTGTTAATTCTCTTGCTAAAACAATATTTCTTGTTGGTATATATTTTTTAAAATCTTCTAATGTGTGTTTTAATTTATGAGGTGCCTCATATATAATCATTGTACGGTTTTCTTTTTGGATTTCTTCTAATTCTTTTTTTCTTATCTTTTTATTTAATGATAAAAATCCATAAAAAATAAATTTCTTAGTATCCACTCCTGCCGCCATAAGAGCTGTAATTGCGGCACATGCTCCTGGAACTGGTATTACTTCTATTTTTTCTTTTATAGCTTCTTTAACAATTACTTCTCCTGGATCTGAAATTATTGGAGTTCCTGCATCTGAAATTAATGCAATATTTTTACCTTCTTTTATTTTTTCTAAGATTTTCTCATATCTTACATCTTCATTGTGTCTATGGTAACTCACTAACGGTTTTGAAATTTCTAAATGATTTAATAATTTTAATGAATGTCTTGTATCTTCAGCTACTACTAAATCTACTGATTTTAATATATTAATTGCTCTTAATGTTATATCTTCTAAATTTCCAATTGGAGTTGCTACAATATATAATTTTCCATATTCTTTTTCCATATTATTTTTCCTCTCCAGTTTTTTTATACTCAAATCTTTGTATTTATTTTATTATATATTTTCAATATCTCGTCTGTATAATTCCCATTTTGGTCATATACTATTAAATTTTTCTCTACTTTAATAAATGATTTTCCGTTTTTTACACCTTTTATCAAAATTAAATTTGGTTCTTTATTTTCTTTTGGACTAACAAACCTTAATATTTTAGGTTCTATTCTATATTTTCTCATAAGACTTATTACATCCACTAATCTTTCAGGTCTATGAACCATGTATAATTCTCCTTTATCTTTTAGCAAGTCCTTTGAAACTCGTATAAAATCTTCTAAATTAGCAGTTAATTCATGCCTTGAAATTTGTTTAGCTTCATTTTCGTTAATGATTCCTGTACTTTTTTTCTTATATGGTGGATTTGTTACAATAACATCGAAACTTTGATTTTCATAGAAATTTTTTAATTCTAAAATATTAGCGTTTATAATTTTAAATCTATCTTGTAAATCGTTTAGCTCACTACTTCTTTTTGCCATATCTGCAACATCTTCTTGTATTTCAATACCTATGACTTCCTTAAGTTCTGTTTTTCCGCATAATAAAATAGGAATAATTCCAGTTCCTGTTCCTAAATCTAAAACTTTACTTCCCTTTTTTATATTTTTAGCAAAATCAGATAATAATACACTATCCATTCCAAAGCAAAATCCATCTTCATTTTGTATTATTTTTAAACCTTTATACTCTAAGTCATCTATTCTCTCTTTTTCTTTTAATTTAATTTTCATTTGATACCTTTCTTTTTCTTGTTTGTTATCACTTTTACATATTCACATCATATTATATAATAAATTCCAAAATAAATAAAGGGTGGTTTTATGGAAAATAATAATAGAGGCAGACCTATGCTACCTCCAAAAAAGCAATTTGATTTTAAATGTTGTAAAAATAATACTATAAAATCATTAAATGAAGTTGAATGTTTTTTGTGTAATATAAAACGAGCTAATTGGTATATTAGATTATTAAAATTATTTAAGTAGTTTTTCTTGTATATTCTCCAGCAAAATCTGCACTTTCTTTTCCATTGATTAAAAATTTCACTTTGTTCACTTCGGTTAATTCTGTTAGTGTATTTACAATACTATTAATTAAATTTTCTTTAGATTGTTTATTGTTTTTATCATAATTTAGAAATTCTTGTGAAAAATCTACAGTTATGCAATCTGCTTCACTTGATGTTTTTAATAGTTTTACACTTTCTGGAATTGTTTTTTCTTGCTTGTCGTTTTTAGGACCTTCTATTAATAATTGTATTAATTTATCATATGGTGCTGTCATCATTTCTTTTATATCTACCATTCTTGCTTCTGGCATTAATTCTTTTGTTTCTTTATTTTGGAAATATAGAGTAACTATGGTTTGTCTTTGTTGTTCTTCTGATATTTCTTCTTGTGGCGTATATTCTTCTACTTTGTTTGGTTCTGCTTCGTTATTTTTTAAGTGATTTATTACAAAATAGCCACCTACAATTATAATGATTAATAATATTGAAAATATTATAATTATTTTTTTGTTTTTCATTTCTTCCTCCTTGAATTGTTTATTTATTTCAATATTATTATTCGTTTGTCCTTTTTAGAACTTATCTTATATAATTTATTTCACACTTCATTTTTAATATTTTCCAACAAAGTTTTTCGCATAAGCTTTCTAATATTTTCCATTTGACAAAATGCCGAATTCCGTATAAAATTAAGGTGTTTAAAAGAAAAATTTATGTATAAAAAAGGAGATTTTGTCATGAGTGAATTATTACATGTTGGACTAGATGTTGGTTCAACCACAGTCAAAATCATAGTTATGAATAAAAATGGCAATACCATATATAAAAACTATCAAAGACATTTTTCAGACACAAAAAATACTGTATGTAGCGTATTAGAAGATTTATTATTAAAATATCCTTCTAATACATTTACTATAGCATTAACAGGTTCTGGAGCAATGTCTGCTGCAAAATTTTTAGGAGTTGACTTTATTCAAGAAGTTGTCTCTTGTAAAAGAGCTGTTGAAAAATACATTCCTAAAACTGATGTAGTTATTGAACTTGGTGGAGAAGATGCAAAAATAATATATTTTGACCAATCTATCGAACAACGTATGAATGGTACTTGTGCTGGTGGAACTGGTGCATTTTTAGACCAAATGGCATCTTTATTACACACAGATACTCAAGGTTTAAATGAATTAGCAAAAACATATCAAACAATTTACCCTATTGCTTCTCGTTGTGGAGTTTTTGCAAAAACTGATATTCAACCTTTAATAAACGAAGGAGCTGCAAAAGAAGATATAGCAGCCTCTATTTTCCAAGCAGTTGTAAATCAAACTATTAGTGGACTTGCTTGCGGTAGACCAATTCGTGGTCATGTTGCATTTTTAGGTGGTCCGTTAAATTATTTATCAGAATTACGCAAAAGATTTATAGAAACTTTAAATTTAACTGATGAAGAAATAATCGTTCCAGAAGAAGCTCATCTTTTAGTTGCTAAAGGTGCAGCATTAGACTCTATTGGAACTTCTGAAATTACACCTGATGAACTTTCTAAAAAAATCGAAAACTTACGTAAATCTCATGATAATACAACAAAACCACTTGAACCATTATTTAAAAATGAAGATGATTACAAAAAATTTAAAGAAAGACATAATAAGAATAAAGTAACTAAGAAAGATTTAGCTTCATACGAAGGCGACTGTTTCTTAGGTATTGACGCTGGTTCTACAACAACTAAATTAGTTTTAATAGATAGGGATGGTAATTTATTATATTCACTATATGGAAGTAATGAAGGAAATCCGCTAAACAGCGTTATGAATATGCTAAGAAAATTATATAGTGAATTACCTGAAAAAGCAGTTTTAAGATATAGCGGTGTTACAGGTTATGGAGAAAAATTAATTCAAACAGCTTTAAATGTTGACTTAAATGAAATTGAAACAATTGCACATTATACAGCTGCTAAAGAATTTGAACCTGATGTTACCAGCATTGTTGATATTGGTGGACAAGATATGAAATATATTCGTATGAAAAATGGTTCAATTGACAATATCATGTTAAATGAAGCTTGTTCTTCAGGTTGTGGTTCATTTATTGAAACATTTGCCAAAAGCTTAAATTTAGAAATTTCTAAATTTGTTGAAGAAGCTATAAAATCAAAAACTCCTGTGGACTTAGGTTCAAGATGTACAGTTTTTATGAATTCAAAAATAAAACAAGCTCAGAAAGAAGGATATTCTGTAGGAGATATTTCTAGTGGTCTTTCTTACTCTGTTATAAAAAATGCTATACAAAAAGTTATGAAAGTAAGAGATGTAGAAACACTTGGAAATCATATAGTAGTTCAAGGTGGTACATTCTATAATGATGCTGTCTTACGTGCATTTGAATTAATAGTAGGAAAAAATGTAATAAGACCTGACATTGCTGGTCTTATGGGAGCTTACGGTATGGCTCTTTTATCTAAAGAACAATATGAAACAAATTTAGATATGGAATACACTTCTACTATTTTAAAAACAGATGAATTAGATAAATTAGAAATAAAAGTTACACATACTCGTTGTAATAACTGTGAAAATCATTGTAAATTAACTATAAATAAATTTAGTAATGGTCAAATTCACGTTTCAGGTAACCGTTGTGAAAAAGGTGCTGGTGTAGTTACAAAAGCCAAAAAATTACCTAACTTAGTTCAGTATAAATATGAAAGATTATTTAATTACACACCATTAGAAGAAAAAGATGCACCAAGAGGAACAATAGGAATTCCTAGAGTTTTAAATATGTATGAAGATTATCCTTTCTGGTTTACATTTTTAACGAACTTAGGATTTAGAGTTATAATTTCAGAAAAAAGTACACGTGCTACATACGAAAAAGGTATTGAATCAATGCCATCTGAATCAGTATGTTATCCTGCCAAACTTTCACATGGACATATAGAAAGTTTAATTGAACAAGGTATAAAAACTATATTCTATCCTTGTATCCCATATTCAAGAAAAGAATATGAAAAAGCAGATAACCATTATAACTGCCCTATTGTAATATCTTATTCAGAAGTTCTAAAAAATAATGTAGAAAGCCTAAAAGATTCATCTATTAAATTTATAAACCCTTTCTTACCATTGGACAAGAAAAATTTAGTCAAAAAAATATTAGAATTAGATGAATTTAAGGAATATAACTTTACAAAAACTGAACTAAATAATGCTGCTACAAAAGCAGAAGAAGAATATCAAAAATGTAAACAAGATATTAGAAATAAAGGAACTGAAACTGTAAAATATATAGACGAAAATAATTTAAAAGGAATTGTTTTGGCAGGTAGACCTTACCACGTAGACCCTGAAATAAATCACGGAATTGACACCCTAATTACATCTTTAGGATTATGTGTTTTAACAGAAGATAGTGTTTCTGATAAAGCAGAAGCTAAACGTCCTTTAAGAGTTGTTGACCAATGGGTATTCCACGCAAGATTATATGCTGCGGCAGAGTTTGTTGGGAAACATGATAATTTAGAATTAATTCAACTAAATTCATTTGGATGTGGAGTTGATGCTGTTACAACAGACCAAGTTGAAGAAATTTTATCAAGCTATAATAAAATGTACACATTAATAAAAATAGACGAAGTTAATAATTTAGGTGCTGTACGTATTCGTATCCGTTCATTACTTGCAAGTATGAAAAAACGTGATAGTGAAAAACGCCAAGAACAAGCTAGTGGAGATTATGATATTCATAAAAAAATCTTCACAAAAGAAATGAGAAAAAATTATACAATTTTGTTCCCACAAATGGCACCAATACATTTTGAATTATTAGAAACAGCTGTTAGATCTTGTGGATACAATATTGAATTACTACGTAATTGTACTCAAAATACTGTAGAAACTGGTTTAAAATATGTAAATAATGATGCTTGCTATCCATCTATATTAGTTACAGGACAAATGATTGAAGCATTACAATCTGGAAAATATGACCCTAATAAAACTGCTTTAATAATGTCTCAAACTGGTGGTGGATGTAGAGCTACAAATTATATAGGATTTATACGAAAAGCCTTAAAAGATGCAGGATTTCCTAATGTTCCAGTAATATCATTAAATGTTGTTGGTATGGAAAAAATGCCTGGATTTAAACTTACAGCTCCTTTAGTTGATAAAATGCTAAAATGCGTATTATATGCAGATTTATTACAAAAAATGATTACTAAAAATAGAGTTTATGAAGTACATAAGGGTGAAACCGAAAAATTATATAATACATGGATGGAAAAATGTAAAAAAATCTTAACAAATGGAAATAATAAAGCTTTTAAACAAAGTATTTATGACATTGTAAATGATTTTGAAAAAATTGAATTAGACACATCTATTGAAAGACCAAAAGTTGGTATAGTTGGAGAAGTTTTAATAAAATACCATCCATTTGGTAATAACTTTGTTGCAGATTTACTAGAAAAAGAAGGTGCAGAAGTAATACTTCCTGATTTTATGGGATTTGTTAAATTTATGGCTACTCATAAAATAACTTTCAATACTTTACTAAATACTAATAAAACTTCATCAAAAATTAGTAAAATGGCAATTAAATTAATTGATATTATTGAAAAAGACTTTAAGGCTGCTTTAGAAAGTTCTAAAAAAGGATATTTGCCACCTTGTGATATCTGGCATTTAGAAGATAAAGTCAAAGATGTTTTATCTATAGGAAATCAAACTGGTGAAGGTTGGTTCTTAACTGCAGAGATGATAGAATATATAGAACATGATATTCCTAATATTGTGTGTGTACAACCATTTGCTTGTTTACCAAACCACGTTGTTGGAAAAGGTGTTATTAAAACAATTAGAAGTAAATATCCAGAAGCTAATATATCTCCTGTAGATTATGATCCTGGTGCTAGTGAGACTAACCAAACTAATAGAATAAAACTTTTAATGACAGTTGCTAAAGATAATTTAAAAACAAAACAAAATGAAAAAAGATGTATTGATTTAGAAAATACTAAAAATAATGATACAGTTACAATGTCTTAAAATACTAGAAAAGGATGTATTAAACATCCTTTTTATTTTACTTGAACATATTGCTATTTTATGTTATATTGTTTTTAGATATTTAATAGAAAGAGGTTTCCTAATGGGAAAAAATTATTATAAAATATTACAAGTTGATTCTGAGGCTTCTTTAGAAGTAATTGAAAAAGCATATAAAGCTTTGGCTAAAAAATATCATCCTGATTTACAAGAAGAAGCTCAAAAAGCTGTGGCTAGTGAAAAGTTAAAAGAAATTAATGAAGCTTATGAGATATTATCTAATCCTCAAACTAGAGCTCAGTTTGATAGCACTTTATCAAACACTCAAATTTCTAAGGAAGATTTTGATAAGATTTATATGCAAAACCAACAACTACAACATGAATTGAATAATTTTAAACAAAATGCTAATTCTAATAACTCACAAGCTGATTATTCTACTTCTTCAAATTTGGACACTACTGCTAAAAATTTGGCTTATCAACAGGAATTAGAATATCAGTCTCAATTACAAGCGGCTAGAGAAAGAGCATATCATGATGCTTATATTCAAGATTTAAAAAATCGTGGATATAAAATTAAGTATAAAAAGACTCCTAAGGATATTTTTAAAAACATTATTGCTTTGGTTTTAACTGTTTTAATTGTTTTTGCTATTTGCCAGTTACCTTTTGTTAAACAGTTTTTTGTGGATATGTATGAGGAAAATGAATTGTTGCAAGGAATAGTAAATGTTTTTATGAACATATTTAAATGATAACTATGAAAAGAGCTTCAAGCTATTTATAGCTTGAAGCTCCTTCTATTCAACATTAAAAGATACAACAAAATCTGTTCCTTCTTTCAATTGCATTATAAATTCTTTCTCTGTTCCTTCTTCTTGATTATCTCCATTTTTCACTTGGACATTACATATATATATACCATCTTTTTTATCGTATGTACTTGATTGCAAACTATTATTAGTAAAGAAATTATTCTTCATATACTTCTCTAAATCTTCAACATTCGGAAAATTATTTTGTTTAAATGTTTCATCTAATTTGTTATATAAATATCTATAGTCGTTATCATTGATTGAATCGAAAATTCTTTGTATATTAGCCTTAACCTTATCTACTTCTCCTAACTCTACATATTTATCCGTAAATTCTGGTAGATCTATTGTATATGTATCCAATATTACTTTATAATTTAGAGGTTCCGTTTCATTAAAAATATAATAATTATTATTCTGATCTAAGAAAATATATTGTAAGTATTCATTATATGTATTTATTTTATATTTAGTTAAATTAGCTTCTTTTAATTCTGCTCTTTTTGTTTCAACATATTTCTCAAAGTTTTCCTGTGTTCCAAACTTTGCGGTTCTATATTTTTCATCTAAATAATCATACGCAATACCTGTATCAGAAAGCATTAACCTTTTAAACATATTAAACTTCTCTTTTAAGCTTTCATTTTCAGTTGAATTATTTGCAGGTACTTCATTATAGTCATTTTTAGTAACTATTACGTCATTACTTTTTATACTGTCAATATTTTCTATATGACTTAATATTGGTTCTACTCCAAATGCATTAGTATTCATATCTATATAAACATTATAATAAGCTTTTTTTATTAAGTTATTATCATTGTCTTGAATAATACAATAAACTGCATATTGATATGAATTAGAATTCATATATCTTCTTATTTGCAAAATGTCGACTATAACATTTGTATTTATATCATCAACATAATTAAAAACATTTTTACTTGTAACTGTATTTTTCTTTATATATGTTGTATCTAATAAAGCAATTATATTTTCTGTAATGCTTTCTCTGTCAACAGCTAATATTTCTTCTCCTTTTGAATTTATTGTATAATAAACGGGATTTCTTTTATTTATAACACTTAAGTAATTAGACAAACATGCTTTAACTTTAATTATTTCTCCTTGAGTTATATCTTTTTCACTCGTTATGATTTCATCTTTAATTACATTTTGAATATTGTTAGATTCTTGTTCTTCCTTCTCATTGCTATTCCTATTAACTAAGAGTAATACTGTTACCAACAATATTATTAAAATCGTTATAACTATTAATATTGTTATAATATTTCTTTTCTTTTCCACATCTTCCTCCTTGTATAATGTATTTAGGTTTTTAGTTAATGGATTTATCTATAAGCCTAT
>CAUWEX010000019.1:0-30878 GCA_963557965.1 uncultured Clostridia bacterium
TATGATGATTCTAAATATAGAGCCTATTGTATTACTATAAACGATTGTAACAATTATTTATACTCATTTAAAATATAAATACTAGTTTTTATATTTTATGTATTAAATTTAAAACATATATATAATTATTATACAATATTTTTATAAGTTTATAATATAAAATTAATTTGTAAACATTTCATACAAATGCTCGTCAAAAAAATTAAATTACACAAAATCTTTCAAATTTTAATTATTTAAAATTAATTATAAAAATTTTTATTTTTGCTTTTTTATAATTTTATTTCTTCTTTTAATATTTTATTTTTATTTATTCTAAAGCAATATAATTTATATTATTATTATTTATGTAGTTTCCAATAAGGAATTTTAAAAGTGACTATTCCCCTATTCCCTATTGCTTTCTACTTTTTACTTCTTATAACTTAAAGGTTTTCATCAACTGCGACCCAATATTTATTACCTTTTGTATTATAAATTTCCGAAAATTTGTCTAAGTTAGGGTCTGTCCATGCAGTGCCATCATGATTTGCACCAAATTCAATTAAACAAGCTCTTATTACATGTTCTATTTGTTTATTATCCTTTTTTTCTATTTCTCTTATTTTCATTTCCACTCCTAAATCTTTAAGTTTTAGCAATCATGAATTTTACCTTCATAACAATATTGAAAGATACTTTTTAGATCTTCAGAAACTATTTCCATAGACATGGTTTCTGAACCAAAAGCACAAATTAATTTTTCTTCTTTGTAAATATCATTGTCAATTACAATGCCACTTATTAGATCTTCTGGTAATCCAAATGGTGTCATACATCCAGGTTGCATTCCAGTAAGTTCTATCATATCTTCACCTGAAACTAGTTTGCTCTTTTCACCCAAGATATCCTTTAAAAGTTTTGAATCCATTCTTCTGTCTGATAAAGTTACATATAAATAATACTTACCTGATTTTCCTTTTAAAAATAATGTCTTTGTTTCAGTTCCTGTTAATCCTAATTCTTTATCAACTTTTTCAGCTGTTTCGTAGTTTAATATTGGTTCATGAGTAACAATTCTTGGTTGTAAATTTAATTTTTCTAATATTTCATAACATTTTTTATTATTATCATTCATTTTTATCTCTCCTATTCTTCTATATTGGGTTTTGACGCTGTATTAGATGAGTTTGTTGCATTAGACGTATTAGTCTTATTCGTCGTATTTTGTTGTGTATTTGTGGTTTCGTTTTTTGAGTTTGCACTATTAGTATTTGTTTGAGTGTTTGTATTATTTTTATTTGTCGTATTATTAGAATTTGTATTTTGCACTGGCGGTTTTGAATTATTATGGGTAGTAGTATTGTTCTTATTTGTATTTTCAGTAGGTGGCGTTGTTGGAGCTGTTATTCTTGGAGGTTCTTTTTCATCTATTTCATTAGTAATACCTTTTACCACTTCTGTTACATTTTGATTTGGGTTTGTATTTGTAGGAGCCTCTTGCAATTCATTTCCTATATGTTTTGTACATTTTTCAGGTGCAGTAAACCATAAAAAGTACTCCATATAAGTCGAAGGACATCCCGTGGTTGCTTTCATTCCCGTTTCTGTACAAATTTTAAAACCTACTACTCCACCTGGTTTTTCAAATCTGGCAGTTTTTAGACCAGAGTGTATTCTAGACATTACATTTGCCCAAATCAAACCCGCTGGGTTTCTTTGATTAAAGTTTACTGCTTCATTTTGATCATATCCAAACCATGTTGCGGCAGTATAATATGGTGTAAACCCACATAGCCATCTGTCATAGTTTTCGTCTGTTGTTCCAGTTTTGGCAGCCACATCTACCCCATTTATTTTACAATAAGTTGCAGTTCCATTAGCCCCTTCTACAGGCTGTGTTAATATTTCTTTTACAATATATGCAACTTCCTTTGAAAATACCTTTTTCTTCTTCTGTTTTGATTCTAGCACTGTCGTTCCACTACTTCTATTTATCGCGGTATAAAATGTTGGCTCTATATATTGCCCATCATTTGCAATAGTCGCATAAGCTGATGCCATTTGTAAGGGACTTATTCCTTTTTCGAGTCCACCCAAAGCTAATGGCAGTCCGTCGTCTTTTTTAGTTAATGTTGTAATTCCCATTTTATTCATATATTTTATAGCCGTTTTAGGTGTTATTTCTTCCATCATTTCTACAAAAGGTATATTTTGAGAAGATTCCACAGCTCTTCTTACAGTTATTTTTCCTAAACTCTTACTATAGTCAACCGGATGATAATCATGCTCAAAATTTTTTTCTGTATCATCATAAATTGTTGCCCCTGTAAAAAGTTTTTTGTCTATACCTGGAATGAGTACAGCTAAAGGCTTTGTTGCTGAGCCAGTTTGCCTAACACTTTGTGTTGCTCTATTAAATGGTCGTGCTTCTGTTTTCTCACCAAGTCCACCTATACACCCTAAAACTTGCCCTGTTTTATTGTCTATTATAACCATTGCTGCTTGAGATGTATCTTTTCCATTTTTTGATTTTAACATATACTTTTTTTTGCTAGCTTCTTTTTCAGCTTCTTTTTGTATTTTACTATTTTGTGTACTATGAATAGTAAGGCCTGCCATATTGATATAATTAGTTGCAAATGTTTCAGAAATATTGTATTTTTTTTCTATATCATTTGTAAGTTCTGTAATTAATGCATCTGTATGGTATGAATAAATTCCTTTACTGTTAGCTGAAATTTCTCCTTTATGAAATTTCAGTCCGTTTTCAACATTTTGTACAGCTTTATTATAGTCATCTGCTGTTATATATTCTAATTCCTTCATTTTGCCTAAAACAACTTTAGTTCTTTTTTGTATTTTTTCTGAATTATCCTTATCTCCAAACGGATTATATGAATTTGGAGAATGATTTAAACCTGCTAAAAATGCGCATTCTTCTAAATTTAGGTCTAATGCAGACTTATTAAAATAATATTTTGAACCATTTTCTACTCCATAAATACTTGGCCCAATATATATAATATTTAGATAACTCGTAAGAATTTCGTCTTTATCTAAAGCGGTTTCTAATACCCATGCTTTCCACCATTCATTCACTTTTCTTATTATACTATCATCAGTATCTCCAGTTATATTTTTTACTAATTGTTGAGTTATAGTGCTTCCACCAAATGATGATGAGCCAAAATGTATAACATATGAAAAAATTGCAGAAGCTGTCCTTTTAACATCTACACCACTGTGTTTATAAAATCTTTCATCTTCAATTGCTACATAAGCATTTTTCAAATTCTTAGGTATTTCCGTATTAGATAAATTGTTTCTCTTTTTTTCATCTCCTAACTTAGCAATAGTCTCACCCTCGGTATCGACAACTATTGAGGCTTCATTTTTTACCATATCTGTAGCCAACATTTTCCATGTATGAGCAGATACTCCAAGCATAACACCTATAGATAACACTACAATAATTATAACGCTTAAAATAATTTTATTGCGTTTATTTGTATCTCTTTTCTTTTTTCTTTTAGTTTTAGTTGCGCTAGGTGCATTTTGTTTTTTATCTTTCATAGCTTTGACCGCTTTTGGTAATTCATCTGCGTCAGAGTGTTTATTTTTCTTTTTATTCATAAGATCACTTCTTTCTTATTTATTTCCCTAGTATATCACAAAAAAGTAAAAAGTTAAAGCGTGTTATATTGCACAAAACTTTTTACTTTTTCCTATTGTATAAAGCCTATCTTTGAGATATAATAAGTCCAGATTAAGGAGCGTGAAACAAATGATAAATAGAAATGAAAATCCTAATTTTTTGAATGCTTTTTTAGATTATTCAACAATAATATTAAATAAATCTCCCAATAGTATAAAAGAATATAATTACGACCTTGCAATGTTTTTAAAGTTCATAAAATTACATTTTAACATGACTAACGAAACTGATTTTAAAAATATAAAAATTGATGATTTAACAATAAATACTATTGCTAAAATAAAAATTGATGATATACATGCTTTTTTAGGATATCTAACCAATACGTATCAAAGCAAGCCTGCAACAAGAGCAAGAAAAGTTTCTACTATTAGAATATTTTTTAAATATCTGTCTCAAGAAGCAAGCGATGAATTCAGGTTAGAACACAATCCGGCATTAACTTTAAAAACTCCTAAAAAGGAAAAACGTCTGCCTAAATATCTTTCGTTGGATGATAGCAAAAAGTTGTTAGAGGTATCTAGTAATGAGGACAACCCTAATCATGAAAGGGACTTTGCTATTACTACATTATTTTTAAATTGTGGAATCCGTCTTTCTGAATTAATTGGAATTAATCTCACAGATGTAGATTTAAAAGATTGTAAATTAACTGTAGTTGGAAAAGGAAATAAAGAAAGAACTATATATTTAAATAAAGCATGTCTTAAGGCCATTTCGGAATATTTAGAAGTTCGTCCTACCCAAGGATTGCAACATGATAATAAACATTCTGAAAAAGCATTATTTATAAGTAATAGAAAAACTAGAATTAGTAACAGAACTGTACAACATATAATAAACCAAGAATTATTGAGAGCTGGTCTTGATTCTAATAAATATTCTGTTCATAAGTTGCGTCATACTGCGGCTACATTAATGTATCAATACGGACAGGTAGATATTAGAGCTTTGCAAGAAATATTAGGACATGAAAGTATTTCTACTACTGAAATTTATACACATGTTAGTAATGAACAAGCTAGAGATGCCTTAGAAAGAAATCCATTAGCTGACTTGTAAAAAAAATGGAACTATGAAACGAACCTACCTTATTAAACTTTTTTGTCTAATAAGGCGGGTTCGCTTCATAGTTCAACTTTTTCTCACTTTTTCCAATAATATGGTTGTATATCAGGTAATAAATCTTTTAAATATATTATATTTCCATTGTAATCTTTGATTTTCATATTAGGAAATGTAATAATCATTTTTCGATTATCCCAAAATGTATTAATAAAGTTGTTTAAAAATTGATTTTTCTTAGTATTATTATACATTCTCTCAAACTTATGTTGTTCTTGCATTGGAATATTGTATTCCATTACCATTCTTGCAATAAATTGATCTTGAGCATATACAGTTGCTATACAATCTACTGCTAAGAATATCATCATAATAGAAATAACTATTTTCAATACTTTGACTGATATCTTTTCTCTTATTTTTATGCAAAGCTTATCAAAATTAGGATTAACTTTTCGAATCATAAATACTGTTAAAATTCCCCAAAAAGCAGAATATAGTAAACATATCCTGCCATTTATATTTAATAGTTTTCCGGAATAATCCCACCATCTAGTTCCTATTAATGTCTCAGTTCCAAAGCTTACGATATATTCTGTTATCGAACCAATTAAATATCCTCCTAAAAATAAAGTAAAATTATTCTTTGTAAAATACTGTGCAAATAGAATTATTACTACTGCCCCAACTCCATATATTCCCAAAAAGGGACCATATAGAAAGCTTTGCCTACATTCCCATACCCCCATTGTTACCAATGCAAAAAGAGTTTCTATTATATAACCCAAAAAACTATAAAAGATAAAATACACAAATAATTTCCATATATTTATTCCTAATATTTTAAAGTCCGATTTTTTTGTCTTTTCCATCATTCATATTCTCCTTTTATATGTACTTTGTATTATTATATTAATTTTTCTAATTCTTCCATCTTGCTTTTATAAAAATCCATAGCTTCTTGGTATACTTTAGTGTTTTCTAAATCTACATCTACCATTTTTAATAGTTCTATTGACTTTCTAGTACATCCTTGTTTTAACATGTTGATATATTTTTCTACAAATTCATTTCCTTGACTTAAGATGTTACTTGCTATGCTAATTGCCGCACAAATTCCTGTAGAATATTTATATACATAAAAATCAGAATAGAAATGTGGAATTCTTGCCCATTCGTATTTTATATCTTCATCTATTATCATGTTTTTTCCAAAATATTTTTGATTAAGCTTATAATAAATATTATTTAAATCTTCTGAAGATAAAGCTGCATTTTCTTCAACTTTTTCATGAACTATTTTCTCGAATTCAGCAAACATTGCTTGTCTGAATAATGTAGCTCTAATCATTTCAAGTAATTCATATAATAATTCTGCTTTTTTTCTGTTGTCTTTTTCATGTTTCACTTGATAATCACTTAGTAAAATTTCATTAACTGTTGAGGCAACTTCTGCTACTATTATTGTGTAATTTGCATCTATTACATTTTGATTTTCATTTGAATAATAGGAATGCATACTATGCCCTAATTCATGCGCTATTGTGCTAACATCTCTTTTGCTATTGACAAAATTTAAAAGCACATATGGATGAACACCATATACTCCCATACTATATGCTCCACCCTTTTTATTTTCTTTAGTATATACATCTAGCCATTTATTATTAAATGCTTCATCTAATTTATCAATATATTTTGTTCCTATTACACTTAAAGCTTCCTTCACTTCTTTTATAGCATTCTCATATGTAATGTAATCTTTATTTTCTTCAAATGGATTTACATATAAATCATACATATGTAAATCTTGCTTTTGTAATAATTTCTTTTTTAGCTCTATAAACTCATGATTTAATTGTATGTTTTCGTCTACTGTTTTTATCAAAGCTTCGTATACTTGTATGCTTGCATCATCGTTCTTTACCGCTTGTTCTAAACTTGATTTATATTTTCTAATTTTAGCATTAATGCTACTACTTTTTACGTTTGTTAAATATAATTCCGCTATTGTATTTACAAACTCCTTATATTTTGAATACAACAATGTAAATGCTTGTTTTCTTACACCTTCATTTAAGCTTCTGATATATAATGAGTAATTACTTTCCGTCATTTCTATCTCTTTTCCGTCCTCATCTTTTAATATGCCAAACTTAAATTCTGCATTTGTTAAAATATCGAATGTATTTTCTGGAGCATTAAATACTTCTGCATAATTTGCCAATAAATTTTCTTCTTCTTTGCTTAAAATGTGTTCCTTATCTTCTAAAATTTCATTTATAATTCGTGTATATCTTTTTAATTTTGTATTTTCATTTAAATATTTTTCTATTACTGTTGTATCTGTATATGTTATCTCTGGCGTTATAAAAGATGTTGCTGTTCCAAAGTCAGCCTCTAATTTTTCAACTTCTTTAAATAATTTAATACTTTCTTGATTTGACATATCCAAATGGTATGTAAGCATTCCAAAGGCATATAGTTTTTCCAGCTTTTCTAATGCCTTTTCATACATTCTATAACAACTATAAAGATTATCCGAGCTATCACATAAATGATTTTTATATTTTTCTATTTCTTTTAAATCACTTTCAAATTCTTGTTTTGTTGTTTCAAATTCTTCCTTATTTTCAAAAATATCACTTAAATTCCAATTACACTTTTCTTCCATAATTTCCTCCTCATTTTTATGATAATATCATAAAAGCAATTAAATATCAATTAATATCTAATTGCTTTTTCATTTTAAATATTATAATAATATTGGACTTATTTGTTCCCCATCTAAAGCCGCTTTTATTGTTCTTATTAAGTATTCGAATTCAAAGACTATTGAACGTGGTTTGCTAATTGGATTATCTTGTTTAAATGGTACAAAATAATAATTTTTTCTATTTAATAGTCTTCCTATATTTTCTGCATTTCCGCTTAAGCCATTATTAGTAGATGCTGCAATTACTAATGGCCTATTGTTTCTTAAATGAGACTTAGCAGCCATTACTGCAGGAGTATCTATTATGTCATATGCTAGCTTCGCCATAGTATTTCCTGAACATGGAGCAATAACCATAATATCAGTCATCTTCTTTGGTCCAATTGGCTCTGCGCCTTGAATTGTATGAATAATTTCTTTTCCTGTTATCTCTTCTATTTCTTCTATAAATTCTTGTACTTTTCCAAATTTAGTATCTAAATTATATGCATTATATGACATTATAGGAATTACCTTGGCCCCCTGTTTTACTAATTCTTTCATTTTAGGAATTGTTTTGCTAAAAGTACAAAAAGAACCTGTTAATACAAATCCTATTTTTATTTTATTTAATTCCACGTTTGACTCTTCCTCCCTTCTAAATGTCTTTATATATAATATGACGTTATGTAAAGTTTGGGAGTGATTTTTAATATTATTCTTTCATTTTTTCCAGTATATCTTCATATATTTTAATGGTGATATTTTTGAAAAAATTTTTAATAAATGGTTTTATTTTAACAATAACATCTCTGTTTATGCGAACTATTGGAATGAGCTTTAATATATATGTATCAAACAAAATAGGTTCAGAAGCTGTGGGCATTTTTGGGCTTGTAATGTCTGTATATTCCTTTTTTATTACATTTGCAACTTCTGGATTAAGCCTTGCTTGTACATATTTAGTTTCAGAACAATTTGCTCAGCATAAATATCCTGATGGCATAAAAGTAGTTAAAAATTGCAATTCATATGGAATTTTATTAGGAATTACTGGAAGTATATTGTTAATTCTGTTTTCTAATATCATATCTAGCAATTGGTTAAATGGTCAAGTATCCCCTATTCCATTTTACCTAATTGCAATAGGATTGCCTTTTATTGCGATTTCATCTATTTTGAATGGTTATTTTTCAGCAGTACGAAAAGCATATAAAAGTGCTATTGCTCAAGTATTAGAACTAGCAATTAAAATTATTATTAGTATTATATTATTGAAATATTATCCTATTTCTAATGTTGAAGTAATTTGCATTTATTTAATTATCGCAGATGTAATTTCAGAAGTCTTTTCATTTTGCATCACATTTATTATGTATAAAATAGATATTCAAAAATACCAAAAAAGGCAATTGCCATCTCTAAATTTTGTACGCAAAATATTTACAATTACTTTTCCGGTTTCGATAACTTCCTATATTCGTTCTGGATTATCTACTTTACAGCAATTTATTGTGCCTAACAGACTTTTAGCCTTTGGTTTACCATATACAATCGCACTTTCTGAATACGGAAAAATCACAGGTATGGCACTACCTGTGATAATGTTTCCACTTGTATTTATTAGCTCATTTAGCAATTTGATTGTACCAGAGTTTACTAGTTTACTTACTAAAGGATATAAAAAAAGGATTGTAAATATTTCTCATAAAATATTTATTATTGCTGGGATTTTTTCAATTGCAATTTCTTTTATTTTAATTATATTTGCAAATGAGATTAGTCTTGCTATATTTCAAAACATAGAGTGTGCAAAATACATAAGAATACTTTCTCCTTTAATTTTATTTATGTATTTAGATAATATCATAGATAATATGTTAAAGGGCTTAAATCAGCAATTTAATGTCATGTTTTGTAATATTATAGATTTAATTATTTCCATTCTAATTTTATATTTCCTTCTTCCTGAAGTTGGCATTATTGGATACATTTTTGCTATATATGTAAGTGAAATTTTTAACTTTGTAATAAGCTATATTTCCCTTAGAAAGGCCGTATCATAATTTACAATAAATTATCTATATCTTTTTGGTTATTTAATATAGTATGTCCAGTTTTGCTTTTTGCCATTAACATTTTCTTATTATATTCATATCTTTTCTCTTTTCTTTCTAGCTTTCTTTTATTTAATCTTGTTTGATATATTAAAATAAATATTAATAAAATAAGTAAAACTACTAATGTAGTTTTATTTTTTATGGCTTCCATAAAACTACCAAAACCCTTAATTCTAAAGATATATTTTCCTTCTACATCATCTGAAGAAACTAACTTTCTATCATTTTTACTATTATTATCTCCTTTGGTTCTATATTTTATTTCATTTCCTTCACTTACTATATTTACAATTCTATGAGTATTGGTAAAACCATCATCTTTAAATGAAATAACATCCCCAATGTTTAGTTCATCAACATTAACGGATTTAACAAAAATCGCATCTCCTGGCATGATATTAGGTTCCATACTTTCAGAAACAATAACAAAAGTTTTAATTCCAAAAAAACTCGGTGTTTCATTTGAATTAATCATTACTTTTATCATTAAAGTCATATTATATATAATAATTGGTATAATTACTATCGCACATAATATACTGCAAATTCTTAATACCTTATGTATATTTTCTCCTGATTTGTTAAAGTCTTTTATCTTGTACACTTATCCTTCTCCTTTGCTTTTGTACAATTACAATATAACATATAGAAAAATCCTTTTCAATATGTCCTAAAACATGTAATAGAAATGTAATATATTTTATATTTACTTATATAAAGTTTATAGATATAATTAACTTAGAATTTTTTAAGGAGGTTTCTATGGATCATAATATTTTAATCGTTTCTGAACAAGATCAAGTAGCATATCTTCCGTATTTTTATAATACTGTAGAAAATATTTATATTAATAATACAAATACATATACATCAATTCAAGAAGTTATAAAAGATTTATATATTGTTCCTTTAGATTCCTTTAAATATGCGCCAATAGCTAGATTTCGTGAAGCTTTAAACCTCATTTTGCATAAAGATAATGGTTCCATTTTTAAAGCATTAGATTTAGGACTTGAATTAATGTTTAACTATCATTTAAACCCTATCGTGATTGCTGCCTGTAGAAATTTAGACGAACTTGATATATATTTAGATTGTTTAGCAGAAAACGAATTACAAGATTACAAATGTTTTGAAATAAAATTTGAAGTAGCTCCTACTATAAATGATTTTGGGGTCGTAGGAAAAAATTACTTGAAAAAGATTTCTTATTAATTAATATTTATATATGTTAAAAGCTAGTAAAATAATATCTTACTAGCTTTTTTATAGCACAAAAATGCTTTTTTCTCAGACGATAAAATCATTTTTGCTTATAATATTTTAAATCTTCTTTACTATATTGACTTGGTCTCAAACCTACTCTTGTCTTCATCTTGTCCAATATAAGTACAGCAATTACAGTCATAATACAACCTACTATTATAAAAGTATTGGCCGTATTAGTTACACTTAACAAAATTGAGCAAACAAGTGAAACTCCTGCTGTAAATAAATTTTGAGTTAATTTATTAAAAGCTGTAATCTTAGGCCTTATAGTTTTATTTGTAAAATTATTTAAGTATCTTGTCATAAGTGCATTATATGGTCCTTTAAATGCATACTGTACTAAGTATAATAAAAATATTAACAATACTGATGACTTTGATAATTTATCACTTCCTACAAATCCAATTAAGATACATGAAATTGTAACAGGAATGGTTAGAAATCCTAGTACTTTATTTCTAAATGCTTTGTGAAAACGTTCGCTATTTCGTGCGGTGATTGCTGCTGAAAATTGTAATAGTGCAAAAATAATTCCAAAATAAACTTCAGGAACTTGCATTTCGCTTAGCATACTACTACGTAAATTTACAATACCATAAATCAGCCCCATAAATATAGCATTTAATACAATTAATAATCGTATTCTATCTGACTTTGCGAAAAATTTGCTAGTGTCTTTTAACTGTTTGAAATATTTTTTTACACTTATCGGCTTTACTTTTTCTTCTTTTATAGCAGTGTGTCTGAATTTAAAAGATATTACTGTAGAAATAACACAACATATAAAACATAAAACCATTGGAATATATCCATTTATGGCAAATGTCATCCCTGCTATTATAGATGATATTCCATCAAAAATATAAAAATAT
Organism: uncultured Clostridia bacterium; assembly: GCA_963557965.1. Classification (GTDB taxonomy): domain Bacteria; phylum Bacillota; class Clostridia; order TANB77; family CAG-508; genus CAG-269. Next base: position 11,719 of record CAUWEX010000019.1, read on the forward strand.
GATGCTGACTTCCCATCTATAGTAGCAAAAACTTTTCCTCTTTTTTTACTAGCTGGCAAGGAGTCATATAATATGTTAGATTCACATATTCCTTTAATTGAAAAGCCTAAAGCATAGATAAATTGTATTAACAATAATTCATAAAAACTTTGCATAAAAATCATTGCTAATATGCTTGCAGCATATAATATATTTCCTATAATTAAACAATTTTTCTTTCCAATTCTATCTACAACGCTTGTAACCGGTAACTGCCAAAAAGTATTAGAAAGTGTATAAAACGCATCTGCTAGTAGTACTTCTGATGCAGTCAAACCTTTTACTTGAGTTAAAAACAAAAATATTATAGGGAAATAAAATAATAAATCCCAAGAAACAGTTTTATATATTGGAAAGATACGTACATTTTTCTTTTTGTGTCTTCTTATTGGTTCTTTCGTTTTTTCCATATTTCTCCCCTTTATTTAATACATTTATGATAACAAAAGAGCAATATTTTGGCAAGTATTTTATTTATATTTTTTACTTTTTTACACAAACTATTATTATGATAAATCAAATATTATATATAAAAAATGGACCTCAAAAATCTTCTAATAAAAAAATATTTAAAATTCAATTGTTGTTTTCTGTTTTAGTAATTGTAATCTTGCTAATTAGTATTGTTTTTTCTTTTTATAGAATTCGTGAAAACGAAAAAAATTCTAAAGAATTAATAAAAAATTATAACATTTATAAACTATACAACAACTCTCAAGAAAAAAACATTAATTCAAAATTTTTTGGTACAATTGAAATTCCAAAAATTCACATAACATATCCGATTTTTACCGAATTATCTGACGACAATTTAAAAATTGCTCCTTGCAAATTTTATGGTCCACCTCTTGGAGTAAGTGGAAATATATGTATTGCAGGTCATAATTATGATAATGAGAAATTTTTTAGCAATTTGAAGCATTTAAATATAAATGATATTATCTATATTTATGATAATACAAACTATGCTCATGTCTACAAAATTTACAAAATTTATGAAGTAAAAGCAAATGATTTGTCTCCTGTTGAAAATTACAACAAAAATAATTTTGAATTAACATTAGTTACATGCAATAATTTTAATGGAAATAGAGTTATAGTAAAAGCTTTAGGAACAAATCGGAAAGCCATTAAATTAGCATAATTTTAATTTTTTCTTAGACTTTCCGTTAATTTGTTCGTGTGCCAATTTTACGTTAGTAAAATTGTGTACAATAAGGTTTTATATATTAGAAAGTCAGCATGACTTTCCTAATATAAAATACAATAAGACCTTTGTTGTTTCCAAAGGTCTTTGTATATTTTTAAAATTAAATATTTCTATAATCACTAATTTTTTTGTAAGCAAATACTGCTGAAATTCCGAATACAACAACTAATGCTGCAACTGGTAATGAACTAGCAATTCCTGTTTTTGGTAAATTTGTATTGTTGTAAAGGCTTGTGTTATTAGTTTTGTTTGTATTGTTAGTATTAGTATTTGAATTTGTGTTTGATTTGTTAGTATTTAAGCTATTAGTATTAGTATTGTTAGTATTTCCTAAACCTGCGTTGTTTCCCGCATTATTAGATGAATTTCCTGTTAATGTACCTGATATGTCACTAAAACCATTAGTGTTGTCTGCAGCGTTTACCATTGTTGCCATTCCTACTACTACAGTAGCTAAAATTAAAACTAAAAGTGCTTTGATTAAATTTGATTTTTTCATATTGATATCTCCTCTACTTTTTAATTTTTTAATATTATTATTATTACAAACGACTTTAATTATACTACTTTTGATAATATATTTCAAGTTGAATATAATAATTAATAATATAAATTTTTTCTTGCGTTCGTTAGTTATATTTTATACTTAATTATTTTATTAGTCAATATGTTTTCCCTAATTTTTCTTTACAGTTGTATTACAAGATTGTTACAAGAATTCTTAAACATTAAATTTAAATAATACAATGTCTCCATCTTGCATTACATATTCTTTTCCTTCTTGACGTACTAGTCCTTTTTCTTTTGCTTGTACCATATTGCCGGCATTTATTAAATCATTAAAAGAGATTACTTCAGCTTTTATAAATCCTCTTTCTATATCAGAGTGAATTTTTCCAGCAGCTTGAGGTGCTTTAGTTCCTTTCTTAATTGTCCAAGCCCTAACTTCTGGTTCACCAGCTGTCAAAAATGACATAAGGCCAAGTAAATCGTAACTTCTTTTGATAACTTTATCTAATCCAGATTCTGCTAGTCCTAACGCCTCTAGCATTTCCTTTTTATCATCATCTTCTAATCCTGATAGTTCTTCTTCTATTTTTACACATAAAGGAATGACTTCAGCATTTTCCTTTTTAGCATATTCCTTAACTTTTAAAACCAATGGGTCATTTTCTGCATTTTCAATTTGATTTTCAGAAATGTTTGCAACATACAATATTGGTTTCGTTGTTAATAAAAATGTTTCTTTTACTAATGGAGCTTCTTCTTCGTTAAATTCTAATGTTCTAACCGGTAAACCTTGCTCTAGTGTTTCCTTTATTCTTTCAAATAGGTCTACTTCCATTTGATATTTTTTGTTAGCTTTTAAATTTTTCTTTGCTTTATCAATTCTTTTATTTACCATTTCTAAGTCAGCAAATATTAACTCTAAATTAATTGTTTCTATATCACGAATTGGATCTACATTACCATCAACATGAACAACATTACCATCTTCGAAACATCTTACAACTTCAACTATAGCGTCTGTCTCACGTATATGTGATAAGAATTTATTACCAAGTCCTTCCCCTTTGCTTGCGCCTTTTACTAAACCTGCAATATCCACAAACTCGATAACTGCATGTGTTGTTTTTTGTGGATTATACATTTTTGTTAATGTATCTAATCTTTCATCTGGTACTGGTACAACTCCAACATTTGGCTCAATTGTGCAGAATGGATAGTTTGCACATTCTGCACCTGCTTTTGTTATACTATTAAATAATGTACTTTTACCTACATTAGGAAGTCCAACAATTCCAAGTTTCATCTATCTTTTTCTCCTTTCGATTTCATCTAATACTTTTTCTTCAAATTCATCTACTTTCATTGTTCCAATATCTCCATCTTCTCTTGAACGAATTGAAACTGTTCCTTCTTCTACTTCTTTTGCTCCAACTATTAACATATATGGAACTTTTGAAAGTTGTGCTTCACGAATTTTATAACCTGTTTTTTCGTTTCTATCATCTACTTCTACTCTAATTCCTTTTTTCATAAATTCTTCTTCTAGTTTATGTGCATATTCATGTTGATTATCTGTAATAGGTAAAATTTTAACTTGTGTTGGAGCAAGCCATAATGGGAAAGCTCCTTTTGTTTCTTCGATTAGGAAACACATAAATCTATCAGAGGTTCCTAAAATAGCTCTATGTATAACTACTGGTCTGTGTTCTTTTCCATCTTCTCCTACATATTCTAGTTTAAATCTTTCTGGCAATAAGAAATCTAATTGACATGTAGATACTGTAACATCATGTCCTATTGAAGATTTTAATTGAACATCTAACTTAGGTCCATAAAATGCTGCTTCTCCTTCTGCTTCATAAAAGTTTATGTTTAATTCTTTTAATATTTCTCTTAATTGACTTTCCGCTTTTTCCCACATTTCGTCGTCATCGAAATATTTGTGTTTATCATTTTTATCTCTTAAAGAAAGTCTAAATTCATAGTCTTTAAATCCGAAATCTTCATAAACTGACAATATTAATTGGACTACTTTTCCTACTTCTTCTTTAATTTGGTCAGGTCTTACAAAAAGATGCGCATCGTTTTGGCACATTTCACGAACTCTTTCAAGACCTACTACGCTTCCACTTGATTCATAACGGAAATCATGTGCTAATTCTCCAATACGAATTGGTAAATCTCTATATGAATGCATTTTATTTTTATATACTAACATATGATGTGGGCAATTCATTGGTCTTAGAACCATTTCTTCATTGTCCATTTTCATAACAGGGAACATATCTTCTTTATAATGGTCCCAATGTCCACTTGTTTTGTATAAATCCACATTTGCAAGAGATGGTGTATATACATGTTGATATCCCATAGCAAGTTCTTTGTCTTGAATATATCTTTCTAAAATTCTTCTTATTGTTGCTCCATTTGGTAAGTACATTGGAAGTCCAGCTCCAACTAATTTATGAGTCATAAACAATTCTTGTTCTTTACCTATTTTTCTATGATCTCTTTGTCTCATTTCCTCTAAATAATTCAGGTATTCTTCTAGCATGCTAGCTTTTGGAAAAGAAATCGCATAAATTCTTTGTAACATTTTATTATGCTCATCTCCTCTCCAATATGCTCCTGAAGATGATAATATTTTTACTATTTTAACTTTTCCTGTACTCTCTAAGTGTGGACCTGCACATAAATCTGTAAAATCGCCTTGTTTATAAAAACTAATTTCTTCTCCTTCTGGCAATTCATTAATTAATTCTTGTTTATATGGTTGATCTTTCATTAATTCTAAAGCTTCTTTTTTAGGTAAAGAAAATCTCTCTATTTTTATATTTTCTTTTATGATTTTTTTCATTTCATCTTCTATCTTTGATTTATCTTCATCTGTAAAAGGCTTTTCAACGTCAAAGTCATAATAAAAGCCATTTTCTATAGAAGGTCCTATTGCAAATTTGACATTAGGAAATAATCTGCTAACAGCTTGTGCCATAATATGAGAAGTTGTATGCCAATACGCTTGCTTTCCTTCCAAATCATCCTCTTTAAAAGTATGTATAACTAAATCACAATCTTCATTTATACTATATCTTAAATCTTCTACTTTTCCATTTATACTACCACATGTAGCATTTCTTGCTAACCCTTCACTAATTTTTTTGGCAACTTCTAAAATTGTGCTACCTTGTTCTACCTCTAATATAGAACCATCCATTAATTTAACTTTAATCATAGTATACCTCCTATTTATACACTAAATCTAAAACAAAAACTCCCATGAATATTATAATATCCATAGGAGTGCTTATTACACGGTTCCATCCTTTATTTTACTTAATTCATAGATTATAACGTATCTAAAACGTCTAGCTTATTCACTAGAAATTACAAGAGTTAGTTTTCAAATAGCTTTTCTTTAATTGGCTTTCAGCCTTTGACCAATTTTCTCTAAAAAAGTAAGTTCTATTTTACTCTTCTCTCACTATCTTTACCTTATGTAAATAGTTTAATACCTTTTTTAAAAAAAGTCAATAGAAATTGTTTACTTTTTGTGCTTATTATTGTATAATTCTTTCAGTTGCAATTTCTACTAGGATATTTTTAAAAATAGCACGCTCTCATAGCTCAGTAGGTAGAGCGCCACCTTGGTAAGGTGGAGGTCACGGGTTCAATTCCCGTTGTGAGCCCCATATTCAAAAATAGAAACAGAAAAATCATATCTGTTTCTATTTTTCATTCCAATCTTAAAATTATTTCAAAGCATATTCTTAATTGCTTTTTTACGTATTCTTTGTATTGCATTATCAACTGACTTTACAGGAGCATCTAACCTTTCAGCTATCTTTCCGTAGCTTTCTCCATTTAAAAATCTATTTAAAACTTGTTTTTCAAATTTGCTCAAGCTTTTATTTACGGCATTTTCCACTTCAATATATTGTTCTTGCTTCATAATTGTTTCTAATGGATCTTCTGTTGTTTTGCTATTAAATGTATCTATTAATTCTACACTGTCATCTTCATTATTATCATATGCTGATGTATTTAATGAAAGATATGAATTAAGAGGTATATGCTTTTGCCTATTAGAAGTTTTTATCGCTGTAATTAGTTGTCTTTCAATACATATATTAGCAAATGATTTAAAAGAATTTTGTTTTTCTGGATCAAAACTTTTTATAGCTTTGAACAAACCAATCATCCCTTCTTGGATAGTATCATCTTTTTCTGCTCCTATGATAAAGTATTTACTTACTTTGGCATTTACTAAATTTTGATATTTTTTTAAGATGTATGTCAAAGCTTCTTCATCACCATTTTTTATTTCTGATATTATTTCTTCATCTGTTAAATCTTGATATTTACTTGTTGTAAAGAAAACATCCTTTTTGTTCATTTGTCAAAATACCTCCGAATGTGCTTTTTTAGTATTATATATGTCATTTTCTGCAATGTCAAGCAGTTTTGGTCTATTATAGCATAAAAAAGTGTCCAAATTATGATTGGTTTTAAACCATATCAAATTGAACACTTTTAATGTTATTTATTTAATTCTGTATTTATCATTTGCCATACATCATCAGATGCCATATCTACTTCCCAAGAGGCAACACCTGCTAAATTATTATCTTTAATAAGAGAAATTTTTGCTTTTAAAGATTCTAAATCTTCTATCCAAATTTGTTTTTTTCCATTATTTCCTTCATATTCCACATAATTTTGTTTTACATCATCTTTCCACTCTTTTGTTGTTCCTTCTGGTATCGTTTTATCCATATCTTTCATACTAACTGTAGGGTTTCCAACAAGTTTACCACTTGAATTTGTTGTCCATACTCTTGTATAAAATGGAACTGCTAAAATTAGTTTATCTGGTTCAATTTCTTCTGTTTGTAAAAATTTTACTAAGTTTAATTTTATCCAATTATATCCCGCTGTGGTTCCTGGCTTTTTACTTGAAGAACCATTTTGGTCATACGCCATAAAAATTGTATAATCAGCTACATCTCCTATAACGTGTCTATCAAAACACATTGACCATGTCTCTCCGCCATCTGGTGCTGTAACATCAACTGAAAGTACCATTCCAATTTCTTTTAGTCTCGGTTCCAATTCAATTATAAATCTCGAGAACATATCTTTATCTTCTTCTTTCATATTTTCAAAATCTATATTAATTCCGTCTAGTTCATATTCTACACATTTTGAGATAATACTCTCTATTAAGTTTTTACGAGCTTCATAACTATTCATAATATCAGATGTTATATTTAGACTTTCTTTTGCAGCAAATGCATTTGATACCATTGGCCATATTTTATATCCATTTGCTTTTGCCCATTGAATGTATTCTTTGCCTTTTTCTCCTACATTTTCTTTCAATTTACCGTCTTTGCCTAGGTAGAAAAAGGCTGGTGATACTACATTTACGCCTTCAATTTTCGTACCTGTTCGATCAGGCGCTGATGCATATTCTGAATAGTAGTCCCAAGTCAAATTTACTTTTCCTTGTATTTGTTTTTCTTCTTCCATATTTTCTCTAATTGTGAATTCATTTTCCAGTTTACTCGTTTTTATTATTCCCACTTTTCCATTGCCAGTTCTTATCTTGCTATATCCTTTATTTGAAGATACTACTATTACAGCATCACCTTTTTTTATTCTATCTACAGTTTTTGAAATAAAATTACTTGAAGATTTAACTGAAACATTGCTATTTACAATTGCTCTTTTTTGTGCTTTTTCTAGCGAATCTATTGTTACTACCTTAGTTTCAGGTATATTAGCCATTTCTATATTATACACATCGGTCATCTCTGATATAGGTAAATATGCTTGTCCATCCTTTTCAATTGCATGTGCATATATTTCTTTATCTGATCCATTTATATTTATAGTATTATCATCAAACCCAACTTCAGCAATTTTCTTTTCATATGTAGTTATTATTTTATTTGTTTTTTCATCTTCATATATGTGTTTATCAAAAAAGTTTGCAATATCTTGTTTTGATAAATATATTATGTTGTTTTCTATTACTACATCATGTTTCAAACTAGATGTTACATTCTTATTGTTTATTACTAAATTTGTAGTTTTATTATTATCTAATATAATAAAATCATTTGCTATCATAGCTACTATGAATATTACCAATAGTGCTACCACTGTAAAAAATGTTCTTTTTATTACCTTTTTCTTGTTTTCTACCTCTTCTGGTGTCATTTTTCTTTTTCTGCTATTTGCTTTTGTTGCTACTCTTCTACCTTTTTCCATTTATTTAATTCCTTTCTTTTGTTCCCCATAATTTTATGAGCTAAATATATCATATAACGAAAAAAAAGTCTAATATTTTTTATTATATTTAATAATAAATTTTCTAATCTTTGTACGACCAAAAAAATCCCCCTCTTTTTTGGGGATTTTTCATCTAATTTTCTTGTATAATATTTTCAACATTTCCGATACAGTAAAGTGGTATATTTATAAGCCACTCTTCTTTTCTATAATTTGACATCGAAGTTCGTACATTGATTTTTGTTTTGTATTTTTCTACGAATGTTTTTAAACTTTTAGCCTGTAAATTTTCACTTGCCTTTACTTCTATTGGTACATTTATGCTGCCTATTTGAGTTATAAAGTCAATTTCTGCTGTTCCTGCTTCTGCTGTCCAGTAAAACACATCTAATTGTGTACATTCTTTTAATTGGCATAAAACATATTGTTCTGTTAAACTTCCTTTAAATTCTTCAAAAAATTCATTTTCATCTAAAAGAGTTCTTGCATCTACACCGGCCATAGCAGATAATAGACCTACATCTAATAAATATAATTTAAATGCACTAAAATCTTGATATGCTGATAATGGAATTTTACTATTATTTACTCTATTTACTTGATATACTAGTCCACAATCAATAAGCCATGATAAAGCAATTTCATATTCTCTTGCTCTAGCACCTTTTTTTATTAGCCCATATATGAATTTTTTATTTTCTTTTGCCAATTGCGTAGGTATATTATTCCATAATTGCCTAATTCGAGGAACAATATTACTTGGAGCATGTTTTGAAAAGTCTTGCTCGTATGCTTCCAATAATCTTTTTTGTATATTTCGAACTTCTGATAAGTCTTTATATTCTATATAGGACTTTATAGCCTCTGGCATGCCACCTACGTAATAGTATAATTTCAAGTATTCTTTTACTTTCGTGCTAAATACATTAATCATGTCTAAATCATTATTTTTTAATAATTTTAGTAGCTCTTCTTCTCCCATTGCTTCTATAAATTCAAAAAAACTCAATGGTTTTAAGTCTATAAAGTCAACCTTTCCCACTGGGAATGATGTACCTTCATGTATTGCTACTCCTAAAAGAGAACCTGCTGAAACTATATGATATTCTCTTGCATTTTCACAAAAATACTTTAATGCTTTTAATGCTTTTGGATTTTCTTGTACTTCATCTAATATAATTAAAGTATTTTCAGGTTCTATATTAACTCCGCTTTCAATTTTTAAACCTTGTAATATTCTTCCTAAATCAAAATCTCCCTCAAATAGTTTTTCCATTCTTGTATTGTCGTCAAAATTTATATATGCACATTTTTCATAGTATTTATTTCCGAACTCTTTCATAAGCCATGTTTTACCAACTTGTCTTGCTCCTCTTATAATTAATGGCTTTCTATTAGGCGATTTTTTCCAGGCTTTTAATTCTTCTATTTTTTCTCTATACATATAATCACTCTCCTATCAGTAATTATAGTATATCACATTCTTGCACAAAAATCAAAGGACTTTTTGTCAAGTATACACATTTTTCTAACGACTTTTTGGCACATCTCTCACATTTTCCTAACGACTTTGTGCGTTTTATCTTTTCATTTTCCTTAAAATGTCTTTTTCCTCTTTTGTTATTCTATAACTCTCAATAGCCTTTTGTATTGCTTTATTGTAAGTAAAGTCATCCAAATTTGCGGTTTTCATATATTTTATGGTTTTGTCAAAATATTTTGCAAAACATATTGATATTGCCCATGCCACAGCCATTTGTACATAATACTTATCACTTTTTATGTTGTTGAATATTTTAAAATTTTCTTTTATATATTCTTCCTCTATGTAATAATCTAAAATTATAACAACAGCAAATCTAATAAAAAATTCTTCATCTGATGTTATATATGTATTGATTAAATTCCACATTTCTCTTTTGTATTTTTTAGTTATTTTTAGTCCAGCGCAAAAAGTATCGCAAATTGCCCAATTATCAATTTTGGGTATAAAGTTTTCAATATATGGTTTTATCTCATTAAAATTACTTTTTGCTAACCCTATTAACATTCCTTGTAGCATAATTTCTTCGTAATATTCGTCATCAATGTAATTTATTAATGTCTTAAAATCATTTTCTTTTAATAATTTCTTGGCGTATTCTCTAAGTACTGGAATTCGTATTCCAATTATATTATCTGTACCTGGGCATAATTTAGAATGAAATTCTTGGTATTTTTTATCTTGTAACTTAAACAAATCTTCTTTTATTATATATTTCATGTCTTTTTTCCTTTCATACCCGTATTATACATTACCCCAAATTTCTTTTCAATGTTTTAATATATATTAGCACATAAAAACACCATATTACATGTTAAATCCAACAAGTATTATGGTGTTATAATTTTATTTTATAGCTTTCAAAACCTCATCTGTAGTTTTATTTTTATCAAACTTATTGATAAAAAATATTATAATTCCTACTATTAAAAATACTACTGCGTATATTAATATACTCATTTTCCAATCCCCTACTGCAAAGTTTTCTCCTGCTAAAGTAGAAGATATTACAGACGGAAATCTTGCAAACATTGATATCAATATGAATTTAATTGGTTTTATTGGTAAAAGTCCTGCTATATATACCATTAAATCTTTTGGTGTTCCTGGTATTAAAAATAGTATAAGCATAATCATTTCTATTCTTTTAGGGTTTTGAAATATCTTACTATTTTCTATTTTTGCAACTTTTTCACTATCACAAAAATCATATACAAATTTACGTCCAATTTTTCTTACTAAAAAGAAAATGCTTGTTGATATAATAAACGCTGAAACCATTATAAAAATGGTTCCGCCTATTCCTCCGTAACACATTCCAGCTAAAATTTCTATTGGTTCTCCTGGAACTATAATTAGAAAAATTTGTGCAACTTGTAATGCAAATAACGTAAGTACTCCGAAAAAGCCAGAATTTTCTACCTTTTGTTTAAATGCAATTTGTCCTTCTACTGTAGATAAATTTTTCATTACTGGGAATAAATATGCAATAACTCCCATAAATAATACTATTACTAATACTGTTAATATAATTTTAAATATTTTTACTTTATTTTTCCTACTCAAAATACAATCCCTTCCTACTAAACATCCTCTATATTTCTAACAAATTGTATGTCTGTTGCAATAAAATAAATTCCATATACTAATATGAATAAACCATATATAATTCCTATATTACTAATAATTTCTTCTATGGTAACTGCTATTGTAAAGATATGGCTTACACTTAATATTATCGGTAGGCTTATTATAAATGGAACAATCATTGGAATTGCAAAATATAAAAATAGTTGTTTCAAAATAACTCTATTCATTTCCAATTCATCCATGCCAAGTTTTTTTAATAGTTCATATCTATATTTATATTTTTCTGCATCGCTTAACTGTTGAATTGCAAGTAATGTCGCTGTTGCCATTACAAAGATTAGAGCCACATAGAAAGCTAAAAATGATATAATTGCATATAGTGATTTGGCTTCTGCTGCTCTTGCTCCTTTTGTTTGAATATCTGCTAAACGTCTGTTACTTGTGTATTCTTCTTTTACTCCATCTATTTCTATTGTTTTTGTAATTAATTTAGTTGGTACTATTTTTTTCAGTTCTTCGCGAAACTGCTCGTTTGTTGTCTGCTCAGTCAAAGCAACCAATTTATGATACATATTCAAATCTGGTATAGTTTCAACATTTACTTTCTCATGCTCTTTTATAATTGTCTCTTTCATATTATCTGGCACAATAATACAATAAGTATAACCGTTAAAACTTATCTGAGAAAAATTTTCTCCTTTTACTTCTTTAATACTTAAATTTTTATTAGCTACATTAATTAAATTATTGGTTCTAATATACTCATCAAATATTGGTTTTGCAGTTTCCATACATTGAATAATAGCTTCATTGTCATTTAATTCTACTTTTTCATATCCTAACATTTCTCTTAATTTGTTGTAATCTTTAAGCAGTATTACTGAATCTGTTTCTTCATAATATCTTGCTTCAAAAACACTATTTAATAATGCATCATGTATGTGTGTGTTAGCTATATCGTAAACATTATATTCGTAAATTTCTTTTACATTTGCATTAGAATTAATATACTCTTTGTATTTTGTAAAATCTTCGTCAGATGCACTTATCATAATTTCAAACGGATATCCTAGTTCTATTTCATTGTTTAACATGTTATTCATAAGTAAAGCTACATTTCCACCTATTAATATAATTGTGAACATAAGTGCAATTGTTCCCATTGTGATACTCATTGTGTTTATTTTGGAAGTTAAATTTCTATACAAAAACATATTACTTTTTTTATATTTTTTCTTTTTGTTATTTAAATATCTTTTAATTATAAAACTTGATATACTAATATAAAATAAATATATTCCAACAATAAGAAGTATTATTGCAATTGTAATGTTCATGCCAGATATATCACTCATATTACTAAATTCTTTATGCGTAATAAAATATGCTAAAATTAAACTTATTAAAGATATTACAAAAACAATTATATTTCCTCTTGATTTTTTTATTATGTTGTTTTCATTTTTCTTTTCCGCATATAATAAGTCATATACTTTTGTTTTATTTATTTTTCTTCTACAATTTAATAATACTAAAATAAATATCCCAAAAAAGTATAATGCTGTTATTCCAACTGCCATCATGTCAAATTTTATCTTTATTTCATATGGTTGATTAAATAAATTCATAATAATTGACGTTAGTATTTGATATAAAAATATTCCTCCAAAAATTCCAATTATAAATGCTAATATACCAATTATTATATTTTCTAAAGTAAACATGTTAGCTATATCTTTTTTTTCTAATCCTAAAACCTGATATGTTCCAAATTCTTTACTTCTTTTTTCTAACATAAATTTCATTGTATAGTTTATTAACCATGCCATTACAAAAACTATTATAAGACTAATTCCTAGTATTGCATTTGAAAATGATTTCATTAGTGTTGACAATTCTTTTATGTCTTCTGAAACTGCAATTGAATTAAAGCTAAACATTAACGCAACTGCTATTATTACTGTTATAAAATAAATTATATAATCTTTTGCTTGTCTTTTAGCATTTCTTAGCGATAGTTTTTTTAACACCTTGCATCACCTCCAAGAAGAGATAATACGTCTAAAATTTCGTTGTAAAATTCTTTTCTTTGTTTTTCTCCTTTTTCAATTCTATTAAATATTTTTCCATCTTTTAAAAATAATATTTTGTTACAATAACTTGCAGATAAAGGGTCATGTGTAACCATTAAAATTGTTGCTTTCATTTTTTTGTTCATTTCTTCCATAATTTCTAATAGTTGTCTTGCTGATTTAGAATCTAAGCTTCCTGTGGGTTCATCTGCTAATATTATTTTTGGAGAATTCACTATTGCTCTTGCCGAAGCACATCTTTGTTTTTGTCCTCCTGATACTTGATATGGATATTTATTTAAAATGTTTTCTATCCCTAATTTATTAGCTATTTCATTTACTTTTTTATCAACATCATTTTCTTCGTATTTATTTATAGTTAATATTAATGCAATGTTTTCTTCTATTGTTAGTGTATCTAATAAATTAAAATCTTGAAATATAAATCCTAAATTTTCTCTTCTAAATTTTGATATATTTTCTTCTTTTATTTCTGTAATATCTTCTTCTGCTAAATATATATGACCACTACTTACATTGTCTATTGTCGAAATACAATTTAGTAATGTTGTTTTTCCGCTTCCACTTGCTCCCATTATCCCAAGAAATTCGCCTTCTTCTACATCAAAACTAATTCCATCTATTGCTTTAGTTATATTGTCTTTATTTCCGTAATACTTTTGTATTTGTTCTACTTTTAAAATCTTCTTCACATTAATCACTCCCTTAAAAATTGTTAAATTTATTATAACTTCTGTTTATTGTTTTTCATATAGAAGTTGTTTGCATATATATTACAGTTTTGTAATATAGAACAAAAGAGGCATGATTTACTATATTAAAAGTTCCCTTTGAATTCTCAAAGGGATTTTAAATCGTTTTTAATTCTTGGTATTATAATTATAATATTAGTATATATATTTTCTTTTGATTCTACTTTTATTTCCATTCCTAATTCTTCACACATCTTTTTACATAAATATAAACCTATTCCTGTTGATCTTTTGTTATTTCGACCATTTGTTCCTGTAAAACCTTTATCAAAAATTCTATCAAGTTCGCTTTGTTTAATTCCTATTCCATTGTCTTTTATTTCTAGCTTAACATTTTCTTTAGTTTCCGTTGATGATATAGATATAATAGAATTATTTTCTTTTTTATACTTTATACTATTTATTAGAACTTGATTTATTATAAACTCTAACCATTTTTCATCAGAATATACAATAGTATTTATATCTTTTAATTGAACTTTAATATCATTTTGTATCATTACTTTTTTATTTCTTAATAACACACTTTTAATAACATTTGCTAATTTAGTTTCTTGTATTATAAAATCATTTGAGACTTTATCAAGTCTTGCATAAAACAAAGCTTGTTCTACATAATTGTTTATTTCTTCAATATCTTCCTCTATTTTGTTTGTTGTATCTGATTTGTTGTTTTCACACAATAATTTTGATGATGTAATAGGAATTTTTATTTCATGAACCCAACTCTCTATATATTCTTTATAATTTTTTTGAATTGTTTTTATATTGGTTACATTTTCCAACATTGATTTATTAGCTCTTTTTAGGATTTTATAATATTCTAATTCTTCTCCTCTTTTTGGTTTTTTTATAACTTCTGATATAAGATATTTTTCTTGCAATCCATCCATTAGTTTATTTATATTATTAAAATATTTATTTTTCCTATAATAGTTCATCAAAAATGTTATAATAAAAAATATAAAAGATATAACTATTATTACAATACTAATATTTTGATTTGCTTTCATTGCATTTATATAACATACTATAATCATACAATAAACTATAAAGGCTAATATATAACTAATATTGTCTTTTACATATTTAGTAAATTTCATATTTTATACCCTTGTCCTCTCTTTGTTTGTATTAAATTTTCTATTCCGATATCTTTTAATTTTTCCCTAATTCTTGTTATGATTACACTTAAACTATTATCATCTGCATATACTTCATTATCCCATAAATAGTCAATAATATCTGTTCTTGGTATAATTTTATTAGTATTTTTCAAAAGATAATATAATGTTTTAAACTCTGTCTTGGTTAATTCAACATGGTTATCATTATATCTAATTTCTGATTTTAATATATCTAATACCATATTTTTATATTCTATCTTTGTTTCCGCTTCATTTTTTGAATATATTCTATTTAATAAATTTTGTATTCTAGCTAATAATATAGGCACATTATATGGTTTTTCTATATAATCGTCTCCTCCAAGCATTATTCCTTTTAATTCGTCCATTGAATTATTTCTGCTAGTTACGAATATAATTGGTGTTTTTGATTTTGCTCTTATTTTGCTACATATTTCATATCCGCTTTTTTGGGGTAAATTTATATCTAATAAAATCAAGTGGCAATCTATATTTAATATTTGATTTTCCGTATCTTTAAAATTAGTAATCGTTTCTATTTCATACCCACTATTTTTCAATAATATTTTTAACTCTTCTCGTATTTCTAAATCATCTTCTACAATTAAAATTTTATACATATTTACTATTCCTCCGTATTGCTATATATTTTAAATGATATTTTGTAAGATATATATTGCATTATTACAATTGATATTAAAAGTATTCCTATTCCATATGTATTAAAAAATTGTTCAATTGCTTCTAGATTTATATTAATATTAGCTTTAATTAACAAAAACATTGCTCCTGATATTATAACAACTAATGCAAATACTAAAATAAACATTTGAATACGTCCTTTTTCCGCTCCCCATTTATATATGCTTGGTATCTGTATTGATTGTATTAAAGATATTCCCCATAGTCCACCTATAGTTGTTATAAATAGTTTGTTATAATCGATGTTTATAATATTTTCTGGTCGTACATAATTAAGTATATTTGTAATAATTACAGTTAATATAAACCCTATTATCGCTCCAATAATTGCACACACTATAGAAAAAATATATTTTGATTTTATTATTTCTTTTTTATTAGTTGGTAGTGTTAATATATATTTATTAGATTTTGCTATTTCATCATAGCTAAATGTTGAAAGCGATATCATTCCAAACATTGTGCATATTATAATTGGTCCATATTCTATCGAGCTTGTTCCTATTATGGCAATACCACAAAATATGATTATTATAATTAAAGTTACTTTATAATTTGATAAATTGTATAAATCTTTTTTTATTAACCCTTTTATTGTTTTATGCATTATTTCTCCCCCTTTATATAAAATAGCATTATTTCTTCAATTGTTGGTTTATCAATTGTTGTTATATTATATTTTTTCATTACATTTTTCTTGTTATCTGTTAGTACTTCATATTGATATTTTTGTTTTCTATATTTTATAAAGTCATTTTTATCTATTTTAAAAAATTCATTTTCATTACATTTTATAATTCCATAATTATCTAACATTTCAGATGTCGGCATATTTAATATTATATCTCCTTTTTCAATAAAAACTATATAATCTGATATATGTTCTAAATCTGTTGTTATATGTGTTGAAATTAAAATTGATCTTGTTTCATCTTCTTCTATGTATTTTCTAAAAGTATCCAAAATCTCATTTCTTATTATTGGATCTAATCCACTCGTTGGTTCATCTAATATTAATATTTTTGCCTCATGCGAAAGAGCTGTGGCTATTTTTAATTTCATTTTCATACCGCTTGAGTACTCTTTTATTAGTTTATCTAACGGTAATTTGAATTCTTTTATATATTCCATATATGTATTTTCATTCCATGTTTTGTAAAATTCTTTCATAATTGAATTAATTTGCTTTGCGTTTAAGTATTCTGACAAAAAACTATCATCTAAAACGACGCCTATGTTCTCTTTTATTTCTTTTTCATTTAGTCGTACATCTCTTCCTAACATTTGTATATTTCCTGTAGCATTAGTCATGTTTAATATTGACTTTATTGTAGTTGTTTTTCCTGCTCCATTTTCTCCAACAAAACCAACTATACATCCTTCTGGTACATTGAAATTAATATTTTTTAGTTCAAAATCTTTATATTTCTTTGATAAATCTTTTATTTCAATATTATTTTTCATTCTCTATAATTCCTCCTCATATATTAATTTAAAAAGTTCTATTACTTCTTCCTTTGAAATATCTGATATTTTAGACAATTTAACAATTTCTTCTATATGATTTTCTATCTTCTTTCTTTTTTCCTCTTGCATTAATTGTTGGTTTTTAGGTGCCACGAAACTTCCTTTTCCTTGTACAGTCTTAACATATCCTTCTTGTTCTAATTCGTCATATGCTTTTTTTACTGTTAGAAAACTAATTTTTAAATCATTTGCCATGACTCTTACAGATGGTAAAACTTCATCATCCTTAAGTTCGTTTTCTATAATGGCTTGTTTTATAGCATCTTTTATCTGCTCATATATGGGTATGCTACTACTATTACTAATAATAATATTCATATTACATAACTTTCCTTTCTAAATTTTAAAAATAAAATCCATTTTCTTATAACAGTATATAACAGTACATAATAGTTGTCAAGTTTTTTGATGTCATTTTTCAAGAAAGTATCATACAAACATATATTTAAAATATTATCAGTTGTTATATACAAAAACAGTAGCTACAGTTCCAATCTACCTACTGTTTTCATATTCATACAAATAATTTGATACCTTTCATAAAAAAGTACCATAACACCTACCAAATCAGGTAGATGTTATGGTACTAAAAAGGACATGCCCTAGAAGACAAACCTAAAAGCTTCGCTCAGGAGTAGAATTGCCAAAAATAAAGATATCAATGCAACAATCGTCTTTGCGTGATCGCCCTCACCCAAGGAAACTATAAGATGCAGTATCGAGATTACGCCATCTATAACAACTATAACTATAACTATAACTATTATCATCCATCTTCCCGTATCTTCACTGTCAACGTGGCTATCTTCTTCCACTCCTGCGATATAAACTTCATACTCATCAGCAATAGTTTTTACAACAGTTCGAACTGTGTTATCTGTTGCTTCTGAATACTCATCTTGTTGGCTGTACTCCATAAAATGCTTATCAAGAATTTGTGTGCATTTGGAAGCATCAAGTATCTCTTCTAGTCCTTTTCCAACTTCCAGCCTTACTTTGTCGTCGGTTTTAGAAATTAGAAAAAGTACTCCATTAGGGCTTATACCTAATGTTTGAAATAAGTTGGCAGCTTGTTCTTCAATGCTGTAACCTAAAAGGCTTTCAGTAGTCATTACCATAAATTCTACGTTTGTTTCTTCTTTAAGGTCTGTCAACATTGAATTGAGCTTCTGCTCTGCTTGATTGTCAATTACATTGTCTGCGTCAAAAACGTAAATATCTTCCTTAACCTCTGGAGTTGGCTTCTCTTCGCCAGAACATCCGGCAAGTACGCTCGCAAGAACAATGCTCACGACAGCAAACATTGCCAAACGCCTTATCCGATTTCGTTTCATTGTTTGTCCTTTCTCTTCAGCTTACAAGCTGATTATAATGCAGAAATAGGTTTATACCTATTCATATTTATAATTATACCATAAGTCAACATAATTTTCAACAAACGCTCGAAAAATGTATGAGTTTTTATGACTGGGAATTGCCCTAGATTTCAACATTTTTAAGCTCTAAGTTATAATTTGATTGGATTTTTCTTGATTTAAACTACATTTAGTCTACTATATTTCTTATTAAAGTTCAACATTAATAAGCCAAAAGTTATATATTTTTTTGACTTTTTTCTTTAGTTTATTATCATTAATTCACTGCATTTTTTATCCCTTAATATGTCTATTACATGCTGTTTTGCTCGTCCTGTGAAATTATTTGCTATTTCATATCTTCCTGCATATATTATTTTACTTTCTTTCTTCTTTT
>CAUWEX010000020.1:0-30328 GCA_963557965.1 uncultured Clostridia bacterium
TCATAGCTAGAAGCTTTTAGAACCCCGTGTAAAACACGGGGTTTTCATAAACCAATAAAACTAGCCTATAATTATTAAATTTATTTATTAATTATAGGCTAGTTTACTGGGTGTGGGGTGTATCCCCATAAATATTGACAAACTAAAATATATAATGTATATTAATTTTGCCGACTTGCTTAGTGGCAGGAAGGAGGGTTCACTCATTGAAACCATTTATAAAATTGCTAGCACTTTATGTTATTTACTTAATTGTAAAGCATCTTGATGTGATTAGCAAAAGAAAAAGACTAGGAAAGTTTTGGATGGCTCCTAGTCTTTTATAGTTCCTCATTGAAACATTTATTGCAATTGCTAAATATATATTAGCATATATTTTATTATATGTCAAATTTTCTATTTTATTCTTGGGTATGGTTTTAATAGTTTTTCAACAAGTTATATATTCATATTTTATGAAAAGAAATTCTAAACAAGTATTTTTTTAAGAGAGGGGGGGATAAAAACCTTCTCTTATATTTTATTATTGTTCTTTTTGCGCAAAATCAAAGTTTTGCGCAATAAGAGGTAGGAATAAAATATATAAAACCTCTCATATAACAGTTTTATTGAACTTTCCTTATTGTATATAGTTATCATATTAAAGAAATTAAATACTTATAAAAAACGGCTTTTGAAAATCGTTTTTAAGGCGTTTTATTTTTCAAGACATATAGTTTTATTGGTAAACAATCTCTATATATACTTGTTTTGTCGGTATAATTACTCTTATATAATAAAACTAATTTTTTGTCAATAGTTTTTATGAAACTTTTTTAAATTCTGATTTTAATTCATCAAAATTAATTCTAGGTTTAATTTGACAAGCAATTTGATTATAAGTATCTCTGATTAATGAAACCCTAATATTTTCTTCTAAGTTTTCTGACTTTCTGTGATACGGATAAATAAAATTGCATGTATGTGCATAAAATTCTAAACTGCGTAAAATTAAATCTACTTGACAATTTAATAATTCTAATTCTGTTTTTTCAATAGAATTAATATCAAAATCTAAACTCATTTGTATTCCTCCTCTCCTATTCCCTATTCACGTTTTTTTATGCGGCAAAATTTAATGGATGTCTTTCAGATGCAGCTTTAAGAGCTTTATTATATACATGCGTATATATTTCGGTAGAAGTAATATCGCTATGACCGAGAATATGTTTTACTAATACAATGTCCTCTGTTTCTTTATAGATCATTACTGCGGTTGTATGTCTTAAGGTATGAACTGTATACCCTCTATCTGCCAGTCCAATGGCTTTATAGGCTCTTTGACAAATTTGTTCAACACTATATACTGTGAGACGTTTATTTCTGTTATTGATAAATAAAGCATCTTCTGTACCAACGGTTTTCTTGTTTCTAATAAAGAGGTATTTTAATAATTTCTCCTTGCATTTTTCGCTAAAGTATACTATTCTTTCCTTATTTCCTTTTCCAACAATATTAATAGATTTATCATCAAAATTAATATCAGAAACATCGATATTTACAAGTTCAGAAACACGCATTCCAGTTGCTAAAAATAAAGAAATAATAGTATTATCTCTAATTGGATTTCTTGAATTTTTTAATGTAAAAGCATTTTGTATAGCTATTCCTTGCTCTAATGTTAAATATTTAGGTAATCTTACCATATTTATAATAGGATTTATCTTATCGGTAGGATTAATTCTTTTCTCATCTGAAGGATATAAAGAAAATATATAAGTAAAAAATCCTCTTATTGCACTAATTTTACGCTTTCTCGTATAGGGGGAATTATTAAATTTATAATAATCACTTACTAAAAATGCTATAATATCTTCTGTTTTAATGCTTATAAATATAAAAATATTAAAACATTCTATAGGCAAATTCATTTTTTTATAATTTTTTAAGAACATAAAAAATCCCATCAAATCATAATAATAGGCTTTAATTGTATTTAAAGATAAATATCTAACTGCATATAGATATTTTAAGTATCTTAATAATAGTTTTGGTATCTTATTTTGTTCGACCATATATTTCTCCTTTCTCTACTTTATGTCAACGTAAAAACATTGTAGCACACTTACACGGTAAATGCAACCGCAGAGAAAAGAAAAAAGACATAGATTAATTTACTATGCCTTTTTAATAATTATAGTCTTATTTTTTAAATCTTGTGTAACTTTTACATATTCTACATCATCTTTGTTCCTTGAAATTCCTATATTTTCAAGGAATTTTGAAGGTATATATGTAACCAATTGCTTGCCTTCTTTTTGTTTAGAAACTTTTAATATTTTTGTATTTTCTTTTTTGATTACTCGCTCATCATTTTTTATTAAATTAGTTATATATTTTCTCGACCAACCAGTCAGTTTTGAAATTTCTGCTATAGATTTTCCCTCTAAAAATAGTTGTATAAATTCTTCTTTTAATTTTTTATTTTCCATACAATAACCATCTCTTTCCTAAAATCATATTTAAAGTATAACAAAAAAGTATTTTTTTGTAAATAATATGTTGTTTTGTATTTTACATGTTGTATTTTATCTTGTAATTTTAAGAAAATTTAATGTTTCTTTTGTTTTTTACCAATTTCGACATTTTTTATTGTCAGATTATTTTATAATCAATTTAAGTAATGCAAATTGGGATACATACGTGTCACATTTTGTCATATATAATATATTTATAATTTTAGTGAAAGGGTGTGTTTTTATGGGGAAATTTAATATTCCAGTTGTTCCGTCTACAACTCAAAAATCTATACGTTTTCCCAATTATATTATAGACGAAGTTGAAGATGCCATTCAGGGAAAAGACTGTACCTTTTCCGCGTTTGTCATAGAAGCTGTTAGAATAGCACTAAAGGATATTAAATAACACACACCTTAATATATACAAAAGATTAGGAGGAATACAATGGATAAGCTTATTTATGTAGGAATATTTTTTATTTTTTGGCTAATTTGTAACGTTATAGTAAGAAAAACTTTATATGATAATATGTCAGATGAACTTGTAGTTGCAGCTGTAAAATATAGAAAAACTATAATGTTTGATATTATAGCTATATTTCTTTTTATGATATTTAACTTTAACTTTTTATTATGGCTAGGCATTGCTTATTATATAATTATTTCTATACTTGATGGTATTTTATTAATAATATCTCTTATTACCAATTTGGACTATTACATTAAAGAAAAAATTTTTGAAACCAATATGTGGTTATTAGTACTAACAAAGTTATTAAATGAGATAGCATCAATAATGATGATATTCGCCTTATTTTCATTATTGAATTAATATAAATTTAACGGAGGATAAGATTATGGAAAAACAAAAGAAATTAGGAAAAGAATTATTAGAAATATTTACTTCTAAAACTTGTAGCAGAAAAGATTATTGGTTCATAACAGGAATTATTGTAACAATTTACACAATGTTAGTTGGCTTTAGTATTCTTATTCAAAACGATTTCGAGTATTATTTTAATTATGAATTTTACAGTAAATTTTGGAGCGTTGCATTTATTATTTTAACTATCTTTTTTCAAGTAAAAAGATATCGTGATGTACATATGAATTTATATATCTTAGTATTACTATGCATTTTATATATTATTCCATGGGTTAATATAGTAGCATCTATAATAAATTTAATAATTTTATTATTACCAACTTATTCAAGAGTAACAGAAGACCAGGACTAAATCCCCTGGTCTTTTAGTGTTAATTATTAATTTTTAAATTTAATCCATTTACTGCCATCTCCATAATATGTTGGTATAGTTTTTATTTCTCCTTCTTCAGTGCTATAGTATTTAATATCTAAAAATGAAAACAGTAAATTTCCTTCTATTGTTGATCTATCATACGGTAATAATATTGTATTGTATGTATTGCCGTTTACTATAACAATAGTATTATTATCATATTTCAAAGAAGATGGAAATTCTAGAATTTGTAAGTGACTTTCTTCTCTTCCTTTACAACCTAATAGTATTTTATTATTAGTATAAATTGAATATCCATTTCTTACAGGATATTGCAAATTGCTTTGTTCATTGTATGCATTAGTTGATATGTCATATATATAAAACTTGTAATTATTGCTGTCTCCACCAAATATATAAATTTGGTTTTCTACTAAGCACATTGCAGCTTCATAACAATAATAAGGAATATCGGTTAATCGTGTAAAAGACTTAGTTGTTAAATCTAACTTGTAGCAAAGTTTTGTGCCATTAGTATTATTATTTCCCATTAGATATATATTATTGTTGTGATAGAAACAACCTCCACTATTGAAATAAGTATATGGATTTGTTATACCCAAATTTGAAATAGTATGTTTTTTTATATCAAATGTATATACTTTTTTGTCCCCAGAAAAAATATATAAAAGTTCTTCAACTAAGCAAACTCTTGTTGGATATATATTGCTAAATTCACTAGATATAATATTACTTGTGTGTGTGGTTAAATTATATCGTTTTAAAATGTATGAACCATCTAAATAATCAAAATATAATAATTCATTTGAAGCTTCATTTGCAATCATACAAGATAATGAAGTTATTTCTATTTGAAACTCTTCTATAATGGAATTGGTAGTAACATCATACTCTAATATTTTAAAACCATTATTATAAATAAGAAAATACGTTTTGTTATTTATTGAAAACATATTCGTCACATTTTCATATATTTCACTTGATAATGCATTAGCTTCTTTCCATTGAAAAGCATCTGAATAACTATCTAACGCAGATATTTTTTCAAAAGTTTTATTGCTTCGTAACCATATACCTTCCTTTATTTCTGGTTCGGTTTCTTGCATAAATATATTAGGTTTTATACTAGTATTGCATTTATTTAAGAATTTAATACTCATAATATTATCCCACTCCTCTTACAATTAATTGTACCTTAGTGTCTGCCTCAGCTGATATTAAAGAAATTTTAGTAGTATCTTTATTAACTAATAGAGATGTAGCAATGTTAGGACCAATAACTGCAGATAATGTTCCAATAGTTACTGTAATATTAGCTGTTTCACTATAATTGGCAACATCTATTGATGTAACTTTTTTATTTATATTAATATCCGTAACATTTGTTCCTACAGTTTCTATATTTGAATGTAAAGTAGTTTCTATTTCTTGTTTTGTTTCATTGGCTATATCTACCATTATTTTTCCATCTTTAGTTGATTTTACATTTACTAATTCTCCGTTTTCTGTTGTTGCTTTTAACATAATATTTCCTCCTATTATTTATAATTTTTGTTTATCATATATCCTACTTTTCCATTTACTCTTATTTTTACTTTATCCCACGTGTATCCATCTGCTTTTGCACATGCAGCTTTTAATACATATAATGTTGTATTCTTAACATATAATGTAGCAGAACTTCCTTGTGTTGTAGGTTTGTTTCTTAAATTAGTATTTCTAGCTAATGTTTTTAATTCGTTTGTGTTATTAAAAATTTGATAATTTTCACTATTATATTTTCCTGTTTTATTTGGTATTCCCATATAGTCTGCTGGATTGCTATTGTCTGCATATTTATTACTTGCATTTCTTATTTCAAAATGCAAATGTTTTCCTGTACTATTTCCTGTGCTTCCCATTACGCCTATTTTAGTCGTACGGCTTATTTTATCTCCAACTGAACATACTGCCTTGCTTAAATGGCAAAACCAGTGGAATTTGCCGTCAGGTGCTTTTACTACTATGTAATTTCCATAGCTTTTATCAACACCTATTTTTGTTACTATTCCATCACATGTTCCGTAAATTGTGTCGTCGTTAGCTACTAGATCAATTCCAGTATGCCAACCAGCTGCCCAATTACCTTTTCTTCTGTATTCGCAGGTTACTCTAAAATCTCCTGTTAAAGGTATATTAGTTGCCATATCTAGCCCTCCTTCTTTTTATAATTAATATTTGAGATGCCTAAAATTGTACCCATGAATGTTGTTACAGCTGTCATTATCGTTAAGACAACCTCTGCACAATTTACATTAAAAGTATTTAATATTACGCCTACCAATGTTGTTAATGCTGGCAAAAACACCAATGTAATCCACTTTAAGATATCATATACTTTATTATTCATAATCTATTCCTCCTTTCTCACTTTTTTGCTAAAGTCATTTTCTCTAGGTTTTCCTCTATAAAAAACTTTAATTTTAAAATTTCATTTTTTGCTTGTTCATCAAAATTCACTTTGTCAGTTTCTTTGAATTGTACTGCTAAAAAACCAATTGGTTCTTGATTTTTATTTTGTAGTATTATGTCATAGAAGCTTTTTATTCCTTGGTCTTTTTTAAACGAATAGGATGCAGGCATCGTATCTCGTATTTCTTCAATATTATTTACTTTAATTTCTTTATCGTCTAACAATGTCTGTACAAAATTAGGTAAACATGTAAGTGGAATTGCTTGTAAGTACATTTGATATGCCCTACACCCCATTCTGCAAACTTCATATGTGCAGCTCATTTTTAAGGCACTTCTACCATTAGCATAGTGATAGCCATTGTGAAAATCATAAATCTGTACTCTATCTGCTAATAGAAATTCTTTTGCTTCTTCCATCTTCTTTGTTATTGTTAAATCTATAGTGCATTGTTGTTTTATTTTATTTGGTAAACTATTTTCTATTTCTTTTTTTGCTTTTAAAAAATTAACAATTAAGCTACTTACAGCCGTTATTAAAGCCGTAAAAGCTATGATTGTTGCTGTAATACTTTCCATTCAGAACCACCTTTACATAAAATTGATTAAAGAAAAGGGCTATTACGTAAATTGTAATAACCCCATTTTTTATTTTTTATCTTTTAATTTAGAACTATATTTTTTCATCATATAGTTTTTTGCATAGTCTTTCGCATCTTCTTTTATAGATTTTAGTTTTTCGGAACTATAAAGACCTTGTTTTTCATATTGATTATAGTAATCACTTGCAACTTTTTCATACTCTTTTTTCATGTTATCATTTAATGTTAGCGTCCTCTTGTTTTTACTTAAAGTATCTTGAGTTGGATAAAATTGAGTAGAATTGATTTTCTTTTTATTGCTAGGATTTATTAAGTCTTTTCCTAAAGCTTGTCTAGCTGTATCAGTTTTTTGCTCTTGAAGAACTTTGATTTTTTCAGCTTTTACTCTTCCTGACATGCTATCATCTTTTTTTATAGCCTTAATCTGTTTATTAAGCTTAGACATATTACTTATAGCTGCTTCTATTTTTTTCAATTGTTCTGTTTCCTTTGATGTTATTGTACCACCATTTTCTTTCTTTTTCAATTCAGTTTTTAGATCATAAATCTCGTCAACACTAGAGCTGTTGCTGTTTACATTTACTATAAATCTTTTTCCAACTGGGTTATCTTCTGCTCCCATTTCAGGTTGTTCTATGGTTATTCCTAGTTTGCCTAAAGCGTAGTCCATAATATCAGTAATAGAAGTTCCTAATCCTGCAAAATAACCACTTATGAGATTATCTATTTTAGCTGGAGAATAATTAAATACCTTTCCTAACCATATAGCTAATTGTGAGTTATAGTCATAATATTGCTCACTATCAGGAAGGTTTAAGTCATAGCTTTTAACAATATCAGAATTGTAATATAAGTCTTTATTTATAAAGTTTTCTACAATTGGAGTTATAGCACTAGGAACTAGACCAGTTACTTCGTCAGCAGGTGCATTATCCATAATAGCATTTCTTAACCATTCTGCTAATCGTTCCCCTTCTTGCCCCTCTTCAATATTTCCTGATACTAAGTCTTGTATATATTCAGTTAGATTTATCATACTTCTTAAAATACCTTGAGGCTTTTTAATTGTTACGATGCTATCTCCTATTCTAAATACAAAGTTGTCGTCTTTTTTACGTTGGTTAAGTTCTTGAATTTCGTCATCATCACTTCCGATAGCTTTTATAGTCATTGCAACAGCCATTAATATTGCCGTTCTCATTGCTACTTGTTTAGGGTTAGCCTTTACTTTTTCTACGAATGTATATGCACTTCCTACCCTAGCTGCACTAAATGGTATTAGTTGGTTTACTTCTCGTGTAAAGTTACCAGTTCTTCCAAAGTCCTGTGTAGCATCTCTACTTTGTAATGCTGCTTTAATTCTTGCATCAGTTTCAGACATTCCTTTGTTTCTATATAGTTCTAAGTTCTTTTCAAACACTCTAAATCTAGTTGACTGTTCAGAAATTTCAGGAATATATGTTAGTAAATCCATAAATTTCTTTAACGGTACAAATTTATCATTTATTCCTAGTGTTTTTAGTTTCTTTGTACCATATATGTCTTGCATTATCCCTTGGGTAGCTTCGCGATATTGAGACATCCTAGTTGAACTGGTAGATCCTGTTTGCTCGTATATTGCATATAAAGTATTTATCCTGTCTGCATAACCTGGCATTACTTTATTCATGAATTTTCTAACAGATGCATTTTGAGCAGATAGTATCTCTAAGACACCAATTGCATTATCTAAAACAGGGATAAACCCAGCCTCGCTAAATATTGCTGCTTGAGCAGTATCAGATATTAAGTTCGGAATAGCAAAGCCTATATTAGCCATTGTTGCTCCATATCTAAGTGGCATATTAAGTGTTTTGTTTATTTCTAAAACTTTACTCATGAAAGCTTTATC
Source organism: uncultured Clostridia bacterium (assembly GCA_963557965.1). Classification (GTDB taxonomy): domain Bacteria; phylum Bacillota; class Clostridia; order TANB77; family CAG-508; genus CAG-269. Next base: position 8,705 of record CAUWEX010000020.1, read on the forward strand.
CATGTTCATTAAAGAATTAAATAGTACTTCATCGGAAAATTGTAAGTAAACTCTTTTACCATTATCATTTATAAAACTTGTTATTAAATTGCGTTGGTCAACTTTGTTATTAGGTGCGAATAAATCTATAGTCTTATTCAAGTCTAAATCTTGTATATTTACGCCTTGATTATTTAATTCATTTTCCCACATGTTTAGTTGAGCAGTACCTATTTTAATCATAGGAGTGTCAATAACATCATATAGTCTGCCTGTAATTCCAATTTCTTCGCCTTGCTTGTATAGAGCTTTTAGAACGTTGTTGTTTTCCACTTGTTGAATAATATTGCTTGAATTAGCTACAATATTTTCTAACACATCTTTAATGTCAAGTTCTGAGCCTGTTCTTGTTTTTAATATATCTGCTACAGCTCCTATTCTACCTGTATTATTTCTATCTCCTTCTAATACTCTTTGCATTGGGACATAAAAAGCGTTACTTTCTCTTAATTTATTAGCTACTTCTTGAGGTATTAAATGATTATTGACAGCATATTGTAAAACTCCATCTAAAGTCTCATATACGAGTTTAGAAGCTTCTTGAATTTGCAAATCATTTTTAAATTGTTCTATGACTGCTTTACTATCCATAGTTCTAATGCCAGTCTTTAGTGTTTTAGCTTTATATTCTAAATCCCTTTGCGCTACTAAATAAGCTCTTAAGTCATTAAATCGTTGCTCATCGTTTTCAAGTATTTCTCCAAGCTGATTTAATCCTGGCATAAGTTTATTTCCGTTTTCATCAATATAACCATTGGCTAGCATAGAAGTTACTTTATCTCCTATACCACTTGATAGTCTTACTAATGAATATGCGTTTTCACTTTCTCGCAGTTCTTGTTCATTTCCGCCAAGCTTTTTCATTTCATTTACTGCTGATTTTAAAGCCCAGTCTTTATCCCATATATTTCTCATTACCTCTTGCTTAATATAATCTTTCGAAAATTTATTCTTATTAGTCTTATCTCCAATAGAAACATTACTTAATGTCCTATTTCTTGGATTTTGATGTATATAGTTATATGTTTGCTCTTGTACTTTAGTAATAAAGTCATTAAAGCTTTTGTCTTGTTTTCTCATACCTTCAAGAACTGCTACTGTCTGTGGATAGTCTATTTTAGCTTGAGTTGGAACTATTGTATATTCCCTTATTACTTCTGCAAAACCTTCTTCTAGTTGTACTTCTCTAGTTTCAGCTTCATATCCGCCATAGCGTTTGGCTGCCTTTAGCAATTCGGCAGAAATGCTTTCTTTATCAATTTTTAACCTTTTTCCTATATCTAAAGCATGTCCTGTTTCATGTAATATGGTATCCATATCTTTTAGTTCTTTTGTTCTTATTACGTCTCTATTGCCTTTATAAATACCATATGCTTGTTGTCTAAAATGACCTTTTTGAATGCCTAAACCTAAGTAGTTTTCTATAGTTCTTTTTATGTCTGTCATTTTTGTTACTGGTATTGAATTATCCCAATTACCTGTAGCTTCTATTTTTTGTATTTCTTGTTCAATATATGAACCTTCTCTTTCAGCATTTCTTAGTTCTTCATTTTGTTTATTAATAGCCTTAGCTGTCTTTTTAGCAAAGCGGATATCTTGGTTCTTTCTCATACTTCTAATCTCATCATCTTTGACGTTTGATGTATTTTGTGTTATACTTTTAGTAGAAGTAGGTTCATTTGAAAAGTGAGCTATCGGTTTATTACCGGTACCACCATCTGGACTTGCTTCATTTATTTTATAAATTCTTTCAAGTCTAAAGTGTCTCTCATCTTTTCCAGTTGTACCTTTTTGAACTCTCGTATCAATTTGTATATTACTCTTAAAGTTATTTTTTTCATTTGATATTATATCCTTCATTAAATTATCTATAGTATTATTCTTTTTCATAGCTCTAACACCGTCGTCTTTGACATATTTACCATTTTGTGCTACACTTGTATTAGGAGTTTTCGTACCACTGTCCGTTTTGGACGTTGTTACTAGGGCATTTGTTGCATTAGTTCCAGTGGCAGAAGCTCCTTTATTATTTTTAAATTTATACATTGTTTGAACTTCTAAGTTATGATGTTTATCAGAAATGTATGTAACTACAACTGTATTTCCATCTATATTTTTTTCAAACGTGATAGAAGGTTTGTTTTTTTCACTTACTCCACTATTTTTTAAGTTATCATAATTATTTATAATATATGGAATATTTAATATGTCATTTGCTGTTATAGGAAGTTGTCCTCTTAAAGCTTCTGTTTTGGCATTCCCATGCTCTTTTAAGATATGTTTTATAGTATTAGCTCGTAATGATATATTGTAATTATCTGTTCTTATTCCTAATGTATTTCTAATTTTCTCTGATGTATTATTACTTATCTTTCCGAAATACAACTTCAAATTATTCGGTATCTTTTTAGCTGTTTCAATAAAGGTAAGAACATCTTTTTCACTATTTGCTATTCTTATTTTAGGACTGTTCAAGTTTTCTAATTCTTTTTGAGTGTAATTATTGTACTTTTTAGTAGTTTTCATAGCTCTAACACCGTCGTCTTTAATATTAAACAAACTTTTAGAGTTAATAGGTTTGTAGTATCCTTCTTCTTTCATGGTTTGTATTAAATTATCAAAAGCTTTATTTATATTCTTTCTCTCGTCTCCTGCTGGGAATGGATTAAATAAGGCATATTCACTATTGTTGACACTATGTACAAGGTATGTATTTGTTATTCCTTTAGATTTTAATTTATCTGCAACATAAGCTTCAAATGCCCTTGCCCACATTTCTTCTGTTTTAGAATAATAACTTGATTTTCTTCCTGTTGCTCTGTCTAATTCTACAGCACTTTTTGAAAAGGCACTTTCAGATTTTATTTGTGTTACTTGTTTAGTAGGTTGTCCATATCTGTATAACCAATAAATTGTATCATCATTTATTTTTCTTCCCACGACTTCTTTATATAATATTTTTAGCTTTTCTATAGGTGCAGCGTATTCAAAATCATTGTTTGATAAAGATTTCCCTATAAAAGTTCTTTTTGCTTCTAATTTTCCATCTTCCAATATTTTTCTTATTTCTTGATATTTTTGTTTTTGCTCATCAGTAACCGCTATTTTAGTTTGTTCTCTTTGTTTTGTTTTTCTATTGTATTTATAAGTTATTTGATTGCCATTAAAAAGATTATCTAAATAACTTAAGTGGGTGTCTAAGCTATTCCTTCTTCCTTTTTCATATATTCCATTTTTCTTGTTAATTTCCTCTTGGTTAGTAGAAATATTATATTTTATTGCATTTATAACATTGTCTATTGCATTTTTCATATTATCTGATAACTTAGGATTTCTTATATTCGTTGTTGCCATTCCATTTTCGTCATATCCACCATACCTTGATAAATAATTATCAATACTATGCCCATATTCATGAGCTAAGCTTCCAGCACCTTTTAATCTAGTCATATTTATTACACGCTTTTCAGGTTCAAAATGGGCAACTGCTCCGGTTAATCCTTTTCCTCTTGAACCAAATGCTATATTCATTTCGTTATTTTGACCTAAAGAACTTGCATCTATATCTAAAGCAATCGCTAAGTCTGTAAAGGCATTTTGAGCATAGTTTAAAAATTCTTGTCTTTCAGTTTGACTTACCCAATTACCAAATTCTCCACCTTTAAAGCCGAAGTTGTTTAAGATATCATTTCCTGTTGTTTTAACTACATTTCTGATATTAGGATTTATTCTTTCTACTTTTTGAATTTGAGGTCTAAACAAGTTTTTGCCATGTTCTTTTAAGTAAACACTTAATGCTATTGCATAGCTTTCAGCATCTAGTCTATTATTAAAAACTTTGCCTATATATTCTGATTTTAAAGTTCTTGGGTTCCTTAATTTTATAGCATATCTTTTTTCATCTTTTCCATTTGAACCTTCTTCAACAAATGCCATATTATTTTTTATATTTTCTTTAAAATCTAATATGTATTGTTCAGCATCTAATTGCGTTTTAAATCCGTCTTTTAATATTTTATTTTTAAAATTAACAGAATAACCATTTTCAGTAGTAGCAACAGTATAGTCGTGTGCAACTTCTTTAGTAATTTTAGTTTCTGTTCTTGGTTGTGCTAAATCTTTTCTTGCTCCTCCAATTTTTTCTCCAAAATCTTGAATGTTGCTAGCGTTATCTTTGACATTTTTAGTATTATTTTTGCTGTTTTGCATAAACTGTTTAGTAGTATTATTATTTTTGACAGATTTTGTATTCTGTGATATACTGTTATCAATAGATGTGGATTTACCGTACATTGGTTTTCGTTTCGGACGTATGACGAAGGGTGTTAGAACCATAACTCAACCCAATCGGTTTTTTCCACATCGTTTTTATTGTTAAAGTTTTACTCTTGTTTGGTATTACTTCAACAACATATAATGTATTATTACTATATGTTTTTACAAATCTTACAGTTTGATGTTCTCCGTTTTTATCTTTATTAATAGTTCCCTTTTCAATTCTATCAAAATTTTCAATAACATCAGGTATTTTCTTTAAATCTGTTTTAGTAATAGCTAATTGTCCTTTGCTAGTTTCTACCTTTTGGTCTCCGTGTTGCTTTAAAATATGTCTTATATTTGAAGCGGAAATTTTTTCTCCTCTATGTAATGTGTCTATTCCTGTTATTTTCTTTATTCTATCTGCAGCTTTTTTATTTACTTTTGCTAAAGTTATACTTCCTTTTGATTTTTTATCGTTTATTGCATTAGTAATTATTTCATCAAATTGTTTTGCTTTGCTTTTTTGTGTTTTTTTGATATCTTTAACTTCGTTATCTTTAATAGTATTTTGCTTTTTATTCGTCTTATTTTCGTTCTGTAAGCTCGCGACTTTATCAATAGTATTCTTTATTGCCTTAGCACTATATCTCCCATTCTCGGCTGGTATAACTGCACTCTTAACTATATTATCATTGCTATCGTATTGGTTTACAACAATATTGTTTCCTTCTTCTTCAATAGCAATGTATCTTTCTATATCTCCGTCATTGTTATAATATGCATCATAATTCTTAGAAGAGATTTCATTGTTCCATATTTCTGCCATCTCATTTTTACTATAGCTTCCATTTACGTCAAATGGCTCTGTAACCTTTTTTATATCTTGAACTGCATAATTTGCTTCGTTAGAATGTAAATTGCTTCTATTTTGCACTTGAGCATTTTGAGAGGTATTTATACTATCATCATCTACAGCAACATCAGAATATCGTACCGCTTCATTATAGATATTTTTGATTTGTTTACCTGTATAAACAGGTTTGTTTAATTTTTTCTGATATGTAATTTCATTGTTGTTATTTACGCCATAAATATAATTGTCCTTTTCAGTTTGTACATACTTTATATTTTTAACATTATCGCTAATACTTTCAAAAACTTCATTAGCAGAAGTATTATCGTAGATAGCTCTATCAGATATCTTGCTAATATTCTCAGATATATTATTAAATTGTTCTTGAGAATATGTTTTTCTGTTTTCTCTTAAAGTTTGTGCATTTCTCATTTGGCTTAGTTCGTTTTTAGCTTCTGTTGCATTTTTTATAATTTCATTGTTTATAGCATAACTAGCTTTGCCAATTTGATTGTTAATGTCTTTTGCTCGTAGATCAGATATATGCTCCATTCTGTCATTAAAACCATTTTGAGCCTCTAAAGAAGAGGTATAAGGTGTACTATCTAATACTATACCAGTGTTTCCATCTATTACGTTATAATAGCTTGAATAATTGTCCTTTACTATAACAGGAATAACATCTATTTTCTTATTAGGGTTATCAATTAATTTTCCTTTTGTTGGAGTTATAGTTTCGACTTCCCCTTCTTGAGTAAACTTTGTTACGTAAAATGTATCCATATCTCTAGTGCTCTTAGTGTCTTTTGTATTAAACTGAATTGATAAGTTTTCCTGCTCTATTATTTTTTGAGCTTCATTTATCCAAAAATCTGCTTCTTGGTCTAACTCTTTATCGTGAAAACTCTCTCCACCCAGTCCTATTAAACTCATAATAAATGTTGATAAAGTAGTCGTTTTCACTGTATCTGATGTATTATCCCACCATGATTTAAAATCAGGCAAATCTTTGTTGTTTATTAATTTGTCGATTAGATATCCTGCGTTATCTTCTACAAGTTCTTCTATGTTTTCCCCAGCAATTCCAACTAACTTATTAGCTATTTCTTTACCTGCTTTTGAATTAAGCTTCTTTGATATTAATTTATCAACACCTTTTTGAATTGATGTAGGGTTCTTACCTCTTGTTAAAATATTGGCATCAAACATTTTCTCAGTAAAATATGAAGTGTATCCTTTGGCTATACCTGTCAAAGTAGCTTGAGTAATATTATCTTTATTATCATTTAAAACCTCTTGTGCTGAACCACCTGCTACTGATAAACCTTGTACAGCACTTCCTGAAATAGATGCAGGTACTACATATGCAATAGCACTAGATGTAGCCATTCCTGAAATAACATTAGCTACTTGTCCAATAGTTCTAACACCTTCATTTTCTACTAATGAATTAACTGTACTTTCATAGTTTGCTTTTTCTTCAATATTTCTTCCTGCGTCAACTATACTGTTATATGCAGAATTTAAGTTATTTCCTAATTCCTCTAGTCCGACAATTTTACTAGCTCCTTCTAGTCCTCTTATCCCTAGTGCTAATGCAGAGGTTGCAATATTAACTAGTCCACCAACTCTTTCTTTAGCACCACCATATATATTGCTTAGAAGTGTGTTGGCTGTTTCATTGAAAGCATCTATTCCTCCTTTTTTTATATTTTCGTTCTTCTTTTCAGCTTGTTTCATTGCTTGTATTTCAGTTTGAGATAGTGTTTGTGCATATTGTGTTTCATATTGATTAGCTAAACCAATTTTAGTGTCTTTATCTTTATTTGTGCTTTTTCTAATCATAGACATATTATTTTTATTATTGTTAGTGTTGTTCATAGTAATGTTTTGACTTTTAGCTTGCTTAACTTGTTTGTCTATTTCTTCTTTAGACTTCATTGAATTTATTCTGAACTTTCTATTGGCATCTTTATTGATTTGTTCTTCTTCGTTTGCTTTTGCTTGTTCAAAATTTGTATTATTAGTTTGGATAACTTCTCTTTTTTTCTTTTCTTCATCAATTCTGTTGATTGTATTTATTGTTTTATTAGCTCTATTAATTTCATCATTTATCTTGTTTATACCAGTAGTATTTAACAATATATTAGTAAATCCATTTGACAAACCAGTATGAGGATTTATTTCATACATTTTAGAAGAATTATTTCCATTAGAAAAATTATTATTATCATTTTTTATTGCTCCAGTATTTCTCATAATATTAAGAAACCCCTCAGATAATCCTAAACGATTTTCTTCATCTTCTTTATCCTCTTTTTTATTTAATCCTAACATTATTACACCTCACTTTTAAAAATTAAACTGTTTTTTCAACCAGTCAACAGCGTTATTTACTGTACTTGCAACAGGGTCTGAATACTCTAAATTGTAATAAGAGATCAATAGAGCTGCATCGCTATCTGATAATCTTCCTGATTGATATTCTTTGTCTAAATATTGTAAAACTTCATTTTTATTAGCTACTGAATATTTTTTGTCCTGTTCGTCATATTTAGCCCATCTATTATTTATTATGTCTTGGTATGTACTTAAGCTTGTAGTATTTGATTTGCCTGATTTTGTTCCTCCGTATTGTTTTTGCAATTCATATGCATACTTTTGTTGTTCTTTGTCTAACTCAGCTTTTAATTTATATAGAGCCTTGTTGTTTTCATATTCTATTTGTGCTTGTTCTCTCATCTTAGCAAGTTCAAATTCTCTTTGTTCTTTAGCTTCTCTTGCTACTCCTGATAAAGTTCCTACAGGCACTCCCAAAATAGCACTAGCGTTGTTATCAACATAACCTAATTCATCTACACGTTTCCATGCATTTGTTAAAGCATCTTGTTGTTTTTGATATTCAAATTGCTTATTTTGGAACTCTCTATCTTTAGCATCTTTCCAGTGTTCAAATTGTTGATTATCATAAGTCATTACAATTTGAGCGGTGTTGGCTAATTGTCCTAAATAGTCTGTCCACTTGCTATATGCCAATTTTTCATATTCAGGAACCAATTCACTAACAATTCTTGCTACTCTTTCAGCTGTTGCTGAGCTATTTAATACTCCACTTCCAGCCAAACTTTGCATTGTACTATTAGCAGCATATTCGGTTGCAAGTTGTAATGCGGTATCCTTAGCAGGGTCATATTGAAATCCATTTTGCACTTGAGATAACATTTCACTAATTAAGCTATTAATAGTATCTGAATATGCACTTTGATACATTCCTTCAGCAGTATTTAAGTTATTATTCCTAGGTGTTACTATTGTTGTTCCTATAGATGTTTTCTTGATGCCGCTTGCGCCTTGTGTATTATTAGAATTGTTTTCTTTATAACTAGAATAAATTTGATTAAAATCTATAACATTATTATTGTTAGCTGGTTTATACTCTTGAGGAGAAGGTGCAGGAGCTCCAAGGCTCCCTTCCCTTGTTTGATTAGTATTTTGTGGTGGTTGCACATTTACGTTTTGCGGAAGTGATACTTGTTGTTGACTTCCTTGTACTTGTTGATTTGCAACCTGTGGTTGTATTTGTATCGGAATAGTTATCGGATTAATTGCATTATTTGCATTACTTTGAGATGCTTGATTTGTATTTTGAATAGTTTGGTTTGCTATTCCATTATTTTGAACAGTCTGTGGCTGAGAATTAGTTTGGACTTGTTCTAAGTTTGCTTTTGGATTACTTGTTGCTACTATACTTCTTCCAGTGTTTAGAAAAGTATTTGCCATCTTATTTCCTCCTTACTTGTTATAAATTAAATTCAGTTTATTTTCCCAATTCGATATGGTTTGTTCATCATTCCCATATAATGAAAATGTGTTTGTTCCTATATTTTTATTCAAAGTTGTTTTCCAATGAGAAAGAGTTTGAATTATGGTTGGATACAGTGGATATGATCCTCTATTAGCAACGTTTAACTGTTTAGACCACTCTTTTAAAGTTGCCGCACTACTATCATATTGTCTAAAACGCATTATCTTGGATTTGTCCTATCTACTCTTTCCATTGCTCTTAGTCTAAAATCCCCCTTACCTGAGATTTCAAATGTATAACTATTTACATCTTGAATATTATTAGGAACAATAATGCTCTGTGTCATATTCTTTCCAGGTTTTAGAGCATTTTTTATCGTGTGTTCTTTCTTACCATTATCTACAATAATCTTAATATCAACATTTGCATTTTCTGCTAGGTCATAAAAAAACCATACTTTTGATAATTGAATTTTTTTACTAATAACTCCATTTTTAAATTCTTTTGTTTTTATATAAAATGGTATTAATTCTTTATAGACTATATCCTGTTCGTTAGTAAATTCATCTTGTCCATAAGTTCTAATATAGTTTTGTCCATCTTTTCTTCCTCCTGTTAATTCATATATAGTTCCATTTGCTGTTAAAGCATAAATTGGCTGAGGTGTTTGGCTAAAGTTTAAATCTGCATAACTATCACAAATTGTTGTGTAATTTAGTTCATCTTTTATATTGTCAGGTTGTAACTCTTTAGTCCATTTTCGTAATCGTTGGTCAAAAACCAAGAAAAATTTATAATCAGGCAACCAAAAATATACTTTATCTTCACTTGCAGCAACAGAAACATTTTTTGCTTCATTTATCGTAATTCCTTCCAAGTATTTTCTTATTCCTCCAGTTAATCCGTTATTGCTTTCAGCTCTATCTAACTTTCGTATTGTACTTCCATCATATTCATAAATAGAACGTCCATAAAGCCAATATAAGAAAGAATTATGAACTTTTATAGTACACTGGTCATAACAACCTATATTGTTATCTAACGATACACACGTATAACTGTCTGATGTACCAGCAATTACATTAGAACCATAATACAGATGCATATTTTTTTGAGAAAAGACTATTAATTTATCGTCAAAAGATACTAACCCTGTTATTTGATTACAGTTAGGCACTTTGTCTTCTCTGCTATTTTCAGTTGATGTCCAGTCCATTGGATTTTGTAATGCTGAAAAATACAGCATATTTCCTTTACTACCAAACATTCTGTTTTTGTGATAGCACATATGTTCGAAAATAACATCTTGCTTGTCTTTGTCCTTTGGAAGCGGTAATATTTCAGGAGTATTCACACTAGAAAGAGGCAATTTATGTCTTGTAGGAGTAACACCTTCTCCATATAAGACCATATATTCGCTGTTTCCATCTGCATAATATACATGATTAAACTTATTTCCTTTTATACCATTTGATATTACTGTGCCGTCCATATCCTTTAATTGTTCGCCTTGTATGTAAAATAAGTATCTTACTCCTGCAACACCAAAGTATTTTATTTTTTCGCCTTTTAATCCATGATTTTTCATCATAGTTCTTCCAACTCTAGTTCTAAGTGCTGGGTAATTATCAAGACACATATTATACATATCTTGAGCTTCATCATCTTGTATATTTTCAGGAGGATATATATTACTTATTCCGCCAGCTAAGAAATTAATTTGATTATTACTTTTATAATTAACATTGTTTAAATATGCTAGCTGTTTCATAGCTATAGCCTCCTTCTTCTTTTTTTAACAATACTACGTATTATTGGATATCTTTGTTGTTGCTTTTCTTTACTTTCATTAACCTGACTTACCAAATTGTTATAAAGCAATATATATTCGTTGGCTAATTCAACATCAGGATTATGACCTGACATTGCAATAATACTCATAACATTGTATTTAACTAAATCTATGTAATTATCGTTTAACTCTATATAGTCTGTTTCCTCTGTTACCATGTTAGGCTTTTTCCAGTAAAATATATTTATTTTCCTTATGTCATTTGGTGTAGGATATAATCCTATTAGTCCTTCTCTTCCATCATAATACCCATCTTGGGTCATATTGTTTTCTTCAGGTAAATATGAATATAATTGGATAAACTCTCCCCAATTATAAGGATTTTCTGCATTACGACTATTGGTACTTTTGGTTACATAACTTATCATGTCAATACTACAGTCTTCAGGCAATGTATATAACCTTTGCCCACTTGAGGTAATAAAGGAATACTGACTTTGTATAGCTAAATCTTTATATATTTTTTTCATGGTTTCATTTATCCAAGTCATTAATGTTTCTTTGCTATATTCATGAGGTAATCGTACTTTAATATCATCTAATAATTGTTTTACAGTTGTTCTGCTTACAATTGCCATATATAACTCCTTTCCAAGCTATTTAGCTCGTATTATATATTTTGTATTTTCTTGTCCTGTAGCTAAATTAGGTATTGTAAAAGTTTCAGGTATTTCGGTTTCTTCTGTAACCTCTATGTTGTTTAATTTTGAATATAAACTTATATAATCACTTGTTTTTACTGCTTGTCCATTGCACTCTAAAAAGCCACTAGGCACATTATCCTTTCCAGCATATATAATTACACTAGCTAGTGGTACTAATGCCGTAGAACTAGCTTGTGCCTCATTCCACAAATCAGGAAATTGTCTTATTTCAATTCCTTTTATTTTGCTATCTGTATTATTTCCAATGAATATTACTTGGTCTGTTTTAAATAAATTAGCAGAATAATAATATTCTCCGCCTAGGAACAAAGATATACTTTGCTCCTACTTCTATTGCATCATATATAGCTTGTTGTATTCCCAATCTGTTATCAGTCATTCCGTCTCCTACAACGTTATAATTTTGAAGAGGAACTATACCAAATGTATAGAAAAATAAATTTTTTAATTCTTGCATTTTTATTTCATTGATCATGTTTTTACCTCCTTTATTTTAGATGTTTCTTCACTATTAGTTTTATAAAAAGTTGAGCCTTTGTACTGCACAGCAACTAGGTTTTTGACATCTTTTTCAAATGAAAATTGTTCTATACGGTTACTTGAACCGACTCCACTTGTTTCAAAAAAAACTCTATTTAAGGCAGGTGAAACAATTACATACGAAAATAATTGTCTTACATCTCCGTCTAAAATATCCCTTTTAGTAGTTGCTTTTATAGATTGTCCATCATTTAATTCGTCAATATTATTGTCATATACATATACCCAAGCTGGATCTCTTCTTCCATAACCGTTAAAAAACCAGTTCGAAAAAAATATAATTATTTGATTATTTGTAATTAGTGGTAATCCATTTGTAATTGAGACATTTAGATGTAGCAGTGCATCTATCTTTATAGTTTTACTTTTTTGCAATGTAAGCTCAGTTTTGTTTAAGATATATTCCTCTAAGATTGGTTTATATTGATTGTCTTCATACTTTTCGCTAATTTTATAAAATTTGTTTCTGCTATTATCATACATTCCCCAAAATAAACCTTCTGAATTAATACTTTTAAATATTCCATTATCAATTAAGAAAGGTTTATTGCTTTGGTATATTGCATTTGCATAAGGTGTAAAATATTTATCATCAGCACTTAAGAAATATAGGTCAACATTAGTATCATCAAAACTTTTTCGTTCCGAAAGTAAGATATTTTCTTTATATATCTTTCCTGTACGAATAGTAGAAGTGCTTGATCCATAAGTATATGTCGTTGTCATTAAAAATCTATCTGCATCATTATTAAAAGTATAAATTTTGCGAACAACTGAAGTTTCGAACAAAGATATATCTTTTAATTCATACTTAAAAAAAACCGCGCTTTCATTTTCATATTCCTTTCCAATTATTCCATTCTCTCTTAAATGATATATAAATACATATATATATTCTTTTGATACGGCTCCTGTATTTTCCGTATTCTCAATATAAGTATTGATTAATAAGTAGGCTTTTTGACCATCTCCCATTGCTCCCGGAGCCCCTAAAGCCATGCAAGCTATTTTTTCTTCTGATGAAATTCCTAGTTCCGCCATTGTGTATCTATATTTTTTAGTTTTTATTTCTCCGTTCAGTCCTATAGACTGTGATACATAAAATCCATCTTCACTTATTGGATAGCTCTCTATGCATTTTTCTCCTTGATAGTTTACGAGCCTTACCGCATAATCTAAATTTTTGCTGAAGGCATATTGAAGTGGTTCAATTTTTTCCTTTGTTATTGGGTCAGTAGTCATATTTATAAATTCTTTATTTGTAATACTATTTCCGTTTATTCCATATATCTCTGTAACATCATTGTTTCTTGATGTTCCTGTTAGTAGTTGACCTCTTGCATATGCTGTTTTACCGTACGCAATATCACTCTCAGTAGCTGTGGCATTACTTGTATCTGTTCCATATGTTGGCATACCTGGTTCAGATTGTGCTATTAATGTTCCATATACTTTTTGACCTTTTACATAAGCTGTTTTTCCATTCAAAATATCATTTGCAATAGCTGTAGCATCTGAAGTATTTACATAGTTCGGATCTATACTTCCACCACCAGTTGTAATCTTTCTTATATTGCCTGCCATAGTATCAAAAGTATCATTTGCAGAGGTTGAAACTCCTTTGTCAGTAATAGCCCCTGCTATTTTTGACTTCCCACTACTGACAGATTGAAAAAGGTTATTCACATTATTATTCAATTGTCCTATAGAACTTTCTACATCTTTAAAATTAGCGTTTGTATCATCTACAATTTGTTTTACTTTAGTATCGGTATATGTTTTTTGTGTATTATCTCCATCTGCAATTTTCTTTTCTAAGTTTTCTTTTAATGCATTTAAGTCTTTTAGTTCTGCAAATTCTGAAAAATCTTGATTTCTTATTTGGCTATTAGTATATTCTTTAGCTGCTTTCAATGTTTCTGCATCTTGTTTATCTATATATTCTTTTTGTTCTACATCTTTAGTATTGTGAAAGTCTTGTACGTATTTTTTAGTTGCATAATCATTAGCAGGTATCCCTCCTAAATTATTAGCATCATTTGCAATATTAGCATCGGTTTTTCCTTGTACTTTTGCTTGATTTTGGCTTATTTGTTCACTAACTGTTGGCATAAATTTACTCCTTTCTTTCAAAAAGGGAAGTAACTATAAAATTACTCCCCTTAATGTTATTTTTTATTCTGCTGTTCCTTTAGAACCAACAAGACCTCTCCAATCACAATAACCGGTATCAAATCTTGTGTATCCAAACATTCTATAGTCCATTTTATTTTGAATTCTTTCACTATCGAATATAGGCTCTTCTCTTCTCAAGAATAATAGGTTATCTATAGTTGTATCTTGTATAAACCAAGGTTTCATAGCTCCTGCTGGGTCTGATAGATAATCCCATACAATAATTTGTAAATTAGGTACTGTATTTACATCATTATTGTTTGTTCCACTTTGTAAGATAGAATTAACAATAGCTTTTGCAGTAAACTCTAATTCTGGACATACTACTAATTGTTTAGCAGATGCAGATATTACAATTCCTGCTTCGTCTACTTGTTTTCTCATTAATGTCATAGCAGCTTTTAAACTTTCGTCTGTTAGGGCTCCTTTAATTAAGTTTGAACATTTTCCAGAGCTTGAAGCTAAAGGATGGTCTTCAGCGAATAAAGCTTTTCCGTCATAACCTACATTAGTAAATCCGTTTAATATAACTTTTGCAGCGTCTGTCTCTTCGGTTGCTCTTAAAGAACGTCCAAGTCCTTTAGCAGAACCGCCTTTTCCTATACCTTTCATAACATTATATTGATCATCTTGCATTAATTCCCATGTTAGTTCGTAAGCTTTGTCAAATCTTCTTGCTTCAAAGCTTGCTATTTTTCCTTCTCCAAAGTTACTGTTGTTAAAGTCGCTTCCTTCTGTATTAGTTTCCCACAATCCAAAAGCTCCTAAATGTGGGTATGTTTGTGTTTTAGCATTCATTTTGTCTACTTTAAATATACTTGGATACTTTCTTGCTACTTCATTGTAGCTATCAAAAAATATTTTTTTATGAATTGGTGTCATAAGTGCACCAAAGTTTTCTCTTGTCATTACTGGCATTGAAAATCACTCCTTGTTATTTTAAATATTTTAAACAACAAGAACTTTAATTGTTATTTTTTCTTACTTTTATATGAAGTATAATCTTGCATACTTCCTGCATCTCTAACAGCCACATATTCTTCTGCTGTCATGCCGGCAGCTGCTGCTATAGATTTTTCTAATGAAGTTATGTTTATCTTCTTGCTTGTATTGGCAACTCCACTATTACTATTTATGTTACCAAGTATTTCTTTTCTAGCGTTGTTATTTCGCATTTTTGCTTCCAAATTTCTAGTTATTTCGCTTTTAGTATTCATTTCAGGTTTTGAATATGATGAAGCATAATATGCTTGCTCGATAGACAATCCTTTGTCGACTAAGTCTCGTATATCTTCTGCATATTCTTCAATATCCTCAAATCCTGCTTCTTTGGATTTTGCCGTAATTTGCTTATCAAACTTTAAGTCTGCAATTTCTTTTTCTAATTGGCTATTATCAGTTTTTCTACTATCAATAACTTGAGAAATAGATTTTGCAACATTTGCATCTATACCACTTTCTATTAAAGTTTCATAAGTGCTTTTTTCTTTAGCTTTATTAGCTTTCTCCAAAGTTTTAGCCTCAAGTTCTTTCTTTTCTCTTTCAGCTTTTTTTCGTGAAGCTCTTTCTTTATTTAGAGCTCTTTGCAAACTTGCAATTTTTTCATCTGTCGAAACGTCTATTTTATTATCAATAGCATCAATTTCCTCAGTGTATTCATTGTTTGTCTCAGTGTTTTCATCTCCTTGTGTCGAAGTTTCATCATCTTCAACATCAGGTATAAAAACACCATCTACGTTTGGATTAATTGTTTCTAATTCTATCCCTTCTTGATTATCTTTCATTTAGGTCTCCTTTCGATTTTTCGCCAGGTTTTTCTCCTCTATTTTTGTTTTTTTGCCAGGTGTACTCCTCAAATTAATTTGATTTTTAGCCAGCTTGTCTGCTCGATATATTTAAAAAATTAATATCTAATTATTATGTGTACGTAAGTGCGCATTAAGTCCTAATTGGCTTTTGCAAGCTTTACCACATACAGGGCATATACTTTCTTCACTTACATTTGTTTTTTCTTGTTTTTTTGATTGTAGGGTCAATGCTGTCGTTTAAATTTGTTACTGTTTTTATAATTATGTCATTTTCTTTTTGTGTTGCAATATCTATTACTTTATATGTTTGTCCTACTTGTTGTAATAACAAAATTGTTTCCTTGTTGCACTTTGGACAATGTGCATATGAAAAATATTTAACTGTATTTCCATAAAATCCAGGAATATGTAAATCTTCTAATTCTTCCATGTCTTTTATATCAAATTCATATCCACATTTACATTTTGTTATACCCTGTACTTCATATTCTTTATTGTCTAATATCATACTTGTGCTCCTTTCATATAACTTGTTTGAGGATAACCGTTTTGTGTTAAACCCTCAATATTAGCATTTTGTGATAATGCCTGTTCAGTGTTTGCTTGTTGCATCTGTTTTTTTATTTCTTCATTATATATTCCAAGTTCTGTTTGTTCCTCTGCTGTTTCAGGAATTTCAGGAATATTCATGCCAACTGTTTTTATAATATAATTTCTATATTCTCGTCTTGAAATTGCTTTATCTATAAATGTTTGTCTAACCATACTGTATCTATAAGCTGGATTATTAGGTAGTCCTGCTCCCACGCTTACAGTCAAATCATATTGTATCTTTCTTGTTTCATTGTCTACTTGCATATACTTATATTCGTTAGGATCTAATTCTTGAATATCTTTATCAGAATTTCTTTCTTGCCAATTCTTTTTATAATTTTCTCTATATTCAGTATCTGCTTCAACCATTACAGGAACATTATTTAATTTGTCAGGGTTAAATTCCATAAAGTCATCTTCCCCACTATCTCCTGTAATTCTAAAAAGCATTGTAGAGTTCCAGTTTAGTAACGCTAATTCTAAAGCATATTCAAACACATCAGATAAAGTCTCTTGTAATAATCCCTTTTTATGACTTATCATTGAATTGCCACTATTTTGCAGTGCTAAACTTTCTGTAGCTGTATCTACCCCACTTTGTTGTTTACCTATCATTTGGTCTGTAAATCTACTAACAATTTGTCTATCATTATTCATTAATTCGGCTCTTCTATTTAGGAGATATTGTGGGATTTGTGGTGGTTGTTGCCATTTAAAACCGTTCATGTCGTTTGTTAGTATCATTTGACCAGGAGCATTAGTAATCATATCAGGATCTATTCCTGATGATGTTCCTACTAAAGCCATTGGATTTCCTGTAAGTCTTGCGTTTCTTAAAGTATTATCGTCTATTTCATCAATTTGGTCTGAAATTGGTAATATTAGTTCTGCACTTGCTTTTCCCCATATTGTATTTTCTCTATGCATATCAGGTGTTAAAAAGTAAGGAAATTGAGCATTTGGGAATAATTTAAGCTTTTTATCTTTCTGTTCGCTATCTTGTTCGTGTTTTTTATTATATTCTTCTACCGCTTCTTTGGTGTCTCTTAAAATTACTCCATCTCCTGACATTTCAACTAATCGTAACTTTTGTTCGCCATCTTCTTTATATCTAGTCCATATCATTAAGTGAATATATTGGTCTTCTTCGTTATTTACAATTAAGTTTTGTACAGGATCAAGATTTGGTAAAATTGCATCTGCTTTTTCTTCTCCATATTCTATCGAAGCAGAATATATAGACTTAGCTTTAGCTTCAATTATATATTGGGCTTCTTGTATGTCATATACATCGGTAATGGCTGGGTCTACAAATAATTTATTAGGATGTATTGGTTCAATATCAGGTAAGCCTTTGCCATTTAGTTTGTCAAAGTTCCAAAGAACCCTAAAAATTCCAGTTCCAAAAAGTTCCCTTCTTCTTTCGTGAACTTCTATTTTTCTGTACATTTTATTACGGTCTTTTATATAGTCAGCTAGCGTCCTAGCCATTTCGCAAAAAGGTCTGTCGCCAGGTTCTCTTGGATCTACCTGTATAGCTATTGTCTGATCGCATAATAGAGCTGTTTTGCCTTCTACGTTTGAATTTGTAATATTAGTATTAGGTGCTGGGTCATCATCATCATCATACTCAAATGCACCTTCCCAATATTTTTCTGTATCCTGCCACTTTTCTATTAATCCTAGTCTTTGTTTATCTTGATATGCTCTTCTATACCACATTAAATATTGTTCAGCTAACTTTAATTGTTTTTCTGTCATTAAAGCTTCTCTTTTTACTTGTTTTTCTTTTTTTAATTCTTCATAATCGTTTTGCTCTTTCAAGGATTAGTCCTCCTTTTCTATTTTTTTACCAGGTTTATGTGGTTTTAATATTGGTTCATATAGCCCCTTCTTATTTTGGTAATCTTGATATTCAGTTCTATTATTAAACACGTTATTATAGTCATTAGTTTGTATATTATTATGACGGTTTCTCCTAGCGATAACCGACATTTTTTGCTCTTGAACGTTATTTTTGTTTTCTAATTGGTATAAAATTTTATATAGCATCGTTAATATTGTAATTGGTAAAATTATTAAATAAACTAATATTAATATATATATCATTTTATCGTCTCCTTCTGCTTATAGGTTTGCTTTTTATTGTTTTAGTATTAGTTTTATATCCCATATCTTCTAGCTCTGTTTTTGTAAAATATCCTTCTGATGCCTGTGGTTTAGAAATTTCTATTCTTTGTTGCCATCTAGTTTCTTGGGCTATCATATCGCTAAATAACAAGTCGTCATGTTTACCTGCCATTGCATCAGGTCTCATATTATCGTCATATATAAAAGTCAACATTTCATTTAATGTGTCTATATCCGTAAATAATTCTATATGGTCTTTTACAATGCTTTGTTCTCCTGATATTATCAAAGGTCTTGTATTTCTGTCTGTTTTCCATCCGAATTTTTGTTGCATTTTCTTAGATATGCTATCGTATTCTTCTCTTACATACAAATGTGGATACTTAAGTCTTTTTAGTTCTATTACTGGAAATGTATTAAAGTTAATTTCAGGACTTATTAATGCTTTGTTGTAATATATACCAAAACAATACATTTGCCATGTATAAGTATCTGCTTCTACTTTGGCATGTAGTGTAGCAACTCTTTTTCCAGTAGTGTTATCTATCATTGTACCTGTAAAAAAGTCGCTTCCATCTCCTGCTGTATCTCCACCGAGTACGTAGAAACCGTGTGGCTTTGGCTGTTCATAGAGCTTTATCATTCCCAATGGGCTTTCTACGAATTTTATAGTACTTGTTAGAATATAATCCTTAGTATCTTCGTCATGCCATTTATATGTAAAAAATCCCTGTTTGTATGGGTTCTTTTTATATAATTGCTGTAATTCAGCTATTCTTTGCGTTATTAGTTCAACATTAAATACACAATTTCCTGAGTTCAAAAATGCTTCTTTAGGTGTACAAGGATATTCTTGTTTTATTAAGTCTTTATTTAGATAATTATTATATTTATTAAAGTACCAATATAGTTGAGTGTCATCTAATAAAATTTTATATTTTAACCAATGTAACCTTTCGTATATCCAATCGTGGTTAGTGTCTATGTTATTTAAGAAGCGGATACGTATATCTTCACTTTCAAATTGGTCTCTATATTCTTTAGTTTGCCACCATTCATAAAAGCAATTTATCCATTCTCCACTATCCCATAAATCTTTAAACTCGTTGAAGCCATTTGCTGTACTTTCTAATATCTGAATACTATCTTTTGTTAATGCTTCTCCTATTGAACTTTGTGTAGAAGATATTAAGCATTTCCAAAAGGCTGCTTCAGAACCATGAAAGAAGTTAATTGTTCTTGAACGTCCTACCTGATCTGTAGCTACATTTATTCTCCAGGAACTATTTAAGTTTTCAAAAAACATTTCTGTTTTAGAATTGTATTTTTCTGTAGGTTTTAATACCTCTGGTAATTGATTATATATAAATTTTGCCTTATCTTGAAATATTGCTCTTACATTCTCAGCAGTATCTGCTAATGTAAATCCTGTAAAGTTCTTTTTGATTAGAGTATTAGCTAATTGGTATGCTGTTATAACTGATGTAAAACCTTGCTGACGCCCTTTTAATACAAGAAATCGTAAATGTAATAATTTACCTTGATTATGTAATTCTACTGATTTTTTTAATTTATTCAAGAAATCATGTTGTACATCATTTAAGAAAAATGGAATTGTATTTTTAGCTTTATCAACTATGGTAAATACCATTTCTATTAAATATTCAGGGTTATCTATGACTTCTTGTAATAATTCGCTATTTTCTAATAGTTCTTGTCCGACAGCTTTGGTATATTCAAAATCTTGATTTATATTGCCGTGCTGTTCCCACATTGCCTTTCTTTTTTCTATTATTTCTTTAGCTGTTATTTTCATTTAATATATCTTCCAACTTTCTAATATTCAAATTAACATCAGCTTGGTTTCTCCATTGTTTTGGTTTTCTGTTTTGTAACCAAAACTGTTGAGCTTTTGTTTCAGCTTCTTTATGTTTGGTTACAGTTACTGTTACCGGATATGTTATTTCTTTTTGTCTTTTTCCTTGTTCATTGTATATTACTTCTTTTTTCATAACTACAACTTGTTCTTCATAATCATATCCATTAGCATTTTTATTTAAACTGTTTTCTACTTTAATATCTGCTATTTCTTTTGTTTCCTTTAAGGTATCGGAAAATTCAGTAAATTCATTTTTGTATTTATAGAAACTATCACTACTTATGTCTAATCTTTCTGCTATTTCTTTATCTGTTAGACCATCTCTACACCATGCCGCTACTTCTAATAGTCTTGGTTCTACATTAGTTTCATATTTACTTTTTCTTCCTCTATTACTTTTCTTTTCTGTCATTTATACCACCTTGCTTTTTATTTATTGGTACTTTCTACAAGAGTTGCACTTGTGTTGTTATCTCTTTCGAGATGACCGTTTTACTTCTTAAACTAAGAAAGCATATACAGGAATTGCATTATGCCAACTAGTATATAGAGGCTATTAGTTGCCTTTAGGCAATGCATTTCCAGAAACCTTTTCTACTTCTTGGTAGATAGGTATTGTGTAGGTTAGGATTTGCACCTAACATACAACCTTTGCTTTTTCTCTTTTCCGAGCTCCCTTTGGTTGCGTAATGGGTTTATCTGCGTCTACTATTACCATTCAGCGATAATGGGTCTGTCCACCGTACTCTACCGCCGTTTAGTTTTACCATATCTAATATCAAACTAGATATGTCTATTCCACCACTACACATTTATTTCACAATTCTTTAACTATATTAGGGTCGACACTTGTGTTCCTTATAGCCTACAAACCCATAGTTAGTAATTGTTGAAAACTAATTTAAAGAATTTCTTATTTTAAGCATCTTATCTGCTAATAGCTTTAATTGATTGTTTTGAGCTATGACTTCTTCTTTTAAGCAAGATATTGCTCTTGGCTCTCCTTCTACTACTTTTTCTACTT
>CAUWEX010000021.1:0-26759 GCA_963557965.1 uncultured Clostridia bacterium
AAAAATGAACCCTCCTTATTAAACTTTTTTGTCTAATAATTTGGGTTCACTTCACTTTGGATCTCTTTCTTATCATATTTCTATCTTACATCTTCATTTCCTATAAATACGGTAGTCGCTGGATATGCTAATTTAATTCCAGTTTCGTGTACGATATCTAAAATTTTTGAATTAATTTTATTTTTTATTCTTATATAATCATCATAACTTGTTGGTTTTACAAACATATCAATTTGTAATGATAATCCTTCTTTTGATATTGTATCAAAATTTATTAAAATATCTTCATTTATAACTTCTTCATCTTTTTCTAGCATTTCTCTTATTTTATCTGTAACCATTTTCATCTTTTCGGATGTTATTTCAAATGGAAATGGAAGTTTTAATTTATATCTTCTTTTTTCCATTTTGCTCCAATTTATTATTGCAGAATCAGCCATAATTGAATTTGGTATATTTATAACTGAGTTTTCAAAATTTCTAATTCTAGTCGTTCTAAATGTTATTCCTTCTACTATTCCTTCGTAATTTGGTGTTTGTATCCAATCTCCAACATTAAATGTTCTGTCTAGAAATATTACTATACCACCAAATATATTTTTTGCTGTATCTTGTGCTGCAAGTGTAACAATAACACCTCCAATTCCAAGTCCCGCAACTAGTCCTCCTAAATTAATTTCTAAAATTGCAAATACGATAAATACTGCAATTACATAAATAATTATTCTGACAATTCTTAACGAAAAATTAAGCATGTGTTCATTAACACTTTTATCTGTTTTATTTTTATATCGCTTTACGATTGTTGATTTTAGTGTAAAACTTGCTGCTATTCCTCTTGCAAAAGCTAATACACTTATAATCTCAAATACCTTTTTTATAAATATACTAAGTTCTTGAGAAAAATGTAATGGTTTTTGTAAAAATACTAATGCCAAATATATTCCTAATATTCTAAAAAATGTTTTTAGTGGTTTATAAAAAGCACTTTCTGTTATCTGCTTTTTAGAGTGTTTAACTTTAAAAATTCTTACTATCATATATGATATACTAGAACTTAGCGACATAAATAATACTATAATACATACAGCAATTACTACATCAATAATTTGTACTGATTTTAAGTTTTCTATAAAATCTATAATTTGCTCCATTTCATCCTCCGTAAATTATTTTAACTCATGTAATCTCTTAGTTTTTTACTTCTACTTGGATGTCTTAATTTTCTTAATGCTTTTGCTTCTATCTGTCTTATTCTTTCACGTGTTACATCAAATTCGCGTCCAACTTCTTCCAATGTTCTCGCTTTTCCATCTTCTAAACCAAATCTTAATTTTAAAACTTTGGCTTCTCTTGGAGTCAATGTATTCATAACTTCCTCTAATTGCTCTTTTAATAAAGTATATGCTGCCGAATCATGTGGTGCAGGGCTATCATCATCTTGTATAAAATCTCCTAAATGGCTATCATCCTCTTCTCCTATTGGTGTTTCTAATGATACTGGATCTTGAGCAATTTTTTGAATTTCCATTACTTTTTCTACTGGCATTTCCATTTCTGCTGCAATTTCTTCAGGTGATGGCTCTCTTCCTAATTGTTGCAATAGATGTCTTGAAGTTCTAATTAATTTATTAATTGTTTCTACCATGTGAACTGGTATTCTTATGGTTCTTGCTTGATCTGCTATTGCTCTTGTTATTGCTTGTCTTATCCACCATGTAGCATACGTACTAAATTTGAATCCTTTTGTATAATCAAATTTTTCAACAGCTTTAATAAGCCCCATGTTTCCTTCTTGTATCAAGTCTAAGAATAACATTCCACGTCCTACATATTTTTTAGCAATACTTACAACTAATCTTAAATTAGATTCTGCTAATTCCTTTTTAGCATCTTCATCTCCATCTAATATTCTTTTTGCTAAAGTTAATTCTTGTTCAAATGTTAATAATGGTATTCTACCAATTTCTCTCAGATACATTCTAACAGGGTCATCTACGTTTATTCCTTCGTAGGTTGTTTCTGTAATTTCATCTAATTTTAAGTCCTCTACTTCTTTTAAATCTTCTATATCTGGTTCTTCGTCTATATCATCACTTAAAAGGTTTACTCCCATTTTTTCAAAGGCATCAAATACTTTATCAATTTGTTCAGGATTTACATCATCTAATTCTTTTGCCAAATCTCCATATGTAATTTTTCCTTGCTCTTTAGCTTTTTTCAAAATTTTATTAACCTTTTCATCTTTAATATTAGTATCTTCAGTATTTACTTTTTTATCAGTAACTTTTTCCTCTTTCATTTTTGTTTTGTTTTCTTCTAATTCTTCTTTGCTTTTAGCCATTTTTAAATTTTCACCCCTATTTCATTTTTGCTAGTCTTATAATAATGTCGCTTAATTCTTTCCCCAATTTTTCTTTTTCTTCGCTTGTTGTTTCCGCTTCCTCTATTAATTTTAGAATTTCTAATTTTTTTTCATTTAATTTTTCTTTTTCGTATTTTTGCATAACATCATCTATCGCTTTTTCTACATCATCAATTTCATAATCGTCTGCTAATATTTCTGTTATATGACTTTGCTCAGTTTCTCCCATTTTATCTAAAATTGCGTTAACATTACTATTTCCTTTTTCAAATTCTTCATACATAGTTTGTGCAATTTGTTTATTAATTTCATCTTTAAAATCTTGTACTGATATATTTTGTTCTATAACTTTAAATATATTTAAATCTCCCATAAGTAATATTGCTAGTACTGTATTTTCTCTTCTCTTTGTTGCTTCTGATACATCTGATTGAACTTTGTTGTGCATTATCACTGGCTTTGGCTTGTCTAAAATTTTTTCACCTTTATTTCCAGTATATGAAAGTTTATTTACTTCTGCATAAATTGCTTCTTTTGATATATCATATTCTTTAGCAATTTTTTCTATGTATATCTCTTTTTCGATATTGTTATCTACTTTTGATATTAATTTCGCAATTTCATTTAAGAATTTTATTTTGTCATTTGTACTTTCCAAATTCAGATGCTGCTTTAGTACTTTTACCTTAAATTCAATAACTGATAGTGCTTTTTCTATTAAATTTTGAAATCTAGCATTGCCATATTGAATTATATATTCATCTGGATCTTTAGCTCCATTTATCTGCAAAACACGTATGTCGCATCCCATATTTTGTAATATATCTAAAGCTCTAATTTTAGCTTGAAGTCCTGCTTCATCTGCATCAAAACTTAATATAATTTGTTCGGTATTTTTTCTAAGAAGCCATCCCTGTTGTTGCGTAAGTGCTGTACCTAATGGTGCTACAACATTTGGTATTCCCCTTTGATGCAACGAGATTACATCCATATATCCTTCTACAATAAGTAATTTTTCTTTTGTTTCTTTACTTTTTTTAGCAACATTCAACCCGAATAAATTTCTCCCTTTACTATATACAATATTTTCAGGAGAATTTATATATTTAGGTTTTGAATCATCTAAAACTCTTCCTCCAAAAGCAATTACTCTTCCTCGTGCATCACATATAGGAAACATTAGTCTATTTCTGTATCTGTCAATATAAGTTCCATTATCATTTCTGTTAACTAAGCCTGATTCCAAAATCTCAGGTTCATTAAACCCTGCTTTTTTCAGTTCTCTATATAGTTCATCGAATTTTCCTGAAAAACCGATTCTAAATGATTTTAGAGTTTCGTTTGTTAGTTTTCTTCCCTTTATATATTCTTGTGCTTCTTTAGCTTCTGGTTTGTATAAATTTTCATGATAAAATGTTGCAGTAAATTCATTTACTTTATATACCTTTGCTTTTAGTTCTTCTTTGGCCGAATCCATACTATTTTCTATTGTAGGTAATTGAATATTGGCTCTTTCAGCTAAACTTTGAACTGCTTCTACAAAATTAACGCCCTCTATTTTCATTAAAAATGTAAATACATTTCCACCTACTCCACATCCAAAACAGTGAAATATTTGTTTATCTGGTGAGACTGAAAAAGAAGGTGATTTCTCATTATGAAAAGGACATAGTCCAAAGAAATTTCTTCCACTTCTTTTTAAATGCACATATTGTGATATTATATCTACTATATCATTTGACTGTCTTACTTCTTCTATAATTTCATCACTATATCTTGGCATTTTTTCCTCACTTTCTTACATTCTTATTACATAGTTATATAATTCGACGTGTTTTACATAAATCCTTCTTATTATAACAAAAAAATAGAAAAAATGCTCATCTGATTTATTTGGCATCTTTTCTATCATACTTTTATTTTGTCCATTCTATAACTTTCATACCCTTTACTGCTCCCCAAGGTGCATTAGCTACAGAATTTTCTTTTTTATGAATGATTATTTTATCTAGTTTTTCATTGTTGGAAAAGCTATTTACTGCTATTTCTTCAATAGTTTCTGGAATTTCAATTTGACTAAATGAACAATAAGAAAAACTATTTTTTCCTATTCTTTTTATTCCTACAGGTAAAGATGTTTTTGTAATTTCGTTTTGTAGACTAAAAGCACTATCTCCTATCTCTTCAATTGTTGATTTTACTATAAATTCACCTTTTACCCTCTTAAACACACGAACTAATTTAGTTTTATTTTTATTATACAAAATATTATTTTCAATAAAATAATAATTATTTTCATTATCTATTATAAAGTTTATATTATTATCAATTTTAGTAAAATTTGATGCAATATCAGATACATTTGCACCTATTTTTACTTCTCTCATATTTCCATTAATAAACGCTGACGCTTTGATTTGTGTTAAAGTATCTGGTAATTCAATATTTTCTGCATTAGTCGCCTGATCATCTTTTATGATGGATATATCTTTTTCTTTTAGATTAATATTTTTATCTTTTGAATAGCACATCATTAGTTCTTTCTTATCTTTACTATACCAAATTTTATCATTTGAAAGAACCGCATATCTGCTATTTTTGTCAGATATTTCGACTTCTTCTATAGTGCTAGGAAAAAATCCTGCAGTTATATCATAAGTAAATGAAGCTGGAATTACTAATTTTTTTATATTTGTATATGGTATTTGTATACTTAATCCTTTTACACCTTCTGGTATTCTGAAAGTATCTATACTTTTTAAATATTTATCTGATGCAAAAACTATATTTTCTTTGCTTTTAGGCATTAACAATCCTTCTTCATACACAAAATTATCACCTTTTATTTGTATATCTATCAAATTTTCGTTTCCTGTTAGTGCATTAACACCTATGGTTTTAAGGGTTGATGGTAATGTAATGCTTGAAAAAGTACATCTATAAAAAGCATTGCTTTCCATTGTTACCAACCCTTCATTTAATATTACTTTAGATAATGCTATACATTGGTCGAATATATTACCTCTTAACACTTGTACTTTTCCAGGTATTTCTATTTCTGTAAGTGCAGAACACTGATAAAAAGCCATCTGACCTAAGTTTTCTATAGTTTTAGGCATGGTGATATTTTTTAATTTATAACAATTTCTAAATGCTCTATTTCCTATAGTTGTTGTTCCATTTTGTAATATTACTGTTTCTAATGTTTTGTTATACGCAAAAGCATTCTCTCCAATTTCCTTTACACTGCCAGGTATTATTATTGTTTTTAATCCTTCTAAATTAGCAAATGCTCCTTCCCCAATTTTAGTTACTCTATCAGGTATTGTTAATGTTCCATTTTCATCTACAAGTAACAAATTACCATCTGAAGAATGTAGTTCTCCATCGTCTGATATATCATATGGGTTTACTTCTATTCCTATACTTTTAGCTATCTGTATTTCGCCTTTATCTTTAGTGTTAATTATTAGTTTCCCCTTCACTATTTCTAGCTTATCAATATGTTCATCTCTAATACTTGTTATCACCGTTCTTATATTTCCCGTTTCTTCCGTCTTTTGAGTATTATATAACAAGCTAGTTTTTCCTGCTGTTAATTTTCATTTCAATATTTTTGTTATAATTAAAAAATAATATAAAAAGAGAGCAAAGTTTGACCTTACTCCCTTGCTATTTTATTTATACTGTCATCTCAAAATCACTATATTTACACCAATAACGATATTTTTCCATCTAATTTATTAATTGCTTTTGCACAATTTATCCACTCTTTAGCTTCTTTTTTAGACGGCCCAATTTGAGGTTTATATTTCATTTTATGTTCCAAACTTGACCACAAATCCATTGCCATTGTTCTTATTTGAACTTCTACTTTTGCATAAATCAAATTTTGCGAAAGCATTACTGGTACCGCAAGTACTATATGATATGCTGAGTATCCACTTGGCTTTGGATTAGTTACATAGTCTTTTTCTTTTATTGTATTTACCCCAGGTATGTTTTGTATTAAACTTTTTATCGAATATATGTCTTTTTGCAGTGGACATATTACTCGTAATCCAGCTATATCATTAATATTTTCTACCATTTGTTTATATGTCATTTTACACTGTTTATTTTTCATTTTTTTAATAATACTGTCTGGTTTCTTTATTCTAAAATTTATATGGTCTACTAAATCATAATTATAAAACACCTTAAATTCTTGTTGATATATTTCTAATTTTGTTTTTAGTTCTTTTAATGCCATTTCATATACAAACATTAATTTCTTAAATGTTTCGTCTCTTTCTTCAACCTTTTGATTGTAATCCACAAAGTTCTTCAGGTCTATTAAATCTGTGCTTTCTTTCGTTTTCTTTTTCATGGCTATTCAACTCCTCATATTTATTTTATGTAGGTCTCCTTTGATGTATTCTATTCTATATGATAATTGTTTCTAAATAATTACTTTATTGTGCTTTTTGTGTGAATTAAATTTTAACTTTTTCTTAAGATACTTATGTCAAAAAGAGAACATTATAAAATGTTCTCCTTATTTTAATATTGTCTTCCCCAAACTACCATTTTATCAGCTTTTTTCCCACAACATACACATGTATCTCCTAAATGTTCTTGCTTAAATGGCATACATCTTGATGGTGCTCCTGTAATTTCTTTTACTTTGTCTTCACATTCTCTTGAACCACACCACATTGTTTTTACATATCCTTGATTTTCTTCAAGATTTTTTTGTAATTCTTCCATATTATATGCAATTGTTGTTTTTTCTTCTAGTCTTTTTTTACAAGCTTCAAACATAGATTTGTGAATATCTTCAAGTAATTTTGTTACTTCTTCTTCTATATTTTCTAATTTTACTGTTACTTTTTCAAAATTGTCTCTTCTAGTTAGCGTAACTTCACCATTTTCTAATTCTTTTGGTCCCATTTCTACTCTAACTGGTACACCTCTCATTTCCCAGTCATTAAATTTATATCCAACTGAATAATTATCTCTCAAATCTAGCTCTGTTCTAAATTTATTTTTTAATTTTTCGTTTAATTTTTCAGCTTCTTCTTTTACATTTCCTTTTTCTTGTGCAATTGGTACAATAACAACCTGAATTGGTGCAACATATGGTGGTAATTTTAACCCTCTATCATCACCATGCGCCATAATTACGGCTCCTATTAATCTTGTACTAATTCCCCAAGATGTTTGATATGCATATTCTTGTTCACCATCTTTGTTTTGAAATTTTACATCAAATGGTTTTGTAAAGTTTTGACCAAAATAATGTGATGTTCCTCCTTGTAAAGCTCTACCATCATGCATTAAAGTCTCTACTGTGTATGTCGCTTCTGCTCCAGCAAATTGTTCTTTTGGTGTTTTTTGACCTTTTAAAACTGGTATAGCCAATAAATTTTCAATAATATCGGCATATACATCTAGCATATCTAATGTGAATTGTTTAGCTTCTTGGGCTGTTTCATGTATTGTATGTCCTTCTTGCCATAAAAATTCTCTTGAACGTAAAAATGGTCTTGTTTCTTTTTCCCACCTTAACACACTACACCACTGATTATATAAATATGGCAATTCTCTCCAAGAGCTTAACCATTTTGAATACATTGAAGAAAAAATAGTTTCTGATGTAGGTCTTATACACAATCTTTCTTCTAATTCTTCTTCTCCACCTTTAGTAACCCATGCTACTTCAGGTGCAAATCCTTCTACATGGTCTTTTTCTTTATTTAATAAACTTTCTGGAATTAAAACAGGCATTGACACATTTTTAACTCCATGTTCTTTAAATTTATTGTCTGCATATTTTTGAATATTTTCCCAAATAGCATATCCGTATGGTCTTATTGCTATAAATCCTTTTACTGATGTATAATCTGCAAGTTCAGCCTTTGTTACAATGTCTGTATACCATTGTGCAAAATTTTCATCTATATTAGTTATATCATTTACAAATCCTTTTTTCTTACTCATATTAATTCCTCCAATTCTTTTTTCTCTGTTTTATTCATCATCCTCTTCCCTTTCGGGCATTGGAGCCTCTATTTTTCCATTTTCTTCTAAGGGTTCTTGCTCTTTTGTTTCTTCTGAATTTTCAATTATTTCATCTATTACAATTTGTTTGTTTTCATCCAATTTGTAACGTGGTAGGTCTGGCAAATCTTCTAAAGAAGAATATCCAAACATTCTCAAAAATTCATCTGTTGTTTTGTATGACATCGGTTTTCCTGGTAAATCTAATTTCCCAGCTTCCTCAATAAGTCCATATTCTAATAATTTATATACACATGCATCTGCTGAAACTCCTCTTATGTCTTCAATCTCTGCTCTCGTTATTTTTGGATTATAAGCAATGATTGATAAAGTTTCAAGTGATGCAGTTGATAAATTAGGCTTTGTTCTTTTATCAAGCACAGGATAAATAAATTCATATAAACCTTTTTTTGAACATAATTGATATGAGTTATTTATCTTAATTAATTCTATCCCTCTATTTTCTGAATTATATTCTTCCTGCATAGTAGATATTATTCTATTTATATCTTCTTCTGATATTTCAAGTGCTAGCATAATTTCATTTTTAGTTACTGGTCTACCCGCTGCAAACAATATTGCTTCTATAATTGCTTTTTCTTGATTAATTTGCATAAAAACCCCTTCTCATCATAAATTTGCGTGTTTATATTATGTCAGAAAAACACCAATATGTCAATATTTTTTGAGGTATTGCAGTTTCTTTTTTTATGTGCTAATATGTATTTAGATGTTTTTTTGGAGGTAAGAAAATGGATGAAAAGAAAAAGATAGAAGTTGTAGAAGGAAATGGTAAAGATTTAGACATCTCTCCAGTTTATGAACATATAAAAGAAGCTGTTCCTAAATCTTCTGATAAAAAACCCAAAAATATAGTTGTTCCAAAAAATGTTGAACATAAAGATTAATAGTTTGCTTAAACATGCCCATTTGTATATGTTTAAAAAATAGATACTTAGTAAGTTTTTACAAAATATCTTATATCAAAACATATAAAATGGGCATAATTTTTTCCTCTGACCCCAAAGTCATGTCTTGACATTATAGGCTTTTTGGGTATATATTTAGAGTGTAAAATTTTAATTTAAAGGAGGCTTAAAATGGATAACATGATAGAAATAAGATGGCACGGTAGAGGCGGTCAAGGTGCAAAAACAGCATCATTACTTCTTGCTGATGCAGCTTTTAATACAGGTAAGTATATTCAAGGATTTCCTGAATATGGTCCTGAGAGAATGGGAGCTCCACTTACAGCATATAACAGAATTAGTGATACACCTATAACTATTCACAGTAATATATATGAACCAGATTATGTTGTTGTAGTTGACGATACTCTTTTAGATGTAGTTGATGTTACAGCAGGTTTGAAAGAATCTGGTGCTATCGTTATAAATACTACAAAATCTCCTGAGGTTTTAAAAGAATCTCTAAAAGGTTATAAAGGTGGTATTTACACAATTGATGCAAAAAAGGTATCTATGGAAACTTTAGGAAAATATTTCCCTAATACTGCAATGCTTGCTGCAATTATAAAAGTTAGTGGCATTATGAGTGATGAAGATTTACTAAATGATATGGAAGGATCTTTTAAACATAAATTTGCTAAAAAACCTGAAGTTATTGAAGGTAATATGAAAGCACTTGAAATGGCTTTAAAGGAGGTTAAAAAGATATGACAGATATAAACTCAAAAACACCAATGGAGAAAATAACTCCTGGTGGTGATATTTATGAAGCTGGAAATTCTAAAGAATTTAAAACAGGAGACTGGAGAAGTATAAAACCAGTATTTCATAGTGATAAGTGCAAACAATGTGGACTATGTTTCCCTGTTTGTCCTGAAGATGCAATTCCAGTAAATTGTGAACAAAAAAGAGAAGATTTTAACTACGATTATTGTAAGGGCTGTGGTGTATGTGCTAAAGTATGCCCATTTGGAGCTATTACAATGGAAGATGAATAATTAAAAAGGAGGAAAATTATGAGTATAAGAGAAAGATTAAGTGGTAATGAAGCAACTGCAACTGCAATGAAACAAATTAATCCTGATGTTGTAGCAGCTTACCCTATTACACCTTCTACAGAAATCCCTCAGTATTTTTCAACATTTGTTGCTAATGGTACTGTTGATACAAACTTTGTAGCTGTAGAAAGTGAACATAGTGCTATGTCAGCATGTATTGGTGCAGAAGCAGCAGGAGCTAGAACTATGACTGCTACATCTGCAAACGGATTATCTTTAATGTGGGAAATGGTTTATATTGCTTCAAGCCTACGTTTACCTATTGTTTTATCATTGGTTAACAGAGCTGTTTCAGGACCATTAAATATACATTGCGACCATTCTGATGCAATGGGTGTTCGTGATAGTGGATGGATTATGCTATTTTCTGAAAATAATCAAGAAGCTTATGACAACACCTTAATGGCTCACAGAATTGCCGAACATAAAGATGTAATGTTACCTTTGATGATATGTCAAGATGGATTTATTACTTCACATTCAATTGAAAATATTGAACTTGTTGAAGATGAAAAAGTAAAAGAATTTGTTGGTGAATATCATCCTGAGCATTACTTATTAAATGAAAAGGAACCTATCGCTGTAGGACCTTTAGATGTTCAAGCTTATTTATTTGAACACAAAGCTCAACAAGCACAAGCTATGAGAAATGCAAAACAAGTTATTTTAGATGTAGCTAAGGATTTTGAGAAAATGACAGGTAGAAAATATGGTTTATTTGAAGAATATAAATTAGATGATGCAGAAGTTGCAATTGTTTGTATGAACTCAACTGCTGGAACTACAAAATTTGTTGTAGATAATTTAAGAGCTCAAGGAGTAAAAGCAGGTCTTTTAAAACTTCGTGTATTTAGACCTTTCCCTGTAGAAGAAATTGCAGAAGCTTTATCACATTTAAAAGCTGTTGCAGTTTTGGATAAGGCTGATTCTTTAAATAATGCTGGTGGAGCTTTATTTGAAGATATAACATCTGCTATGTATGTGAATAATAAACAAGTACCTATCGTAAACTATATTTATGGTATTGGTGGTAGAGATACAAAATCTGATGATATTGAAAAAGTATATAACGAATTATTGGAAATAGCAAAAGACGGAAAAGTTGAAAATCCTTATCGCTATTTCGGATTAAGAAAGGAGGAAAAATAATATGCCTTATAATGTAAAAGACGTAGTTGCAAACAAACCTTCAAGATTTACGAGTGGTCATAGAATGTGTGCAGGTTGTGGAGCTCCTCCTGTTGTTAGAATGATTATGAGAGCTTTAAAACCAGAGGACCATGCTGTTGTAGCAGTTGCTACAGGATGTTTAGAAGTTTCTAGCTTTATTTATCCATATACATCTTGGTCAGATTCATATATACACACAGCATTTGAATGTGCTGCAGCAACTTTATCAGGTGCTGAAGCTGCATATCAATCTATGAAAAAACAAGGAAAAATAGAAAACACATCAAAATTTATAGCATTTGGTGGAGATGGTGGAACATTTGATATTGGACTTCAAAGTTTATCAGGAGCTATGGAACGTGGTCATGATATGCTATATGTATGCTATGACAATGGTGCATATATGAATACTGGAATTCAACGTTCTTCTGCAACACCAAAATTTGCAGATACAACAACATCTCCTGCAGGTGAAGTAATACCAGGAAAGATGCAATATAGAAAAGATTTAACAAAAATTTTAGTTGGTCATCATTTACCTTATGTTGCTCAAACTATTGCTTATATGAATTTTAAAGATTTATATGAAAAAGCTGAAAAAGCAATTTACACAGAAGGTCCAACATTCTTAAATGTTTTATCTCCTTGTCCTAGAGGTTGGGGATATCCAACAGATATGTTAATGCAAATTAATAAACTTGCTGTTGAAACATGTTACTGGCCTTTATATGAAGTAATTGATGGTAAATATAAGATTAATTACAAACCAGCTAAAAAATTACCAATTGAAGAATTTTTAAGACCTCAAAAAAGATTTAAACACATGTTTAACCCTGGTAATGAATGGATGATTGAAGAATTTCAAAAAACAGTTGATGCTAGATGGCAAGAATTGTTAGATTTAGAAGAAATGACTAATAAAGAATAAAAATAAAAGTTGCATTTGAATGTTCATTTGCAACTTTTTTTACTCAAACTAAGTGATACACCTGCGACTATTTCGAATGTTTTTATTCTTCCTCTGGAGCTCCAACAGGGCAAACGCCTGCACACGTCCCACAAGAGATACATGCTGATTGGTCTATTTCAAATTTATCATCTCCTTGAGAGATACATCCTACTGGGCATTCAGCTGCACATGCTCCACAATTGATACATTTATCTGTAATTTTATATGCCATAATTTATTCACCTCCTCTAACCCAAAAATACATTAATTTCTATTTTTATTGTCCTGTTCTTCAAGTTTTTCTAATTCTTCTAATGCTTTCTTATTCTCTATTTCTTCTTCATTTACTTTTTCAATTTTATTATCTTTTATAATTTTTATGTCATCAATTTTATATTTTTTATAAATATAACTATCTCCATCTTCTATCTTTACTCTCACAACTTCTTTTAGAGTTTCTATGCTATCCACTTCTCCTTGCCCATCTTCTGTTTTTACTATTGCTCCAATATTAGGAAGTTTTTTTAATTTATCTTCATAAACTTCACTTTCATATTTTAAGCAACACATTAATCTTCCACAATTTCCAGAAATTTTACTTGGATTTAATGACAAATTTTGCTCTTTTGCCATTTTTATAGAAACAGCTTCAAAGTCTCTTAGGAATGAACAGCAACACAATTCTCTGCCACATACTCCATTTCCGCCAATTCTTTTTACTTCATCTCTCACTCCAATTTGTCTTAACTCTATTCTAGTTTTATATATTGCTGCTAAATCTTTTACTAATTCTCTAAAATCAATTCTTCCATCTGCTGTAAAATAAAAGAGAATTTTGCTGTTATCAAACTTATACTCTACATCAGTTAATGTCATTTCTAATTTATGCTCTTTTATCTTTTTTTGGCATACTTTAAATGCTTCTTTTTCTATTCTTCTACATTCCTCAAATCTTTTATGATCTTTTGCGTTTGCAATTCTTATAATCTTTTTCAATGGAGATACTATTTTATTATCCTCTACAACTCTATTTGATATTATAACTTCCCCATATTCTTCTCCTTGTGATGTTTCTACAATAACTTTAGTTCCTTTTTGAACTTTTAGTCCTCCTGGATTGAAGAAATATATTTTTCCTAATCTTTTAAATCTAACTCCTATTATATTTTTCAAGATATTTCCTCCCATACATTAAATAACATATTATCAATACTCATATCATAATTTGCATTTTGCGTTATTCTTTTTTTTGTATTTTCCACAATTTGTATACAATTTGTGTATCTACTATCCGTTCTTGATAATCTAAGTAAGATAATATTTATATAATCTAATATTTCAAATATTTCCTCTTTAGTTTGATATAGCATTTCTGCATTTTTTGTAACATCTATTAAATCATTTTTTGGCATATTTTTTATTAAATTTTCTATTTTAGCATAATCTTCTTGCTTATCTTTTAGTGTTAATGCTTTTCCCATGCTTCCCTGAAATAGTTCTAACATATTATCAGTTATATTTTGTATTCCTATATTGCTTAAGTAATTTCTCATTTCAACATTATTTATTGGGTTAAAATGCAATATCATACATCTTGATTTTATAGTTGTTAAAAATGCATTCTCGTTTGAACCAATTAGTATTATTACAGCAAACTCTGGTGGCTCTTCTAATGTTTTTAATAGACTGTTTTGAGCTTCAATCGTCATTTTATCTGCATTGTCAATTATATATACTTTTTTATCTGATATTATTGGCTTTTCTTGTATTTTCTTTTGCATTTCTCTAATTTGCTCTATTTTTAAACTATTTCCATCAGGTTCTATATATAAAAAATCTGGATTATTATTACTTTCAAATTCTATACATGATTTACAATTGTTGCAATATTCTCCTTTATTTAGGCATAATATTGATTTTGCAAATTCAGTTGCTATTAACTTTTTGCCAATTCCTTCAATTCCTATAAATAGATAGCTATGTGATACTTGGTTATTTTCTATTGATTTTTTCAATTGTTGCTTAATGTGGTCATTACCTAAAATTTTTTCAAACACTGTATCACCTCTTTTATCCTTTTGAAATTTTTATAAAAATTAGTCTACATGACCCCACTTATCTAATGGCCATATCCTAATTGCTACTGTACTTTCTATTTTTTCTAATGGTATGCAACCAAATGCTCTGCAATCTGTGCTATGGTTCCTATTATCTCCCATTGCAAATACACAATTTTCAGGAACAATAAAATCATCAAATCCTGCACCTGTACGAGTTGTAAGATCTGTTATAATTCCTGAACGTAAATATGGTTCTTCTAATTCCTCTCCATTTATAAAGACTTTGCCTTCTTTTATTTCCACATGTTCACCTGGTAAAGCAATTACTCTTTTTATATAACTTCTTTTTCCTATTTCTAGGAAGTTCTTAATAAACCAATCCATTCCTGTTCTTTTATTATATTGCGCAACTGGATTTTCTTTATTAATATTAAGAGATGAATACTCAAGTGTCGCAGGTTCTTCAAATGTTATTATTTCACCTCTTTTAGGTAATGTTTTTGTGGTTCTTCCCCATCTATTTAACCATAATCGTTGATTTTGCTCTAAAGTAGGAAACATTGAATCCATTTTTACAATGGTAGGTGTTCCTATAAAATATCTAAACAGCATAGCTAACACTAATGCTATAACAATACAATATACCCATTCTAATATTTCTTTTATCGTTGAGTTCAAATCTATCTCTCCTTTATAATTTTACTTTTGTTTTCCACTTTTCTATTATACATTAAATTCCTTTATTTCGCAATGAAAAAAGAAGATATTTTGAAAATACCTTCCTTTTATTTTATGCATCTATTTTATCTGCTTTTGTAGGAATTCTAATGACAACTTCAGTACCTTGTCCGACAACGCTCTTAATATCAATACTTCCACCATTTTTGTCTAATATTTCTTTTGCAATAGAAAGTCCTAAACCTGTACCTCCCATTTCTCTTGTACGAGCTTTATCCACTCTATAAAATCTTTCGAATATTCGTCCTAAATCATCTTCTGGAATTCCAATTCCATTGTCAAATATTTTGATGTAAGCATCATTATACACAAAACCAACATATATCTTTATCTCCCCATTTTCTGGTGTATATTTTATGCTATTACTTAAAATATTTAAAATAACTCGTTCAATGTCATATTTATCTGCATATACTGGTGGAACATCTGCTGTTACAAAGCAATTTACTTTATGATTTTTCTTTTTAATTTCTATTCCCAATTTATCTTGGCATTTTTTTACTAATTCTCCTAAATCAAAGGTCTCTTTTTGTGTTCTTTTTTTATTGCTATCATAACGAGACAATGTTAATAAATCTGTAACAAGTCTTGCCATACGTCTTGCTTCAGATGCAATTACGTTTAGAAATTTATTTTGCGTTTCTTTATCATATTCTCCTTCTAGCAATGTATCTGCATATCCCATAATTGAGGTAATTGGCGTTTTTAATTCATGAGATACATCTGCTACCAATTCTTTTTGCATATTGTCCAATTTTACATGTTCTGTTATGTCTTGAATTACTGCAATTACACCATCTGGTCTTTCTGTTTCATTTTTAAATGGTGCAAAAAATACATTTACAAATTTATCATCCACTTGAATTCTTTGTTCTGTAGATGTCCAATTTTCTAAATATATTATTTTTTCCATATTTATATTTAATTGAAATTTTTTAAATATGTCATCAAAAGTTATATCTTCTGGTCTAATACTTAAAAATTTCTTAGCAGCTGGATTTATTAATATAATTTCACCTTTTCTATTAAATGCAATAATACCATCTGTCATATGAAGCAAAATTGTCTCAATTTGATTTTTTTGAGTTGATACCTCACTTAATTTTTCATTTAATTCAGTTGTTACCAATCCAAATGCACTTGCTAAATCATTTACGTTATTTTTCTTTTTTCTGTTTGTCCTTTTATTTTCATCTTCAGTCATTTTCTCTGCACTTTTTATTAATTTATTAATCGGATATATTACAAATTTTGATAAAAACGCTGAAACGCAACATCCTATAATAGCAAATGTAGCAGCAACTATAGCTCCACTGATTAATGTATTATGTTTTATCTGATTAATTCTAATAGAAATTTGCTGTACATCTGTTATTACTTTGTCTGCTATTTGAGCATTTAAATTATTTAAAGAATATATGTAAAATGTTCCCATTGCTCCGATTAATATTATTCCAGCTAGAAAAAAGATTAATATTATCCTAAATTGCGTATTTTTAAACATTTTTTCATCCTCTTATTTTATCAATTTTTTTATTTCGTTGTAGATCTTATTTTCTACATCGCTAGTTGAAACTTTTAATGCGTTTTTCCCCATTCTAGCTATTATATCCTCAGATTTCGTTATTGTTTCGATTGCTTCTGCAAGTGTCTTTCCATTTAATTCGTCATTTAAAATTATTTTAGCAGCACCTACATTTTCTAAGACTTTTGCATTATATAATTGATGATTATGACTTACATTTGGCAATGGAATTAAAATAGATGGTTTTCCTAAGTTTGATATTTCTGTAATTGTCATTGCTCCACTTCTTGAAACAATTACATCAACTGAGTTCATTAGCTCTTCCATATTATATATATATGGTATAGCTTTAATATTATTTAACTTTTCTATATCAAATCCGCTTACTTTTAATTCTTCTTTTATTGCATCATATTGTTTTGGTCCTGTTGCCCATATCATTTGATAGCTTTCATGTTGCTTGTTTTTTATAATTTCTACTATAGCATCATTTATTTTTTTAGCTCCTTGACTTCCTCCAAAGGCTAAAACAGTTGGCTTATTACTTTCTAACCCTTCTTTTTTTAGTACTTTTTCTATATCGTTTTTTTCGTAATCTTTTTTCTTTATTTTTACAGGAGTTCCTGTAAATACAACATTAGCTCCTTTTTTTATCCTATCTTTGGCATCTTTAAAAGATACTAATATTGTGTCAGCTTTCCCTGCTAACATTTTTACAGCTTTTCCTGGGAACGCATTGCTCTCATGTAAAAGTGTTGGTATTTTTAATTTATGTGCTGCTGATATTGTTGCTCCACAGATATATCCACCTGTTCCTATTACAATATCAGGTTTAAATTCTTTTATTATTTTTTTAGCTTCACCAAACCCCTTCAATGTTTTATACATCTTTTTTAAGTTTTCTAGTGAAATTTTTTTGCTTAATCCATATGCGTCAATTGTTTTTAATTCATATCCCGCTCTTGGTACTAAATCATTTTCTAGTCCACGTGTTGTACCTATAAATATAATTTCTGAATTTGGTTCTTCTGATTTTATTTTATTCGCGATTGCTAATCCAGGATTTATATGTCCTGCTGTTCCTGCTGCTGCAACTATCACTTTCATTATTATCTTTCCTTTCTAAATAATTTGTACATTTATCAATTTATTGTTTTGCTACTGCTCTTGATATATTTAATAGTACCCCCATTTCACATAGCAATATAAACAGCGCAGTTCCTCCGGTAACTGAAGAATGGAAGTGGCATTCCTGTAGCAGGCATTGATGATGTTACAACTGCTACATTGATTATTACTTGAATTGCAACTAATGCTGTAATCCCTATTGCTACTAAACTTCCAAACATATCTGGAGCTTTCATCGCAATTAATATTCCTCTCCAAATAAATATAGCAAATAGTATTAAAACAACTGCACAACCAATAAATCCTAGTTCTTCTCCTAATATTGAAAAAATAAAGTCATTATGTGGCTCTGGTATGTATAAATATTTTTGTTTGCTTTCTCCTAGCCCTGCACCAAACAATCCTCCTGATCCTATTGCATATAAGCTTTGTATAACTTGCCAACCTGTTCCTGTTGCATCTTTCCATGGATCCAAAAACGTCATAACTCTTTGCAAACGATATGGTTCTTTAACTATTAATAAGATTAATGCCGGTATTCCTGCAACTGCTCCAGTAGCCAAAAAATGCCAAAATTTACATCCTGCCATAATCATCATAATTGCACAAATTCCAATTATGACAATAGATGCACTAAAATGTGGTTGTAATAGTAATAAACCAATAATTGGTGCCAGAAATAATAGGTGTTTGATAAAACCTTTGCCGTATTTAGATAATTCATCTCTATTTTTTACTAATATTCCAGCATAAAATACTATCATAAGAAATTTTACCATTTCTGAAGGTTGAAATGATAATGTTTCAGTAACAAAAATCCATCTTTTAGCTCCATTTACCTCTTTTCCTGCAACTAAAACTAGCGCAAGTAACAATAACGCTATCCACCATGCATGTTTATAGAATTTTTTATAAAATCTATAATCTATCTTTGAAATAAACAACATTGCTGCTAATCCCAATACAGCAAATATCAATTGTTTAGAAAAAAATGAGTAACTATTTCCACTTTCCGCTAAAGCTGATGGTGAACTTGCTGATAATACCATTACTAATCCAATTGAAAGTAATACTAAAATCGTTATTAATAGAGTAAAATCGATTGGATTATTTACAAAGCTAGAAAAGCTTTTTTTCTTTTTAGCCATTTACTTTCTTCCTTCCTTTTTACTTTTGTTTTATTGTATTCATTTGTATGTTTTTATATGATTTTTAATCCTATAATACAAGCAACTAATGTAACAAGACTAAATACAATTACAACTTTATTTTCTGTCCAACCTGATAATTCAAAATGATGATGCAGTGGTGCCATTTTAAATACTCTTTTTTTAGTCTTTTTAAAATATGCAACTTGTATAATATCTGATAGAGTTTCAACCACAGGAATTATTGCAATTAGTATTAGTAAAAGTGGCATTTTTAAATATAGTGCCATAGCTGAAATTACTCCTCCAATTAACAATGAACCTGTATCTCCCATAAATACTTTTGCTGGATGTAAATTGAACATTAAAAATCCTAATACTCCTCCTATTACAATACTTCCTAATGCTGATATTTCTGTTTGACCTGATAATATTCCAATAATAGTTAAGCAAGTAATTATTATTGCACTTACACTAGACGCAAGACCATCTACTCCATCTGTTAAATTTACCGCATTTGTCGTTCCTAAAATCACAAAAATAGCAAATGGGATATATAAATAAATTGGTATTTCTATATATTGTTTCCAAATTGGAATAAAAGTTTCTGTTCCCATATGTAATCCATACACTAAATATGCAACATATGCTATTGAAATGATTAATAGTCCTAACATTTTATGACTTGGTTTTAATCCTTTTGGATCTTTTAAAACTAATTTCTTATAATCATCAATAAATCCAATAGCTCCAAATCCTAATGTTAATAACAACACTGGTAAAATCTTATGAGCTACATCTAATTGATTATTTACACTAAAATATATGCAAGCCCCCATAACCATAATTATCATTGTTGCAATTATCATAATACCGCCCATTGTTGGCGTTCCTTGTTTCTTTAAATGTGATTTTGGTCCATCATCTCTTTCTACTTGACCTACTTTTAATTTTTTTAATATCGGAATAATTAACATTCCCAAAACAACTGTTATAATGAATGATATAATTAATAATGTAGTTTCTAATTTCAATTTTTTCTCCAGCCTTTCTTCATAATTTTTTCTATTAATTTAGTTCTTCTATAATTTCTCTAACAATTTTTCTTTCATCAAATGGATATTTTTTGTTTCCAATTTCTTGTTCAGTCTCATGTCCTTTTCCAGCTAATACGACAATATCTCTTTTACTTGTCATAGAGATAGCCTTTTTTATTGCTTCTCTTCTATCTAAAATTATTTCATATTTTCCTTTAGTCTTTTTGATTCCATCTTCTATCTGTCCTGCAATTATTTCTGGTTCTTCATTTCTAACATTATCAGAAGTAATAATTATATAGTCTGCGGTTTTACCTGCCACTTCTCCCATTGCTGGTCTTTTGCTACTGTCTCTGTTTCCTCCACATCCAAATACTGCAATCACTCTTCCTCTTGTATATATTTTTACGGCTGATAATATACTTTTTAAACTTTCTGGTGTATGTGCATAATCTATCATAATTGGCAATTCCAATTTATTATCAACCATTTCTGATCTTCCCGGCACTCTAACTTCTGCAAGAGCTTCTTTTATTGTGTCTGAATCCACTCCATATTTTTGTGCAATACATATAGAAGCAAGCGAATTATACACACTAAATCTTCCTGGAATCCCTGTTTTTACCCTTTCGTTTCTGTCTGTTAATTTTACTTTGAAATCAACATATGAATTTGTAATTGTTATATCCTTTGCAAGCAAGTTTGCCCAGTTATCTATACCATATGTTGTAATTGGTAATTCTGGATATCTTTTTCTCATTTTACTTCCTTGTAAATCGTCAGCATTTACCACTGCCTGCTTACACATATCAAAAATTTTTAATTTTGCTTCTAAATAATCCTCCATACTAGAATGTTCATTTGGGCTAATATGATCTTCAGCAAAGTTTGTAAATACTGCAATATCAAATACACATCCTGTTACTCTATGAAGTTTTAAACTTTGTGATGATACTTCCATTACTGCTATTTCTACACCTTCTTTTACCATTTTATCTAGTAGTTGTTGTAATTCTAAACTTTCTGGTGTAGTTCTATCATTATCTTTAATTTTTTTGCCATTAATTTCAGTTTCTATGGTTCCTATTAAGCCTACTTTTTTGCCCGCTTTTTCTAAGATTTTCTTTACCATGTATGTTGTTGTCGTTTTACCTTTAGTTCCAGTTATTCCTATCAATTTTAATTTTGTAGATGGATTTTTATAATAGTTACATGAAATTATTGCTAATGCTTCTCTAGTATCTTTTGCCATAATCACAGTAATATCAGCTGGAATTTTTAGTGATTTTAAATCACATCCCTCTTGTATTACTATTGCTACTGCTCCATTTTCTATCGCTTCTTCTACAAATTTATGTCCATCTGTTTCAAATCCTTTGATAGCAACAAAAATATATCCCTCTTGTATTTCTTTAGAATTAAATGCTATTCCCTTTATATCTAATTCTATTTTTCCTCTAGCTTTCAATCCTTCTAGACCTATTAAC
This sequence comes from uncultured Clostridia bacterium, assembly GCA_963557965.1. Classification (GTDB taxonomy): domain Bacteria; phylum Bacillota; class Clostridia; order TANB77; family CAG-508; genus CAG-269. Next base: position 21,676 of record CAUWEX010000021.1, read on the forward strand.
ATTTCTTTTAAATTCATTGTTCTATCCTTTCATTTATAGCAAACTATTGACTAATTTTGTTTTAATTCCATATTTAATTAGATGTTTTTTCTCTTTTTTTCATAATATAAATAATTCCATATGTAACCATTGCCGCAACTGTTGCCGTTATTAATTGATTTATCCCCATAGATAATTGTAATGCTTCAAAAATTTTTCCTGTGTTTGGAATTATATTTACTAGTGAAAATACTTTAAATCCAAAAAATATAATTGCTACTTTTGCTATTATCGCTACAATAGATGCCAATATATAATTTTTTTGTTTTTCAACAAATATTTTTCTATATAAATATATTAATGCAAAATTGCCAAACCAAATTGCTGGTATCATATATACTGTATATATTGATGCAGTTTTAAAAATAAAGCCACTACAAATTGCTGATATACTTGGAAGTGTTATTATTCCAATTATTTTCTTGTTTCCTTTTATATTAATTCCAGTAAGTATTAGCGCTATATTTACAATTGTTCCGACTACATATTGTGAATTTGTAGCAATAAAACTTTCCCTTCCAGCAATTAGTTGTAATAACTGTGGAATAATAAATGGTGTTAAAAATGCTCCTATTGTAATCAAAAATATTTCTACAATTTCCATTTTCTTAGTTAAATTAATATAATTTAAGTTAAATGTTTTTTCGTTTTCCATAATTAATATCATCCTTTCTTAAATCCACTAATTATGTTAGAAAAGAACTATTTGTATCTTTTCTTCCATTTTATTATTCTTTCATACTATATCACAATTTTTTTAAAAAATCTATCATTTTATATATATTTTGCTACCTTTATTAACTGTTATCCCCGCATTTGGAATTTGCTCTTTTACATATGTATTTTCTTCGTCTTCTGTATCTACTTCCATTACACATTCTAGCCCACTTTCTTTTAATATCTTTTTTGCTTCTTTTATACTTTTTCCTAAAATATCTGGAGTTATCACTCGTTCCACTTCTTCTATTTCGTCTATATTTCCTTGCTCCACCTCTAGATATGGTAATATTTCACTAAAAATTTGACCTCCTAAAGGAGCCGCAACTCCTCCGGCCTTGATGACCTCCTTCTCCAGTTGGGTTATATAATGTTACTAAAACAACTGCTTGTGGATTATCTATGGGTGCTACACCACAAAAAGAAGTTACATATTTATTAGTATTTACCCCATCTTCAGATGTTCCAGTTTTCCCTCCAATTCTATATCCCGCAACTTTTGCATTTTTACCCGTTCCTTCTGATACTACACTTTCCATCATACTAAGCACTTTTTCTGAAGTTTGTTTAGAAATTACTTGATCATTTTTTTCCACTGGTACATTTGTGATTTCTTTAGTCTGACTATTTATTACTTGTTTTACAACACGTGGTTTTATACTTGTTCCGCCATTTGCAATTGCAGATACTGCTGAAATTAATTGTATTGGAGTTATCTCAAATCTTTGCCCAAAGCTAATTGTTGCTAATTCAACTGGTCCTACTTTATTTTCTGCTAAAAAGATACTACCTGCTTCTCCAGGCAAGTCAATTCCTGTTTTCTCTAATAATTTAAACTTTCGTAAATAACTGTAATATTTTTCTACTCCCATTTTTTGTCCAAGACCTATAAAAACTGGATTACAAGAATTCATTAAAGCTTGCCTTAAGCTTTCAGCTCCATGTGGTCTATAATATCTCCAACATTTTATTCGAACCCCTGCAATTTCAATTCCTCCAGTACACGAAAATTCTCCTTGATTATCTGTATCTGTAATTCCTTCTTCTAGCGCTGCTGAAGTGGTTATTAGTTTAAAAACCGAACCTGGTTCATACGTATCTGTTATTGCTCTATTTCTCCACACAGCTTGTAAACTTTTATTTTTTTCTGATTGTTCCATATTATCCCAATTTTGAGAAAGCTCATCTGTGTACGGTAAATATGGTTCATTAAGATTGTATGAAGGATATGTTGCCATAGCCAAAATATCCCCATTTTGTGGATTCATTACTACTACATTTCCACCATCTGTGCATTTATTATCTATACACGCTTCTTCTAAATATTTTTCGACAATTGATTGGATATTTAAGTCTATTGTTAAAACAATATCATTTCCATCTATTGCTGATACATAGTTTTCACCTTCTTTTCCAATCTCTCCTCCTCTTGCATCAGTATGTCTTTGTATACTCCCTCTTTCACCTTTTAATATTTCATCATATTTTGCTTCTATTCCATCTAAACCTTGATTATCACTTCCAGAAAAGCCTATAATTTGTGATGCGAAGTTATTATATGGATAATATCTTTTCGTATCTTCATCTATATTAATTCCAGTCATTATATTATTTTTTTCCATCCATATTCTTAATTCATCTGTTTTTTCTTTATCCACTTTTTTAACAATAGTTTCTATAGAACTTCTTTTTTCAACTTTCTTCAATACTTTTTCATAGTTCAACTCAAATAATTCCGCTAGTTTTTTTGCAACTTTTTCTTTATCTTTTTTTGCTATATTTCCTGGATTAACAGTTACCGTTTCTACAGTGCTACTTACTGCTAAAACATTTTTTCCTGTTGCATCATATATAGTTCCTCTTTTAGGATTTATATTTCTATCCAACGTCTGTTGCATATATGCCATTGACGATAACTCTTCACCTTGTATAACTTGAATAAAGCCTAATCGTCCAAGTAAGCATACAATTACCAAAAAACATATAAATAACATATTTTTCATCTTTCTTTTATTTGATAACTTGGTTACAATCATAAAAAAACCTCCTAATAAAGTTTATTAGAAAGTTTTTCATTTATTCTTTAAATTATTTATTAAAAATTTTGTCTACCAAATTTTCAAACCAGTTTTTTTCTTCTTCAATAACTACTTTTTCAGAAGCTGATTCAACATAGTCTTTTTTTGGTAACGCTACATACATAATCTGCTTATTTGTTAATTTTTGCATACCAAGTTTTTCTTTAGCAATTTTCTCTATATTCGCATAATTCATGCTATTTTCGATACTTACCTTCAATTGCTCATTTTCTTTTTGTAAAGAAGATAATTCTTTTTTTAGCCCTTGCATTTCGCTAAATTTTTCATTTATCTGTGAGTTTCGATAACTTATAGTTAGAAGCAACGCAAATATAGCAATAACGATTAATGTTAATTGCCTTTTTCTTTTCTTCTGCGCTTGTGATACTTTTACTTTTTGCCTTGGCAAATCTTCTACAACTCTTATCTTTTGTTTTCTTTTTTGTGGTATATACTCAGGTTCTAACTTTCTTGGGCTTGTAGAATATTGATAGCCTGTTCCTCGTGCCATAAGTTATCTCACCTCCTTTTACTTTCGTTCTTCTCTTCTTTCAAAAATTCTTAGCTTAGCACTTTTACTTCTTGGATTTTTTTCTTGCTCTTCTTTTGTTGCAATTATTGGTTTCTTATTTACTATTTCTCCAAAAGATTTTGCACCACATACACAATACGGTAAATCCTTTGGACATGTACATCTTCCTTTTGCATCTATATATGCTTTTTTTACTGCTCTGTCTTCTAACGAATGAAAAGTTATTATGCACAATCTCCCTTTATCTTTTAAACAGTCAATTGAATTTCTTACCGTATTATATAAAGGTTTTATTTCATTGTTCACTTCAATTCTTATTGCTTGGAATGTTCTTTTTGCTGGATGCCCTTCTCCACTTCTCGGCATAGATTTTTCAATAATTTCTACTAATTCTTTTGTAGTTTCTATTGTTTTGGTCTTTCTGTAATTACATATATTTTTAGCAATGTTTCTTGAAAATCGTTCTTCTCCATATTCATAAATAATATTAGCTAAATCTTCTTCAGAATAATTATTTACAACATCTTTAGCAGTAAGAGGCTGAGATTTATCCATCCTCATATCCAACTGATTTTCTCCTAAATAACTAAATCCTCTATTTCTTTCATCTAATTGATATGAAGATACTCCTAAGTCTAAAAGAATTCCATCAATTTTTTCAATATTTAATTTTTTTAGTATTGTTTTTATATTGTCATGATTATCATGGACATATATGATATTAGAAAAGCCTTTCAACTTTTCTTTAGCAGCTTTGATAGCCTCCTCATCCCTGTCTACCCCAATTAGCAAACCTTTTGAAGAGAGCCTTTTAACAATTTCAAAACTATGTCCAGCTCCACCGTAGAGTTCCATCTAGGTAAATCCCATCAGGATTTATGTTTAATCCTTGGATACACTCTTCCAGCATGACAGGTTCATGTTTAAATTCCAATTTTCCACCTCTATTATTTTATGCACCCATCATTTGTACTTTTTTCTTTTGTACATTTATCTTTTGTTTTTTCTCTTTTGTATATTAAATTTCTTTTGCATTTTTTCTTTTGTATTTTATCTTTTGTATTTTTCTAATTCTTTTGTATTTTTTTCTTTTGCTTCTATATAAACTTTTTCAAGTTATATACCTAACATTGTCATATTCTCAGCAATTTCGTCTGCTGAAATATCTTCATCGCATTTTGACCAAGTTGCTTTATCCCAAATTTCTAGTCTTGTCCCAACCCCAATTATAATTGTCTCTTTTTCTAAATTTGCTGCTGTTCTTAAATTACTTGGAATTAAAAATCTTCCTTGTTTGTCTAATTCACACTCAGTCGCTCCTGATAAGAAAAATCTTACAAAGTTTCTAGCATTTCTGTCTGAAAGAGGTAATGTTTTTAATTTTGTTTCAAAATTCAACCATTCATTTTGTGAAAATGCAAATAAACATCCATCTAATCCTTTTGTTATGATGAACTTATCTCCCATGTCTTGTCTTAATTTAACTGGAAGTATTAATCTTCCTTTTGTATCTAGAGAATGCTCATATTCACCTATTAGCAATTATTTTCACCTCTCTCCACTTTTCCACCACTTTGTGCCACTTTTCTCCACTTCAATTAGATTTTAATATAACTTTTTATAATTTGCAAGTGTTTTTATGAATTTTTTTTATTTTTTATACTTCAGTAAATTAAAAAAGTAAATTCTATTCAATTAAGAGTAAATAGAATTTAATT
>CAUWEX010000022.1:0-25919 GCA_963557965.1 uncultured Clostridia bacterium
TAGCTAGAAGCTTTTAGAACCCCGTGTAAAACACGGGGTTTTCATAAACCAAAAATAATAAATAAAAGTCATTCAGACTTTTATTTATTACTTTTTATAGTTGTATTCCTGCATTAAACAATTCATTTAAACTTCTTTTTATATTTTCATTTGGTATTTCAAATCTTTTCATTTGCATTGCATAAACTATCTCCTTTAAAAATATTAAATCTAATAATGCCAAGCCTATGAATTCTTTATCTAAATCTCCATGTGCAAAATGATTTCTTTGTTGGCTCAATCTTTCTCCCATTTTTTTATAATCTAACTCTTCATTATTCAATTCATATAGTTTTTTTCCAAATGGATATATAATTTCATTTAGGCTATTGCAAGTATATTCCAAGTTTTCTGCAAACCCTTCCAATGATATAAACTTTAAAAGATTTTTATAAATCTTCTTTTCTTTGCCTTGGGAATTTTTTATTAAGTTTTCAATTTCATTTGTTGAATTTTCTTTAGCTTCAATAGTTTTTTGCGAATGTGGTATTCCATTCTTAAATAATTTTTTAAATTCCCATTCAAAAGCTGCTGTTGTCATAATAAATGTTGCTTCATTTTCTATCCTTCCCTCTTTATATGTCATTGGAATATGCCTCATATATAAACTTTCATCAACTATACTCTGTAAAATGTTACTTTCATATTTCTTTATGTATTCATAAGATATAAATCTATTTTCTAATATTTTATCTTCTTCTTGAATTATATCATCATTTATAATCTCAAACGTTCCTATTGATCTATATTGCTTATTGTCGGATGTATATATATTTACATCTTCTATCGATATATTTTTTCTGTAACACAAATATTGTATAAATTTTTTAATTACATTATATAAATCTTGTAAAATACTGTAGTCTTGTATCGGTTCAAAATTTAAAGTTATAGCACTTCTAATTCTTACTGGATATTCTGTTATTTTACCATATAAAGTTTTTGAAATATTTAAATTACAATCAACTTCTTTATCTTTTATTACGAATCTAAAATTTTCTGTTTGTGTTTTATCAAATGATTTTAACTTTACCTCTGCCTCACCATTCTCATTAAAATTACTTCTTTCAATTGTTCTTCTAGTATCATATATTCCGTTTAATTCTTTGCAATATATAGACATTCTTGATATTGGGGCTTGGCTATTCAAATATATAACGTATTGTATTTTTATGTATAAAAAGTCAGAAAAAAAAGATGTTCTTATATTCTTTGATTCAGGAATCATAACTATTCTCTGGTAGTTCTCTAATCTCTGTCCTACTAAATATTTTTCTTCTAAATAATTATCTTTGTCAGTATATGCCCCATTAGCTAATTCTTGTCTAAATGTTTTTTGAAATTTATCTTTATAATCATTTATAGGTATTAATTTTAAATTATCTTCTTCTAATGTAAAATCAAATTCTATATCTTTATATTTTAATGTTCCTTGTATCACTTACTATCACCTTTTCATTATAAACCATTTTTTAAATTAAAATAATTATACTCTTCATCAAGTACAAAAGTTAAACTATTTATAGGTCTAGTCATTCCAACATATAATTTATTTTTTGTTTCATCATTTATCTTTGCTGTACCCTTAACAAGATAATTTTTAAATTTTTTTGTTGGATACACCAAAACTCTATTATAAGTAGCACCTTTAGATTTTCCCATTGTAATAGTTGGAGCCAATTTACAAGTTTTTGTTATATTGCTATAAACAATTTGAATTGGCTTATATTTTTTTATATATTCTTCAATTTGACTTTTTTTAATTACAAAAACTCCCTGATGTTCTTTTCTTTCTATTTCTACATACTCCATAGGCTTAAATTCTTTGTAAAAATTATTTACAAAAGTGACTATGTCTTTGTAACATCTATAGCATTTGTTTAATGTCGTATTGTCTATATCACATTCTAAAGCTTTACATTCTTCTTTAATAAAATTTGCTATATTTCCATTTGAATATTTTAAATATTTTTGTTCATAATGCGTTTTATAAACAGTTTGTCTTGGATCTCCTACCAAAATCACATTTATATTCGACATTAGTAATCTCTTAATAAGTTCTAAATCATATCCCGCCATATCTTGTACTTCATCTATAAATATATTTTTAAAATTCAAGGACAGTCTTTTTATAACCTTTCCTTCTGTTTTATCATCTATTCTTATAACTAATTTTGATAATTTATCTGTATATACATTATTATTACAATCAAAATAATGATTATGAAAATTTTCTTGTTCTCCCCAATATACTGGTCCTCTTTTTCCTATATATTTTATTCCTGATCTTCCTTGAGCCATAAAAACTCCTTTAACTTTATTAATTTGTAAAGAATTTTTATACGGCTTGATTCCATGTTGCAGTAACATAGAAAACCATGTTTGTACTACAACATTTTTGGGTAAATAGCCCTTTATTTTTATTATTTTTTCTATAATTTCATTTTTGCAATTTATTGTAAAAGTTGTTATAAGTACATTTTCATTCAAAGTCAATGCTCTGTCAATCAAATATTTTGTTTTTCCTGTTCCTGCACCAGCTATTATTAATTTATTTTTCATAGTTACCTATCGCTTTCTTAATATAATTTGGATAATTAATACAAATTTTCGATTTAAATATTTTTATTGCGCAATCAGTTTTATTTGCAACCATATATTTTATTAATTCATCATCTGAACTACAATTTTTATCTAAGATTTCATTAATAGTTTCTAATGAATTTGCTCTTAATATGCATGGCTCTAAAGTATCATAATTGAAATTTCCACCATTTTTTGCTTTCAAGTCACCTTGAAATTTATGTATTTCATTATCATAATAAATCTTTATATATTCTTTTGAATTCTCTCCTATATAATTTTCATATTTTCTTTCTAATGCATCTATATCCCCATCATTATCAGTTAATATAATTGTCTCTTTTTTTAATTTCTCAGCTATTTCAAGAAATCTTAAAAAAGTAGTTCCTACTGATATTACATCTATTTCATCTTCTATTGGTAATTTATGGTATTCATCTTTATATACTCTCTGAACAACCAATTCATCGGCATCCCCTTCTACTAATATTGCTTTTGAACAAAGTAAAAATCTTAATGTATCATATCCAGGTTTTTTCATAAAAAATTCTTGTGTATCTTCACTTAAATCATTAAACTTCATCGTTTTTTGATTTTCTAGTAATATCAATTTTTTCAATCCTAATTTATTTGCAACAAGACTGCTATGTGTTGTTATGAATATTTGTTTATTGCCACTTACCTTTTCAACATCATTTAGTAATCTATTTAATTTTGAATAAGTTAAATGATTTTCAGGTTCTTCCAATAATATTATTCCTGCCTTTTCTGCTTTTGGATTTTTAAGTGACAATTCTATTTTTAGTGTTGATTGTTCTCCTTTTCCAACATTTTCAAATGGAATTGAATTTATTTTTGTTATTATAGCTTTTTCCCACTGATTTTTATTTAACATTTCTACATCCATTTGTATTTTGTTTCCCATCAAATGATCGTCTTCACTTAGTCTATTGTTTATATCAACAATAGTTTGACTATTAATAAATTGATCTCTTACATTTCTATAAGTTTGAGAAATATCTATAATTTCCTCTTCTTCTAGTTTTTCTTTTATTATTTTTGAAATGCAAGTATCTGAACTATTTTTCAAATTTGAATCAGAAGTGTCAATAAGAACTGATTTAATAGGTATAGATCTAGTTGTCATTTCATTATCATCATTTGCAGAACAATGCCATGATACCTTATAGTATTCTATAGGCAATGTTGTTATATTTCCTTTTTCTACAAATGTTTTATATTCTTTTTCATAATTATTATCAAATTCAATTGAAAAATTAATTGTAGCCATATCTATTTGTTCAGAATTATTAGTTCCTAATAATTCTGGAGAATCGTCAAAAAATATTTCTATATTTATTTTAGGTAAAGGTGTATTATTATTTATATTTATTTGCGATATGTATTCATTAACACATTCCTCGTTAAAAATATCTTGTGTAAAAGAATTCCTTATGTATATTCCTCTATAAAAACCAGTTAATGCCAAATGAATTGCTTCAAGAATTGTTGATTTTCCTTCATTATTATTCCCTACTAGTATATTCATTCCTTCATAAGGCTCAAATTCAAATTTCTTTAGTGTTTTAAAATTATTAATTTTCACTTTAACAATATTCATAACATTCCTCCTGTTTACTATTATATCAAAACTATTCTTCATTCTCAATTATTTAATGAAAATAATATTACATTTCATTGAGTATTTTAATATTTAACAAATATGCTTTATAAATTTTATTGTAATCTTTGCAATCAACTAAAAAGAAACAAAAATAGCTGGTAATTTATCAAAAAAATACTATATAATACACATAAATTCTCTCCCTTCCATAGTTATATTCGAAAGGCGATGAAATGAGTAATAGCTGGGAGTATTGAAAAAATAGTTACAGGTTAGTATGTACAAATAGCTACGACTTAAATGGAAATATAATTAAACATACAAAAACAATACACGGAACTAAAAAAGATGCTCAAATAGAGTGTAGCTGATGTTCAAAGCGGTCTTGTAATTGATGGTAAATCCCTTAAGTTTCTGAATTTACTGAAATATGAAAAAGAGATTATAGTTCAAAAGAACTTGCACCTTCAACATATAAAAGATACTGTAGAATGTTAGAAACAAGGATTCTTCCCTACTTTGGACATTTCTATATTAACAAGATTAAGCCTACAGATATTATGCAATTTTATGATTTATTAAGTAGAGATACTCAATTAGTTAGGAAGAAAAGCAACAATGGCAAAAAAACATTAAAACCTTTATCTGGTAAGACAATATTAGAACATCACAGACTACTTCGTGCAATGTTACACAAAGCTATATACTGGCAATTACTTGTATCTAATCCAGCGGAAAGAGTTCAACCACCTAAAGCAATGAAACCTAAAAGAAGATATTATGATGATGAACAATGTAAAATACTACTATAAAATTTATCAGAACTTGCTGAAGAACAAATTAAATATAAAGTTGCAGTCATCTTAACAATATTTACTGGTGTAAGACTTGGTGAACTTATGGGATTAGAATGGCAAGATGTAGATTTTAAAACTGGCATTATAAGTATAAATCGTTCAAGTCAATATTTAGCAAACAAAGGTGTATTTACAAAAACACCCTAAACAGAAAGCTCTATTAGAGAGGTAGTAATTCCTGATTTCGTCGTTTCTTTGCTTGAAGAATATAAGTTATGGTATGATGAACAAAAATCACTCTACGGCGAATTATGGACGAATTCTAATAGGATATTTGTACAAGCTGACTGCAAACCTATGCATTCTTCTACAATTAGCAAATGGTTTGTTAAATATGTTGGTCAATAGGATTACCTGTAATTAATTTCCACGGATTAAGACACACAAATGCTACACTTTTAATATCACAAAATATTGATGTAGCAGTTGTAGCAGCAAGACTTGGACATGCACAAATTACAACAACATTTAATTTTTATGTGCATCCTATTATTTCTCATAATAGAAATGCAGGAAATGCTTTAGAAAACTTGCTACTACCACAACAAAAATTAGTCTAAAATCTTTTTTCAGATTTCACTAAAGTCATTAGACTTTTCACGATAAAAATAAATCGTTGTCAAAATTTTTGATTTTGTTCTAACGATTATGTGTGTTCTGTAAAAGACTACTATTTATAAAATTAGGTTTCCCATAGTCTTTTACTGAATTTTTATTAGAAATATAAACGTTTTGGGAGTTTTTCTTCCCCAACTTTTCCCCAATTTCACATAAAATGCCTATTTTTAGTCATTATTGTTAACTAATTGAGGAATAGAAAAAATCGCCACAACCACTCAAGCTGTAACGATTAAATCAAAATTGTAAAATAAAATCATTTCAAACTAACCTTAGGGTTATGAGACATAATCGCCCCACACATCACCCCATCTTCAAATCCACTATCCTCCACCAACTCTAACTCACCACAAAAAAACAACAACCACACCTCAATCCCAAAAACTCTCCCTTGGATACTCCTTCCCAAACTTACTTGGAGTAAAATACTTAACCACTCCATCATCATTAACCGAAAAAATATGTAAGCACAAAACTTCCGCAGCCTCTTTAGGAATTCTTCTTAAAGCAACCTGAGCAGACTCCCAACACAATCCCAATCCATATTTATAAGCATGATTTATCCCAGATATCCTACCATCCTTTTTAGAAATAGAATATCTCTTTACATCCATCCTCGTTATTATTTGTCCTAAAGCATTTAGCCAAACTTCTCTATTAATTGACTTTGCAGATTTAGCATATGACTTCCCCTTACATTCGATGTAAAAATACTCACTATTTCTTTTACCACCAACTAATTTGATATCAACGCCATGTTGATGAAGTTCACTAGCTTCAACTTTTTCCTCATGCCAATTACCATTTTCCTTATTTATCATAAACTCTATAACTTTTTTTACAACAAATTGTTCATTTATCTTCCCCTTCATATTGACTCCTTTATTATTTTTTGCTTTTTATTGCAAAATATAGTATAATATTAATATATTAGAAAAATTTGTAAAAAACATACAAATTTAGCCAACTTGTTTTTGCCAGTTTTCATTTGTATGTCTTAACGAATTTTATTATTTCATAATTGATTTTTTATCTTTATTCATCTATATGAATTTTTTACATCTTTATCTAATATTTTTTCAAGTTGAGTCTCTAAAATATACATAATAATGAGATTCAACTTCTAATATTTGTAACAAGCTTTAATTATATAAAACGTTGTTCCCTTCTATTACAATACCTTATCTAGCTTAACCCAATTATCGCCAGACATATCATCTGTATATTCCGTATTGCAAAAATATAGATATCCATTTTTTTCATAATTTCTTACAAATCCCCAATTAACATCATGTTTTTGAGCATATTCTTTTAAAATTGCAAACTTATTCTTAACTTTAATATCTATATTTTGTGAAGTTCCGTCTTTTGATTCTCCACCTTTTGCTTCTATTATCCATATTTTCCCTTGTGTATCTTGTAATATATAATCCGGATAAAATGCCCATCTTTTTCCTACAGCATCAATATATATTAGTGAAAAATAATTCATTGAATGTTCCCCATTTTTATAAAACCATTTTATATTTTTAGATGAATTACAATATTTTTCAAACATACTTTCAGATGTTGATTTTATTGTACTGCTAGGATATTCTTTATACACATTTTTTTCATATATTTCCGTATCTTTCATATCAGGATCATATTTAATTATATCCATCTCAGGAATTTTGAATGGTATTTCTTTTATTGTATCTGCTTTTATTAGTGTTTGTCTTGTTTCTTGTGATACCGCTTCTAAAAAATCTTCTTTTAATATTTTTTCGTTATTTATAATAAATGCATAAAATTCTATTAATGACAATTCTATAAATTTTCTAGTAAATATTCTTCGTTTTAAAAACATTCTTTCTAGTATCACTCTTGTTTTATCATATTTCATCCCTATTTTTGAACTTATTATTCCGATGGAATGTCTTAAATCTATACCATTTTGGCTTGTATTTACTACAATATTTACTTTTATTTTATTAGCGTTTGCAATTTCGTCTGAGTCTATCCTTACTACTTTGTCTTGCACTGCCACAGTTTCAATTGTTTCTCCAAATTTATAACCATTAGCTTCAAGACGTGTTTTATTGTCTGCTTTTTTATTAGTAAGTTGATATTTTTTTATCATATAGTCTCTAATTATCCTAAATGTTTCTCTATCATCAAATCCATCGGCATCTTTTTCTCTAACTTGTTTAGTTAAGGTAATATCTTTATATTCTTTTTTTAAAAATACGATTTTTACATCGTTAGCATTGTCGCCCCATTCTTGTTTGATTGTTTGCTCATATTTTTCATCAAATGTATATAAATAACAATTGTCTAATATAGTGTTTTCATAATGGTGTGCTTGTGGCATTCTTCTTATTCTTCCTATTGTTTGTGTTTCAAAGTCTTCACTCATATTGTCTCTTAACTTTACAAGTATTTTTGCTCTTGGGCAGTCCCAACCTGTTGAAATAGCTTGTTTCATTATTAAAATTACTGGTTCAGCGTTATTTTCTGATATGTTTTCTATATTCTTTTTGTTCTTTTTCTCTGATAGCCAAATCGCTACTGTTTTGTTTCTATATGAATATCCTCTTTCCTCTAATATATTTTCTATCTTGTGTATTAAAGCTTCTGATTTATTTGGTATTTGTATAATGATTAATGGATTTACTTCGATTGAATTTTTTTGATATTCATTTCTTATCTCTTTTTGTTTTTCCAATGCTAAATCTATTAGATATTCTGCTTCATTTTTTACTTTTGAAGTGTTACTTACTTTTTCATTTATATATAATGCTCTAGTAATTAATCCTTCATTTATAACATCTAATTCTTTGATTTGTATAAATTCCGCTTCTTTATTAGTTTTAGTTGTCGCTGATACTCTAATTATGTGTTTGGCTTTTAAATAATCTATAACCGCTTCTGCTTTTACCGTTTTATTCAAATGCTCTTCATCAACTATAACTATAAATTTATATCCCCTACTATATGCTTCATCAATTCTTTCAAAAAGATTTTTTCGTTCCGCTTCTTTTAAAGCAGTGTTTCCTTTCTTAGTGATTGATTCCCAATTTATAAATGCTGTATCTCCTGCCTCAAACCCACTTACTAAAATTTCTGAAATAGTTTTTGAACTTAAGTTAGGAAGATATTTATTCATTTTTTCACGGCTTTGTTCTTCTAGCTCTCCTTTTCCTGGAGTTAACCATACAAATATAGTATTTTTATTTTCTCTAAAATACTCTTCAATATAATCTAATAGTATGATTGTTTTTCCACTTCCTGTTGGTGCTTGCACTAGAATTTCCTTTTTATTTCCTACTGTGGTTGCATTTAACAGCTTATTTACACAGTCTCTTTGAAATTCTTTTAACTCTATTCCTTGCATCGTTTATTGAACCTCCATAATTTCATCTTGAAAATAACATTCTGGAATTACATATATTTTTATATTATTATCTTCAAAAAGTTGCTCTTGTTTTGCTGTTAGCAGTATATCTGTTGATAAATATAGTTTCTTACATTTTTTCACTTCTTCGATATTTTCACTAAACTTATCTACTTCTTCTTCTGTTAAAATTATTCTTAGCTTTTTATTATCCACCTCTGCCCTATTTTGTAACTCTATTAAACTTTTAATGTCTAACAATAAGTTTTCTTGAATATCATTGTCCTCGTCGTCTTTTTTTGGTATATAATGAGTTTTATAATATTTAAAATTTGCTTTTAGTGGGTCATATTTTCCATAACCTTCTATTACATTTTTTATTCTTGGATATGTTACTTCTTCACATATATTATTTTCATTATTGGTACATAAAATAAATGTTCTATGTCCCCCATCTTCTTTATTTAGTTCTAACACTGCATGTCCTGTGCTGCCAGAACCTGCGAAAAAGTCTAATACTATGGCATCTTTATTTTTATGATAATTTATAAATTCTTTTATCATCTTTACTGGTTTTTTTCCACTATTGAATCCAATTCCTCCCTCATGTCTTATATTTCCGAAATCGGCACTAAAGTCATGATAATTTGGAATTGATTTATATTTAACTGCATCTCCGTCTTTTATCTCTTCAGTTCTTTTTATAGGAACTCCTGAATACATTTTGCTTCTAGTTGCTCCAACTTTTTTGGGGCCTGTAAAATATCTATATCCTAATCCGTCCTCTCCTAGCCCTTCAATTTTATATAAACTCCCATATCCATCTACATCTATTCGTGGCTCTATTACATTTTGTACCATATTTCCATTGCCAGTTCCTGAATATATGCTTCCTGATACCCATGTTTCTTTTAATAGATTTATTGCAGGTTCTTTATGCTTTACTATCTTCCATTCGCCTTTCTTAAATACGGTTACATTTCTATCTTTTACTTTAAATTTTGTTCCTTCTGTTAATTCTTGAAATTCATACACAAATTTATCTATTGCATATTCCTCTTTAGGTTTATTGGCTTCAAATTTATTTTTGTTTTTAGCATAAATTAATATATATTCCATAACTGGTTGCCAATCATTTTTTTCGTTTAATGTTTTATCTGAATATCTAACTTGTATATGTTGCACTGATAGCAAATTATTTTCACCAAAGATATCATCGCAAATCATTCTTAATGGTGCATATTCGTTGTCATCAATAGATATCATTATCATACCATCTTTTTTTAATAGCTTTTGAGCTATTGTAAGTCTTTTTGTCATAAATGATAACCATTTAGAATGTTTATATCCATCTAATTCGTCAACACATATATCATTATATATAAAATCTTTATTTCCTGTATTATAAGGAGGGTCTATATAAATGCAATCAATACTCTCCTTATATGTTTTTTCTAATAAATATAAGCTATGAAGATTGTCCCCTTCTAACAAGAAATTATATTTTTCGTTTTCATTATTTTGTATTTGTTTTGATTTTACCTCTCTTAATACAGGTATTTTGGTTTCTAATTCTTCGTCTACTCTTTCTTTATGTTCTTCCCAAATTAAGCCATATTTTTTCTTAGTTAATTCATATTCTATTAATGATAAATTTTTTTTAACTTCATCATCTTTAATTTTAGATTTTATTTCTGCTATTGTTTTTAACATTTTTTCTCTTTTTATTTTAGATAAGTTTGTGTTCATGATTTTCACTCCATATTAAGTTTATTTGCTTTCTTTAATATAAAATCTCTATGTTATTTTATATCATAAAACGACTTTTTTCTCAAGTTATTATTCACTTTCTAACAAAATTTTTTCAAAATTAATAGAACCACATAAAATGCAGTTCTAAACTTCGACTATTATATGATCATTTTCTGCCCAAACACATTTTGCATTAGTAATTGTATTTTCTAAATGTTTATCATTTTTAACATCATTTATTTCATAATGTGCTAATAAATAATTCATGGTATGTCCTTTATAAACGTTTTTCTTTTTTTCTTCCCACAAGATTTCCACTTCTTTGCCTACATAACTTTGATTATATTGTTTTTCAAATTGATTTGATAGTTCAATTAGTTTTTTGCTTCTTTGCTCTTTTACATTTCCATCAATTTGATTTTTCATCTCAGCAGCCTTAGTTCCTTTTCTTGGAGAATATTTAAACACATGTGTTTTATAAAATTTTATTTCTTTTAAATAGTCATACGTCTTTTGAAATTCTTCTTCAGTTTCTTCTGGGAAACCTACTATTACATCTGCTGTTAGTATAGCATCTTGGTAATTGTCCCTTATTAATTTTACTACATCTCTAAACTGTGTAGTATTATATCTTCTATTCATTCTTTTTAAAGTTTCATCACATCCACTTTGCAAAGACAAATGAAAATTGTGGCATATTTTTTCTAATTTTGTTAATCGTCCTATAAATTCTTCTGTAATTAATAATGGTTCTATCGAGCTTAAACGTATTCTTTCTATTCCATCTATTTTATTTATCTCTTCTAGCAAATCTATTAATTTATAATTATTTTTGAAGTCCTTTCCGTATGATGCCACATGAATACCTGTTATAACTACTTCTTTTATTCCTTCCTTCGCTATTTTTGTTATTTCAGATATTATACCTTCTGGCTTTCTACTTCTAACTCTTCCTCTCGCATATGGTATTACACAATATGAACAAAATCTATCACATCCATCTTGTATCTTTATTACAGCTCTTGTCTTTTCTGTATATGTAACATCTCCAAATTCGACAAATTCTTTTTGCTGCATAAGGTCTTGTATTTCTAATTGTTTTTTGTGTTCTTTTTGATATCTTTCCACATATTCTACAATATTCTTTTTTTCATTATTTCCAAGTATTAGATCCACATCTTCAATTTTAGTTAATTCTTCCTTTGCAACTTGCACATAACACCCACATGCTACTACTATTGCATCAGGATTTAATTCTTTTACTCTTCTTAACATTTGTCTTGACTTTCTGTCTGACATATTAGTTACTGTACATGTGTTTACCACATATATATCTGCTTTTTCATGATGTTCTACTACTTGATAGCCTTGTTCTATAAATTCTTGCGACATCGCGTTCGTTTCATATTGATTTACTTTACAACCAAGTGTTATAAATGCTACTTTTGGCATCTTTTTCTCCTTTTCTTTGTATAAATTATTTATGGCTTGGTTTCCCAAGCCATTTTTAGATTATCTTCTAGTACGTCCATCTAACGCATCCAAATTATCTAATGCTTTTCCGGTTCCTAATGCTACACATGATACTGTATCTTGTGCTATCATCACATTTATTCCAGTTTTTTCTTGTAACAATTTATCTAGTCCGTCAATTAAACATCCTCCACCTGTCATGTAAATTCCTTTATCACTTATATCTGCTGCTAGTTCTGGTGGTGTTCTCTCCAATACTGAATGTACAGCTTCTACAATCATCATTGCAGGTTCAATAAGAGCTTCTAACATTTCACTTGACTTTATGTTTAATGTTTTTGGAAGTCCTGTTGTTAAATCTCTTCCTCTAATTTGCATATCCGTATCTTGTATTTTTGGATATACACATCCTATATTTATTTTTAAATCTTCTGCTGTTCTTTCTCCAATTACAACATTGTGCTTTTTCTTAATATATTTTATTATAGCTTCGTCAAATTTATCTCCAGCAACTTTTAGTGATGTGCTAACAACTGATCCTCCCAATGATATTACTGCTATATCTGTTGTTCCGCCTCCGATATCAACAACCATATTTCCTCGTGCCTTAGATATATCTATTCCAGCTCCAATTGCAGCTGCTATTGGTTCTTCAATTAAATACACCTTTCTAGCTCCTGCTTGTGATGCAGCATCTATTACGGCTTTTTTCTCTACTTCAGTAACTTGTGATGGAATACAAATCATTATTCTTGGAGCAAATATAAATTTTCCACAAACTTTATTTATAAAATGTTTTAGCATTTTTTCGGTTACTGTATAATCAGAAATAACACCATCTCTTAAAGGTCTTGTTGCTACTATATTTCCAGGTGTTCTTCCAAGCATTCTTCTTGCTTCTTGTCCTACTGCTAAAACTTCTCCTGTTGTATTGTCAACAGCCACTACTGATGGTTCTCTTAACACTATTCCTTTTCCCTTCATATATGCAATAACTGTTGCTGTTCCTAAATCTATACCTATATCTTGTCCCAATCCTAATTTAAACATTTTTTCCCTTCCTCCATCTTTGTTTCCTTTTCGTTACAAATGCATTACAATTATATTACAGAAAATAAAATTTATCAAGCCTTTTATTTGATTTTTTTTTTATTTTATATTATAATATTTATGTCTTAAAACAGTTGATTTTTCCACTGTTTCAAGTTTTATTATTATGAGAGGTAATTATCATGAAAAAACATTTAAAATTTATTTCTAATTGCGAAAAAGATACTAAAAATTTCGCTAAGTCTTTAGCTTCTATATTAAAACCTCAAGATGTAGTTGTTTTAACTGGAGAACTGGGATCTGGAAAGACAAAATTTGTTGAAGGCTTCTTGTCTTATTTTAATTTAGAAGATGAAATTTCTAGTCCTACTTTTACAATTGTGAATGAATATAAAAAAGATGATATTAATATTTATCATTTTGACGTCTATCGCTTAGCCGATTCTTCTGAATTTTATGAAATCGGTGGCGACGAATATTTTGAAAACGGAATTTGCCTAATCGAATGGGGAGAATTAATTGAAGATGTTCTGCCAAAAGACTATATTCACATCACTTTCACAAAAAGTGATGACGAAAATTCAAGAACTTTAAATATTGATTTTTCTGAAAATTTTAATATAGAAAATATTATATAATTATTTATATTTGAAAGGATGATATTTATGAAAATTTTAAGTATTGATACTTCTAGTAAAGTTTGTGGCGTTTCAATATTAGATGATAACACCTTATTATGTAATTTAGATAAGTTAGCCGAAAATAGTCATTCTGAAAGTCTAATGCCACTTATAGATAGTGCTCTAAAACAAGAAAATTTAGAAATAAAAGACATTGACTTACTAGTTTGTGATGTAGGTCCAGGTTCTTTTACTGGTATACGAATAGGTGTTGCTACTGTCAAAGGCTTTTGTGATACACTAAATATTCCATCTGTTGGAATTAATTCATTAGAAGCATTAGCATATCCAATTTGTAGTTTGACATCATCAAATGCAACTACAGCTAACTTAGTTTGCAGTATTTTAGATTGTAAAAATCAAAATTGTTATTTTGCATTATATCAAAATTCTAACAACGAATTATTAGAACTAATTGAACCTCAAGCTGAAAGTTTAGATTGTGCATTATCAATTTTAGATTCATATTGTAAAGATAATTTTGATACTTATTCAATAACATTTGTTGGAGATGGTTCTGTCAATTTCAAAAATGAAATTTCTTACATCTTTTCTGACGCAATATTTGTTGAAGAAAAATTTAATTTATTAAACTCTTATTATCTAGGGCTTGCTGGTTTAAATAAATATAACACAGCGGATACTTTTCCTGAAGTGTTGCCTTTATATTTAAAAAAGCCTCTTGCTGAAAGACAATTAGAAGAAAAAGAAAAGGGTGCTAATATAAAAAAATGAATGATATCGAAAACTTAGAATTACATGTTATGACAATATCTGATTTGGATTCTATTGCTGACCTTTTAGAATCAAAGTTCGATGATTTTTGGAATTATAATATCTTAAAAGAAGAATTGCAAGCTGATAATTCTAAATATATTGTTGCTAAAAACAGCATTACAGGTAAAATTCTCGGATTTGCCGGAATTAAAATTATACTAGACGACGCTGAAATTATGAATATAGTAACTAGAAAAGATTTTAGAAATTTAGGTATTGGTTCTAAACTTCTTTCATATTTAATTGATATATGTACATCTCTAAATCTTAATTCTATTTTTTTAGAAGTACATGAAAATAATAAGATTGCTCAGAATTTATATAATAAATATGGTTTTAAAAATATTTATGTTAGAAAAAATTATTACAATAATAATGCTGGTATCATTATGAAAAAAGTCTTAAAAACAAGTTAATATTATCACAAAAATAATCTCCTTACTAAAATAGGAGATTATTTTTATGTTTATTCAATTTATTTTAGTCGCTCCACTCAAATTCCCAATCTTCTAGTACTACAGTATCACCTTCACATACTCCCATCTCACGAAGTTTGGCATCTATCCCTAAATTTACTAGTGATTTTTGTAAATAGTAGAATGACTCGTTATCATCTATATTAATTCTTCCAATTAATCTTTCTACTGCTTTTCCTGTAACTATAAATGTATTATTTTCTCTTCTAATTTTCCAATCATCTTTCTTATCTTGTAATGTATATACTTTCTTCTCTTCTATTTCCACAATTTCTTCTTTTGGCAATGTTTTCAATACTTCAGTTACATGGTTTATTAACTCATCTACTCCTTGTTTTGTAGCTGCTGAAATTTTATAGAGCTCTAACCCTTCTTTTTTAGCTAATTCTTCAACTTCTTTCAAAGCATTTTCGTCTTGCATTGCATCAATTTTATTAGCTACTATAATTTGTTTTCTTGTTGCTAATTTTTCGCTGTATTTTTTTAACTCTGTATTTATTGCATAAAAATCTTCAACAGGATTTCTTCCCTCTTGTCCTGATATATCTAAAAAGTGAAGTAATAATCGTGTTCTTTCAACATGGCGTAAAAACCTAATTCCAAGTCCTACACCTTCACTTGCTCCCTCTATTATTCCTGGTATATCTGCAATAACAAATCCATTTCCATCCTTGGTTTTTACCACACCCAAGTTAGGAACCAATGTTGTAAAATGATAGTTTGCAATTTTAGGTTTTGCATCTGTTACAACTGATAAAAATGTTGATTTTCCTACATTTGGGAAGCCTAGTAATCCAACATCTGCAAGTAGTTTCAATTCCAATATAACTTCTTTTTCTTCGCCTTTTTCTCCATCTTCAGCAAATCTAGGTACTTGCCTAGTTGATGTTGCAAAATGTGAATTTCCTCTTCCACCTTTTCCACCTTTTAATATCATTTCTTGTTGTTCAGGTTTTGACAAGTCTGCTAACACTTTTCCTGTTTCGGCATCTTTGACAACTGTTCCTATTGGTACTTTAATATATAGATTTTGCCCATATTTTCCATTGCAATTATTCCCGCTTCCATTCTCTCCATTTTGTGCCTTGAACTTTCTATTGTATCGAAAATCGATTAGAGTATTTTTATCTTTATCCACTTGGAAATAAATACTTCCACCGTTTCCGCCATCTCCGCCATCAGGTCCTCCTGCTGCAATATATTTTTCTCTATGAAAGGCTATGGCTCCATTTCCACCATCTCCCGCTTTTATTATTATTTTAGTATAATCTGTAAACATACATCCTCCAAATCATTTTTAACTGCAAAAATTATTAATTCTCAAAATAATTTAATCTCATTGCTTCTTTTACTTTTTTCATTGTTTCTTTTGCTGTTTCTCTTGCTTTTGTTGTTCCTTCTATTAAAATTTTGTCAACTTCTTCAGGATGAGCTTCATAATATGCTCTTTTTTCTCTTATTGGTCTTAATGTCTCGCTAATATTTTTAGCTAATTGTTTTTTACAAGCTACACATCCACGTTTTCCCGCTTTACATTCTTCACATACTGATTTTATTTCTTCTTGTGTGCTAAATAAATTATGATAATATGCTACCATACATACATCAGGATTTCCCTTATCGTCCTTTTTTATTCTATTTGGGTCTGTTACTGCTCCCATTACTTTTTTAGTAATTTCTTCTTCGCTATCTGACAAGTATATTGCATTTCCAAGTGATTTTCCCATTTTGTCATTTCCGTCTAACCCTTTTATTCTTTTTCCACTTGATAATACAGCTTGTGGTTCTACTAATACTTCTCCATATATTTTATTAAATTTTCTAACTATTTCTCTGCATTGTTCTATTAATGGTAACTGATCTTCTCCTACTGGTACAAGTTCTCCTTCAAATGCCGTAATATCTGCAGCTTGGCTTACAGGATACCCTAAAAATCCATATGTTACACTTTCTCCAAAAACTTCTCTTTTTTGTGCTAATTCTGTTTTTACCGTTGGGTTCCTTTCTAGTCTTGCTATTGTTACTAAATTTGAATAAAACACTGTTAATTCAGCGGTCTCAGGTATCATTGATTGTATATATATTGTTGTTTTTGTAGGATCTATCCCTACTGATAAATAATCTATTGCGACTTCTCTAACATTTTTTCTTACTTTTTCGGGATTATTAAAATTGTCTGTTAGAGCTTGCACATCTGCAATTAATATATATGGATCATATTCTCCACTTTCTTGCATTTCTACTCTTTTTTTTAGCGAACCAAAATAGTGCCCTATATGTAATCTTCCTGTTGGTCTATCTCCAGTAAGTATTCTTTTTTTATTCATCTAAAATCCCCATCCTTTCATTTATAGCATATTCTCTCTTTTTATAACTTAGCATATTATACTATATTTTCCTTAATATTACAAGAAGAGAGCACCAAAATTTAGTACTCTCTTCTTCCATTGAAGGTCTTACTAGTCCCTTCTGTTAATACGTTGGATAATTATCCATCCGTATGGTAACAAGGTGTTGCCTTCAAACTTCTCGTGGTATATGCTACTTGCTCCTTTTATAGGCAAGTCTATTCTCACAGGCTTATCGCCTCGATTCACAGCAACGCACACACATTCCTCGTCATTCTCTCTTTTGAAAGCAAATACATTGCTGTCTGCCTGACATACTTCGCACTTGCTTCCTTTGAGGCTTTGACTGTTCCTGATAAAGCCTATCAATCGATAGAATTCAAGTAGCTTTTTGTCCTCATTTCCCCACGGATAGCATTTGCGATTAAATGGATCTTTATATCCATGAACTCCAACTTCTGTACCGTAGTAAATACATGGAATTCCAGGCAAGAAATATTGCAGGATAATAGCTAGCTCTAGCCTAGCTTCAGCACGCTCATATTCCTCTGGTGCGAGATTGTCATTTTCGCACTCATATTTCCTGAACTCGTTTGTCAAGAAAATGTCCTTGCCATCTCTTACCACATGCCACCTCGTTGGTGGAGTATCGATATCCCAAATCCGTATCGGGTATTGGCGTGTCTCTCTATCAGACAAAATTGTTAGAGCCCTCATCATGTCATGTGTGTCTAGCGACGTTATCATTGTATCCACTACATCCTGCGGATACGCATTAGGCACTCTCTCCACTTGTTGCTTTAAGTAGTCCCCTTTACCATTCTTAACAAAATGCAAAATCGCATCAGTAAAAAGGTAATTTGTAGGGGAATACAAGCCTCTTCTTATCACTTCATGAGAAGCCTCATACCAGCATTCTCCAACAATCAGCTTTTTACCAAAGCTATTAGCTCTTTTTCGTATTCCATCAAGGAAATCAAAGTTCAACGCTTCCGCCAAGTCAAGTCTAAATCCATCTACATAAGGCGCAAACTTAGCCACGACGCCCTTTTCTCCATAGATGTAGTTTTGAAGCCCTATATTTGACTGATTAAATGCCGGCATATCTTTATACCCCCACCAGCAGTCATATGTTCCATCATCCCTGATGAAAAACCAATCGCGATATTGTGAATTCTTGTTATTCAAGGCTTCTTGGAAAATAGGATTATCACTGCTACAATGATTAAATGCAATATCCAAGATAATGTGGATACCTTCGCGATTTGCCTTGTCATGAAGCTCTTTTAGCTCTTCAAAACACCCTGCATCAGGATCAATTTCCATATGGTTTGTTGACGCATACCTTTCATAGCGGTACAAACTCTCATTGATAGGAGATAGATACAAAATCCCCACGGAAAGAGACTTAAAGTATTCCAACTTTTCCGTAATTCCCTTAATGTTTCCACCAAAGAAATCATTGTTGTGGAATTCTCCATTTTCATCTTCTTGCCAGTGTGGCATCTCTCCCCAATTCCGATAATTTCTACCAGGCTCTTTTCCAGAACCCGCGCCTTCGGCTTTGCAAAACCTATCTACGAAAATTTGATAGGCAATTTTGTCTTTTGCCCAGTCTGGATTAGAAAATGGTTTGACATCTACCATCCAATATGGCTCATCAGTCCCTATACTAGTTATGATTGGGTTATTCGTTCCCCTATCCAATTTTAGTGCTCTACGCACACCATCACACTCAAAAACAAAAAAGAAGTAATACATCCCCACCTTCTCTAACTGCACTTCGGCAGTATAGATGGTTTTAGTGTTTTCTTCTTTCTTCTTCATTGGTGTGATATTTGATGGTTCTTCACCATATTGATTAAAGAGAACTGTCCCCTCTCCCAAAGAGCCACAGCTTTTGGGGATTTCTACTCGAAGTTCAAACTTCTCGTGGACTTCCACTTTCAACGGCTCAACTACAATGATACTTTCGTTTTTCATAATGTTACCTCCTGTTGTTTGAAAGCACCTTTACTTGTTACTCTTATGATATAAAATCATACATATAATTTACTATATTTAAATAACTTTGTCAATCAATTATTTACTGTTATATTTCTCAATTCCTATCCTTATAGCTATATTTACTAACTTTGATATTGAAATTCCATACTTTTCTCTCATGTCCTCTAATTTCTTGTATATTGATTCTCTTATTATTATTGATCTAGCAACATTAATTTCGTCTTTTTGCTTTCTATATATAACTACTTTATCTCCTAGTTCCAAGTCATCAATACAAGCATCTATAATTTTGTTTATTGATGCATCTAAATCGTTATTAGCAATTTCTTTTAATACATCATATAAATTTCCTTCAATTTCTACTGATTTTTTAACCCATTTCTCTTTTGGATAAAATCTATTGTACCATTCCATTTTATCACCTCCTAAAAACGTATAAATTCCCATTTTTTTATAATTATTATACAACAACAAATTGCAGGTTTTAATTACCATTTATTTCTATTTTATTAACCTTAAAGGGTTGATTTTTTATTTTTATTGTTTTATAATACCCTAAAATATGGAAAGTTTTTGTATAAAAAGGAAAGGAATTAATTATGAGTAAAATGTACAAAAGATATGTAGAATTAAAAAAAGAAAATTCTTCAAAGATTTATCTATTTAAAAGTGGCATCTTTTATATTTTTTTAGATGACGATGCCAAAAAAATGTCTGCAGTATTGAACCTTCGTTTAACAAGTCTAAATGCAGATGTTTTAAAATGTGGTTTCCCTGTAAATAATTTGGAAAAGTATTTAGCTTTATTAAAAAATTCTGGATATGATGTAAATTTAGTAGAAAATATTAATACTACTCCTATTTCTCCTAAAAATTATTTACTTAATTCATCCATTCACGACTTATTAAATGACATATCTATAATAAAAGTAGATGAACTATCTATAAAAGAAGCTTATTCTTTGCTTGAGGTTTTTTGTAATAAGTCTAAAAAAATTTTAACAGATATGGAGGAATAATATGGAAAATTTATCAACCCCCGAAAAAGATAATAAAAGTTTAAAAATTTATCAACGCTACTTAGAATTAATTAATTATTCTAATGATATTGTTAGAAAATATCCTAAATGTGAAAATTTTGCATTAGTACAGGAAATTAAAGCTTCACTATATACAGGACTTAGAAATTTAATGTATGCAATAAAGTCTTTTAACAAACACGATAAATTAAAGTATTTAAATGAATTTGATATTAATCTTAATTTATTAAAAATTCAAGTTAGATTATCTTTTAAATATAAATATATTTCATTGCAGAACTACCAAAGTTGGGCTACTTTAATTACAGATGTATGTAATATGTTAGGAGGTTGGATTATTTCATGCCAAAAACGATAAGAAATCAATTTCATAAAAATTTAACTTTTGAAAAACTACTACAAGCTCACTATAGAGCAAGAAAACATAAAGCTTACAAAAATGAAGTAGTTAAGTTTGAATTCAACTTGGAAAACAATTTAATTAATTTACTAAATCAATTACAGGATAAGTCTTATCGACTTGGTGATTATTTTTCTTTTAAAGTATTTGAACCTAAAGAAAGAATAATTCAGGCACTTCCTTATAAAGACAGAATAGTACACCAATGGTATATAGAAGAATTTATAAAACCCTATATTATCCCGAGGTTTATACGTACCACTTTTGCTTGTTTAGACAACAAAGGGACTCATCATGCCGTAGAAGAAGTTCAAAATCAGATGAAAAGTTTTAAAACCAATCATGATAATTTTTGGGTTTTAAAATGCGATATAAAAAAGTTCTTTTATAATATTAATCCTTATATTTTATATAATATTATGAAAAAATATATAACAGATAAAGATTTACTCTTCTTAACTCAGATACTTATTTTTAACGGTCCTATAGATAAGAAAGCCTTAGGTATTCCAATTGGCAATTATACTAGTCAATTTTTTGCTAATATTTATTTAAATGAATTTGACCAATACATAAAGCGTGTTCTTAAAATAAAATGCTATACTCGTTATATGGATGATTTTATATTAATATTGAAATCAAAAAAAGAATGTATTATTATAAAAGAAAAAATAGAAAAATTTTTACATGAAGTTTTACAACTCGAATTAAATGATAAATCAAGATATTATCCTTATTCTATGGGTGTAAATTTTTGTGGCTATCGAATTTTTACAACTCATAGATTATTACGTGTTTCTAGCAAAAAGAAAATAAAGAAAAAAGTAAAAAAGTGGAATAATGCTTATTCTAATAACTCTTTAGATTTGCCACTTACAATGCAAAGTCTTAATTCTTGGCTTGGTCATTCTAAACATTGTAATTCTTATAAATTACGCAATAAAGTTATTGATAGTTGTGATTTTCTTTATACTAATCAAATTTGTTCTAAAATAGAAAAAGATTTGATATCCTTGATTGAAAAAGATATATCTCATGCTAACCTCGACTTTTGAAAGTCTAGGTTAGCAACTTTTTATTTTATCTCCGCTAATTCTTCTTTGCTTAGTCCTGTAAATTCTATGATGTCTAAAACAGGTATTTTCTTTTTTAACATTTTTTTTGCAACTTCTAGTTTACTTTTTTTCTCGCCTCTTTGTTCGCCTATCTTTTCTCCTCTCTTTTCGCCTTCCAAAATTCCATTATTCCAACCTCTCTGTTCAGCATTCTTCATTCCTGTGTTATAATCTCTCTTAGCCATATCTCTTGCTTCATATAAGTACCATGCCTCTTTATCCATACTTAGCTCTTTTAAAGTTTCTTCTGCTTTCGCAATTTCTTTTACTCTTTCTTCTAATTCCACCATATTTCCTCCTTTTCCGACGATTAGCCATAACCATTGCTCTAACTCACTTCCTGGTATGGTAACCTTCTTTATAAATTTTGGTAATTCTATAAAGTGCATTTCTATTCCACATACAGTATTATCATCTACTGTAACTTTAATGTCCATTACTCCTGCTTTGCTATCTGAAAAGTCAATTGGTAGTTCAGGATTTTGTACTACTACTTTTTTTATTTTGACATTTAATATTGCTTCCAATAGTGCTTTTAAAACATCTTCATTTCCTGGTCTTGAAAACACTGCTTTAAATATCACGTCAGAGGTCAAAGGCAATAACTTTTTAGGTTTAGTGCTTTTGATTTGTGTATTTATATTAACCAATGCATTCTCCTTTCTTATTATACCAAATCGTTTTTGATTAATCAATACTTATTGGTATATTTTTATGTATTTATTTAAAATGCAATTATATTGTCCCATGTCCCCTCCTTTCTTTCATTTTTTAATTTAACTTTTGGATTTTTGCGATAAAATTTTTAATAAACTAAATTTATAGAAATAAATTTGATAGAACTGAATTAACCTTATTACGACGTACCTAACCGCAATTAAATTAATTATGATTAGGTAAAATATAATAACCAAAACTTTATTATCACTAAGCAAACCATTTTATATAATAATAACATCTAAAAATCTTGTATACTAAAATAGCTATACTCGATTATACAAATAAGAAATAAATTTTTTCTGCAATAATAATTGCATTTAAAATATGAAGATATTAAAACACAAAAAAATAAAACATGCAAGAAAATTCTATACAAATTATAGATTTTTCATCGCATATTTTTACTTTTTTCGACATAATATATTAAATCTCGTTTTTAATATTAGTATGACATATATTTCACTCAATATATATTTTCATTTACTTCGTACACTTGGATTTTCACATTTTGCTACTAAAACAAACGTGTACTGTTCATGTGTTTATGATATAAGAACAATGCTTATACCAATGGAATTAAACTTCTTTGATACAAATCTAGTTGCTTTTGGTCTATTTCTTTTCCACAACTTTTTTCATTTTACAGTTATAGAACAAGCTTTGGTCTTTCCTTTCGGAAATGTCCTTAAACATTTCCCCTCCAAGATAGATTCCTTTATGAATCTTTGTGTATCGAAGTGCTACGAGCACCGGACGGAAGCTGTTGTTGTAATTGCTATTGCCATTCGTACGGTTGAAATAGAACGGACCTGCATTGGCACCATTCCAATAATTGCCGCTACGTATCACGAACGGATTGTTCAACCCCGGAAAGTAAGAGTAGTACAGTTTAATCCCAAGTTTATTTACTTTAAGTTTTGATATTTCAATTTACTAATCTTAGCTTATGCACTTTTTTAATTTTTAGCTTCGAAATGTACTACTCACATTCCGAAGCTTTTTATATTTTAATTTTCCCCCGTATTTTTTGTCATGCCACTTCTAAATTTGTGCCGAGATAAAGGGCTTAAGGTCCAAGGAATGACTAAAGTGCTACGAGCACCGGACGGAAGCTGCCGTTGTAATAGCTACCGCCACTCGTACGGTGGAAATAGAACGGACCTGCACCGGCACCATCCCAATAACTGCCGCTACGCACCACGAACGGATTGTGCAACCCCGGAAAGTAAGAGTAGTCGCCGTTCCATGATGATGTACCGGTACCGCTCGTAGATGTTTCTCTTATTGCGTCTCCAAAAATATATTTATTTTGTGGATAATTAGCTTTACCTGCATTATTTATATTCTCTTCTGTCCAAGATAAACCTAACTCTGGATTATCTTTTGTGCTATCATGTGGATACACTGTTGCATATTTTGTACTTGTTGTTTTTAAGGTGTCTCCATCGTGTGTAAAACTTGCCCCATATCCTTTTAAATTGCTATTTCTATTAGCTATATATCCTGCGGTTCTTTCCCAAGTTCCTCCACTCATATCATATACACCGTACATATTTAATGTACTACTTGCTTTTTGTCCTTCAATTTGATCCCATGTATATATTTCTCCATTTGCTGCATTTCCTGTTGTTCCATTTATATTAGCTATTGTAGTTGTTTTGGCTGAAGCATTAATTGTTCCTGTTGTTACTCCGGTTACCGCATATACACTTTTAGTTGAATTATTTAATGTTATATTATTTATATATGGTTCTGTTCCTTTATTTCCATATTGACTTTGTGCTAAATATGCTACTGCTCCCCATTCACTATTTTTTATTAAGTGGCTATCTGTACTATTAGAATTTAAACCATATATATTTCCGTTTTCTGTTAGTGCTTTTGAAATATTATATGCATCATTTACATTATTATAGTTCATTGCATATGTCTTTGGTTGAAACGTTGGATATTTTATTGATGTTTTAGTTTCTCCATATATTCCATCTAACCAGTTTCTTGCTGATTGTGTACTATCTTGTTGTGTTCCAGCTTCAATTGCAGGCACCCATGCAGTTGTTTGGCTATAATTTACACTACTTGCTTTCACTGGTGCATTATTATTTCCACTTGCAAATCCTGCTTCAAATTTTGCTACCCATATTCCTGTTAATTCTTTATCCCATCCACCATTTGCATAATTAATTTTACTTTCATCTGTAAACGCTGGGTGTACATAGTAATTTGTAGTTGTATCTACTGCTTCTGTTGCTGATGTTGCTCTTTTTGCTGTTTGTAACTGTCCGTTGTCATCATAATATTGGTCTGTTGTTCCTACTAAGAATTTTACATCTATTTTTTTGTTAGCTTTATCTACTTTATATGCAAACCTTGGTATCCATACCCAATAGCTTCCATCTTGAGTTTTTGCATTTGCCCATTGACTTTTTTGATAATCGTACCAGTTATCATCTAAAAAGCCTTGTTGCCCTTTTTCTATTACTTGACCTTTATTAGTTCCTTCTGGTAATTTGAACATTACTTCTTTCATTCCAGCTACTAATTTTGGACTATTTACTCCTTTATTTTTTAAGTAACCTCCACCTGTTTGTTCACTTAAATAGTCTTCAATACTATTTAATGCTGCCATCTCATTTTTTGCTGCTTGCTCTGTATTTTCTTTAGCTTTTATTGCTTGAGTTATTATTCCATTCTCTCCTGTTAGCATTGCTATTGATACTCCCGCA
Source organism: uncultured Clostridia bacterium (assembly GCA_963557965.1). Classification (GTDB taxonomy): domain Bacteria; phylum Bacillota; class Clostridia; order TANB77; family CAG-508; genus CAG-269. The sequence goes on from CAUWEX010000022.1 coordinate 25,662, forward strand.
AGAATTAGTAATACAATAATTGTTATTACTAATGCAATCAATGTTATTCCTTTTTCTTTTTTCATTTGAATCTCCCTTCTTTTTCTAGCTAAACGGTACTTTTTTAGCTATTTTTATCTTATTATGTATTTTTATGTCCTCAGTATAACACAACATTTTTTCTTTTTCAATATTTTTTCCACTTTTTTGTGGATTTTGTTTCGTGAGTAAATTAAAAAAGTAAATTCTATTCAATTAAGAGTAAATAGAATTTAATTG
>CAUWEX010000023.1:0-23963 GCA_963557965.1 uncultured Clostridia bacterium
CAATTAAATTCTATTTACTCTTAATTGAATAGAATTTACTTTTTTAATTTACTGATAAAGATGTATTAAAAAAGTTGAATCTCAAAATGGTTCCTGCCAATGAAATTCAACTTCAACCTAAACTACTAAAGAAAAATCATTAAAAGTCAAATAAAATATCAAGCCCAAGTAAAGCCATTTAACTTAATATTTTAACAAAAAGTAACTGGAATTTAGTCTTTTTCATAGATTTCAGCTACAGGTATTTCTTTGCCTCTTTTACAAATTTTTCTTTAATTACAATTTAATTTTAACACATATTAAAAAAAAAAGATAGTTTATCATATTAAAAAATCATTGATATATACTATCTTTCTGGAATTTTCTAATTTAAATTTTTAAATTTTTTCTACTGGAATTTACTTTTTTATTCAACCATATTACATTTTTTATATTGCCTTATTTTTTATATCTTCTACAAATTTTTCTTTTATTTCTGGTGGAAGTAGTAGTAAATTTTTTATTTCTTCTTCTTTTATAATTTCCGGTAAAAATTCTCCACACTCTATATATTTAGGGTCATTATTAAATTCTGGCCCATCTCCTGTTCCAAATTCCCCATCAATATATTCACACAAGAAAAAGTATTCTTTTTGATTTAATTTGTTGGACTCCATTTCATATAATTTTTTTATTACTTCTACGTTAATTCCAAATTCCTCTTTTATTTCTCTTATAACTCCCTCTTCTAAAGTTTCACCTTCTTCTAATCCTCCACCGGGGAACGCATAGTAGTCTTGAAAGTCCTTTTTTTTGATAACATTTTTTCTATGCATTAATGCATATCCCCCATTCATTTTAATTATTCCTGCAACTCTAATTCTTTCTTTCATTTTATCTAATTCCTTCCTTTGTTTTTTTCAATTATATAATATTTTTTTATTTTTTTCCATTATCTTGTATCATTGTTTAAAAATAGTGGTATAATTTTAAAGAAATATTTTTACAAAAGATTGGAGTTGATAAAATTGTCAAATACTAAGGAAGAAGTTGATGTTTCAAAACTATATGGCAAACAATGTACTTTGTCCAAAGACGAATTTATAAAAAATTTTAATGTTAATCCAAATGGCTTAACAAATGCTGAAGCGCAAAGAAGAATTGATAAACTTGGTCTAAACGAGATTACTGGTTCGAAAAGTAAAAGGTGGTATCACTATTTTTTATCCAGTTTGTTTTCTCCATTTAATTGCATATTACTAGGTATTGTTGCAATTTTAACATATACTGATATTTATCTGCCAGAAACTCCTAGTTATGCTAATATAATCGTTATTGCAATACTTGTTACTGCAAGTACACTTTTAGACTTTTTCGAAGAATATCGTTCTAATAAAGCTGCTGAAGAGTTAAAAGAATTAGTTGCAACTACCACTTCTGTTCTAAGAAATGGCAAAGAAGTTCAAATTCCCATAAAAGAAGTTACTATTGGAGATGTAGTTATCCTTTCTGCTGGTAGTATGATACCTGCTGATTTAAGAATTATTGAATCTAAAGATTTATATGTTGGTCAATCTGCTTTAACTGGTGAATCAGATAGTGTGAAAAAACTTTCTCAATCTGAATTATCAATAACAGACTTGGATAATATATCAGATTTAGATACCATTTGTTTTATGGGTACTAATGTAATTTCTGGAAGTGCTAAAGGTGTTGTTATAAAAACCGCTGATTCCACTTATTTTGGAAAAATTGCTCATACTTTAACTCAAGGTAAACCTAAAACAGCATTTCAAAAAGGAATTGAAAGTATTAGTAAGTTGTTAATACGTTTTATGCTGATTATGATACCTATAGTCTTCTTATTAAATGCTTGGAAGCACTGTGCTGTAACAGCATTTACATTTGCGGTTGCTATTGCTATTGCAATTACACCTCTTCTGCTTCCTGTCATTTTATCTTCTAGCTTATCTAAGGGTGCTGTAAGGATGTCTAAGAAAAAAACAATCGTTAAAAAATTAGACTCTATTCAAAATTTTGGAGCTATGAATATTCTTTGCACAGACAAAACAGGAACTCTTACAGAAGATAAAATTGTTTTAGAAAAATATTTAAATATTAATGGCGAAGAAGATTTACGTGTCTTAAAACATGCATTTTTAAACTCTTTTTTTCAAACAGGTTTAAAAGGAAATATTGATGAAGCTGTTATCAAAAGAGGCTTAGAAAATAATTTAGGTGAACTTCAAACTAGATATAAAAAAATTGATGAAATTCCCTTTGATTTTTCTCGCAGACGTTTATCTGTAATAGTTGATGATGGTAATAAAAAACAAATGATTACCAAGGGTGCTGTTGAAGAAATTTTAAGTATATGTTCCATGGTAGATTATAGTGGTAATGTTTCCCCTATCACAAACGAAATCAAAGACAACATTCGACAAATTAGTAAGAAATTAAATGAAGATGGTTTAAGAGTTGTTGCTGTTTGCCAAAAAAATGATATTTTATTAAATCATTTCTTTGATGTAGATGATGAAAAAAATATGGTATTACTTGGTTTTATCGGCTTTTTAGATCCACCTAAAGCATCTGCTAGACAATCAATTGAAAAGCTAAATAGGTCAGGAATTAGAGTTATTGTACTAACTGGTGATAATGCTGAAGTAACTAAATGTATTTGTTCTAAAGTCGGTATAAGTTCTAACAAAATTGTACTTGGGACACAATTAGACAAGCTTTCTGATACTGCTGTTCTTAGGCTTTTAAAGAAAACTAATATTTTTGCTAAACTATCTCCTATTCAAAAAGCTAGAATTGTTAGACTTTTAAAAGATTCTGGAAATATTGTTGGATACATGGGAGATGGTATAAATGATAGTCCTTCTCTTACAAACTCAGATGTAGGAATTTCAGTTGATACTGCTGTAGATATCGCCAAGGAATCTGCTGATATAATACTACTTGAAAAAGATTTAAATGTACTATTAGACGGTGTTTCTGAAGGTAGACGTACTTTTGTTAATTTAATGAAATACATTAAACTCGCAACAAGTTTTAACTTTGGAGAAGTTATGTCTGTTATTGTAGCTAGTATATTCTTACCATTTTTACCTGAGACACCTATACAATTATTGGTTGAGGGATTGCTATATGATTTTGGTCAAATGACGTTACCTTTTGATAATGTTGATAACGAATCCTTAAAACAGCCTAAAAAATTGGATATCAAAAGTCTAAAACATTTTATGTTTTTCTGGGGACCTTTAAGTTCTATTTTTGATATAATTGTTTTTGCATTTTTATGGTTTGTACTAAATGTTAGAGAAGCTGCACTATTTCAAACAATTTGGTTTAGTTATAGTATAGTTTCCAATTTAACTGGTATGCATATAATTAGAACTGCTAAAATACCATTCATACAAAGTAATGCACATAAAGCAGTTTATATATCTTCTATTTTACTAATGTTGATTGGTTTAATAGTTCCATTTACTGGCTTAGGTACAATGATAGGATTAGTTCCAATGACTTTTGAAGATATTATTCTAATATTGGGTGTAACTGCTCTTTACTGTGTTGTTGCAATGTTTGCAAAGAAAGTGTATATTAAGAAATATAAAGAATGGATTTAAAATAAGAAAATCCATGTCATGTTTCTTAACAATTTAAAAAGTGTATAACTTACATATTTTATATGTGAAAGTTATACACTTTTTTACATCAACCCGTGATATTTGTCAAATTTATGCCGTGATATTTTGAAATTCTAACCCATAGTTTTTCAGATTTTTTGTTCTGTTAGATTTCTACTTTTTCCTCTCCTACAATTTCTTTTAAAAGTTCAATAATTTCATCTGTTACATAAATTTGTCCGCATGGTTTGTATTCGTCATTTACTTTAATTTGAACATTCATATTATTTTTATCTCCATTAAAATAACGTAAAAAACCTCTCAATTTTTCTTTTTCTTCTTCACTTGCATTTGTAATATCAATTGTTAATATTCGCTTCTTTTGTTCTCCAAAATCTCGTATATCATTTGCAATTATTGTAGTTCTATCATCTTCTCTAATACTTAGTCGTCCATCTACTAATACTATATTTTCTTCTACTAAGCTTTTCCCAGCTTTTAGATAAGCATTTTCGAATACTATTATTTCAGCAATTCCGTGCAAGTCTTCTATTGTTACAAATGCCATAATTTTATTGTTTTTGGTATATTTTTTCTTAATCGATGTTATTATTCCCGCATATTTTACTGTTTGGCCATCTTTATATTTTAGCTTTTCTCCTTGATTTATTGTTTCTTCATCATTTAAGCTACTATTCATTTTGTCATCTATTTTTCTTAGCTCAATTGTGTTGATGTTGGTTTGTGCTTCAATTTGTTGTCTTAGCTTTTCTAATGGATGTCCAGAAATATATATTCCTAACATTTCTTTTTCTAGTGATAGTAATTCTTTGGATGGCATTTCTTCGTGTTCTTCAAACTTATATTTTATTTCATTTAATTCTTCTTTTTGCTCTTCTGTTCCCATATCAAACATAGATACTTGCCCAGCTAGTGATTTTTTTCTTTCGTTTTGAATGCTATCCATTATTGTTTCAAATGACGCAAGTAATGTGCTTCTAGTTTGCTCAAATTCTTCAAATGCTCCTGCTTTTATTAAACTCTCTACACATTTTTTATTTACTGCTTCATCTGCAATTCTTTCGCAAAAGTCTGTGAAGCTTTTATAGTCTCCACCTTTTTCTCTTTCTTTTACAATCTTATTTATTGGTACAGTTCCTACATTTTTTATGCTTCCTAAGCCAAATCTTATTGCAAATTGCTGTTCTTTTGAATTTTCATCATCTATTTTTTCAACTGTAAATTTGCTATAACTTTTGTTTATTTCTGGCTTTAATATCTTAATTCCAAGTTCTTTACATTCGTCAATATATTGTGGTATTTTATCTAAATTTCCTAAGAAACTGTTTAATGTTGCTGCCATAAATTCAGCTGGATAATATGCTTTTAAATATGCTGTTCTATATGCTACAACCGCATAACATGCCGCATGACTTTTATTAAATGCATATTTTGCAAACTCAGCCATCTCATCGAATATTTTATCTGCGGATTTTGCATCTATTCCATTACGTACACATCCTGGTACTATTACATTTCCTTCTTCATCTACTTGACCATTTATAAATACTTCTCTTTCTTTTGCCATAACATCTAGCTTTTTCTTTCCCATTGCACGTCTAACTAAGTCAGCTCTACCTAGTGAATATCCAGCCAAATCACGTACTATTTGCATAACTTGTTCTTGATATACCATACAACCATAAGTTACATTTAATATTGGCTCTAATCGTGGATGTGTATATTCATTATGTCCTGGATTTTGTTTTCCTCTTATATAACGTGGAATTTGATCCATTGGTCCAGGTCTATATAAAGAAACTCCTGCTATTAAGTCTTCTAAACAGTCTGGTTTTAGTTCTTTCATAAAGTTTGTCATACCTTGTGATTCAAATTGGAATATTCCACAAGATTTTCCTTCTTGCCATAATTTGTATACTTTAGGGTCTGACATATCTTTATCAATCTCAACATCTATTCCTCTATTTTGTTTTACTAAATCCATTGTGTCTTTTATAACTGTTAATGTTCTTAGTCCTAAGAAGTCCATTTTTAAAAGTCCTAATTCTTCTAATGTTGTCATAATATATTGTGTTGAAATTTGATCATCACGAACATATAGCGGAACATATGTATCTACTGGGTCTTTTGTTATAACTATTCCACACGCATGTGTTGAAGCCTGCCTTGGCATTCCTTCTAATCCCATTGCTATGTCTAACACTTTTTTAACTGTTTCGTCTGTATCGTATTTTTCTTTTAATTCCTTGTTTTGTTCTAATGCTTTTCCTATTGTTATATGTAATTCATTTGGTATCATTTTAGCTAACATATCCGCTTCTGAATATGGTACATCTAAAACTCTTGCAACATCTCTTATTACCATTTTAGCTGCCATAGTTCCAAAAGTTATAATCTGAGAAACATGGTCATGACCATATTTTCTTGATACATAATCTATAACATCTTGACGTCTTTCATAGCAAAAGTCAACGTCAAAGTCAGGCATACTAATTCTTTCTGGATTTAAAAATCTTTCAAAAAGTAATCCATATTTTATAGGGTCTATATCTGTTATTTCTATTGCATATGCAATTATTGAACCTGCTCCTGAACCACGTCCTGGACCTACTGGTATGTCATGAGTTTTTGCATAATTTATAAAGTCCCATACAATAAGGAAATAATCTACATATCCCATTTTTTTAATAACACCTAATTCATAGTCTGCTCTGTCTAGTATTTCCTTGCTTGGATTTTCTCCATATCTTTTTTTAATTCCATCATCACATAATTTTTTAAAATAGTCGTAATGTGTTGGATATTCTGGCGGAACTTCATAATTAGGTAATATTGTATGTCCAAATTCAAATTCTACATTACATTTTTCTGCTATTTTTACTGTATTTTCAATAGCATCTGGAAAGGCTTTAAAATATTCTGACATTTCTTTAGGAGATTTAACATATAATTCATCTGTTTCAAATCTCATCCTGTCCATATCGCTCATTCTTTTGCCAGTTTGAATACATAGCAATACTTCGTGATTATATGCATCTTCTTTTCTTAAATAATGTGCATCATTTGTAGCAACTAATGGTATATCTAATTTTCTTGCAAGTTTAATTAATTTTTGGTTAGCTAATACTTGTTCTTGAATGCCATTGTTTTGTATTTCTATGTAGTAATCATCTCCAAAAACTCTTTTATGCCATAGTGCTATTTCTTCTGCTTTTTCATTTTCTCCATTTAATAACGCTTGATTTACTGCCCCAGCTAAACATGCACTTAGACAAATTAGTCCTTTGCTATATTTTTCTAATATTTCTAGGTCTATACGTGGTTTATAATAATATCCATCTACAAAACCTAGAGATACTAATTTGCTTAGGTTTTTATATCCTTCATTATCTTTAGCTAATAAAATTAAGTGATTATATTTATTGTCTATTCCTGGCTCTTTATCAAACCTGCTACGTGGTGCAACATATACTTCACATCCTATAATTGGTTTTATTCCTTCCTTTTTGCACGCTTTGTAAAAATCAATTGCACCGTACATTACACCATGGTCTGTAATTGCCATTGCATCCATACCAAGTTCTTTTGCTCTTACTGGTAAGTCTTTTATTCTATTTGCTCCATCTAATAAACTAAATTCACTGTGTATATGTAAATGTACAAATTTTGACATCCGCTTCTCCTTATTTTTAATTTTCTATTTAAGTTTCAACCCACACTGAGGTTGACTTTTCATTTACTTTAAAGTTTCCATATCCTTCTTCATTTATTATTATTTCTTCTGTACAATTTTCTAAACTATCAATAAATTTTTCTCCTGCAAATTGTTTTCCTACATACATCATTTTTTCGCCAGCAGTACCATTAGAAATTAAAACTGCAAGTCCTGATTTAAGATGTTCGTTATCTCCTTCTCTAGTCCACCCTATTAAATGAGGATTATCAAAATAGTCATGTTGAACTCCATATGCTTTTTCTTTTCTTAATTCTATAAGTGTTTTCAAACCTTTTAATGGTTCTACATTATCATGTGGTATTCCATAAAAATCTCCATAAAATACACATGGATATCCTGCATCTCTTAATAAGATAATACTGTATGCTCCACATTTAAACCATGGTGCTATAAAACTTGCTAATGCTTGTCCTGGTTGTGTGTCATGATTATCTACAAATGTTACTGCTTTACTTGGATTTTCTTTTAATAGTGTATGTTCTAATATTTTAGTCAAATCATAATTTACATCATTTGATGCATTATAAAAATTGTAGTGTAATGGAACATCAAATAATGATATTTCTCCTTCTGTTTCTGTTATATATCTATGAAGTTTTGAAACATCTCCACTCCAATATTCTCCAACTGAAAATAATTCTTCTTTTGTTTCTTGTCTTAATTTTTTTATCCAATTTCTATAAAAATCTGCATTTATATGTTTTACAGCATCTAATCTCAAGCCATCAATTCCTGTTAGTTCTACAAACCATTTTCCCCATTTATCACATTCTTCTATTACTTCTTGGTTAGAAAAGTCTATGTCTGCTCCCATTAAATAATCAAAGTTTCCATATTCTTCGTCAACTGCTGCATTCCAGTCTTTATCTTTAAATTTGAATATTGCATGTTCTTTAGAATTTTCGTCATAATCTATTCCATGAAAATGTGTCCAATTCCATTCAAAATCTGAATATTTATTTTTTCTTCCTGGGAAAGTAAATTTGGTTGCAACTTTTACTGTTTCTTGTCCAGAAGTTAAAATATTATGATTTCCCCAGTCTACTTTAGTTGCTGGAATTGTTTGTAACATATCTGCTCCCATTTTATGATTTAAAACTATGTCTGCATATGCTTCTATTCCATTTTGATTTAATACTTGTATACAATTTAAGTATTCTTCTTTTGAACCATATTTTGTTTTTATAGTTCCCTTTTGGTCAAATTCTCCTAAATCATATATATCATATACTCCATATCCTACTTCGTCTTTTCCACCAATTCCTTTAAATGCTGGTGGTAACCATAGTGCTGTTATTCCTATGTCTGCTAATTTTTCGGCATTTTCTGCTATTGTATTCCACAAGTTTTGATTACAATTCATATACCATTCGAAGTATTGCATTATTATTCCGTTTATTTGTTTCATTATTTTTCTCCTTTGATTTTATGGGTGTATTATATCATAAAATTAGCTTACATTGTACATTTTGGCGTAAAAAACTGTGTGATTTTTTTTTGAATTTACACAGTTTTTCTACTGGTATCCATAAAAATTCACTTCCTACTGCTTGTCTATGCCTCTTCTATAGTTTGTTACTGTTCCGTTTTCATCTAGTTTTTAAGCATCTCACTAATATTTATTATTTTCCCAAACTCATTTGACTTATTTTTCTATTTTTACTATAATATTTTTTATCATTAAAAAGAAAGAAGGATTTTTTATGAATTTTACATTTGAAAGAACAATAAACTATTACGAAACTGATAGAATGGGGGTTGTACATCACTCTAATTACATTCGTTTTTTAGAAGAAGCTAGAGGTCAGATGATGAATGAATGTAATATGCCCTATGTTGATTATGAAGCTAGAGGAATTATGATACCAGTTCTTGGTGTTAATATAGATTTTAAACATCACGTTACTTTTAACGATACAATCGTTATTAATTCATTTATAAAAGATTTTAATGGAGTTCGCCTAACTATGGGATATACTACAACTGATAAATCTACCGGAAAAGTTGTGTTTACTGGTGAAACCAAGCACTGCTTTACTAATTTACAATTAAAACCTATTAGATTACAAAAAATAGCACCTGATTATTATAATAAATTTTTAGAAATAATGTAAAACCCTTTAATTTTTCTAAAGTTTATGATACAATATAGGCGGTTTTAAGAAAAATTGTCAAAAGATAAATTAGGAGGATTTAAAAATGGAATTTAATAGATGTAGTAGATGTGGAAGTTTTTATGTTGCTGAAGGTAACGTATGTCCTAAATGTAGTCAAAAAGATGGTTTTGAATTTTCAACATTTAAAACTTATATAGAAGAAAATGGTTTTGAAAATTCATTAGACACTATTGCTAATCAAACAGGTATCTCTGTACAAAATTTAAATCGTTTTGTTGGTTATCCTGAATTTCAGGAATATAAAAAAGATTATCAAAACAATTTAAAAAATCAAAACCATGACATTGGCTTCAATGGTATAACTCTTAATTAATGAAAGGATTTGAAATTTATGGATAATGTTATAGACTTATTAAACTCTAGAAATTATATTGAGCAAATTACACACCCAGAGGAATTAAAAGAATATTTAGGAAAAAATAAAGTTTCTTTCTATATAGGAATTGACCCTACTGCTGACAGCTTACATGTTGGACATTTTGTTTCTTTAATGGTCGCTAGTCATTTGCAAAAAGCAGGTCATAGACCTATTATTTTAGTTGGTGGTGGTACTGCTACAATTGGTGATCCATCAGGAAAAACTGATATGAGAAAGATGCTTTCTCGTGAAGAAATAAATCATAATGTTGAATGTATAAAAAAACAAGTTGAAAAATTTGTAAGCTTTGAAGGTGAAAATGCAGCTATTATAGTTAATAATGCCGATTGGCTTTTGGATTTGAAATTCGTTGAATTTGTTCGTGAAATTGGTAGCCTATTTTCAGTAAACAAAATGCTTGCTGCCGAATGTTATAAACAGAGATTAGAAACTGGTTTAACATTTTTTGAAATGAGTTATATGTTAATGCAATCTTATGACTTTTTGTATTTATATAACAAATATGGCTGTAAATTAGAACTTGGCGGAAACGACCAATGGTCTAATATCATCGGTGGTGTAGATTTAATCAGAAAAGTAGGTAAAGACGATTCTTTCGGTTTAACATTTAAGCTTCTTACAACTAAAGAAGGTAAAAAAATGGGAAAAACTGAAAAAGGAGCTTTATGGTTATCAGCAGAAAAAACTTCTCCTTATGAATTTTATCAATATTGGAGAAATATTGAAGATGAAAGTGTTGAAACAGTATTTAATATGCTTACTTTCTTACCTGTTGATAAAATAAAGGAATTATGCAATGTTGAGGGCGAGAAAATTAATGAAGCAAAAAAAGTTCTAGCTTTCGAAATTACTAAGTTAATTCATGGCGAAGAAGAAGCCAAAAAAGCAGAAGAAGCTTCAAACGCATTATTTAATGGTTCAGGCAGTTTAGATAATATGCCTTCTACAAAAATTGAAACCACAGATATTTCAATTTTAGATGCATTAATATCGGTTGGAATGGCTCCTTCTAAAGGACAAGCTAGAATTTTAATAAACCAAGGTGGGATATCTTTAAACGACAATAAAGTTACAGATGTTAATTTAAAACTTTCTGAGTCTGATTTCAAAGATGGTTATGCAATATTAAAAAAAGGCAAAAAAGTTTTTCATAAACTAGAAAAATAAATCATATAAAAAAAGCGACATGTATGTATTTTTATTTTAAATTACTTACATGTCGTTTTTTTAGTTGTATGGCAATCTTTGACTTCTTATTTTGCACTCTTTTCCACAATTTCTACTATATCTGCTATATATTCTCCGATTATTGGAATATTTAATGTAACAATTTTTTGTAATATAATTACTAACACTGCTGTAATCACAGTTACTCCTATTCCTATTCCAATTCCTCTTGATACTCCTGCAAAAAAATTTCTTTTAAACATTTCTTTTTTATTTCCTAATAAATACGTTAGCTCAATAAAATTTCCTTCTTGTAAGATTTTATTTAAATTTTCTATTGATTTATTTAATAAATTTATTTTTTTCTTTCTTATAACCATAAAAAATCCACCTTATTTCTAGGGTGGACTTTTTATTAATTTTTATTCTTTTTCGCTTAATTTTTTATCAAGTTGTTTTAACAATCCAAAATAAATTTCTTTTATATTGTCATATATTTCTCTCGAGGTTTCTTCGTCATATAAATGTGATAAACTATTTCTTGATAACATCATATTTATCCATTCTTGACCATTATCAATTATTCCATGTTCAAAAGCTGATTTCAATACTTCTCTTGGGCTTCCTGTTTTGTTAATTACCCCTATATATTCTAAATAATCTTTCAATGTTTTCCAAGCAAGTTCAAAAGTAAATTCAAATCTATGTAAAACACCATCAACAATTACATCTGTTTCTTCTTCTTCCAAAGCTTCCGATAACCTATTTATAGCTCTTGAAAAATCTTCTTTTCTTTCCTCATATCTTTTCATCATAAATCAACTCCATCTCTTTTTATTGATTTCAGCAATTCTTTGTTTACCTTTTCATTTACAAAAACTAAATCTATTTTGTATATTATATCTAACTTATCAAAAGCATCTCTTATTTTATATTCTTCCTCTCTAGGAACATCTTTAAATATAGCTATATCAATATCAGATGTTTTTTTAAAATCTTTTCTAGCTCTTGATCCGAACAACTTAAAAGTGAATTGCGGATATTCTTTTGTTATCAATAATATATTATTAACAATATCTTCTTCTAAACCGTACATTTCCATATAACATTTCCTTTATCCATTCAAATTTGCATTTTGTATATTAGTTTCATTACTTGTATTATTCACTGTTTCATTTACAGTATTATTAGTATTATTTACTTCTTTCTTCTTATCTTCTTCAATTTTTGTCTTTTCCAATGATGTTATCAATTCTTGAAGCTTTTCAATGTCTTTGCCCATCATTTCCCAGTCATTATTTTTGTTTGATTCTGTTAAGTTTTGATTTGCTTTTATAATTGCTTCTATCAACCCTTCTAAATCGTCAGTATTTTCTACTTCAATATCTACTGCATATTGAGAAACTAGATTTTCTAATGCTTTTTGTAGATTATCTCCTATTGCAACTTTGTTTCCTGAAGCCACTATTATTTTCTTAAAAATTGGAACTTCTGATTCATTTAACATTGTTTGATATACAGGTTCTACATATAGTAATGTATTATCAATTGGAACAATTATCATTTTTTTAGAAAGTTTAGTTCCTGTTACATTTAAAGATTCTAATTCGCTACTAATAGCTTCATCTTCTTCTATTTGTTTATCTAATTGCATAGCACCTACTATATTACTGTCTGCTGAAAATTTATATAATCTTAATGTATTTACGCCATTTTCATTGGTTCCAACCAAATATGAAATTATATTTTGCTTTTCTTCTGGTGTATACATTTGAACTAATCCAAACTGTTCTCCTTTTTTAGTTTTAAGCATTGTATAATATGAATCCATGTATGTACCTGTTGATTTTGTTGTCTTACTTGTATTGTATTTTGCTATGTCCCAAAGGTCGTCTCCTCTATATATAACATCTGGTTTAACATTATGATATACCTTAAGAACTTCTGCTTGTACATTATATAAAAATTGTGGATATACAAAATGTTCTGATATATCTCCAGGTATTTCTTCCTCTAACTCTTTAAATAATCCCTTATATATATTTCTATATGCCATAGCAATTGGATCACTTCTATCTGTTATATAGAATGACATAGTTCCATCATAGCTATCAATTATTACTTTTACAGAGTTTCTTATATAATTAATATTTTCTTTTATTTTATCATGTTCTATTGTGGTATATTCTGAATATGGATAATTTGATGAAGTTGTGTATGCATCTAATACCCATACAATTTTTCCTTCTTTGGTTACTACTGTATATGGTTTTTCATCATATATTAAATATGGTAACGCTTTTTTGGCTCTTTCAATAACATTTCTATTTATCAATATTTTACTGTCATTTGTCATCTCTCTTGAAAACGCTAAATTAATATCTCCTTTTGAAAGTCCAAGTACGACTCTATCTAAAAAGTTTAATTTTAACCCTGCATTACCTGTATATGTTGATGTTATATCATTTCCATTTTCATCAGTATAATCATATTCTTGTTTGTTTTTAGCATTTGTCGCTATTGTTTCTTTTGTATCTAAACCAAAGTAAATTCTAGGTTCTGATATATCTATTTTTTCGTCTTTTCCAGACACTTCTTTTTGAATATACTGTACATTTCCTGCTGCTGTACTTTCTGTTGCTGAAGCAATTACTTCTCCCATTCCATGTGTGTATTCATATGTTTTATTATTATATGTTCTTCCTGAGTTTTTTATTTCTCTTGGTGCTAAATATAATAATTGTTCTTTTCCATTTACATTATATTTTGCTAAATTTGCATTTGGATAATTAAAATATCCTGTTGATGTTTGATTACTTTGTAAATCTTGTAATACTGATGCTTTGCTTACAATTGGAATATTACTTATTACATTGCCATTTTCACTTATCTCGTCTTTAGTTATTGTTCCTGAATTTTCAAGGTTTGTCTCTTCTATATTTACGTTGTATGCAATTTTAGTGTTTTTAATATTTTCTGATATATATTTTTTCTCTTTATCTAGTTCATTTGAATTTACATATATTAAGTCAAATGCTAACATAGCTACAAATAAGATAACTAAATATCCTGGAATTACGGCAAGATTTTTTAATACTTTTCCTGTATTTCTAACTTTAAACGCCTTTAATGCTCTGTTAGCAAATATAACAATTACAAATGCAAATATAATATATCCATATAATTGAACTGTCGCCTCTGTCATACCTGCTCCATTTATTTCTATATTTTCTCCTACAGTTAATATTTTTCCATACATCACGTTTTGGGTATTTACTATAGTCATAAGACCTATTCCAACTATAATCATCATTATATTTCTCATTAATTTTTTCATGAATAAACTCTCTTTTAACATCTTGCCATCTATTCCGTCAAAAAAGCGATTAAATACGATTACATAATATAAGGCCATATATAATGATAATCCTATAACTAAAGCTACAAAGTAAAATAGTAACAGCTCAATTACAGGTTTTTGGAACATATAATAAGATATATCTAGTCCAAAAATTGGGTCTTGATTTCCAAAACTTGTTCCATTCATAAGTAGCATAATCTTTTGCATGAACGCTGATGATACCACAAAACTTGTTATTGCAGAAATTACTAATGCCAATGATTTATTTAGTAATTTTGGCATTGGCCTTTTTTCTTTATCAAAAAATGGTTTTAGTCCTTTTTTTATTCCTTTATTAGTAAAGTATATTACAAAATATAAAATAACAAAATTTATTGCCATTATAGAATATCTATAAATTAGATTAGTTTTAAATACACTTACATATTGTTTCCCTAATTCTAAATATTCTAAGTAACTTCCTCTTAATTGAACATAACTTACAGCTGCAAAAATTAATATAAATAATATTACAAGCCCCATTCTTAATTTACTTTTTTTGTTTTGTTTTGTTTTTTCTTTTCTTTTAGTGGTTTCTTCTGTATTTACTTGGTTTTTTTCTTCTTTTTCCACTTTTTTACCTCCCTGGTTTTACTATATAATGGCTTTTACAAAATCTACAGAGTTAAACACTTCCATATCGTCTATTTGTTCACCAACACCTATAAATTTTATTGGCAGATTATTTTCAGCAACTATTCCTATTGCAACTCCACCTTTTGCTGTTCCATCAAGTTTTGTTATTACAAGACCTGTTAAATCAGCTTCTTCTTTAAATGCCTTCACTTGTGAAATTGCATTTTGACCTGTTGTTCCATCAATTACCAATAATACTTCTTTATCTGCATCTTGCATTTCTTTGTTTATTACTTTTTGTATCTTATTTAATTCATCCATTAAATATTTTTTATTATGCAATCTTCCTGCTGTATCTACAATTAACACATCTGCTTGCTTTTCCTTTGTGATTTTTATTGCATCATATACAACAGATGCAGGATCTACCCCCTCTTCTTTCTTTACAATATCAGCTCCTGCTCTATTAGCCCATATTTCTAATTGTTCTACAGCTGCCGCTCTAAATGTATCTGCTGCAGCTACAACGACTCTTTTTCCATCTTTAGCCAATCTATTGGCAATTTTTCCGATTGAGGTTGTTTTTCCAACACCATTTACTCCAACTACCAATATAACAGATGGTTTTGTATTTAATTTTAGACCTATTTCATGACCATCTAAAATTTTTTGCATTTCTTCTCTTAATGCTGTTTTTACATCTTCTTCGTCATTCAATTTTTCTTTTTTAATTCTGTTTCGTAAGTTATTAATTATATTTACAGATGTCTCCATTCCTATATCTGACATTATTAATATTTCTTCTAATTCTTCTAAAAAATCTTCGTCTACTTTTCTAAAGCTTTTAAATACATTGTTTATTTTTTCATCAAATGAACTTTTTGTTTTATTCATTCCTTGTTTTAATTTCTCAAAAAATCCCAATTTTATAATCTCCTTTAACTCATGTTTTCTATCATTTTATCTGCTAATTCGTTCAGTTTTTCCACATCGGCATCTTTTAGAGTAGATTTTATAGTAACAACCGGTTCTATTATGTTAATATCTTTCATTTCTTCTAATATTGCATTCATACTTTTAGCTGCAGAAGGTGCCCATGAACCATTTTCTATAATTCCTACAGTTCTATGTTGATAGTTTCTATCTTTTAAATGTCTTAACAAATGTTCCATTTGTGGAAAGACATTTAAATTATAACTTGATGCTGCTAAAATAATGTGGGAATATCTAAATGCATCTTCTACTGCTTCAGCCCAATCTTCTGTTGTTAAATCTGCTAAAACAATTTTTTTATTAGTTTTTTCTTTTAATATTTTTTCTATTTCTTTTGCCACATTTAACGTATTTCCATGGATGCTAGCTACAGCAATATATATTCCCTCTTCTTCTGGTTCATATTTACTCCATATATCGTATTTATTTATATAATATTCTAAATTCTCTTCTAATATAGGTCCATGTAATGGTGCAATCTTATTAATTTCTACTCCTTCTAATTTTTGTAATGCATTTTGCACTTGAGCTCCATATTTTCCAACAATTCCAAAATAATATCTTCGTGCTTCACAGTCCCAATCATCTTCAATCTCTAATGAACCAAATTTACCAAATGCATCTGCTGAAAATAATATTTTTTCAGTTTGTTCATATGTCATCATTACTTCTGGCCAATGTACCATTGGTGTCATTATAAATTGTAATTTATGCTTTCCTATGTCTAAAATATCGCCTTCCATTACTACAACTTTTCTTGATTTAATATCTATATCTTCAAAATAATTTGATAACATATTAAAAGTAATTTGATTTCCTACTATCTTCATCTCAGGATATTTATTAGCAAGTAACCCTATGTTATATGCATGATCTGGTTCCATATGTGAAATAAGTAAATAGTCTAGCGTCTCATTACCTAAAGTTTTTTCTAAATTATTCAACCATTTGTCTGTTACTCTTTTGTCAACTGTATCTATTATTAAGTTTTTTTCGTCTTTAATTAAATATGAGTTATAACTCATTCCTTTTTCTAAGTGGTATTGCCCTTCGAATAAATCTTGTTCATTATCACTTACACCAATATTAATTATGTTTTCAGATATCTTCATATCTTCCCTCCTTTAATTAGTCTTTCCCTTTATCTTCATGCGATATTATACCATAAATCTTGTTATATGTATACAATTTTGGCGTTTTTAATTCTTTGTCATTTATTATTGAATATTTTACCTCTATGTGTTATACTTATTAATGTACTTGCCAATATAGCTCAGTTGGTAGAGCAACGGATTCGTAACCCGGAGGTCAGCAGTTCGATTCTGCTTTTTGGCACCAAAAGGCTATATGCCTTTTTTATTTCCTTTAAGTTCTCTAGCTATTATTAGCTAGTTCATCATAGTTATGTCAGCACTCTAATTAGAGGAAGGAGTTTTATGTTAGGTTGGAAAATACTTTTGACACTTCTCATGCTTTTTGCTTTTTTTGTTGCATTTAATCTTACTTACAACATAATTAAGCATCCGGAGAATTGTGAAACAAATGATCCTCGTTTGTTTGCCATAACATTTTGGGGAATTTCTTTTGTCTGTGGGTCAGTTAACGTATTCTTTGAACTATGTTGGCCATGCGGAATGGCTGCTATTTTTTGGATAGCGTTATTCTTTTCCTTTGCAGGCTTGATTTTTTCTTCAATTAATTTGTTTATACATTCAAACGACGACTCCAATTCATAACATAAGAAAGGCTAAGGTGCAATACCTTAGCCTTTCTTATGTTATTGTAATTTTGGATATCATGATTTTTTCCTCCAGCCCCAAAATCATTTTTAATACATTCCGTCCATTCCAGATGGCATTCCTTCTCCATGTCCTCCGCAACTACATTTTTCTTCTGGTGCATCTGTAACTAAGCTTTCTGTTGTAAGTACCATTGAAGCTATTGACGCTGCATTTTGTAATGCACTTCTTGTTACTTTTGTAGGGTCTACAATTCCTGATTTTTTCATATCTACATAGCTTTCAGTCGCTGCATCAAATCCAATTCCTTCTTTTTCTGATTTTACTTTTTCTACTATTACAGCTGGTTCTAATCCACTGTTTCTAGCAATTTGTTTTGCTGGCTCTTCTAGTGCTTTTAAAACTATTTCTGCTCCTAATTTTTCTCCTCCTGATAATTCTGCTAGTAATTTTTGAACTTTTGATGTTACATTAAGTAATGCTGTTCCACCACCTGCAACTATACCTTCTTCTACAGCAGCTTTTGTTGCAGATAATGCATCTTCAATTCTTAGCTTTCTATCTTTCATTTCAACTTCTGTTGCAGCTCCAACACCTATTACTGCAACTCCTCCAGCAAGTTTAGCTAAACGTTCTTGTAAGTTTTCTTTGTCGTAATCGCTTTTTGTTTCATTTATTTGAGCTTTTATTTGTGCTACTCTATCAGCTATTTGTTGTTTATCTCCGCTTCCATCAACTATAATTGTATTTTCTTTTTGAACTTTAACTTGTTTTGCTCTACCTAGTTGAGCTATTGTTGTGTCTTTTAATTCAAGTCCTAAGTCTGATGTTACAACTTCTCCACCTGTTAATGTTGCAATATCTTGAAGCATTGCTTTTCTCTTATCTCCAAATCCTGGAGCTTTTACAGCTACAACATTCAACACACCTCTTAATTTATTTAATATTAATGTTGATAAAGCTTCTCCTTCCATATCATCACATATAATTAAAAGTTTCCCTGATTCTTGCATTAAGCTTTCTAATAATGGTAAAATTTCTTGGATGTTACTAATTTTTTTATCTGTTATTAATATATATGGATTATCTAAAATAGCTTCCATTTTTTCTGTATCTGTTGCCATATATGGTGATAAATATCCTTTGTCAAATTGCATACCTTCTACAACATTTAATTCGGTATTTGAAGTTTTTGATTCTTCTATAGTAATTACACCATCTTTTGATACTTTTTCCATTGCATCTGCAATTAAGTTTCCAACTTCTTCGTTATTAGCTGAAATACTTGCAACTCTTGCTATATCTTCTTTTCCATTTACTGGTGAGCTAATTTCTTTTAATCCTTCTACAGCTGTGTTTACAGCTGTATCTATACCTCTTTTTATTGCCATCGGATCTGCTCCTGCAGCAACATTTTTAACTCCCTCTTTTATCATACTTTGAGCAAGCACTGTTGCTGTTGTTGTTCCATCTCCTGCAACATCATTTGTTTTTGTAGAAACTTCTTTTACTAATCTAGCTCCCATATTTTCAAATTTGTCTTCTAATTCGATCTCTTTTGCAATTGTTACACCATCATTTGTAATAAGTGGTGCCCCAAAACTTTTATCTAAAACTACATTTCTTCCTTTTGGTCCTAATGTAACTTTTACTGTGTCTGCTAATTTATTAACACCTTCTAACAAGGATTTTCTTGCATCTTCTCCATATTTAATTATTTTAGCCATTTTTATCATTCCTTTCTTTTTTGGCTTTGTTTATTATTTACAATTCTTGTATTATTCTACTATTGCCAATATATCATCTTGTTTTACTATTATGTATTCAGTTCCTTCATATTTTACTTTAGTTCCTGAGTATTGACTAATAATTATATTGTCTCCTTTTTTTACTTGCATTGTTTCTGCTTTTCCGTCTATTACTTCTCCTGGCCCTACTTCTATAACTTCAGCAATTTGTGGTTTTTCTTGTGCTGCTTCTGCTAAGATAATTCCACTTTTTGTTTTTTCTTCGCCTTCTTTCATTTTTATTAAAACTCTACTTCCTAATGGTTTAATCATAAATATTACCTCCTTTTAGTTTTAGCACTCTTCGTGTTTGACTGCTAATAATTTATACCCTTTTTTATAAAAAGTCAATAGTCTTTTTTAAAATTCACACAAAGTTCACATATCTATTTTATTCATTATATTCTACTAATATTACTAATAAATAAAAAAAGAACCTACTTTATAACAAAGTAGGAAAGAAAATATTTTCTTTTATAGGAATTATTAAATTCCTATGTTGCCATTTTAGAGTTTCTTTGTATGCGCTCTAAAATCTCTTCCAATGCCTTCTTTTTGGAAGCATATTTTTTAAGAAAAATCACTTCCTCACCTAAATAACAAAATTCAATTGCCACAAGCGGAATGGTTTCTTTGCATCCGTATGCCTTAACAAGTTCGTCCCTGAAGTTGCTGTCGGAACTAAAGCTATCTACAATAAACTTCTTGGCGTTTCACTAAAAATATGCTATAATATTTTTATGAAAAAGTTAATAGTTAATAAAAAATATGATGGAAAAAAATTAAATAAGTTCTTATTAGATAATATTCCTAATTTATCTTTAAATTTATTCTATAAAACTCTAAGAAAAAAGGACATTAAAATTAATGGAAGTCGCATAAATTCTGATGTTTTAGTCCATGAAAATGATGAAATCTTAGTTTATATTTCTGATGATGTTTTACAGCCTAATATTCAATTAGATATCGTTTTCCAAGACGAGAATATTTTAGTAATAAATAAGCCTTATAACTTAGAAGTTACTGGACAAAATAGTTTAACTTCTATTGTTCATAAAAATTTTAAAGATAGTAAGTTTTTACCTATGCCGTGCCATAGAATTGATAGAAATACTACAGGACTAGTGTTATTTGCAAAAAATCAACCTTCACTAGATATTTTATTAGATCTGTTTAAACATCACAAAATAGAAAAACATTATCTTGCTGTAGTTTATGGAGTTCCTAAAATTAATTATAAAAAATGTGAAGATTATCTTTTTAAAGATACAAAATTGTCAAGGGTGTATATTAGTGATAATCCCAAAAAAGGATATCAAAAAATTATAACTTCTTATAATGTCTTAAAAAGTTATAATAATACTTCTCTTTTGGATGTTGAAATTGAAACTGGTAAAACCCATCAAATCCGCGCTCATCTTGCTTATCTTGGTTTTCCTATTATTGGAGATGGTAAATATGGAAAGAATGAAATTAATAAAAAATTCGGCAAAAAATTTCAAATGCTCCAAAGTTATATTTTAAAATTTAATTTTGATGATATCTCAAGTTCTTTACACTATTTAGATGGTAAATCTATTGTGTTAGATAAGTCAAAACAATTAGATTTAAAATAATAAAATATTTCTAATTATTATAACTTTTTTCTGAGCAGGAGGTTTATTATGAAAAGTAAAACTAAAAAAATTTTATTAATATTTGTATTATTAACTTTAATAGTATTAATTCCTATTGGGATTTTTGCTTCAAGAAATTTAATTATTCGAGCTCAAACTGATGAAGAAATAGCTCGAGCAAATCAAAAAGAAAACGAACGTGCTTTAGCTGAAAAAGCAAAATTTGCTAATCAAGATAATGTTAATATGATTGATGAAAATTATTATGATGATGGTAGTCTTGATTTAGTAAAGAAAAAACTAGAAGAAAGTGATAGAGAAGAAAAAAAATTAATCGCTACACTTAGAAAGTTCTATCCTGATGAATTTGATAAGGCAACCGCAGAAAGTCAAAAACAACAAGATAGTGGTATTGTTGAATTCTCTTCGTCTCCTATAAAAGATTATGAAAGAACTTTTTACGAAATGACTTTACGAATATTACAAGAAGAAAACTTAACTGATGAAGAAAGATATGTTTTAAAACATTACTTAGAAATATCTATGTACAGTATACAAAAAGATGAAGATTTAAAAGCGCGTGTTGATAAAGTCTTAAGTGAATAATTAAAAAAACGAGGTTGTTCTATGGCTTAAATAGAACAACTTCTTTTTTATAGTATTGCTCCCAATATTAAAATTCCTATATTATCTCTATAAATTTGCTCAAATTGGGAAATTGGAAGTGGATTTTCTCCTATTCCTGCTTCTATCGTATATCCTGGTCTATTATAGTCTTGAATAAACCAGTCTTTAAAACCTGCAAAGCTAGAATTATATGGAGTATGTGCTAGTGTATATCCACTTGCTTTAGCAAACTTAGTTCCTATCTCATAACTATGAGGAGGATTTAATTTCCCAAATTGCCAATAAATTTCCTTTCCTTGTGTATGATATGAAATAACTAAATTAAAATCATTTTGTAAAGTAAAATTATAAACAGCTAGTGCCTCTGGTTCTGTTAAAGGTCCATATCCCACAAAGTCTCTAGGTGCTGGACCAGTAAATCCTAGATTATATTTTATTTTTTTCGCCATTTCCCATTTCGCTGGAAATTGTAAATTCAAATCTACTCCATTAAAATTTGCTTTCCAACCTAAT
The DNA here is from genome assembly GCA_963557965.1 of uncultured Clostridia bacterium. Lineage (GTDB taxonomy): Bacteria > Bacillota > Clostridia > TANB77 > CAG-508 > CAG-269. The sequence goes on from CAUWEX010000023.1 coordinate 22,346, forward strand.
GGAAACAGTATTGTTGCATATGGTCTTGCAAGCTCAGCTGTAACTCTATAAATTTGTGAATTTTTTGGATATACTCCGATTAACAATATCTACTCCATCAGGATTTACCATTGGCATAATATAGATAGAACTATTTTTGAATAAAGTTCTAATATTATATCCATATAAAGTAGAATTTTTTACATATGCCTCGCAATATTCTTCAATAAATTTCATAAGTACTATACTAGTTATCCATTCATTTGCATGAAATGAACCTGTATAAAAAACTTTTTTCTTTCCTCTTCCTAATCGTACTACTGGAAGCTGTTTTCCTAAAACACTATATCCTGCATTTTGAATTTGCATAAATGGATATAGATTATTTAACTCGTGCAAGTTTGATCTCATAATAGCATATGTTATTTTAGTGTCTGTTTGAACAATTGACATATAAATCACCTAATTTATATTATGAAATAAAATAGTAATTGTTGCATATATTATTGTATATTCTATTGTTGCTAATTTACTAAATATATAGTATAATAGAAAAGACATGGGGATGTAATGGTTTCGACATTACATTAGAAACATGGATAGCAAGTAGTGGGTTCTCGTTGGCCACTTAAAAAAACGAGAAACTTAAATATAAACGCTGATAATAGAGAATTAGCATTAGCTGCCTAATTGCGGCTACGCTTTACTAAGTATCCCCACATACTTAGATAAAGTGTCATATTAGTGGGAAACGAAACTACTTTTTCTTTCAAAGTAGTGGGTATTTTAGAAGGATATATTTTTACTAAACCTGTTTATTGGTGTAGTTAAAATGAATATAAAAAATAAACTAAACTTGTAGAAATCTATGTGGAAAATGTTATGGACAGGAGTTCGACTCTCCTCATCTCCACCATATTTTACCTATATAAACATTATTTCTAAAAATTATTTGACAATGATGAAAAAGTTATATATAATAAATATAGGAAACAAACATACAGAATGTATGTTGCCAATAAAATTAGCAAAACACTACATTGCAGTACCAAAGCAAAATGTAGTGTTTTTATTTATTCCTTATTCGTCCGCATTATGTATATAACTGTCAATAAGGCTACGTTTATAGTTATTGATATCATAAATCCTATAATTAGGAATAGTAAAAATTCTACCATAAACACCACCTCACTTTCTCATAGTTAGAAACTCTGTAGTAAAGTGGCAACACACATCTGCTTTTTTGTTTATTTCCTATCATTTATAATATACAATATTTTCAATAAAAAAGCAAGAAAATAGTAGAATAATTGAGTAAATTTTGTTTCTTTAGTTTTACAAACTTAGATTATTCTTACAAATGATTAGAAAAGAATTTTAACTATAGACAAACTTATATAAATATGCTAGTATATAAAGCGAACGTTCACTTTTGTTCATATAATTTCCACATATGCGGGTATAATTTAGTGGTAGAATGCCATGCTTCCGACCTGGTCGCGCGAGTTCGATTCTCGCTACCCGCTCCATCATAAATTTATAAAATTTAATTTTAATAATGTATAAATTTATCAAACAAATCATAGGTGAATTGAAAAAGTAAAATATAATTAGAAAAAGTAAATTCTAGTTACTGATT
>CAUWEX010000024.1:0-18133 GCA_963557965.1 uncultured Clostridia bacterium
ATACAAAAAAATCTAGTGGTGGTTTTTAATTCCACACACCAGATTATACACCATCGGTATTTCCTAGTTTACACAAAATTTTTGACAGTCCCCTTCAGTTTAATCCAAAACAAAGCTTTAGTATTTAGTATTACAAGTATAAAAGTGGTCTAAACGAACCGCCCTCACTGCTGTCAGCCGTAGTAAGAAGACCTCGTAGGCTTGTGTAGCGGTTACTAGCGCCGTAATTCCCACCACGCACCACACAAGGACCATTGGTGTAATCACAGGTCTCTGTCGTTCTTTCCAAAGTATTACTTGCCATGTCATATATATTACAAATTACATCTTTTGTTTCTAAATTATTTGTTCCTTTATCTGCTAGACTTTTATTTAAACTTTCTTGTCTTGAATATGGTTTTGCTTTATTCTCTCTATTATCAAATGCTTGCAAAAATGTTATTGCTGTATCCCATGCATAACTATTTACTAAATCAGTTGTAAACTTGCTATTCTCCGCATACATCTTTTGGCTTATTTCTGCTGCTTGTGGTTGTGTTACATAATTATATACATAATCTCCTGGTTTTTCTGTAAGTTGTGTTAATGCATCTCCTTTAACTGTTCTTTTTGTTGGTGTTCTTGCCTCATATCGTCCTATATAATATCCTTTATTATTTACTGCACTTGTTTTAAATGCTTCTATATCTTTAGCATGAGTATTACTTGTTGTGCTATCTTTTAAACCTTCTGTATAATAATATGATGAACTTGCACTTGGTTTTAATTGGTCTCCCGGCTCTGTTTTTGTTAAACTTTCATCTATTGTTCCATCTTCTTTGAATACATATCTTTTTAATTCTATTGCTATCGAACTTCCATCAGATTTCTTTACTGTTCCTACAGGTATCCATACAAATTCACTTCCTTCTGTTGCTGTATGTTTCTTATCCACTATTACAATTCCATCAGGCACTGTTTTCTCTGGTTTTTGTACTTTAAATCCTGCTGGGACAACTACTCTATTTCCTAATTTATCATAAACTGTTGTATTGCTTGTTTCATGCCCTGTAACTGTCCCTAAACTATCTATTTGTCCAATATTTCCATTTTCATTTACCACAAATGTATATCCATCCATTTGTACTTCTACTGGGAAATTATCTCCTATTATGCTTCCGCCTTGATATCCTACTTCTGTTTTTAATTCTGCTACTGTCATTTGTCCGTCATTTGCTCTTGCTCCCATGATTGCTAGTTTTACTTTTTCTTCTGCACTCTTATATTCTGTTTGTGTTTTTGATTCTTGTGCTTGGTTTAATATTCCATTTTCTCCTGTTAGCATTGCTATTGATACTCCCGCAAGAATTAGTAATACAATAATTGTTATGACAAGCGCAATCAATGTAATACCTTTGTTGTTTTGTTTCATTTTTACATCTCTCCTTTTCTTTAGTTTTCCTTGTTTCATACATTTTATTCTGAATTATTAGCATATAATTTATATATGCGCATAGTATATAGTTTATTTTATCAATTCGCTGTAATTATTGCAATAGTTTGTAGTAATTTACTTCATCTTTTTTGTTGATAAATACAAAAATTATTGATATTTTGACAAGTTATAAAAAAGCAAGTAATATTTACTTGCTTTTAAACTTTATAAATTATTTCATCAAAAATGATTTTTTCCTCTGGCCCCAAAAGTCAGGATTACATTATAGCCTCTATATTATAAACTCTTCTTCTTCCATCCAACTTAATTCTATTGTTGTTATTAATATTTCCACCGTTACTGCCTTCTAAATTCCCCCCGCTCTTTCCTTCTACTCCATCAACTAAAATTTTTGTAATTCCATGTTCTTTTCCATTCGGATTTTTAACAATTATATTATAAATGCTTTCTTTCCATTTGTATTGTATTTTATATTCCTTCCATTCTTTGGGTATACATGGATTTAAAACAATATAACCATTTTCTATTGTAAGCCCTAATATATACTTAATACCAGCTTCATAATACCAGCTGCTTGAACCTGTATACCATGTCCAACCACCTCGCCCTGCTAAATTTCCTGCTCCATATATATCAGCAGCTATTACATATGGTTCAACTTTATATTTATTGCATGCATCTTTTGTTCTTGAATGTTCTATTGGGTTTATCATTCTATATAACTCTAAGGCTTTATCCCCAAAACCTAATATACTTTCTGCAATTATAGTCCATACTGCAGCATGTGTGTATTGACCACCATTTTCTCTAACTCCTGGCATATATGCTTTGATATATCCTGGTTCTAGTTTTCCTTTTTCAAATGGAGGGTCCAAAAGTTTTATTATTCCATTCTCTCTATCCACCAAATGATTTTCTAAGCTTTCCATCGCAATATACTTTTTATCATTCTCACCTGCATTAGAAATTACACTCCAGCTTTGTGCAATATTGTCAATTCTACATTCATCATTTTCCATGCTTCCAAGTATATTTCCGTCATCCATATATGCCCTTTTATACCATCTTCCATCCCAACCATCTGTATTTAACGCTCTTTTCAATTTTTGCTTTATTGTTTCATATTTATCTGCTAATTCTTTATCACCTTTTTCTATACATATTGGGATAAATTGATCAAGTATTGCATATAAGAAAAACCCAAGCCACACACTTTCTCCTTTGCCTTTGTTTCCAACTGTACTAAATCCATCATTCCAGTCTCCTGAGCCAATTTTCGGCAATCCATGTTCTCCAAAATCTAAGCTTTTTTCTATTGCTCTTATACAATGTTTATATATGCTCTCAGCTATTTTGCTTTTAACGTATAGGTCATATTTTTCGTCTTGTCCTTCTTGTAAAATTTCTCCTTCTAAATATGGAGTTTCTATATCTAAAATTAATTTGTCTCCTGTAAATTTAATATATTCTATTGTTGTATATGGCAACCATAATAAATCATCAGAAAATCTAGTTCTTATTCCCCTTTTAGTTTCATCATGCCACCAATGTTCAACATCTCCTTCTATAAATTGATGTTCGCTATGCTTTAATATTTGATTTTTCATTATTTCTGCATCTAAATATTTTATTCCTAATGTGTCTTGTAATTGGTCTCTAAAACCATATGCGCCTCCAGACTGATAATATCCGCTTCTTGCATATAATCTACTCGCAATTGTTTGATATGCTATCCATCCATTTAACAAAATATTAGTAGATTCTATAGGAGTATATACTTGTAATCTACCTAATAGATCTTTCCAATGTCTTTTAGTTTTTTCTAATTCTTGTTTTGCATTTGAAACCTTACTATATTTATATGATATATCTTTACAATCCATCATATTTTCATATGCTCCTAGCATAAGTATTATGTCTTTATTAGAATAACTTTCTAGTTGAACCTCTATTTCAAACGCCATACAACTATCTTTACCTAGTCCGTTTTGATTATTCAGTTTTTCTTCTCTTATTCCTTGTGGATTGTCTATTCCTTGCATACCCAAAAATGATTTTTTGTCTCCCGTATATGAGTTAATTTCTTCACTAGATGAAATACATGCAATTGTATTTTCATTTTCCGAATTATATATGCTCTTAGCATATATAATATTGTTGTTTTTATCAAAAGACGTTTCTATATATCCATTGGTTTTTATTTCATCTTCTCCTAAAGCTGGTTTAACATAATAATATATTTTTAATTTTTTCTTATTAGGAGTAAGATTCTTTAAATTTAATATTCCTATTTTGCATGGTTCTTCATTTGGTACAAAAATATTTAACTCCTGTTCAATTCCATCACTTTTGTGAATATATTTACAATATCCAAAACCGTAGACAACATTATAGTTATTATCATCTGGCATTGGGTTTAGTCCAAGGGACCAGGCTTTTTTGTTTTCTCGATCTTGAATATATATAATTTCACTCGGTATATCATAATTTGGATTATTTGCCCAACTTGAAACACGATTTAATCTACTATTTTTGAACCAAGTATAGCCACCCATATTTTCGGTAACGACTGTTCCAAAATTTTTATTAGCTAACACATGACTCCATACTGTTGGTAATCTATTTTGCTTACTTACTTTAATTAGATATTCTTTGCCATCTGCTGAAAAAGCCCCATATTCATTATAATATTTTAATTCATCTTTATTAAATAAAATATCTATATCTGATGTTTCTTCCTCTAATAACATTGGCATTTCATCATTTTCTACTATTCTATATCTTCCTAAATATTCATCTTCCATTTCTTTTATATTATTTTCTACATTTCCTTTTGCACTGTCTATTTCAATTGTAGCTAATGTTTCCAATAACTTAATATCTTTAGGATTTATTTCACTTTTAACTAAATTAAAAATCCCACCTTTTTGATTTTTTAAATATGCCATATGATAATTTAATATAGAACCTTCTATTTCTTCTTTTACATAATTTTCGTAGCTATATTTTTCTTCGTCTAAAATCACTAATTCTGTTTGTATGTTTTTAGTTCTAAAAAATTCATATGCTTTTAGCATATCTTTTATGATATATCCATCATTTACATCCTTAATTTTTACTAATATAATTGGCAAATCTCCTGATATTCCATATTTCCATAAATCTGACTGTTTAAATTGATTTCCATTTATATTTTTCATTCTTTGACATTTAACTGAATTATCAAAAATTATATATGATAACATCTTTTGATATAGTGCAATTTCTTTTCCTTTTATTCTTAAATATCTGCTTTCAGCTTCAACTCGTGCTTTCGAAATTTCAAATTCCATTTTTACATTTTCAAGTGATTTGTATTTTAATAGATTATTTTTAACTTCTTCTATATTTTCTCCTACACTTATTACAAAATCTACATCTACTCTTTCTTGTGCTTTGACTTTTATTGTTTTTCTTAATGCAACTATGGGTTCTGTAACTAGTCCTATTTTTTTAGATAGCGGTATTGAGTTCTCTATCATAATAGGAACTTTTAAATTACCTCTTCCTATGAACTTACTTTTATTAATTTCATATTCTATATCCCCAATTGTTTCACTATTTGTGGATAAGTTTGCCATAAGATATAATTCTTGTTCATTTTCTCCTCTTTTTTTTCTTTTTACCACTATACTTTCATTTTCTTCATCAAATTCTGATATCAAAAATAAATTATTAAATACAGGATGTGCATAATCTTGCTCTTTTTTTGATAATATCGGCTCAAAATACACCGTTACTTCTATTAATTCATCTCTATTTCCCTGGTTCTCTAATGTCATCCTTCGCAATTCTACTGGTTCATTTGAGGCAACTGTAGTTCTAATTTTAGTTTTTATATTCCCTTTGTTAATTTCATGTTCCATTTTATCTGGCATAAAACTTATTTGATAATTCTTATCTTTCACATCATTAAATTTGTAATTAGAACTCCAAATTTGTTTGTTGTCAATATTTTTCATTGTAAAGAAGATACCTTGTGAATAGTCATCTGTTTTCTTAAATCTATTAATATATATATCCTTATACTTACTAAATCCTTCTCCCTTTTGGTTCATTGCAATAATATAATTTTCATTTGATATTACATTTCCAGTAATTACTCTTTCATCAATTTTATTATATGTTGTTTTTACATAATTTTCATAATCCTTATATTTTAATTTTTCTACTTTTTCTTTTTTTTCCTTGGTTATTATCGATGTTTCAGGCATATTTTCTTGTAGCAATATACTAACAGCTTCAATTTCTGGATTTTCCATAAATCTTTTTTGCAATATTTTGTTATTAAATAAATTATTAATTGAAAGTAAAATTAGTCCTTGGTGATGAGCCATATATGTTCTTACAATACTTGAAGTTTCTCCCTTGTTCACTCTTTCTGGCGTATAGTCTATCGCTTCGTAAAAACCAAATTTGTTATACATACCTTCCTTTTCTAGTCTCTTCATGTTTTCCACTTCTGCTCTTGGTACATCATTTATGGCCAAAACTCCTCCATATGCAGAAACAACCAGTTCATCTGCAAGACCTCTTTTTAGTCCTAACCACGGAATTCCAAATGCTTTATATTGATAATTTGACTTTAAATCTTTTACATTAAATGCAGATTCAGATATTCCCCATGGTATATTTAATCTTTTTGCATATTCCATTTGACTCATTATCATAAATTTGCAAGATTCGTCTAATAAACTTCCTTTGTATCTTGGAATATTTATATCTGGCATTAGATACTCAAAAGCTGTACCTGACCATGAAATTAATCCTTTGTATTTTCCTAGTGTAGTTAATGTTCTACTTAAATAGTTCCAATGTTTTGTTGGTATATCTTTTTTAGCTATTGCAACTAAACTTGCTTGTCTTGCTTCTGAAGCTAACAAATCGTAATAAGAATCTGTTAGTTTGTTTTCTTCTACATTAAATCCTATAGAAAATATTTGTAATTCATTATTATACAATACTGAAAAATCTGTATTTTCAATTAAATTATCTATAATATTTATAAGGTTTTCTGTTGCGTTTTCATTTATCGAACTTATGCTATCAGCATTTTTATTTTTAACCATATAGTTATTGAACATATCTATCAAAAACGCTTTGACTACATATAGATATCCAACAAAATTACCACTGTCTACAGTAGAAATATATCTTGGTATTAATGGTTCCTTAGTTCTTATCTGATACCAATTGTATAAATGTCCATTCCATTTAGGCAAATCCACTATTGTATATATAATATTTTTTAATAAATCTAAGGCTTTTTCTTTTTCTATATATTTTAAGTCATATGCTGATATAACTGAAAGAAGTGATAGTCCAATATTAGTTGAAGATGTTCTATATACTATCTTTTCTTTTCTATCTTCTTGATAATTGTCTGGTATTAAATAATTATTTTCTTTTGTTAAATACTTTTCAAAAAATCCCCATGTTCTTTTCCCTATTTCTATTAAATATTCTTGTTCTTTCGTATTTAACTCATCTATAGCATTTTCTTTCTTGGCAATTTTGCTAACTTTGCACATAATTATTGGAGTTATAATCCACAGAACTCCTAATATACTTCCATATAATCTACTGTGATATATACTTTCAGCTAGTTGTAATGTTCCTAAAATAATATTAAATGACATTTGTTTAATATATGACATAACATTCGATTTTGATTGTTCTTCCGCTTCTTCTGAAGTCATCCATTCTAGTAAGTGATTATGTGATATAGTTAGTCTATATATCGTTGTAAGAATTGCTTTTAATGATATATATGCTTTGTATGGTAAACATCCAATTGTAAGTATTGCTCTTAAAATAATTCCTTTTAATCCTCCAATTTTAGGTGCAAATGTTTTTGTTTTTTGCTCTCCCGTCTTTTTAAATACAATCATATTTATTAATTCTAAAATAAATGGAATTGCTGGTATTGCTAGTAACCATACATATGGTTTGTTTAAAATTGCTAGCACCAACATACATATAATTACTGAGATTTCTATTATACTTCTTCGCAAATTATCTAAAATTTTATATCTTGAAACTAAATTTAGCCCATATTTAGGTTGTAACCACCTTATAATTTGCCAATCTCCTCTAATCCATCTTGATAGTCTATTCATAAAACTGTTATATTTTGTTGGATATCCATCCATTAGCATAATGTCTGAAGCAAGTCCACATCTTAAATAACATCCTTCTAATAAGTCATGGCTAAGTACAGTGTTTTCAGGAATTTTATTGTTTAAGACTTTTGAAAATGTTCGTAAATCATATATTCCTTTTCCAGTAAAAATTCCTTCTTCGAAATTGTCTTGGTATATATCTGAAATTGCATTTGTATAGCAATCAATTCCACCTGCTCCTGCAAAAATTTTAGTAAATAGATTATAATAGCTAATATCTAAATTTATCCCTATTCGCGGTTGCATTATTCCATATCCATGTATAACTTTATTTTCCTTTTCATCAAGTACAGGTCGGTTTAAAATATGTGCCATAGCTCCAACTAGTTCAAATGCCGAATTTAAAATTAAATCTGTATCCGCATCTAAGGTTATTATATATTTTATTTTTTGTAGCTCATTTTTTATATCTTTATAATTTTCTATTGTGTTTTCTCTAAATGGATTTTGAATGTTTCCTAGTAAATATTCATTAAATTGGTTTAACATTCCTCTTTTTCTTTCCCAACCTAGATAAGATTTCTCTTTATCATTCCAGACTCTTTTTCTATAAATAAAATTAAATATTGGAATGTCCTGTGTTTTGTATTTATTATTTAATATTTCTACTTGTTTTTTTCCTTCTTCTATAACTTCATTATCGTATTTTTCTTCTACCTTATCGCTTTCGCTACAGTCTCCTAATAAGCAAAAATATATATTTTTTGATTTATTAGCAAGGTAAAATATTTCTAATTTTCTCATCAATTCCTGCACTTTTTCTCTATCTTTAACTATTGTCGGAATTACTACCATTGTTTTGTTTTCTTCGTCTATTCCATTGAAAAAATCTATCTTTGGAATAAATTTAGGTTTTATTATTTTACTAAGGATATATGATATAACTTGAATTGTAATTTCTGTTGCTGGTATAAAAAATATTACTATACCCAAGATAAAATACCACGGTTTTTCTATATTATAATTTACAAGCTTTGCAAAATAATATGATATTATTAAACTTATTATTGTAACTACACTGATATATATTGTCATTTTATTTTTAGGTGTTATTTTTCTACTTGTTTTACACTTTAAACTTTTATATAAATCTTCTATTTCAGCATCTAACAGATAAAAACCTATATGTTTGTTTTGGTTTTTGGCTAATTCTAAAAGCTTTCTTGCTATATATATTTCAGAAATTTTTGTTTTTTTAGATATTTCTTTAATTTTATTTCTATAACATTCTTTTGTTTTTCCATCCATTTTTTCATAAATTCCCGCTGGATCTTTTTTTAGTAAATCTTCAACTCCATTTATTTTTTCAAAAATTTCTAAAAAGTTAATTCTCTGGATTTTTTTTATACTTGTTATGCTATTTCCTATTGATACCTTTCTAACGGCTATATCAAAATGTTCTTTTTTTATCACTTCAGATACTGTTGTTCCAGTTAGCTCTACTGTTTCTTCTAATGCTTTTAAATAACTATATCCTTTTTTTCCATATCTTTTTAAGATATATGACATATACTCTACAAACGAATAATGCATGTCATCTATCATTGTTTTTTCTAACTTATTGTTATTGCTTTTAAATAATTGCTCTATTTTTGATTTATTTTCTATTAGTCTTTCTACAATGTTTTCGGCTTTATATTTTTCTATCTGTGATACATATATTTTTTCACATACTTCTCGTATATTTTCTATAATAGCTATCTCCAAAAATAATCCTATATTCCAAATTTCTTCCATGCTTAATGTTTTTTTAGTCTGATAACTCTGTAAATAGTTCTCTATATCTTTTCTGTCTATTTTATTATCTGTATATGCAATTATTTCTGATGCTAAAACGTATATTCTTGCGAACCCTTTATATGGACCATTAGCAATTCCTAAAAATTTTGTATATTTTTTTAATGTCAATTCTTTCTCAATTTGTTTAACACTCTCTTCTATTATATATAAATTATCAAGCAACCACTCTCCAGCTGGATGAATGCTTATTCCTAGCTTTAGATGTTCATTTAATAAATTATATACTTTTTGAATTACCTTAAAACTTTCTAATAAATGCGGTACTGGATACGTGTTTTTTTGTGAGGTTGTAACTAATATATGGTTTGATGCAACTTTTTGTAAATGGTTTTCTAACTGGTTTTTATCTAATGGGGCTCCGTTTATTTTTAAAATTCTCAAAAAAATTCCACTCCTTGCTAATATGTTTTAAACATATTGTTTGCAAAGAGTGGTAATTTTATGCATTTATATTATCTTTCTTCATCATTGTGTTCAATATTTTGTTGTTCCAAGTCTTGCACTGTTGTTTTGGTATAATTTATTTTGGTGATTTTTCCATTTTTGTCTTTTTCTATATCTATATCACCTGTTGCAAATTGGCTAGTCTTTTCAAGTGTGTTTTGAAATCTATTGACTACAGCATCTTTGTCAAATTCTCCTTGTTCTATATAATAATTATTTGCTTGAGTATTTACTATTGTTTTTATATATTCTTCTATCTCTGTTGAAAATTCTCTTTGGAATAAAGCTGTGCTATCCATTAATATATCTTCTCCTATTCGGATTGTTTGTTTGCTATCCTCAGCTTTTTCCTCGTTGTGTCCAATTTTTATATCTTTTTCTGAAACATCCGCTTCTGTTGCAATTTTTGATTTCACTACATCAAATTGTAAATCTTCTAATTCTTTTCCAATTGATAATAGTTCTTCTGCATCTATATCTGTTGCATTTAGTCTCGTTTCTAAATTTTGTATTCTTGTTAATGTATCTGCATCTATTCCTAAATCTTCTACAGATTTTCCTGATTTTATTGCTTCTTCTAACGTTACTTGTTGACTGTTAGAATTCATTGAGTATGCAGTGTACCCTCCTATGCCAATCATTAGCGCCGCTGCTAAACCAAGTGTTGCAAATATTTTTCCTTTCATATTTCTTGCAGTTCTTCTTCCTGATATTCTTCTTGTTGAATTTATTGTAGCTGTTTTATAACCCTTTTGGTTTAGGTCTTTTCTCATTTTTTGATATTCTTTTCTTTGTTCTCTATGACTTAGAGTTTCCCATTCTCTAGCTGCTCTTGCATTTAATCTATTTCTTTCTTCTGCTGAAAGCCCTCTAGTATTCATTCTTGTATGTATTGGTGAAACCGTTTCATTTCTTCTTTGATTTGCTAACGGAACATTTTTTACTCTGTTTTGTTCCATAAATCCTTTTCTTCTATCTTTAAATTCAAGTATTTCTCCCATAATTAATTCCTCCTTAGCATAAACTAATACACATTTATTATACTACTTTTGAAGAAAAAAGTCAAAATTTACTAAAATACTCTACTATTCCATTATAAATTCCCCAAGCTAATCTATCTTGATAGCTTTCTTCTTGTAGTTGTTGTTCTTCTTGAGGATTTGATAAAAATCCACATTCTACAATACTTATAGGTATTTCTACATTTTTCATAATATATATATTATCTAGTTTCATTGCAACTCTTTCATTTTCTTTTTGTATTGATTTATTTAGATTTTCCTGAATACTTTTAGCTAATGTTATGCTTTTTTCATTTTTAGTATTATAAAAACATTGCCATCCAAAATACTGTGTTTGTGGAATTTTATTTAGATGTATAGATACGAATATATCAGCTGAATTGTTATTGGCAATTTTTACCCTGTTTCGTACATCTGATATTTTTTTTTGTCTTAACGTTTTGCTATTAACATCACAAATTGAATTTTCATCTGACCTTGTTAATAATACTGTACTTCCATTTTGTTCTAGCAATTTTTGTACTTTTAGTGTTATTTCTAAATTTATTTGTGCTTCTGTTATTCCATTTTTACTTTCTGCACCTTCGTCTGGCGTTCCGATGTCCTGCATCTAGTATAATTGTTTTTCCAGAAGCTGGTGTAGCTGTTGTTTCCACTACAGTATTATTATTTTTTATGTTTTCTTTATTGGGATTTTGAACAGCAAATGCACATAATGAGATTAATACACAGGTTAGTATTATTTTAATTCTTTTCTTTGTTATTATAACCATAAAAAAACTCCTAATATATTTTTATTATAAATATATTAGGAATTCTTTTATTTTAGTACTTTTATATTTTATCTTCTTCTATCTATTGCATAACTACTTCCCATAACAGATTTTGCAGCATGTTTTACTTGTGCCCCTGCTTCTCCTATTTCTAGTATGTTATTGAATCTACCTGGGTCAACAGTAACTACTCCTATTGAAATTGAAGTTAGTGGAAATTGTTCTATTATTCCTTTTCTATTCGCTACTTCTATATATCCTTTTTCTAGGTCATCTTGTGTAAAAAATTTAGTTACATGCCTATCAAAATATGAAATAATATTTTGACATGTTTTTTCACAATTTGTTCCTGGTACTATTGCAACAAAATCGTCTCCACCTATATGACCTACAAAGGTATTTTCCAATTTATCACTATGGACTAAATTGATGATGGTTTCTGCCGTAAATTCTATTATTTCATCACCTTTTAAAAATCCATATACATCATTATATGCTTTGAAATTATCTAAATCTAAATATAAGACGGAAAATGGTTCTCTACGTAAAAGTCTCTTTTTTAATTCCGCATGTATTTGAACATTTCCTGGTAATCCTGTCAACGGACTTACCGTTCTATTACTAGCTAAAAGTCTGTTCAAGTTTTTGACCGTAAAATATAGATACTGCTCGTCTACCGGTTTTTTTATAAAATACTCAACAGATTCTTTTAAAATTCTTACTCTATGCTCTCTACTTCCTTTTGATGAAACAACTATTACTGGTGTAATTGTATTATCCTCATCTTTTCTGATTTTTCTGCATAATTCGATTACATCTCTGTCTATTGCATCTTCATTAATAACAATCAATGATGGAATGTTCTTAAGTGCTATATCTATATCTTCGGTTTTTACACTTATAAATTTGAATTCTGGATCATTTTTAAATAATTCTCTAAATATCAAAATTGAAGAATCATCGTCATCTATAATATATATTTCTTGTACCATATTTTTGCTCCTTTTCAGTTCTTTTGTTTATTATATACAAAGAGTTCTGATTTTTTCAAGCTAATTTTACACTTTTTTATTTTTTCTTCGTTTTTCTAACTCTTTTATTTCTATTTTCTTATTTAATATTTCTCGTATTTCCTTTGTGTCAATTGTTGGGAATGCTCTTTTTAGCCTATATACATTTTTATATAGTCGTATAATAATTTTGTTTCTTTTCTTTTTCAGTTTATCCGCAATTTTGTGCAGATTTTCTATTACTTCCACTTTTTCTATACCTTGGTTTACTTCTTTAGTTTTTTGTTTTGCTTCCTTAAGTTTTTCTTTTATTTCACTATTTAATTTTTCTACTTTTTCTAATGTTACTTTTATATTTTTAACTTTTACAATAGTTACAATTACATCTACAAAAAACACTATTGTTGCTATTACTACTATATATTGTAATAATTGTGGATTTATTTTTTGCAATATTCCTTGTACAAAAGGATGGATAAATTTTATAAATAATACCCCTAAAATTCCCCAGTATATAGAATTTGTTAAACAAATTCTTCCCTGAAAATTGATTTTATGGTCTGAATAATCCCAATATTTTGTATGAAATATTTTTTCTAATAGTATTCCTACAACATATTCCCATAAAGTTAATAATACAAATGATGCTATAAAAAGTAAAAATATATTGTTTTCTAATTTATGTAAAAATAGAAACATTATACTTGCACCAAATCCATAGATTGGACAAATTGGTCCTATTAAAAATCCTGTATTTATCACTTTCTTTTCTATAATGGATCTAAATATGGATTCCATTATCCACCCTAGAAAAGAATATATTATAAAGTATGTTAGTAAATTGAATATTATTTCTTTCATATTGTCCCCTTTTATTTTTCGTAAAAATACCTTCCACCTTAGTGGAAGGTTCTATTATTTATTTACTAGTACTCTTGCAGTTTCTGTAACTCCGCTGTCATTATATACCGTTACTTCTAATTTATTTTCACCATCATGTAGTGGATATGGGTAGCTAATTTGTTTTCTTTGTTCTACTGATGAGAATGTTTTTGCTAAGTCTAATAAATATTTTTCTTGCTCATTTATTATAAATTCTATTTTTGATATTCCTTCTTCATCAGAGGCGTTTATTATAAAGTTTGCAGAACCGTCTGTGGTTACTTCTAATTTTGGTTTTGTTACTCCTTTTACCTCTTGTTCTTTTGTTTCTGTTTTGTTATTTATATCAACAACTACTACTGTTAATTTGTGTTGTCCTTTTGGTATATCAATTAATTGTTCTGTTTGAGCATTGTTTATTTCAATTGTTGTTTCTTCTTCTTCATCCCATCTATATGTCATATAACTAAGTTCTGATTTACCATTTGCTGTAACTTTTAAGTCTGCTCCGTTTATTTCAAATTGTATATCAATATCGCCTTGTCTTGTATATGTTTTTGGATATGTAATTTCTTTTCCGTTTACATCTACTGCATATACATATAAAGTATTTTCTCCCGTTGGGATTTCTATTGTTTCTTCAACTTTTTTCTTTCCTTTAGCATTTAGTTCCACTGGTTCTTCATCATTCCAATTGTATGTTACTTTTTCTAATTGTTTTGTATGTGATACTTGTAATTGTAATTGGTTTTCTGATAGATCTTGTACCGAAATAGTTGGTTTCATTTGGTTGCTATCTTCATTTTGCATTCCTTGGTACATAGAATATGATGCAGAACCTACAATAGCTATTCCGAATATTATCATTGCAATAGCAAAAAATCTTACGATTTTATGTATTTCAATTGGTCCACTGCTTTTTACTTTCTTTTTTATTTCTTTTTTTGGTTGTTCAACACTTAATATTTGGTTCAAATTTTTCACCTCTTTTGTTTTTGCAAAATGATTATATCATAAGGTATAAAAAATGTAAACGGATTGCTGGCAATTTTTAGGTGTATTACTGTAACCATATATTTTTACACAAAAAAATACAGCTATAATAGCTGTATCCTAATTATTTATTAGTTGTTTGTATATGGTAATAATGCGATATGTCTTGCTCTTTTTATTGCTTTTGTTATATCTCTTTGATGTTTGCTACAAGCTCCTGTTGTTCTTCTTGGTAAGATTTTACCTTTATCATTGATAAATTTCTTTAATTGTTCAGGATTTTTGTAATCTAATTCAAAGTTTTTATCACTACATAATAAACATACTTTTTTTCTTTGTTTTCTAAATCTTGGATTGTAATCATCATCGTAGTTTTTATTTCTTCTATTTTGTTTTTTATCTGCCATTTTACTTTCCCCCCTATCTATTAGAATGGTAAGTCATCATTTGAAGACATTTCAAAATCTGCTCCCATGCTTCCAGGTTGTGCGTTTCCAAACGTATTTTCAAAGCTAGATGTTGATGCTTCTGCATCTCTTCTTCCTTCTGCAAAATATGCCTCTTCTGCTACAACTTCTGTTACATAGTGTTTTACTCCTTGGTCATCATCCCAAGTTCTTGTTTGTAATCTTCCGATAACTGCTACTTGTTGACCTTTTTTAAAGTATTTGCTGCAAAATTCACCTAGTTTGCTCCAAGCTACGATATTTACAAAATCAGCTTGTCTTTCTTCACCTTGTCTAACAAATCTTCTATTTACGGCTAAACTAAATGATGCAACTAATGTATTATTTGTTTGTGTATATCTTACTTCTGGGTCTCTTGTTAATCTTCCCATTAATATTACTTTGTTCATTTTTATCACCTTTTCCTACTTTAATAGGCCCCTAATCTTATTTTTTTCCTAATTTTTAATTAGTCTTCTTTTTTTACAACGATATGTTTTAATATTTCGTCTGTAATTCTGTAAACTCTTTCAAGTTCTGTAATTGAGTCTGGTTCAGCTTCAAAGTTTAATAATAAATATGTTGCTTCTTCATATTTTTTAATAGGATAAGCTAATTTCTTTTTACCCATATTTTCAACTGATTCTACTTTACCAGCTTTGTTTATTAATCCTGTAAATTTCTCTTCTAAAGCTTTTAAACCTTCTTCATCTACATTTGGATTAACAATGATTATACTTTCGTATTTATTCATCATTTTCACCTCCCTTTGGATTTTTGACCTGCATTTTCTGCAAGTAGAGACTTGAAAATTACATTTTTATTACTTTATTTGCATAAAAAATAGCCATGTCTCTTTCAAGGCATAACTATTTTAACATATTTATTCCTCTTTTGCAAGTATTTTAGTTAATTTTCCCCATGATTTGGGATCAAAAATCACTTTACTTCTACTTTTCCCAGTGTACTACTTTCATCCCTTTAGGAGCTCTCCATGGGGCACCCAAAATAGAATTTTCAGTGTTGTTTATGTTTATGCTATTTAAAGCGGGACATCTTTCAAAAGCACTTTTCGAAATTGTTGTAACACTATTAGGAATTTCAACTGTCTCCAATTCATAACATATAGTAAATGCAGCATCTTTTATTTCTTTGACACCTTCAGGAATTATAACTTTTGTAATTTTTTGACTGTTAAATGCGTGAACATCTATTATCTCTACTTTTTTATCTACAACAAATTCTCCTGTAAACATTTTTAAGCATGCTTTTAGTACCTTTTTATCTTTACTATAAAGCACTCCATTTTCCACCATATAATATGGATTGGCTTCATCTATTATTACTTCAGCTTTACATTCAAATAACATCATTATCGGCGAGATTTCTTGAACGTTTTTTCCAATTTTTATCGTTTTAAGATTTCTGCAGGCATTAAATGTTTGTCCATTTATATGTGTTAAGCTATCTGGTAATGTTATAGATGTTGCATTTACTGCTGCTCCAAAAGCTCCATCTTCAGCCACTAATATTCCTTCTTGTATTCTAACATCTTGTTCTTTTGAGTAACACATAACTAATCTTTTCGTATCTTTAGTGTACCATAGGTTGTTCTCAGAAATATATTTAGGATTATTAGTGTCGATAATTACTTGTGATATACTTGAAGGAAATATTCTCAATCCTACATTAATTAAACTTGATGGTATTTCTAATTTAGTTATATTTTTGAATCCTTCTATATCGTTTGAAAAACTGGTTACACCTTCTGGTATTTTTAATGTATTTACTGAGTTTAGATAACTTGAAGAAATAAATGTTATATTTGTTTTATCCTTCGGCATCAAAAATCCATTTTCATATTCGTAATATATGCTGTTGTTTAATTCTATGTTATTTAAGTTATTACAACCGATTAAACGCTCCACTTTCTATTATGTTTACAGTATTGGGAATATTTATTTCGTTTACTGCAGTTTCATGCATTGCCATGCTTCCAATTTTAGATAAATTTACTGGTAATAAAATTGTCTTTAATTTTTTATCTCCCGAAAAACAATACATTGGAATTTCTTTAATCTTATTAGGTATTACTATTTTTTCTAACTCAATACATTGATAAAATGTCATGGCATCCATCGATACCAAGCTATTTGGCATAGTTACATTTTTCAGATTAGCACACCCTGCAAAAGCATAGCTTTTAATTCTTTCTACTCCCTCTTGCATTATTACCGTTTCTAGCGTTGCATTATATGCGAATGCATTATCTCCTATTTCCTTGACACTTCCTGGTATTATTATTGTTTTTAGTCCGTTTAAATTTGCAAAGGCTCCTTCTCCTATTTTGGTTACACTGTCTGGTATTGTTAATGTTCCGTTTTCATCCATAAGCAATAAATTGCCATTAGATGATAGCAATTCACCTTCTTCTGTTATATCATATGGGTTTACTTCTATTCCTAAACTTTGGGCTATTTTTATTTCGTCTTTACTTTTGGTGTTTATTAAAAGCTCTCCTTTTATTATTTCTAATTTTTTCATATATTCATCACTAATACTTGTTATCACAGTTTTTATATTTCCGGTTTCTCCTGCTTTTTGAGTATTATAAGATAAATTCGTTTTTCCAGCTGTTAAACTTCCATCTAAAAACTCTTGATTTTCTGTTAATTTACTTATTTTATATAGCTCTAATTCTTCTTTATATCCTGATAATTCTGTAGATATTTTAGCTTTTTGTGCTTGGGTTATTATTCCGTTATCCCCCATTAGCATTGCAATGGTTACTCCTGCCAATATTAATAATACAATTATTGTTATTACCAATGCAATTAGTGTTATTCCTTTGTTCCTATTCATTTTTACTACTCCTCCTAATTTTTAAATTTCCAGGTCTTTTTATTAATGTATAATGAGAAATTTAAGACCTGGCCTCTTTTTCTCACTAAAAAAAGACAGCAATAAAAACCTATTTCTAGGCTTTTATTACTATCTTTCTCTTTATTTCTATTTTATTATTAGCTCTTTTATTATTTAGTAAACATAAGGTGTGTGTGTGTGTGTGTGTGTACTCCCACAAGGGTTTCAGCGATTATCATTTTTTA
>CAUWEX010000025.1:0-17964 GCA_963557965.1 uncultured Clostridia bacterium
AACCCACGTCATCAGCTTGGAAGGCTGAGGTTCTACCATTGAACTACACCTGCAATTCCTCCTGACAATTATAGATTATAAAGGTTTTTTGTTTTTTTGTCAATACTTATTTTAAATTTTTTTAATTTTTTTGTTTTTTATTCTTGTAATAACAATATTATTAAAATTATGTCTATTTATAGTTCTAGTTCTCCATAAGCTTCTCTTCTTCTTCCTCTTTTAGGAGCAAGTACTTGAGGTTTTACCTTTATATCATCTGGATGCCTCTTTTCTTTTAGATAGGCTCTTTGTTCTTCCTTTAGCCTTTGTTGTACAATTTTAATACTTCTATATATTAATTTGTTTGCTCGCTCTTGTTTTGCTGGTACTACAACTAACTTTCCTGTATGATATTTTTCTAGTAACTCTAACTCTGCTATCAGTCCTGGATCCGCATCTCCCATTACAGCCGCAGTCATTCCATCCATAATAGCTTGTCTAAACATTGATAAATCGTTATATCCATTACCTATACACATATACCCATATTGTGGCTGTATTGCATTAGCTATCATCTTTACAGCTTTTCCTTTATTTATATTTCGCCCTGCCACATCTAATCGATAATTGTTCTCAGCAATTGTAGGAAACTTAGTTGTATCCATATCTGTCCAAAAATCTAATCCTTTTGCATACTCATTTATTGCCTTCATTATATCTAAATTTCCTGCTAAAGTGATTTTTGTTATATCTTTTTCTGTTAATACTGCTTTTACAATATTATCACACGCGTATGATACTGTACTTTTTTTGTAATATGCTAAAACTTTTTTATCATCAGATGTAAAAATTGTTTCCCCGTTTGTGTATCTGATTAATTCAGGTTTTCCACCCAATTCTATAAATCTGCTAACTAATTTATGTACACTCTCTGCATTTAACGGACTTCTTAGAAAAAATTCATCATTCTCAGTTGAATAAATATTCGCACCATTATCTCCAACAATAATTTGTGGAACAGGCAGTTTCTTTGCTTCGAACTCTGATTTAATATCCCCTACAGTTCTTCCGGTTACGGGAATAACTATTCCTTCCATAGTTCTTGCCAAATTTAATATCATTCCTAATTGCTTATCTTCTAAATTTATAGTTCCATCTTTGTCAGTAAATATGATAAATTGAGGCCTTCTTCCTTTTATTATTTTATTTTCTTTCTTCTCTTTTTCCATATTAAGAACTTCCTTCTATAAAATTAAATGTTATTTAAACATGCCTTTACTAAACCTACAAATAGTGGTGCTGGATTATTAGGTCTTGATTTTAACTCAGGATGAAATTGCCCTGCTATAAAATATGGATGGTTTTCTAATTCTACAATTTCTACTAATGTTCCATCTGGTGATGTTCCAGATACTTTTAGTCCCGATTTTTCCAATGCTTCTTTGTATTGATTATTATATTCATATCTATGTCTATGTCTCTCTGAAATTTTTTCTTCTCCATAAATTTCACTTGCCAAAGTTCCTTTTTTTATAATACATGGGTATGCTCCCAAACGCATTGTACCACCTTTTTTATTAACTTTCTTTTGCTCTTCCATAATATGTATTACAGGATTTTTAGTTTTAGCATCAAATTCTGCTGAATTTGCATCCTTAATATGTAATACATTTCTTGCAAATTCCACTACTGCCATTTGCATACCTAAACATATTCCTAAAAATGGGACTTTATTTTCTCTTGCATATTTTATGGTTTCAATTTTTCCTTCTATCCCCCTATTGCCAAAGCCTCCTGGTACAACTATTCCATCATATTTTTTCAAAACATCTTTTGCGTTTTCTGAATTTATTTTTTCAGCATCAATTAAATCAATATGTACTTTAACATTATTAGCAAATCCGGCATGATAAAGACTTTCTATAACTGATATATATGAGTCCTCTAATTTAATGTACTTTCCAACTATCGCAATATTTATAAATTTGTCTTTGTCTATATTTCTAATTTTATCTATCATCTTTTGCCACTTTGTATTGTCAGGTATATATCTATCTAATCTTAAATAATTACATACTTCACGTGCTAATCCTTCTTCCTCTAGCATTAATGGCACTGCATATAAGCAATCTGCTGTTTTATTTTGAATTACACTGCTTTTACGCACATTACAAAATAGTGCTAACTTTTCTTTTATGTTTTCTGGTATATCTAACTCTGTTCTGCATACTAAAATATTAGGTTTTATTCCCAGACTTTGTAACTCTTTTACAGAATGTTGAGTTGGTTTTGATTTAATCTCATTTGAACCAGTGATATATGGTAGTAATGTTACATGTATATAAACTACATCTTCTGCATTTTTTTCCAGTCCTACTTGTCTAATTGCTTCTATAATTGATAATCCCTCAATGTCTCCAATTGTTCCTCCAACTTCGGTAATCACAATATCTGTGTCAGTATTTTCGAATCTATATATTCTCTCTTTTATTTCATTTGTAATATGAGGAATTACTTGAACTGTTTTTCCAAGATATTCCCCTTTTCTTTCTTTTTCAATAACAGATGAATATACTTGTCCCATCGTTACGCTCGAATTATGAGTTAAATTCTCATCTATAAATCTTTCATAATGCCCTAAATCAAGATCTGTTTCTGCTCCATCGTCTGTTACAAAAACCTCTCCATGTTCATATGGATTCATCGTTCCTGGATCCACGTTAATATATGGATCAAATTTTTGTATTGTTACTTTGTATCCTCTGTTTTTTAATAATCGACCTAATGACGCAGCTGTTATTCCCTTTCCTAGTCCTGATACTACTCCTCCTGTTACAAATATGTACTTTGTGTTCATTTCTACCTCCATAATATAAAAAAAGATTAAAAATTTTTCCGAAAAATCGGTTTTTTTTTAATCTATTGATATTTTATCACTTTTCTAAAAAATTGACAATAGTTTTTTATTTTTAATATATTTTTTATTTTTTTATGTTATAATACTTCTATAATAAAAAAGGAGAGTGATTATATGTCAACACCACATAACGAAGCTAAATTAGGCGAAATCGCAAAAACGGTTATAATGCCAGGCGATCCACTTAGAGCTAAATATATAGCTGAAAATTTTTTAGATAATTATGAACTTGTAAATCAAGTAAGAGGTATGTATGCATACACAGGAATGTATAAAGGAAAGCAAATTACTATTATGGCATCTGGTATGGGAATGCCTAGTATGGGAATTTATTGCTATGAATTATACAAGTTCTATAATGTAGAAAATATTATTAGAATTGGTTCTTGTGGCTCATATAGCCCTAATTTAAAATTATTCGATATTGTACTTTCTGAAAATGTTTTTTGTGAAGGAAATTTTGCCTTAACTTTAAATAACGATAACTGTCATATGGTAAATTCTAATGAGGACTTAAATTTAGCTATTTTGAATACAGCTTACAAAACTAAAACAGATATTGTAAAAGGAAACACTGTATGCACAGATTGTTTTGATGTGTATATGACCGATGTGAATAAATTTTTAGAAAGAGTTCCAAAAGACTTTAACCCAATTTGTGCTGAAATGGAAGCATTTGCTTTATTTTATGTAGCTAAAATGTTAAATAAAAAAGCAAGTTGTTTAATGAGTGTAGTTGATTCTAAATTTATAAAGGATGTTGCAACTACTGAAGAACGTCAAACTGGTTTAAACAATATGATACAACTTGCTTTAGATACTAGTTTAAATATATAACCACACAAAAACAACATATGAATATAATCATATGTTGTTTTTCTTTTCTTTTAACTTTTACTATTTTTTTATTGATAATATTTTGTATTTAATAACTCCACCTGGTGCATTAACTTCAACCACTTTATTTTTCTTAGCTCCTATTAATGCCGCTCCTAAAGGTGATTCATTAGATATTTTATTAGCTGCAAGATCTACTTCTGTTGAACCTACTATTGTATATTCAATTTTTTCATCAAATTCCATATCTAATACTTTTACAATATTTCCTACTTGTACTGTTTCTGTATCAATATCTTTTTCATCTATAATTTTTGCGTGTCTTAATTTATTTTCAAGTTCTGCTATTCTTACTTCATTTTCTGCTTGTGCTGTTTTTGCTTCATCATATTCAGAGTTTTCTGATAAATCTCCAAATCCTAATGCTACTTTTATTCTATCTGCTATTTCAGCTCTTTTTTCTGTTTTTAAATAATTTAATTCATTATCTAGTCTATCATATCCTTCTTTTGTTAATAATACTTCTTTTTCTTCCATTGTTCTTTTCTCCTTTCTTTAAGTATACTCTTAAAAAACACAGTCTATATATTACGTCAAAAAATGAAATTTGTCAAGCAAACTTCATCTTTTAATATAAATATTGCAATTTTTGACCTTTCAGTCTATTCGTAACTTTTTATGCTTTTATATATTTTTTACATCCCTTCATATAATCTATTCCAGAAAATATCGTAGCAATTGTTTGTAATATCATTAAGGCTGTTACAACAAAGTTTAATATTAAATCTCCACCTTGTAACGTTCCTGCAAAACATTCTCCAAATGCGTTTAAATCTAACAATGCAAGTATTATCGCTACCATTTGCGTTACGGTTTTTAATTTTCCCCATTTTGAAGCTGCTATTACTTTTCCACCTTGCTCTACAGCAATTAATCTGTACCCTGATATTACAAATTCTCTTGCTAAAACTATAATTGGTATTATTGCTGGTAATTTTTCCATCTCTACTAACATCATCATTGCCGCTAATACTAGTATTTTGTCTGCCAACGGATCAAGGAATTTTCCAAAAGTTGTTACCTGGTTATTTTTTCTAGCTATATATCCGTCTAATTTATCTGTTATAGATGCAATTATAAAAATTATATCTATTATAACCCACTCTGTAGGTATCCCAAAAATCGTATTATCAATTCCTAAGAATGGAATTATAACCATAATTGGAACTAATATCATTCTAAATATTGTTAGTTTATTGGGTAAATTCATATTGCTCACTCCCTTACTATTTTAATAATTCTATTGCTTTATTTAATTGTGTATCGTCTTTTTCGTCTACATTAAAAGTATTTTTTACTGTGCTTGGCAATTCTACTTCTACATCAGGTGTTATACCTTCTCCATTTATTTTTGTTTTATTGGGTGTTAGGTATTCTTCGGAAGTTATTTTTAAACCACTTCCATCAGGTAATGTTAATAATTGCTGAATTACACCTTTACCGTATGTCTTTTTACCAACAATTTTTGCTTTGCCGTGGTCTTTTAATGCTCCTGCAAGTATTTCTGATGAACTTGCTGTATTTTCATTTGTTAAAATCACTATTGGCATATTTATTATTGGATCTTTTTGTGATTTTTCTATAGTCTCTTTATTATTTTTATCTACTTCATATAATATTACATCATCTTTATTCAAGAAATAATCTGCTATTTCTAAGGCTTCATCTACTATTCCTCCGCCATTATTTCTTAAGTCAACAATTAATGATGTCATTCCTTGTTTTTGTAGTTCTTCATACTTGCTTTTAAATTGTTCTGCTGTTCCTTCATCAAAAGAAGAAAATTCAATATATCCAATTTTGTTATCTATTATTTTTCCTTCAACTGGATTTACAGTTATTTTTTCTCTTGTCAAGTCATATTCTTTAGTTTCATTATCTCTCAAAATTTTTATTTTAACTTTAGTTCCTGGCTCTCCTTTAATTTTATTAGATGCAATTGACATTTCTTCTCCTAGATACTCAACTCCATCAACAGCTATAATATAATCTCCAGGTTGTATTCCTGCTTTTGCTGCCGGTCCTTCTTTTATTGGAGATAATACCATAATCTTATTAGTTTTAGTATCTTGAACCATATAAATTCCTATACCAACAAAGTTTCCCATAGTATCAGATAAATAATCTTCCATATCTTCTTTTGAGATATATTCCGTATATTTATCTCCCAATCCTTCAATATATCCTTTAATAGCTCCTTCTTTCAACTTTTCTTCGTCTACTTCTCCTAGATAATACTTATCTATCATCTTTCTGTATTTATTTAATTCTGAAGTAATGGTATTTGAGCTATTGCCTTGTAATACTAAGTTTTTCCCAAAACCTGTATTGGTAAAATATTGATGCATACCTATTGTTGTTAATAAAAAAGTAATAACTGCAACTAATATTACTAGCATCACTATTTTATATGTTTTAAATGTTCTTTTTTCTTCCATTTTAGCCTCCAATATTGCTTTTATTTTCCTATTACATAAATAACTTGGGCGGAAGGTATTCCGCCCATACAATATATATATTTCACATTATAGTTTTTATGTATAAATTTTGTTTAAGGTAAGTATGGCATTGGATTTACACAGTTTGAATATTTATAACCTGGTGTACGAATTTCAAAATGTAAATGTGGACCAGATACATTTCCTGTAGCTCCTGATGACATTATTTTTTGTCCTTTTGATACAGTTTGTCCTTTTCTTACATTTACACTAGATGCATGTGCATAGAAGCTATATATATTATTTCCATGATATATTTCTACAAAGTTTCCATATGCTGAATTGTATCCTGTGTCAAAAACTTGTCCATCTCCTATTGAATATATAGGTGTTCCTGTTCCAACTCTAAAGTCCACTCCCGTGTGGTATCCTGAACTCCACATTGGTCCTGACGCACCATATTTTGTTCCAATTGTTCCTGGGTTTGATACTGGCCATCCAAAACCATATGAACTTGAACCAGAATTGCTATTACTTCCGCCGCTACTTCCACTACTACTGTTTGATCCGCTGTTTCCGTTTCCTTTATTATTATTTTGTTGCTGTTGTTGTTCTTTCATCTTTCTGTCATATTCGGCTTTCATTCTCGCAATTTCTGACTTAATGCTAGCTTCATGTGATACCAACTCATCTATTTCTGCTTGTGTTGCTTTTTCATCTGCTGAAAGTTTAGCAACTTGTGCATTTTTTTCACTCTTAGCAGATTGTAGTTGAGTTGCAAGCCCTTGTTTTTGAGCTTTAGCTGTATCTAATTCTTTTTTGCTTGCTTCTAATTTACTTTTTGCTTCTTCAATTTCTTTTCGTTCTTGTTCTATTTTATCTAGTAACCCCATATCTGCTTCTGCTATTTCAGATATAAAATAATAACTAGAAATTGCATCTATAACACTTCCTGCATTTAAAATAAGATCTAATGTTGATGTTTCTCCAGACTCTTGCATTACAACAAGTCTTTCTTCAGCAAGTTTTTTGTTTTTTTCATAATCAGCTTGTTTTTCTTTTACCTTTTCTTCCGCCTCTTGTATTTCAGCTTGTTTAGCATCTATTTGTGAGTTTATATCATCTATTTGATTTTCACAGTTAGTTATTTTATTTGTTAAATTTTCCACTTCTGACATGGTTTGTGATTTTTCCGTTTTTATCTCTTCTAGCTCTTCCTTTTTATCTTCTATTTGACTGTTTACTTCACTCTGTTGGTTTTTTAGTTCACTTTGTGATGCTGCAAGCACTACTGAAGTTTGTAATAACATTATTAGAGTAACTAACACTCCTAATACTTTTACTCCTAAATTTTTCATACGTTTCCTCCTATTTTACTTTAATTAGTAGTATTTTCTGTTTCTTGTGTTTGTTCATCATTTTGTGTTCCTGGTACTAGTCCATTTGTAATATATGGCATAGGGTCTGTTACCACTCCATTTAGTCTTACTTCAAAATGTGCATGCGGACCTGTTGAATATCCTGTTGATCCAACTTTAAGTACAGCATCTCCTCTTTTTACTGTTTGCCCTACCTGTACCAATATTTCTGAGCCATGTGCATATAAAGTTGATACTCCTCCTCCATGGTCAACTATAACCATATTTCCATATGCACTATTATAACTTGCTTTTGTAACTATACCATCATTAGCTGATATAAAAGTTGCTCCCATTGGTGCCCTGATATCAACACCAGTGTGAAGTTTATAAACTCCTGTTATTGGGTGAGTTCTCATACCATACTTAGAAGTTATCACTGTATATCCTGGTACTGGCCATGCTAGCTCACCACCTATATATTGTGTAGCTATTCCATTTTGTGCTAGTTGTAAAATTTCGTTATTAATTTCATTAAATCTTTGGTTGTATTCATCTATTTTGGTCTGTATGTCTTTTTCTTGGTCAGACAATTTTGAAATAAAATTTTCTCTCACAGATTTTGTATTCGCAAGTATTGTAGTAGTTTTTGTCTGGCTTGCTTTTATAGCTGCTAACTGCTCCTTATTATTTTCCAAAATTAGCTTTGACTCTTCTATATCTTCTTTTTTACTTTGCATATCATTTAAAAGATCCATTTCATAACTTGCTAATTCCGTTATAAAAAAGTAATTTGATAAAAAATCCGTAATTGATTTTGAGCTAAGCAAAACATCTAAGTACTGTGTATCACTAGATTCTTGTACCATAACTAAATAAGTATCTAACAATTTTTTTTGTTTGTTGTAATTTTCCTCTGCTACTTTTAATTTTTCCTCAATTTCTTTAGATGATGTTTCTAATTCTGTAATTTTTCTGTTTACTTCGTCTAATTCTTTCTGCGAATTTGCTATTTTTTCATCTAACTTTTGAACTTGTTGCAAGTTTTCAGATATATCGCTTTGTACTCCTTCCAACTGTTCATTAGCTTCATTCATTTGATTTTGTATTTCATTTCTTTGTGCTTCTAAATCTGTTGCTGCTGTATTATTTGTATTTTCTGTTTCATTCTCTGCATGTACATAGGAAAAAATACTAAAGCTGCATATCACAAATGCTAAAGTCCCACATAAAAATTTGCGCATGTGTTTTCTCCTTATACTTTTAAATATTTTCTCATAGAAATTACACTTCCAAGTACACCTATTCCTATTCCTAATAGCATATATACAAAAATTATTGAGCTAAACATATCTGCAAAACTAATTAAGCTCATATTTATTAGTTGCATAAATTCTGCATTTACTAAATTCTCTGCTATAAAGCTATAGGCTCCTCCAACAATTAATATTGAAATTATACTTGCAAGAATTCCTATTATCATACCTTCTACAATAAATGGCCATCTTATAAAACCATTTGTTGCTCCAACATATTTCATAATTGAAATTTCTTTTCTTCTGGCATGTACTGTAAGTTTAATTGTATTTGCAATAATAAATATTGAAATAACAATAAGTAATACTAAAATCACTCCAGTAACAATTTTTATTCCGTTAGCTAAATTAATTAAAGTTGTTACCACTTCGTCTTTACTTTCTATTTTCTTTACAACGTCAAATGTTTGAATTTGGTTTTGTATTGCTTTGCTTTGTGTTAAGTCCGATAAAGTTACAAGATAAGATGCTGTAAATATGTTGTTTTCTCCTTCATATCCACTTAGCAAGTCTTGCCTTTCTTCAAACCTTTCCTTCATTTGTTCTAATGCTTTATCCTTAGAAATAAATTCAACTGTATTTACTCCATTTATTCCTTTGATTTTTTCTCCTAATTCTTCTATCTGCTCTTGTGTTGCTTCATTTTTTATAAATACTTGCACACCTTGCTCTGATTCTACTTGTTCAACAAAGTGATTGATGTTTTCTCCTAATATTAAAAATACTCCGAATATAATCATTGTTGCACACATAATCATAAGTGAAGCACCTGTTGATTTCTTGTTTTTAAAAACATTACTAAATCCTTCGCCTATTAAATATCCTAACCTGTTATATTTCACTATCATAACCACCTTTTTTATCATCTCTAATTATTTCGCCTTTACGAATGTGTATAACTCTTTTTTTCATTTTATCTACAATGTCTTTTGCATGTGTTGCAACAACAACAGTTGTTCCTCTCATATTGATGTCATTTAATAAATTCATTATGTCCCATGCTGTATCTGGGTCTAAGTTTCCTGTTGGTTCGTCTGCAATTAACATTGAAGGATTATTTACTAATGCTCTTGCTAATGCAACTCTTTGTTGTTCTCCACCTGATAATTCATTAGGATACATCTTAGCTTTTCCGCTTAATCCTACTAGTGATAATACCATTGGCACTTGTCTTCTGATATGTCTTGGTGTTGCTCTTACAATATACATTGCATAAGCAACATTATCATATACAGTTTTGTCAGGTAAAAGTCTGAAGTCTTGGAATACCACTCCCATACTTCTTCTTAAAAATGGAATTCTGTTTGGTTTTAAAAATGTTGTATCTTTACCGTTAATAATGATGTTTCCTGATGTAGGTTCCTCTTCTTTTAATATCAATTTTATTAATGTTGACTTTCCGCTTCCTGATGAACCTACTAAAAACGCAAATTCTCCTTTGTCTATTACAAAATTCGCATTTTTCACAGCTTTTGTTCCTGTATCATACGTTTTTGTTACATTTCTAAATTCTATCATTTTAAGTGTCTCCTTACCTTTTGTTTTTTATCTATCTTTTATAATCTTTAATTTTTTGCTATTTCATCATACCAATAATCTACATTTTTTGCAATACTTTTATTACAAAAAATCACATAAAATTCACACTTATTTCTATTCAAAGTTCATATTAGTTTACTATATTTCTTATAA
Organism: uncultured Clostridia bacterium; assembly: GCA_963557965.1. Lineage (GTDB taxonomy): Bacteria > Bacillota > Clostridia > TANB77 > CAG-508 > CAG-269. The sequence goes on from CAUWEX010000025.1 coordinate 10,598, forward strand.
TTGTTTCATAGTCAATATTAAAATATTTTATTAGTTCTTCTGCCTTACCTGACATCCCAAAGCAATCATTTATTCCAAGGCGTATTAATTTAGCGGGATAATAATTAGTTAAAACTTCACTAATAGCACTTCCCAATCCCCCTATAACATTGTGATCTTCTACTGAAATCAGTTTTTTAGTTTCTTTGGCACATTTTACAATCATTTCCTTGTCAATTGGTTTTATAGTGTGTACATCAATTACTCTTATATGTATTCCTTGTTCTTCTAATTTTTGTTTTGCAATAATTGCTTGTTCTACAGTTATTCCAGTTGCAAAAACTGTTGCATCTGTTCCTTCTCCTATTTGTACAGCTTTTCCTATTTCAAATTGTTGATTTTCTTCATATATATTTCCAGTTTTTACTCTTGCTAAACGTAAATACACTGGTCCTTCTATTTTACTTATTTCTTTTACTGCCCATTTGGTTTGCACATCATCTGACGTACTTAAGACCATCATGTTAGGCATAGTTCTCATCATCGATAAATCTTCTATCATTTGATGTGTTGCTCCATCTTCTCCTACACTTACACCACTATGTGTCGCACAAATTTTCACATTAAGTTGTGGATATGCAATACTACATCTTATCTGATCATACGCTCTTCCTACCGCAAATGCAGCAAATGTACTTGCATATGGTATTTTGCTACAAGTTGCTAATCCTGCTGCCGTTCCCATCATGTTTGCTTCAGCAATACCTACATCGAAAAATCTATTAGGAAACTCTTTGGCAAATAGATTTGTTTTTGTGGCAGCTGATAGGTCTGCATCTAATACCACTATTTTTTCATTTTCTTTTCCTAATTCTAACAAAGCTTCTCCATAACTTTGTCTTGTTGCTTTTTTATTTTCTAACATAATTTACTCCTTTGAAATTTATTTTAATTCTTCCATCGCTATATTATATTGTTCCTCATTTGGTGCTTTTCCATGCCACTCTATCTTATTTTCCATAAACGAAACACCTTTTCCTTTGATAGTTTTGCTTATTATACATGTTGGTTTATCTTTTATGTTTTTGGCAACTTCAAAACCTTTTATTATTTCATCAATATCATGTCCATCAATATGAATAATTTGAAATCCAAAACTTTTAAATTTTTCATCTATTGGATATGGATTTACAATGTCTTGTATTTCTCCATCAATTTGTAAATTATTATTATCTACCACCACACATAAATTGTCTAATTTATATTTACTGGCAGCCATTGCGGCTTCCCAAACTTGTCCCTCTTCTATTTCTCCATCTCCTAATATACAATAAACTCTATAGTCTTTATCATCTATTTTTCCTGCAAGTGCCATACCATTTGCAGCAGATAATCCTTGACCTAAAGAGCCTGTTGTCATATCTACTCCAGGTACTTTTCTCATATCTGGATGTCCTTGCAATTTATTTTCTATTTTTCTAAAGTTTTCTAATTCCTTTTCTTCAAAAAATCCTCTATTAGCTAAGCAACTATATAAAGCAGGCGAACAATGCCCTTTAGATAAAACTAGTCTATCTCTATCTTCCCAATTTGGATTTTTTTCGTCTATATTTAATTGATTGAAATATAAGACCGTTAATATGTCTGCAATTGATAATGCTCCACCTGGGTGTCCTGATTGTGCCTTATATACTTGTTCTATAATTCCTCTTCTTACCTTTTTTACCATTTTTTCTAATTCTTCAATTTCTTGTATCTTTTCCAAAATTTCACTCTCCCATTTAAATATTTCAAGAGGGACAGGTCAAAACCTTCTCAAGCCATGTTGTCGAATGCTATTGTTTTCGACTAAACAATGAGAAAACTTTAACCTGTCCCCCTGTTGTATCTTAAGTTTCCCCGCTTTAGCCGTCAGATGTGTTGAATTTTTAAGGACCTGCTCCTAAAAACAGGTGGGTGCCTACCTAAATATTCATGGGCTTCTCACTACAGTGTGTGAGCATGCACGCCATATTTAGAGATTAGCCCCTCTTTGTGTTTGTTGGTTCTAAAAATTCTGTCTATACGCACTATGCAGGGTGTTATTCTTCTTTGACTATATGTATTTTATCATATAGTATTTTTACTATCAAATGATATTTAAGTTAAAAAATATTGTTTATACCTTTTTATATATGATTAACTAATTTTTTTAAATTTATTCTCTTTTAATCTTCTTTTTTTGCAATTTGATTTTTTTATGTTTTTATGATAAAATTATTTATATTTTGGCATTCGGCTTATTTACATAACATACAATAATATACATAAAAACTGTAATAAACTTCCTAGTAGTATGAATAAATGAAATATAGAATGCATCCATTTATGTTTTTTTCCAAGTCCATATAATATGGCTCCCACAGTATATGCAACTCCACCTGAAACTAATAATACAACTCCAGCTGTTCCTAATAGTTGTGGCAATATTCCAGCTTTAAATATAATACACCATCCCATTACAAGGTAACATATCATGGAAAATACCTTGAATTTTTTTATGTCAATTGAATTTAATATAATTCCTAAAATTGCAACTCCCCAAATCACACCAAATATTACCCAACCTGATATAGGGTCATACTCTCGAATACTGCATAATGCAAATGGTGTGTATGAACCTGCTATTAGTAAAAATATTGAACAATGGTCTAGTACTTGAAAAACTTTTTTTGATTTTCTTGTAGGTTTTAGTCCGTGATATATACTAGACATTGTATATAATATTATCATTGTTACTCCATAAATACTTCCACTTACTATTCCATATACATTTCCGTGTATTGCAGCAAATACAACACATAATACCAACGCCACAACTCCTAGAGCTCCTCCGACTATGTGTGAAGTCATATTAAATATTTCTTCTCCTTTTGTATATGTTGGTAATATTCTGTCTTTTAATTTTGTTCTTTCCATAATTGCTTTTGTCCTTTCTTAAGGTTACATTTTGACCTCAAAAATTATTTTTTTGATTTTATATTTTATTGTTTTTGCAATTATATCATAGTTACTAAATTTATAAAAGTTTTTTACAAAAATTATACTATGTAGCCAGTTTTGTATATTATTCTTTAATTACTTTTGATAATTTATTTATCGCTCTTGTTTCTATTCTTGATACATACGAACGCGAAATTCCCATCATCTTGGCTATCTCATTTTGTGTTTTTGGCTTTTTGCCACCTAAACCAAATCGTAGTTCAAGGATGCTTTTTTCTCGTTCTTTTAATAATTCTTTCATTTTTTCGTAAAGTAGTTTTATTTTCATTTTTATATCTACTTCGTCTTCTATATTTCTTTCGTTATTTTCTAATACTTCTTGTAATGTTACAACATTATCATCTTTATCTTTTCCAATTGGTTCATTTAAATACACTTCTGCTCCTAATTTTTTTGTTGCTCTTAAGTGCATTAAAATTTCATTATCTATACATCTTGATACGTATGTAGATAGCCTAGAACCTTTTTCTATATTAAAGCTATTTATTCCTTTAATAAGTCCAATTGTTCCTATAGAAATTAAGTCGTCTTGTTCTACTTTTGCTGTACTATATTTTTTAGCAACATGTGCTACTAATCTTAAGTTTCTTTCTATTAAAATATTTCTTGCTTCATCATCTCCTTTTGCCATTTGTTCTAGGTAATTTCTTTCTTCTCCTGCTGATAGTGGTTCTGGAAATAAATTTCCACCTTGAATATATCCGAACAGCGAATACTGCTGTTTTTAAAAATTCAAAAAAGCCATAAAGACTAGTTATACAAAGTGCTGATATCATAATTTGCACCTCCATTTTCTACTTATTGCAATTATATGAAGTAGAAAAAATAAAGTGCATGACCAAAAGAAAAAAATTGAGAAAGTTGGGACAAGCCCAAAAATTCACACACTAGTATTGACAAGCCCTTTTAATTCCACACACCAGATTATACACCATCATACACCATCAATTTGGTACTTATAAAAGTACTTTAGTTGTATGTCCAAAACACGGCTTTAGCGTTCAGTACTACAAATATAAAAGTGGTCTGAATGCACTGCCATCGGTGCTGATAGTCGTAGTGCGGAAGTAGCGATAGCTCGCGTAACCGCTGCTGCCGTAGTAAAGTCCTCCTCGTATCACGCAAGGGTAGTTGGCGCTGCTATAGGTCTCTGTTGACCATTCGAACGTATTACTTGCCATGTCATATATATTACATATTATATCTTTTGTTTCTAATTGATTTGTTCCTTTTTCTGCAAAACTTGAATTTAAACTATTTTGTTGTGAATATGGTTTTGTTTTTGCTTCTTCTGCTCTATTATCAAATGTTTGTAAAAATGTTATTGCTGTATCCCATGCATAACTATTTACTAAATCACTTGTAAAGTTACTATTCTCTGCATACATTTTTTGACTTCTCTCTGATGCCTGTGATTGTATTACCCAATTATAAACATAATCTCCTGGTTTCTCTGTAAGTTGTGTTAATGCATCTCCTTTAGCTGTTCTTTTTGTTTCTGTTCTTGCTTCATATCTTCCTATATAATATCCGTTATTTCTTTCAACACTTGTTTTAAATGCTTCTATATCTTTAGCTATTGTATTTCCATAGCTACTGTTATGATTGGCTGCTGTATCTTCTGTATAACTTCCACTATATGCTGTTGCATTTCCTAAGCCGTCAAAATTATATCTTCCTAAATTTATTGTTACTGGATCTCCTTCAGCTCTATTTACTGTTCCTACTGGTATCCATACAAATTCACTACCTTTAGTCGCTTCATGGCTTATATCTTCTATTATTATTCCATCTGGTACTGTTTCATGTGGATTTTGTACTTTAAATCCTGCTGGAACTACTACCGTATTTCCTAATTTATCTTGTACTGTTGTATTAGTTTGTTCATTTCCTGTTACTGTCCCAAGTGTTCCTTGTCCTGATGGTTGATCTCCACCACTTCCATTACTTGTTACTGTTCCATTTGCATCTACTGTAAAAGTATGTCCATCCATTTGAACTTCTACTGGAAATGTATCTCCTGTTACACTTCCGCCTTGATAGCCTACTTCTGTTTTTAATTCTGCAACTGTCATTTGCCCGTCATCTGCTCTTGCTCCCATGATTGCTAATTTTACTTTTTCTTCTGCACTCTTAAATTCTGTTTGCTCCTTAGCTTCTTGTGCCTGGTTTAATATTCCATTTTCTCCTGTTAGCATTGCTATTGACACACCCGCTAAAATTAATAACACGATTATTGTTATTACTAATGCAATCAATGTAATGGCATTTTGTCTTTTAAATGTTTCTTGCATTTTCCTTTCTCCCTTCATTTTTTATTTTTATATTTTAAATTTTAATAACTAATTAAACGCGAAAAAGACAGCAATAAAAACCTATTTCTAGGCTTCTATCACTATCTTTTTATTTATCATATTATTTTCTTTTCTATTCTTTAACAAATATACGATATATATATATATATATATATATATACTGCACCAAGGCTTTCAGCGATTAGTGTGTTCATTTATCTTACTCCTCTTTTGTTTTATTTCAAAATTATTATACCAAAACATTTTTCTTTTTCAATGATATTATTTCCACGTTTTATTCTTTCTATTCCACTAAATGTTAAGGAAGTTTTTATCTAGTTCTAAACTTATTTTTCTTCAAAGAACGAAACCAATATAAATCCTAATATTATACATAAAATTGAAATAATACTAGAACTATCTATATGTAGTTCTGGTAATAAAACCAAAACAGAACCTAACGAAAAACCAATAATGCTATAAAAAGTTTGGACATAACACTTATCCAATAAAATTTTGATTATTTTCATGAATATAAAACTTCCTACTATTACACCAAGTCCCATTGGAATTAGTACTGGTAAAAACATTGTTGATACAGCTGATAAATAAGTAGAATATACACCCATAAGCATTAAAATAATTGTATTACTAACTCCTGGAACAACTATTCCAACAGACATAACAAAACCTGATACAAATAAATATCCAAAGCTAAAATCAGAAGTTGCCACAAAATTAATATTTTTTTCTAACATAACTATTACAATTCCAATTATAAATGTGGCTATTGCATATAATATATAATTCTTTTTTATAGTGCTTTTACTATTACATTGTTTTACTAATGACGGTATGCACCCTAAAATTAATCCTATAAAGATTGATTTTGTTTGTATCGGAAATTCTATTAATAAATAGTTTAAAAAATTACTAAATATTAGTATTCCTAAAAATGCACCTATTACAATTGGTGCTAAATATTTAAAGTTGTTTTTTATATCTTTAAAGAAATTTAATACACTATCTAACAGTTTTTCATATATTCCTAAAATCACACAAAGTACTCCACTACTAATTCCTGGTAATATCGCCCCTGCTCCTATTACAATTCCTTTTATACAATTTACCAAAAAATTCATAACTTTCCTCCTTAAATAAAAGGTATGTTTGTAAAACATAAAAAATACTCCTATATGCATTATATAGAAGTACTTTTTATCAATTTTTTATATTTTCTTAATATACAAACTTATTTAATTGTAGCTAATTCTTCTTTGCTTAGTCCTGTAAATTCCATTATGTCTAAAATAGGTATTTCTTTTTTTAGCATTTTTTTTGCAACTTCTAGTTTACTTTTTTTCTCGCCTCTTTGTTCTCCTCTCTGTTCTGCATTCTTCATCCCTGTGTTATAATCTCTTTTAGCCATATCTCTTGCTTCATACAAGTACCATGCCTCTTTATCCATACTTAGCTCTTTTAAGGTTTCTTCTGCTTTCGCAATTTCCTTTACTCTTTCTTCTAATCCCACCATATTTCCTCCTTTTCCGACGATTAGCCATAACCATTGCTCTAACTCACTTCCTGGTATGGTAACCTTCTTTATAAATTTTGGTAATTCTATAAAGTGCATTTCTATTCCACATACAGTATTATCATCTACTGTAACTTTAATGTCCATTACTCCTGCTTTGCTATCTGAAAAGTCAATTGGTAGTTCAGGATTTTGTACTACTACTTTTTTTATTTTGACATTTAATATTGCTTCCAATAGTGCTTTTAAAACATCTTCATTTCCTGGTCTTGAAAACACTGCTTTAAATATCACGTCAGAGGTCAAAGGCAATAACTTTTTAGGTTTAGCGCTTTTGATTTGTGTATTTATATTAACCAATACATTCTTCTTTCTTATTGTACCAAATCGATTTTGATTAATCAATACTTATTGGTATATTTTTATGTATTTATTTAAAACGCAATTATATTGCCCCATGTAACCTCCTTGTATAATGTATTTAGGTTTTTAGTTAATGGATTTATCTATAAGCCTAT
>CAUWEX010000026.1:0-14910 GCA_963557965.1 uncultured Clostridia bacterium
TTTCTAATTTAAATTTTTAAATTTTTTCTACTGGAATTTACTTTTTTATTCAACCCTAATTTTTTATTGTTGAATATAGTAAAAAAATTTTTTATATGTTATAATTGGAAAGTACTTATACTATTGTGCAATTTAGTTTTAGCACAAAATTTAATAGTAAGAAACATAATATATTGTTTTGAAAATACAATTAATAAAAAAATTCCGCACTTGTGATTTTTCAAGTCCGGATAATAAAAAATATAAATTAATTGGTGCACCATCTCGGCTTCGAACCGAGGACCTCCAGATTAAGAGTCTGTTGCTCTACCAACTGAGCTAATGGTGCGTTAATCAACTGGATTTATTATAGTCTCTTTTTTATTAATTGTCAATATAATAACAAAATATTGTATTATGTTTTCTGAATAAGGAGCATAAATTTAATATGGAAAAAGTAGCAATAATTACGGGAGCATCAAGAGGAATAGGCCGAGAAATAGCAAAAGAGTTGGCAGAACAAGGATTAAAAGTTGTTGCCAATTATAATAAATCTAAAGAAGCAGCAGAAAATTTACAAAAAAGTTTACAAGAAAAGGGTATTGAAATAGATATTGTACAAGCTGATGTATCAACTAGAGAAGGTGCCAAAAAGCTTGCTCGGATTTGCTTTGAATAAATATAAAAATATAGATATATTAATAAATAATGCAGGAATTTCAGAATATAAATTATTTACAGATGAAACAGATGACGATTGGAATACCATTATAAATACAAATTTATATTCAGCTTTTGCAATGTCTCAAGAAGTTATACCTAATATGGTACATAATAAAAAAGGATGTATTATTAATATGTCTTCAGCTTGGGGCGTAGTTGGAGGTTCCTTAGAAGCCATTTATTCCGTATCTAAAGCTGGGCTTGATGGTTTAACTAAAGCTCTTGCTAAAGAACTTGGCCCTTCTAACATTCGAGTAAATTCTATAGCACCTGGAATGATTAATACTAATATGAATGATAGATTTAGCCCTGAAGAAATTGAAGAATTAAAAGAAGAAATCCCTTTAGAAAAAATCGGAAATCCTTCAGATATTGCAAAATGTGTAAAATGGCTAATTGAAGACAATTACACAACAGGACAAATAATTTCAATAAATGGTGGCTGGATTATAACATAAAATTATGAAGTTAAAAAAATAAGGTCTATGTACAGACCTTATTTTTTATAAACCTCTTTTTTGTTAATTTCCAGCTGTTAATCTTCTTTTATAATTTCCTGAAATTAATTTTGGTAGATATGTAATTATTTTATATACCGCTAAACGAACTTTTTTGCTCCATAAATAAGAACGTCTTAATTTTCTAGCAGAACCTAATGCAACTGGTTCATCTTCTAAAACAAGTAATTCGTTTTGAACTTTTTCTAATGGGAATACATAGTTTTGTCCATTATTATTATCCCAATTTTCGTTATTATTTTTAAAACAGAAATTAAAAGTATCTCCTTCTAACAATTGAATTTCAGCTTGAAATCCTAAATCAGTTTTTTCCATTTTTACATCTGTTACATTATCCCAGTTTTGTCCAAAACCATAATGAATAGATACTTCCTCAGAAGCATCTTGATATAATTGACCTAAATATGATATTTTTACTTTACTATTTTCTACTAATTTATCTGTATTGAAGAATATATTTTTAGTTAACTCCATTTAATTTCTCTCCTTATTTATCTTTTGCTATTCAACATTATAATATTAAATTCTACAATGTTCAAGTACTTTTTCAAAAAAAGATAAAATTATTGTAAATTTTTTTTCATTATGGTAATATAAAAATGAAATAATATTGGAGGAGAAATCTCATGGATGAAAAAAAGTTTGAAAAAGTTATAGATGAACCCCAAAAAATAGAAAAAAATATTCAAAAAATGGAAGAAATACCTGGAAAAAGAAATCATAGTAAAGCTCTTACTATTTCTGTAACAGTTGCTATTTTTATACTATTACTACTGTTTGCCTCAACTATTTTTGCTTTAATAAATATTAATAATACTAATATTTTAGAAGGAATTTCAATTGAAGGTTTTGACATGTCTGGACTTTCAAAAGAAAAAGCCAAAGAAAAATTAGAAGAAATCTATCTAGTCAAAAAAGAAAAAGTTATAAAAGCTAAACATGGTGAATATGAAGAAACTTTATCTCCTATTCTTTTTGAAGTTGAATATAATATAGATGAAGCAATTAATGAAGCTTTAGCTATTGGTAAGTCTGACAATATATTTATTAGTAATTATCAAATTATATCTCTACTTATAAATAAAAAGGATATAAAAGTAGACATGACAATTAATGAAGATGTTACTAAACAAAAAATATCAGATATGAATGTTAATTTGCCTGACGGTCTTGTTGAATCAAGTTATTCTGTTGATGGAAATGAATTAACAATTTCTAAAGGAAAAGCAGGTGTAGTTATAAATGAAAATGAATTTTTAAATCTTATAAAAGAAACTCTAAAAAATGTAAATATAGGAGATAGAGCAATCGATATTCCTGTTCTTTCTAATTCTCCTACTTCTATAGATATTGAAGATATTCATTCTAAGATATGCAAAGAGCCACAAGATGCATATTTCACGAAGGATCCTTTCGCTGTATATCCTGAAGTTCAAGGGATAGATTTTGATGTAGAGGAAGCCAAAAAGCTGCTTGCAGAAGATAAGGAAACTTATACTATAAAATTATCTATTACACAACCTAAAATAACACTAGATAAAATAGGTCCTGAGGCATTTCCTGATGAATTAGCAACTTTTTCTACTAGATACGATGTTAGCGATAAAGATAGAAGTACAAATTTAGAACTAGCAAGCAATAAGATCAATGGCACAGTTGTACTTCCTGGTGATGTGTTTTCTTATAATAAGGTAGTTGGTGCTAGAACTTCTGGTGCCGGATATAAAAATGCTAAAATATATGAAGCTGGAAAAGTAGTAGATGGAATAGGTGGTGGCATTTGTCAAATTTCGTCTACATTATATAATACTGCATTATTAGCAAATTTGGAAATTGTAGAAAGAAGAAATCATCAATTTGTTACTTCTTATGTGGAACCTGGAAAAGACGCTACAGTTGTATATGGTTCAACAGATTTTAAATTTAAAAATACAAGAAAGTATCCAATTAGAATTGTTGCAACAGCTAAAAATGGTATAGCTAATATTAGCATATATGGAATTAAAGAAGATGTGGAATATACCTTTAAATTTGATATTAAGCGTGTTGCCACAATACCATATAAAACAGAATATATAGATGATAGTTCACTGCCTGCTGGCACCGAAGAAATTGAACAAAGGGGCGTTCTTGGTTTAAAGACAGAAACATATTTAACTAAATTGCTTAACGGAAAGGTAGTTTCAACTACTTTACTTTCAAAGGATACTTATAGTGCAATGACTAAAATAGTAAAAAAAGGGACTGGAGAATGATTTTATTTAGCTGAAAAAATATATGTTGATAAAAGAAAGAAAGATTTATTCTAATAAATCTCTCTTTCTTTTAATCTTTAATCTTTTTGGCAATAACTTCATATACATGCCAAAACTTCATCTTTCCTTTTGCCGTTTGTTTGTTAAATTTTTTTTCATTAAAATATAACATCTCAAAATTTTTAAATATTTTTTTCAAATCTCTTTCATCAACAAATGTTCTGAATTCGTTCTTATTCCATTCATCTTCTTTTCCTAAAAAATTACCCACAAAAACTCCATCTACAATAATGCTGTTACAAATTTTTTCACAAACGTTTTTAAAATTTTGAGGATTACAGAAAAACAAACTCATATTGGCAAGTACAAGGCTGTAGTTATCCAAATTTATATTTTCAAATGTGTCATTAATACATGTAATGTTTGGATTGATTTTACTTCTTTTTCTTAATATTTCTATAGCAGAAATTTCTTTATCTATTGCAGTTACATCATATCCGTTTGTTCCCTAGATATATGCTATCAGTTCCTACTCCACATCCTAAATCAATAGCTTTTTTTATTTTATCTTCCTCGTCTAATTGCATATCAAAAAACTTTTTTAATATAATGCTTGCTTTTTTATATTCGAGACTTTTATCATAATAATTATTCCAATTTTCCATACTCATAATTCTCCTTGTACAAAAAAAGCCATCAATCAAGCTGGTGCAAGACTAATGACCTTGTATGGAGCCACTTCCCAGATTCGAACTGGGGACCCTCGCATTACAAGTGCGATGCTCTGGCCAGCTGAGCTAAAGTGGCATATTAAATTAAATTGTGGTGACCCGTACGGGAATCGAACCCATGTCTCCGCCGTGAAAGGGCGGTGTCTTAACCGCTTGACCAACGGGCCTTATATATAAAGAACTAAATAATTATTTCAAATTATTTAGTTCTTTTGGTGAGCTATCCGCGACTCGAACGCGGGACAACTTGATTAAAAGTCAAGTGCTCTACCACCTGAGCTAATGGCCCAAATTTTAGTGCAACCACAATGCTTTCTTATATTACAATATTTTTTCACAAATGTCAATACATTTGTGAAAAAATTTTGTTTTTTTTTATAATTTTTTATATTTTTTGATATTTTTGCTATTTATTTAGCATTTTTACAACTTCTTCTACATCAATTCCATGTACTGCACAAGCTTCTTCTAATGTTTCCATTTGTGATGCTGGACATCCTAAGCAATGCATTCCTACTTCAAGTAATATATCTGCTTTTTCAGGAGCTTTTTCTAAAATTTCTCCTATTCTTGTATTTCTATTAAATTCCATATTGTCCTCCAATCTTTTAAAATATAAATTTTTATTTTCAAAACCCCTAATTTTTATAGGTTTTTGTAAATTATCAATAAATATTTTAACATATTTTTTCAAAAAAGTATAGACAAAGATAAAAAAATGTTGTATGATGCATTCATCGTAAGGCGGTGATATTATTTCTAGATTAATTGATTTTTATTTCATCACATTTATTATTTATTTTTTTATCACTTTATATTCATTTTACACTTTTTTTGATATTATTTTTTTCCATAATAAGCAAGGTGCAAAATTACAGATAAAGAAAAAATACTTTTAAGGAGGTATTATATTTTAGTGCGAAAAAAAAGTATTCTTTTTTCATTATTTTTTATGCTAATTTCTAGCATTATACTTTTTAGGATTATATATCCAATTTATGTAGCTGAGGAAATTATTATTCCATATGGTATTCACCCTTTTGACATTTGTTCAAAAAACCCCGATTTATGGAAGCTAATAAAAACAACTTATATTTTTATTTCAATGTTTTCTAATTTTTTAATCGGAAATTTCCTTTATACAAGAATTCTTTTAAAACTTTTTTCTATTATAAAAAATTTAAGATCAAAATTTAATAATTCCAAAAATGATGTATCCCTAAATTCTTACCCTAAAAATCTAAAAAATGCCCCTAATCTTTTACAGTTAAAAATTGGTCAAACTGAAGATTTAAAAAGCACAGTTTATATTCCAGAAAGCGGTTTATTTCAAAATTTTTTAATTACTGGAACAATAGGCTCAGGCAAGACATCAAGTGCCATGTATCCTTTTACTCGTCAATTATTGCAATTTAATTCAAAAAATCCCAACAAAAAAATTGGTATGCTAATTTTAGATGTCAAAGGTAATTACTATAAACAAGTACAAAATTATGCTAATAATTTCGGTTTGGCTAAAGATTTAATCGTTTTGGAATTACATTCAAAAGTTTTTTATAACCCCTTGCATAAACCCCACTTAAAGGCTAAAGTTTTGGCCAATAGATTAAAAACTATATTGCTTCTTTTTTCTGAAAATAATTCAGAATCTTACTGGCTAGATAAAGCAGAGGATATTTTATGCGAATGTATTAAACTTTGTAGATTATATAATAAAGGCTATGTTACTTTTCTTGAAATTCATAAACTCGTTACTGAGCCTGATTATTATAAGGAAAAAATTAAAATTTTGAGAGATTTATTTATTTTGGGGAAGCTTAGCCATAAACAAATTTATGAATTAAATGCAAGTTTAAATTTTTTCGAAAAAGAATTTCTTAATTTAGATAATAGAACCAAAGGAATATTAATTTCTGAAATCACTAGAATTACTGGTACTTTTGTGTCTGACTATGATGTTATGAATACTTTTTGTTCACCTAAAAATAAGCTTACTTTTACTGGATTTGATGAAGTTTTATCTTTAGGAAAAATTGTTGTTTTAAATATGAATATTTTTGAATATACAAATTTGTCAAAAATTATTGCAGCATATTTAAAGTTAGACTTTCAAGCTGAAGTTATGGCACATCTTGCTAAAAATAACGTTAATACATCAGCTTTTATATGTGATGAATATGACAAATTCGCAACCAAAACAGATAGTGAATTCTTTTCTTTAAGCAGAGAAGCTAAATGTATAAATATTGTAAGTACTCAAAGTTATTCGTCTTTAAAAACCACATTGCATGACGAAGCAACTGTTAAAGTTATTGTTCAAAACTTAATTAATAAAATATGGTTTCGAACAGATGATATTTTTACCATTGAAGAAGCTCAAAAACAACTTGGAAAGGAGGACAAAGAAAAGATTTCCACAAGTATTTCAGAAAGTGCAAGAGAAACAAATTTTAGTTATATTACTAATACTTTAAATTCTCAAAATTCTAATATTTCTGAAACTTATAGCACATATCTTCAAAATGATTTTATTTATGACTCTAACTTTTTTACTCAAAATCTTGAAACTTTTACCGCTCTTACGTTTTTATCTGATGGAAACAAGATTTTTACTCCACAAAAGTTAAAAATGTTTCCTCATTTTAAAGAAAAATATGGTTTATAGATTTTCCTAAAATCTAAATATTTTAAAGGAATGAAATATATGATAATTCAAAAAAAAATTTTTTATATAGTTTTTTCTACTATTTTTATTTATATATTGTTGTTTTGTTTTACAGGTTTTAGCTATGCTTGGGGTGAACCCGAAATAGTTGGCAAAATAAATTCCGCTTTTGAAAGTATCGAAAGTTGGCTTTTAAAAATTGCAACTCCTGCTGCAGCTGTTGCTGTTGGTAGTGGAGTTTTTATGAAAAAGTTTAGCTTTGGCGATGAAGAAAAAATACGCATGGGTAAAAAGATTATTAAGGGCTCCTTATTTTCGTATGCTTTTATATTAGCTATTAATTTAATTTTATCTGCTATTAAATCTTTAATTGCTTAAGGAGGTTGTATTGGAAAACCAACAAAATATTACTCAAATAATTATAGATACTATTAATAGTATTTTTGAAACGCTTTTTGCCTCTATTGATAATAATTTATATTCTGTTTTAGATAAAATAACTTTCATTAATTCTGATATTTTAACTGATAAAAATTTTGAAAATATTTTTGGAACTTCTACATCCAATGGAATTCTTTTAATTGCAAACTCTTTGCTTTTAGGATTTATTATATATTACGCTACTAGATATTTAATTTCACATGTTACATATCACAAGGTAGATTCACCTTTTAGTTTTCTTATTAAAATTGTTATTTTTGGAATTTGTATGAATTTTTCATTTTTTATTGTTCAAATTATGTTGGACCTAAATTCCAATATTTCTCTTGCTATTAGGAGTTTGGGTCAACATTTATTTAATAAAAATATTAGCTTTTCAGAATTAATTAACACAATTAACACTAATGTTTCAATCGATACATCTTCCCTAAATATTTTCTCTATTGATGGATTAATAAAAAGCACATTAAGTTTATCTTTGCTGAATTTAGTTTTTTCGTATTCTTTTAGATATATTATGATAAAAGTTTTTGTTTTACTTGCTCCTTTTGCATTTCTATCACTTAGCTTAGACTCTACTTCATGGTTCTTTAAATCGTGGCTTCGTAATTTGTTTTCTTTGCTATTTATACAAATTATTGTGTCTTTAGTTTTATTAATATTGTTTTCTTTGGACTTTACCGCATCAAATTTATTTAATAAGTTCATATATGTTGGTGGAATTTATACTTTAATAAAAGCAAATTCTTTTGTACGTGAATTTATAGGTGGAGTTTCCACAAATATTACACAAACTGTGAAAAGTTTTGGAAGTTTTAAAAAATAATTAAGGAGGTTTTATTGCTAATTGAAATTTATATTTCCACAAAATTATCATTTTAAAAATAAAATACTTGGTATTATTGATTATCAAACTGCTTTTGTTAATTTAGTTTGGTATATAATTGTGTTTATTTTTGTTAATATATTTTTTAAATCTATAAATTTAAAAATTACTGTATTTATTAGTTTATGTTTTCCCCTACTTCTTTTTAGTTTTTCTGGCTTCCATGGTGAAAATATAATTGATGTTATAAAATACTTATTCAAATTTATTGTTAAACAAAAATTATATTTTTATAGAGCTTGAATTTTTTGTTTAAAAAAGTTATAATTTGTTTTACAAACAATTATTAATTAGGAGAGATTATAATGAAATTAGAACAAAATGAAAAGCCACTTTTATTTTCAGAAACAGCCATTCCTGATATATTTTTTTCAGAACATTTATCAGAACTTCCTGGTGATTATTTAAAAATCTATTTATATTTAATATTTTTATCTAAATATAATAAAGATGTTAAGTTAACTGATTTATCAAAAAAATTAAATATACCACTAAAGTCTATTAATGATGGCATGAAATTTTTAGAAGAGCATGGCTTAGTTACTAAAAAGTCTAATGGTTATATTATTGTAGATTTACAAGAAGTAACTCTTCATAACTTATACTCACCTAATTTAAGTTTGTCAAAAGAAAAAATTGAGCAAACAGCAAAAAATAAGGCAAGAACAAAAGTTATTGAACATATTAATAATACATATTTCCAAGGAATTATGGGACCTTCATGGTATAATGATATTGATTTATGGTTTAGAAAATATTGTTTTGATGAACAAGTTATGATTGCTCTTTTTGATTATTGTTATAAAAGAAGTGCTTTACACAGAAATTACGTTCAAACTGTTGCTGAAGCATGGGCTTCTAATAAAATTAAAACATATAATGATTTGGATAATTATTATGAACAACAAGAATATTTAAATAAACTTAAAAAATCTATTGCCAAAAAACTTGGAAAATATAATGGTTTAACACAATATGAAGAAGCATATATTGAAAATTGGGTTTCAAATTATGGTTATGATATGAGTATCATAGAAATTGCACTTAAAAGAACTACTTTTAAACAAAACCCTACTTTTGAATATATTAATAATATAATTACTGATTGGCACGAACGTAAATTAAAAACACCTTCTGAGATTAATGCATTTTTAGAGCAAAGAAAAAAACAAGAAAAGAATACTAAAGAATTAAAAGCACAAGTGCATAAAGCAAATTATGAACAACGTAAATATGATAATTTGGATTTTCTTTATGCTAATAATGTTAATAAGGAGGACTAAATGTCTGATGAAATTTTAAATTCTTTATTAAAAGAATATTCGCAAAAAAAATTACAAGCAGAATTAAATTTAGAGAAACGAAAACAAGAACTTTATGATAATGTTCCTAGATTAAAACAAATTGAGGATGATTTAAATAAGTTTGCTATCTTTACAGCCAAGAGTATTCTGCAAAGTGGTAATGATAGCCTTAAACATGAATTACAAGAAAAAGTAAATAATTTAAAAGTAGAAAAATCTCAAATTTTACAAGAATTACATTTACCTTCTGATTATTTAACACCTCAATATCAATGTACAATGTGCAAAGATACTGGTTATGTTTCAGATGGTGGATATAATTTAGTTATGTGTAATTGTTTAAAACAAAAATTATTAGATTATTCATTTAATAAATCTAATATGTCTAATTTAAAACAAGAAAATTTTTCTACTTTTAACCCTAATATTTTTTCTGATGAAGTTGATGTTGCAAAGTTTCGTTTTAATATTTCACCTAGAAAAAATATTTTAAATATAAAACAAAAATGTGAAGATTTTGTTAATAATTTTGACGATGTAAATCAAAAGAATTTACTTTTTACAGGCAATACTGGTTTACGGTAAGACTTTTATGTCAAATTGTATTGCCGCAGAATTGCTAAAAAAAGGTAAAACTGTTTTATATCAAACAGCACCTTTATTGCTTGAAAGCGTAATAAATTACAAGATGAGTAAATCTAAAAATAACTTAGATGATATTTATAGTTCAGTTTTAAATTGTGATTTATTAATTATTGATGATTTAGGAACAGAAAGTTTAAATAGTATGAAGCTTAGTGAATTATTTACTATTTTAAATACTAGAATTTTAAATTTTAATAGTAAATCTACTAAAACAATTATTTCTACGAATTTAGATATTAATGATATTTTTAAAATTTATGAAGAGCGTATCGGTTCTCGTATAATTGGATATTATGATATTTATAGATTTTTTGGTAAAGACTTGCGTTTCAAAATAAAAGCAAACTAGAATTAACTAGTTTGCTTTTATTTTGATATTATTCTTTTATATCTGGTGTTAATGTTTCCATGCTTACTACTTTTCCACCATCACTTGTTCTCATTAAAGTAACTCCTTGTGTTGATCTTCCAAGTATACTTACATCTTTTACATTAATTCTTATTATTGTTCCTGAGTCTGTTATTAGCATAACATCATCTTCTTCTGTTGCAATTCTTACTCCTACTAATTTTCCTGTTTTTGGTGTAATTTTATAAGTAATTACTCCTCTTCCGCCTCTTTTTTGTACTCTATATTCTTCAAGTTCTGTTCTTTTACCAAATCCATTTTCAGTAATTGCAAGTAATGTTGCTTGACCTCCTGCTATAACTGATTCCATTCCAATAACTTCGTCGTCTTCATCTAGTCTAATTCCAATAACACCTTGTGAAACTCTACCCATTGGACGTACATCTTTTTCATCAAATGTAATACATAATCCATTTCTAGTTACTAGAACTACATTGTCCTCTCCGTCTGTTAAACGTACACCAATTAGTTCGTCCTCATTTTTTAAGGCAATTCCTTGTAATCCATTTTTTCTTGTTGTGTCATATTCTTTTAATGCAGTTTTCTTAATTAGACCATTTTTTGTTGCCATAAGTAGGTATTTACCTTCTGCAAAGTTTTGAATTGGTATAACTGCTGATACTTTTTCTCCTGCTTCTAGGTTTAATAAGTTTACAATTGCTGTTCCTTTAGCTGTTCTTCCTGCTTCAGGAATTTCATATCCACGTAATCTGTATAATTTACCTTTGTTTGTGAAAAATAAAATTGTATCATGTGTAGATGCTGTAAATATTTGTTTTACAAAGTCATTTTCACGTGTTGCAATTCCCGTAATTCCTTTTCCTCCACGTCTTTGGCTTCTATATGTATCTATTGGCATTCTTTTGATATATCCAAAATGAGTTAATGCTACAACACATTGTTCTTCTTTTATTAGATCTTCTACATCGATTTCGCCTTCTGCTGCAACGATTTTAGTTTTTCTTTCATCTCCAAATTTTTCTTTTATTTCTAATAATTCTTCTTTAATGATATCAAAAACTAATTGTTCACTAGCTAATATTGCTCTTAAATGTTCGATTAATTCCATTAATTGCTTGTATTCTTCTTCTATTTTTTCACGTTGTAAACCTGATAATGTTTTTAATCTCATGTCTAAGATTGCTTGTGCTTGTATTTCAGATAGTCCAAATCTTTCCATTAATCTTTCTTTTGCATCATCATATGAAGAACGAATTATTTGTATAACTTCATCAATATAGTCTATAGCAATTCTTAATCCTTCTAATATGTGAGCTCTTGCTAATGCTTTATCTAATTCGAATTTAGTTCTTCTTAAAATTACATCTTTTCTGTGGTCTATAAAGCAATTTAAACATTCTCTTAATGTTAAGATTTTTGGTTCCCCATTTACTAATGCAAGCATTATAATTCCAAATGTTGTTTGCATTTGAGTATGTTTAAATAATTGGTTTAATACAACTTGTGGTCTTGCATCTCTTTTTAATTCAATTACAACTCTTACTCTATCTTTTCTATCTGATTCGTCTCTACATTCAGAAATTCCTTCGATTTTCTTATCTTTTGATAAATCTGATATTGCTTTAATTAAGTTAGCTTTATTTACTTGATATGGTAATGAAGAAACTATAATTCTTTGTCTATTTCCACTCATTTCTTCTATTTCAGTTTCTGCTCTTAAAGTGATTTTTCCTCTACCTGTTGTATATGCTTGTTTTATTCCTTCTCTTCCTAAAATAAGTCCTTCTGTTGGGAAATCAGGTCCTTTTATAACACCCATTAAATCTTCGTCAGTAACTTCGTCCTCATCTATTATTTTAATAATTCCGTCAATTACTTCGTTTAAATTGTGTGGTGGTATATTTGTTGCCATACCTACAGCAATTCCTGATGAACCATTTATTAGAAGTGCAGGTATTCTTGTTGGAAGTACAGTTGGTTCTTGTAATCTGTCGTCATAGTTTGGCATGAAGTTTACAGTGTTTTTTTCTATATCTGATAGCATATATGCAGATATTTTTGCCATTCTTGCTTCTGTGTACCTCATTGCGGCAGCTCCGTCTCCATCGACAGATCCAAAGTTACCGTGTCCATCAATTAACATGTATCTCATAGAGAAGTCTTGCGCCATTCTAACCATAGCATCATATACTGAACTATCTCCATGTGGATGGTATCTACCAAGTACGGAACCTACTGTATTAGCACATTTTCTGTATGGCTTGTCTGCAGTAATTCCATCTTCATGCATAGCATATAAAATTCTTCTATGCACTGGTTTTAAACCATCTCTTACATCTGGAAGTGCACGAGAAACGATAACGCTCATGGCATAATCTATATATGCTGTTCTCATTTCTTTTTCGATATCTCTTTCGATTATTTTTCCGTCATTTCTTTCTGGTCTTTCTTCCATGTTTCTCCCTCTTTTCCTTGTTTTTTCTACATCTGTATTATACTAAAACTAGCTAAAATATGCAAGTAAAATTGGCTAAAAACATGGGATTTTCTTGTGTATTTTCCAATTCTATTTAGTATAAATTTAAGGAGACCTGAAGAATTTCCATAAAAACTATATTTGACAAAATAACATCTATAGTATATATTTATTTTGCCTTTCGCCCAAAGGTAGGAAGGAGGTACTATTTTGAACAGTATCATAAAACTTATGGCTTTATTTATTGTTTATCTAATTTTAGGTAAGTTTGATGATAAAGACTAAAAGGCAAAAGACTAGGTATGCACACCTAGTCTTTATTTAAACTATTTTGAACAGTTTTTTGCTTAAGCTAAATATATGTTAACATATATTTTATTATATGTCAAATTTTCTATTTTATTCTCTATTCAAATTATTTGTATAAAAGATTTATCATTAAGTTTGCTCCATCAATAAATCCTGTTTTGTATAACTCTTCGTTATATTTATTTATTTTTATGTTGTAATTATCTTCTATGTCTTTAAATATTTCTCTTACTTCCCTAGGGTTTTCTGAGTATCCTATTACATTTTCTATGTTTATTGTTTTTAATTCATCTTTTATTTTCATGTTACACTTTTTGATTATATTATCTATTTCCTCCTCTTGCATATAATATAATAATTGTATTATATCTTTATTTTGTAATTGTTTTTTATTATTTTCTTCCATATTGTTCCTCCTTCTTTTAGTATGTACTCTTTTGGCATTTTTATACAAATTCTATTTCTTTTATTTCTATTTGCCCTTTTGTTTTTAATATTCCATGTATATATATGTATCTTGACTTTTCTATTACCCTTTCCTTTTCTGGATTTTATATGTGCCTCCATTAGTTTTTCATATGTTAAATATTCATAATATTTATTTCTTATTGTTTTTGGCATAAAATTTTATTAGTCCTCCTAATATTTTTCCTATTTCGTATATTAATTCCATAGCTACCTTAAATTTCTTTTCGTCTATCCATTTATTATTTTTCATAATTCTTAGGAAAATTCGTTGTGTCATAAGTTCTGCATCTATATTATTTAATATGTTTAATGTTTTACTTACATTGTTTTTATCTATTTTATTAAGATACATAATTTGATTTAACATTTCATATAAACTTTTTTTATATTCTGTTCCTATACTAAATTTTTCTGTTCTTGGTAATTTTATTATTAAGTTTATAATATATGCACAATAGTTTTCTGCTTTAGGTATTAACTGCAATTTATTCTCTTTTTTATTTTCCATCTTTCTTTTCTTCTCTTTCCAATAATTTTTCTATTGCTAATATATATTTATCTTTTTTTACATTGTCATATAGTTTGCTTGGGCACATATAGCATTTATTAGATATTATTTCTTCATTTTTATACTTTCCAATTACTTCACATATCTTACTTAATTCTGCTTTTTCCGAATTAAAGTCATATATCACAAAGCTATAATTTTTATCTGCTAATAATTTTATGTATTTTTCTAGTGCATTTTTAGGAAATCCTACTTTACATACTTGTTGAGGTTTGAAGCATGTTAATTTAAAATTTAGTATATTATTTAATGCTATTGCATCTTTTCCTATTGCTATATAAAAATTACCATTTCTACACAATACTATTTTCCCTTTGTTTCTTTCTTGTAATTTTTCTATCATTTCACAAAATCCCATTAAAAATCACCACCTTCCTGACGTTTTTTGTGTCTTGAAAAGCACAAAAAACGCCACGTTAGTGGAATTTTCCCTTAACATACCAAGAAGGTAAACCTTCTTGAATGTTTTTGGAAAATTCCTACTTAACGCTTAAAATCGTTAAGTTTCCTATTCAATTTGATGGTGTATAATCTGGTGTGTGGAATTAAAAACCACCACTAGATTTTTTTGT
>CAUWEX010000027.1:0-14788 GCA_963557965.1 uncultured Clostridia bacterium
AAAATTTTTTTATTTTTTCAAAATATTACTTGACTTTTTATAGTTGGTCTTTCTTTTATTTTTACTCTACTTCTGAATTTTTTGAGATTAAAAATTTTTAATGAATAAAATTTCATAAAAGGTAGAATACTTTACATAAATTGACTTATTCCCACATTTCTGCTATAATTTAGTATATGTGGTTATTTCACATCGTATTAAGTCTTTTAGTGTACTAGAAGAAAGGATTTCAATGGATAAGAAATGTATGGTGTATAAGGCCGAAACATTTGACTGTTACACCCAATGGTCAGCAAGCAATCTCTGCAGGCGTTTTAAACTTAAGACAAATCGGGTTAGGTTCAAGGTTCCTTTTGGCAAGCACGCATCCACTGATGGTGGAAACCCTGATGCTCCTCTTCAGCACTTTTACTCTAAGGATTTGCCCTCTCTTATACCTTCAATTATTGATGGGACTATCAGAATAAATAACAAGTTGTATTTAGCTGTTATTCCTGAAGAGCCCCTTTACAAAAAAGAAGGATTGGAATGCATATCTCTTACTTTACATGGTGCTCGAGGTTTTGTAGGAGGTCTTAACATTCTAAATAGTATATGCAATACACTTTTTTCTCGTCCAGGAGTTGTCCAAGCACGTAGTATTATGTATTCCGATTTGATTGGAAATAATTCTTGGGTTGAAACTCTTCATTATAAATTTGGAGAAAATGAATATACTCCTGAGAGTTATATGCTCAAACATACTTATGAGGAACCTGGTTCAACCAAGGAATATCCTACTTGGATCACTAATTGCTCTGGTGAAGAAAAATTTGCAGATTCTAGGCTTATTCCATTCATGAAAGAGAAGATTGGATGTTACTGGCTAGCATCAAGGATTGCATTACCTTTTGAAAATCCTGAAAACGATTGGTCAACTCTTCGTTTTTCAGTAGGAGCATTTGATAACGGATATTTTCGTATGAACAGCAATTTGTTTATATCCAATAATCAATCAACTAATGGTGCTCCTTTACTTGAACTTTCACAGTCTTATTTTATTAAACCTGTGATTTTTGTAGATTCCAATTCCCTTGGTTCGTCTGCTGGCCCGCTTCGCCTGTATTAGTATTGACCATTACTACTTATAACCAAAAAGAGAGTTCATATTGAACTCTCTTTTTGGTTATCGCTATTTATTTTTATTATTATTTCTTTCTTCTTATTATCCAATCTTTTTCACATTTTATAGGAAGTTTAATTTTTACTTGTTGTCCTTTTACTCCTGGGCTTATAGCTTCTATCTCTTCATTTGTTTCAACATCATATAAGTTTTCTATTTTAAATTCTACTGGTGTTATTTCATTTGGCACTAAAATTTCTAATGTATCTCCTACTGATAGTTTATTTCTAATTTCTACTGTTGCTATTTCTTCTTGTCCTTCAATTACTTTAGCTCCAAATTCATATTGTTCATTATATTGTCTACCTGCATATTCTTGGATGTCTTTGTTATTTCTATCATTAAAATAAAATGTTGTTAGTCCCCTTGTTTTTACTTTTTCTAATTCATTTAAATATTTAGTATAATCATAATTTTGAGGATCTTTTTCATAATCATCAATTGCATTTCTATATGCATTTATAACACTTGCTAAATAATATTCAGTTTTTAATCTGCCTTCTATTTTTAAACTGTCTACTCCCATATCAATAATTTCTGGAATTTCTTTTATTAAACACAAATCTTTTGATGAAAATATACTTGTTCCATATTCACTAGTTTCTATTGGCATATATTCTCCTGGATTGTTTTTTTCTTCAGCATATAAATTATATGACCATCTACAGCTTTGAGCGCAATCTCCTAAATTGGCACTCCTGCAAGACATAAAATCACTTAAAAAGCATCTTCCAGAAAAAGCAAAACATATTGCTCCATGAACAAAGATTTCAACTTCCATATCTTCTGGCTTATTTTTCATTATATATTTTAATTGTTCTTTGTTCATTTCTCTTGCCATAATCATTCTAGTTGCTCCATTTTTATACCAAAAATTTGCAGAGTGAAGACTAACAATATTAGCTTGAGTACTTACATTTATTTTTACACTTGGAGCATATTTTTTTAAAATTTCCATAACTCCGCCATCTGCTGCTATAATTCCATCAGGTTTTAATTCTTCTAATTTTTTTGCCATTTCTATTATTTCTTCATATTTATCGTCCCATGCAAAAATATTTAATGTAACATAGACTTTTTTTCCAATACTATGTGCATATTTAATTGTATTTTCTAAATCATCATTTTGCATATCTGCCCTTGTTCTAAGAGATAATGATGATGTTCCTGCATATACTGCATCTGCTCCATATAAAAATGCTATTTTAGCTTTTTCAAAAGATCCCGCTGGTGCTAGCAATTCTGGTTTTTTCATCCTTTTATTTCTCCTTTTTCTATTTTGTTTTAATTTGACATTCTTGTTATTGCTAATCCATCTCCTACTTCTAATATTTCTGTTTCTAGGTTTGGATTTTCTGTTACCTCTTTTATGTATTCTCTCAAATTTCTTACAGCTGTACGTTGTTTATGTTTGTTATAATCACTCATTACATATCCCTTATATAATATATTATCAGCAAATATATATCCCCCTATTTTCAACATTCTTAACGCCTCTTTTAAGAAAAATGGATATTTTCCCTTTGCTGCATCTATAAATACAACATCATATTTTTTATCTAATGTTGGTAATATTTCCACTGCATCACCTTCATAGATATTTATTTTCTTATCTACTTCTGCTTTTTGTATGTTTTCTTTAGCTTCTTTTACCCTATCTGCTTCTCGTTCTATTGTATCAATTTCTCCATTTTCTGCTAAAAATTCTGAAAAGCATATAGCGGAATAGCCAACAGCTGTTCCTATTTCTAAGATACTTGTTGGCTTTTCTTCTTTTAAATATTTTTCCATTACTTCTAATGTATCGTCCATTATAATGGGAATATGCTCTTCTAATGCTTTTTCTTTTATTTTCATTAATTCCGCTTTATTCATAATTTGTCTTTTCCTTCCTAAATATACCCATAAGTAACATATCCATCATGAAAAACAATCTAAATTTTTAATTATTTTCTTCTCGCTGCTCTTTCTCTTTCTTTTGTATCTAGTATTTTCTTTCTCAATCTTATTGATTGTGGTGTTACTTCTACTAACTCATCATCTTGAATAAATTCTATTGCAGCTTCCAAAGACATTTGGATTGGTGGAACTAAACGAAGTGCTTCATCTGAACCAGAAGCTCTAGTATTTGTTAAATGTTTTTCTTTGCATACATTTATACTTAAATCTTCCCCTCTTGAATTAAGACCTACAATCATTCCTTCATATACGTCTACACCAGGTCCTATAAATAAATCTCCTTTATCTTGAGCATTATATAGCCCATATGTTATAGATTTTCCTGCTTCAAATGCTACTATTGTTCCTCTAACACGAGCTTGGATATCTCCTTTATATGGCTCATATGAATTGAATATGTGGTTCATTGTTCCCACACCTTTTGTGTCTGTTAAAAATTCTGTTCTATATCCAATTAGTCCTCTAGCTGGTATTTTAAATGCAATTTTTGTATGTCCTGCTTCTGCTGGTTCCATATTAGTCATTTCAGCTTTTCTTCTACCTAATTTTTCTATAACATTTCCCACGCAGTCATCAGGTACATTTACAACTAAATCTTCAATTGGTTCACATTTAACTCCATCAATTTCTTTAAAAATAACTCTTGGACGTGATACTAAAAGTTCAAACCCTTCTCTTCTCATTGTTTCAATCAATACAGATAAGTGTAATTCTCCTCTTCCTGATACTTCAAATGAGTCTGCTGAATCTGTTTCTTTTACTCTTAAAGATACATTTCTTTCTAGTTCTTTAAATAATCTATCACGAATATGTCTTGATGTTATGAATTTCCCTTCTTTTCCTGCAAATGGTCCATTATTAACACTAAATGTCATAGAAACAGTTGGTTCATCTATATCTACAAATGGTATTTTTTCAGGATTATTAAAATCGCATATAGTATCTCCTATATTAATATCAGGAAGTCCTGCAAGTTCTATTATGTCTCCTGCTTTTCCTTCTTCTACTTCTACTTTGTTTAATCCTACATGTGTATATACTTTTGCAATCTTTCCTTGAGTTACTTTATCTTCTTTTCCACATATTGCAACTGGCATACCAACTTTTATTGAACCTCTTTCTACTCTTCCTACTGCTATTCTTCCAACATAATCATCATAATCTATGTTAGATACAAGCATTTGTGCTGGTCCTTCCTCATCACATTTTGGTGGTTCTATTGTGTTTACTATTGTTTCAAATAAACAATGTAAATTATCAGTTTCTTCATTTAAATCCATTTTGGCAATTCCGTTTTTGGCTGATGCATATACAACTGGGAATTCTAATTGTTCATCAGATGCATCTAATTCAATAAATAGTTCTATTACTTGGTCTACAACTTTTTCAGGTGTTGCTCCTGGTCTATCTATTTTATTAATTACTACTATTGGTTTTAATCCTAATGCTAATGATTTTTTTAACACTTCTCTTGTTTGAGGCATCGCACCTTCAAAGGCATCAACTAATAAAAGCACTCCATCAACTGTTTTTAGCACTCTTTCTACTTCTCCTCCGAAGTCTGCATGTCCTGGTGTATCTACAATATTTATTTTTACATCATTATACATTACTGATGTATTTTTAGAAAGAATTGTTATTCCTCTTTCTTTTTCTATATCATTTGAGTCCATTACTCTATCTTGTACTACTTCATTTTCTCTAAATACATGACTTTGTTTTAATAGCGCATCTACCAAAGTTGTTTTTCCATGGTCTACGTGTGCAATTATTGCTATGTTTCTAATATTTTTGTTATTCATTTTATTACCCCTCTTTTTATAAATTTGGTTAAAATCTCTTTTTTGGGTCAGAAAAAGAGATTTTAGTTTCTCACTAAAATCTCAATAATTATATACCTTTTTTAGCCATTTGTCAACTTTTTTCAACTATAACCTTGCC
Source organism: uncultured Clostridia bacterium (assembly GCA_963557965.1). GTDB lineage: Bacteria > Bacillota > Clostridia > TANB77 > CAG-508 > CAG-269. Next base: position 5,063 of record CAUWEX010000027.1, read on the forward strand.
GTCTTTAACACCTATTTTAGCGGTTTTCCCTCTTAAAATATTACCATCTAAAATCTCTTCTGCAAGTCTATCTTCTAATACGCTTTGTATCGTTCTTCTTAATGGTCTTGCACCAAAATTTTTGTCTATTCCTTTACTTGCAATTAGTTCTTTTACTTCTGGTTTTAACTCTATTTTGATTTTTTGCATTTCTAATCTGCTTTTTACCTCTTTTAGCATAATATCTATAATTTGATTTATCTCAGCATCAGTTAATTTATGGAATACAATTATTTCATCTATACGATTTATAAATTCTGGTCTTAGCTCTTTTTTTAGAGCTTCCATAACTTCTTTTTTAGTATTTTCATATTCTTTTTCTGCTATTTTACTTTGTTCTCCACCATTAACTTTAGTAAATCCCAATGTCTTTTTATCTGTAATTAACCTTGCACCAATGTTTGAAGTCATTATTATAACCGTATTTTTAAAATTTACTGTTCTTCCTTGGCTATCTGTTAATCTTCCATCTTCAAGAATTTGAAGTAACATATTCATTACATCAGGATGGGCTTTTTCAATTTCATCGAATAAGATTACAGAATATGGTTTTCTTCTTATTTTTTCTGTTAATTGTCCTCCTTCATCAAATCCTACATACCCTGGAGGTGAACCAATTAATTTAGATACAGAATGTGGTTCCATGTATTCTGACATATCTACCCTTATCATTGCATCTTGGTCTCCAAACAAGCTCTCTGCAAGTGCTTTTGAAAGTTCTGTTTTACCCACTCCTGTAGGTCCTAAAAATAGAAATGAACCTATTGGTCTTTTAGGGTCTTTTAATCCTACTCTTCCTCTTCTTATTGCCTTAGCTACAGCTTCCACAGCTTCATTTTGTCCTATTACTCTTTCATGAAGAGTTTTTTCAAGTTGTTTTAATCTTGTGTTTTCATCTTCTGTTATCTTTTTTGCTGGAATTCCAGTCCAATTACTTATTACTTCGGCAATATTTTCTTCTGTTATATTTATATGCTCTTTGCTATTTTTATTTTTCCATTTTTTTTGCTCTTTTTCATATTTTGCTTTTAGTTCTTTTTGTTTGTCCCTTAGTGAAGCAGCTTTTTCAAATTTTTGAATTCTAACAGCTTCTTCCTTGTCTTTTTCAACTTCCTCAATTTCTTCTGATAATTTCTTTAAACTATCTGGCTCTGTATATGATTTTAATTTAGCGCGTGAAGATGCTTCGTCAATTAAGTCTATTGCTTTATCTGGTAAATATCTATCATTTATATATCTTACAGACATTTTTACAGCCGCTTCAATTGCCTCATCAGAAATTGTTACTCCATGATGTGCTTCATATTTATCACGAATTCCTTTTAAAATTTTAATGGTGTCTTTTTCGCTTGGTTCATTTACTGTAACAGGGCTAAATCTCCTTTCTAGTGCCGCATCTTTTTCTATATATTTTCTATATTCATTTAAAGTTGTTGCTCCAATTAATTGAATTTCGCCTCTTGCAAGCAATGGTTTTAAAATATTCGCAGCATCCATTGCTCCTTCGGCAGCTCCTGCTCCAACTATTGTATGAATTTCATCAATAAATAAAATTATATCTCCTGCTTTTTTTACTTCATCTAATGCTTTTTTTATTCTTTCTTCAAAGTCTCCTCTATATTTACTTCCTGCTATCATTCCTGAAATATCCATTGTTACAACTCTTTTATCTTTTAATATTTCAGGTACATCTCCTGAAACTATTTTTTGTGCTAACCCTTCAACTGCTGCTGTTTTACCAACTCCAGGTTCTCCAATTAAACATGGGTTATTTTTCGTTCTTCTTGATAAAATTTGTATAACTCTTTCTATCTCATCTTTTCTTCCTATAATTGGGTCTAGTTTTCCTTCTTCTGCTTTCGATGTTAAATCTGTTCCAAATTGATTTAATGTTGGAGTAGAGTTATAGCTTCCTCTTTTTTTGGCATTTTTACTACCACTTGCCTCTTTGGTATAATTTTCTCCTTCATTAATTATTCTTATTATTTCATTATATAATTTTGGAATATTGACGTCTAATTCTAATAGAATTCTTGCTGCAATACTATCACCTTCTCTTAGAATTCCCATTAAAATATGTTCTGTTCCTATATAGTTATATCCTAATTTTCTAGCCTCTATAAAAGCGTTTTCAATTACTCTCTTACTTCGTGGTGTAAAACCAAGTGTTCCATCAATAGGAGCTTCGTTCCCTACTAATTCAACGATTTTATCAATTATCATATCTGGTTCAATTTCTTGATCTGAAATAACCTTTGCAGCAACTCCGCTTCCTTCTTTTGCCAACCCATATAAAATATGTTCTGTACCAATATAACTATGTCCTAACTCCATTGCAAGTTCGCTCGCAATATCAATTGCTTTTTTAGCTCTATTTGTAAAACTATACATCATAATCATTCACTCCTTTCAACTAAGAAAATGTGGCAGGTCTTCTTTTCTCACTTTTTTATGTCTTGCCATTCTGTTGGTTTTTAATCTATCAAGTAAGAAAAAATACCTAAAATCCGACCTCATTTTCTCACTAACTCTGCTCTTTTTATTTCTTGTTCTATTTTGTCCATTTCCTCTCCATAGTATTTTTGTAAGTTCGCTGGTTTTATATATAAATCTAATTTCTTTATTTCACTATCTGTAAATTTGTCTAATATGCCTAAATCCACTCCCATTTTTACATTTGTTAATAATTCTTTTGCCTCTTCATATGAAAGCTTTTTACAATTTGTTAAAATCCCATAGCTTCTTAAAATTGTATCTTCAAGCTCTATTCCTTCTTTAGCAAGTATTTTTCTTGCTTGTCTTTCTTGCTCTATTAAACTTTTTGCTATTACATTCATATTATTTATAATTTCTTTTTCCGTAATTCCAATTGTTTGTTTATTAGAAATTTGATACGTATATCCTGTACCTTTAGATAATTTTCCGTATTCTCCATCTATATTTATGTTAAAGTCTCTTATTGCATCTAATATTTTTCTTAAATTACCTGTTTTCGCAAGTGCTGGTAGTTCTACCATAACAGATGCCTTTAATCCTGTTCCTATATCATTTAAGCTTCTTGTCAAATATCCATATTTTTTACTAATACTGTAGCCTAAAATCTCACCTATCTTTTCTTCTATTTCTATTGCTAAATTTAATGTATTTTCTAAGTCTAATCCACTTTGAAATACTTGTATACTCAAGTGGTTTTCTCCACCTATCATAATACATATATTTTCATCATCATTTATTAAAATAGCTCCTGTCTGACTTTCTTCTGTTAAGAATTTAGGACTTATTATATTTTTTTCTACTAAACTATTTTTAGTTATTGTATCCATGTCTTTTAATTCTAATAATCTTAAATTATAGCCAATAGCATATAGATTTTCTTTTATACGTTTTTTTAATTCTTCTTTTTCTTGGCTGTTTAATTCAAAATTCATTCCATTTATATTTCTTATAAATCTAATTCTTGTGCTTTTTACAACATCTGAATTTTCATTACTTTGTAAATACCAGTTCATTTATTTCACTCCTTGATATATTTATTCTTTACTTTCTAAACTTTTTATTTCATCACGAATTTTTGCTGCTTCTTCGTATTTTTCTTCGCTGATTGCTTTTTTTAATTGTTCTTTTAATTTTTCTATTTTTTTAGTTTCTACCTTTTCTTTATCACTTTGTACATCACTTTCTTTTTTATTTTTCTCATCTATCTTACTATCTATAATTTTTCCTATTCTTCCCACATGCCTATTAGATCCTTGTAATCTTCTTATTATCGGATCTAATCTGTCCTCGAAAAAGTCATAACAATCTTGGCAGCCTAACATTCCAGTATTTATAATATCATCAAATGTCGAACCACAACTATTACATTTGGTTCCTTTTAATGTATTTAACATCGGCATAAATTCAGGAGTTGCTAAATCCTCCATAAATCCTCCCAAGAAATTAGAAAAATCTATTGGCATACTAAAATCCATTTCTCCTATTCCTAGTTTTTTACTACATTCCTCACATAAATTTAATTCTTTTTTCTTTCCATTTATATTTTCTGAATATCTTACATTTGCTTCTCTTTTTCCACAATTTTCACATAACATTTTAAATCCCTCCTATATATTTAATAACATATTTTTGAAAATCCTTGCTCGGACTTCATCTTTTATATCTCTTGATAATTTTAAAACATTATCACTTGTTGCTACTTTTAATAATTTTGCCTCTTTAGGTCCTATTATGTCATAAGATAAAAAGTCGCTAAGAAGTATATCTACATCATTTGATGTTAAGTTGCTTCCTATATTATTTATAATATGCATAATATAATCTTCTTTATCATTTTTTACTTTTTTTATTGTTATATGCCCTCCTCCGCCTCTTCTACTTTCTACGTAATATCCTTGCGACGGTTTAAATCTTGTAGATATAACATAATTTATTTGTGATGGCACACAATTAAATTGTTCCGCCAATTCATTTCTTTGAATTTCAATTGCTTCATTTCCTTCGTCAAATAAATCTTTTATAAATTCTTCTATTATATCTGATACTCTCATGACATTTCCCTCCTTCGTTTTGTCTTTGACTTTCTTTGACCTATAATGTTATTATATTCATTTTCTATCTTTTAGCAACTTTTGTTTTTGACCTTTTTTGACCTTCTTTGACCTTCTCTCCTTTATTTTGTTACATTTTCTCTTTTTTACTCATTTTTTCTATCTTTATCTCGTTTTTTCTTTATTTTTCTGTTTTATTGTCTTTTTTTGTTATATTCTCCAATCTTTTAACTATTTCCTTTTGCTCTGGTAACGATACCCATGCAAAATAGGAAGATACAAACTCTCCATATTTTGTTGCATCTTCCCCTACTTCACATTTATTTTCTTTTCTTTCATTTTTATTCATCACACATAACTCCTTTTTATTGTTATGTGCTTTTTTTTTATTTTTTATACACTATAATTATTTTTAATTTATTGAAACTTCGTTATATCTTGAATATTAGCTGCAAAATATGGCATATTTTTGTCATTTTCTTTTAAAAATATATTAAATGTATTATCTACTAAAAATTCCCTTGGCTCAGTAGGTTCTATTATCGCTGCTTTATTTACCATCATTCCTGCTTCACTTTTTATTTTTCCGCCTTTTTTGTCTAATTCAAATTCTATTGTCTGCATTGCTTTTTCTATAACCATATTATTTTCATAAATATCCTTAAATTCTTTATTTTCTAATTCTTTAAACTCTTTTTGTAGCTCAAAATCGATATTAGGAATTTTTAATATATCACTTTCACCAAAAGTCGCATCACCTTGATAATTTTCGTTTCTTTTATTAATTTCTTCGTATATATTGGCAAATGTATCTCCATTTATTCCCTTAGAAATTATTACTTCATCATTTTGTTTTGTTAATAACTTTATTGCAAAATCGTCTTTTGAGTTATAATATAAAACTTCTACTTGTCTTCTTAGTTCTGCACTTTTCTCGCCTTTTGATTGAATTCCAAAATATTTGATATCATTATATTCACCAAATTTTCCACTTGGTAATTCTTCAAATTCCTTATTAAATTCAAATTCTTTCTTTAGCATAGTATACAAGAAATATTTATATGGGTCTCCGTCAAAAACAAAACTATCTAGTATATCGCTTTCTTCTCCAAATTTATCTTGAATTCCTTTTTCTATTTCTTTCTTTAATTCTTGTGTTGGAATTCCATGTTTTTTATAATATGAACTTTCTGATAATTGGCTTGTTGTAAACTTTCCTCTATTTAAATTTTCTACCACTTCTAATTGTGGTGTAAATTCTATGTCTTTTTTTACAACTTCGCTTTTTAAATCATTCCATATTAGTTGGAATGTTCCGCACCATGCTGTATTTTCCTCTATTTTGTCATCCATTGTTAATGCAACATTAATGTCTTTTTGTATTGCAATTTCTTTGCCAGTTTCATTTTGTACTACTCCAGTTTCTTCTTTACTAAAAAAATTTACAATATCGTCATTTATTCCTAAAGCATACATTATAGCAATTAGAATAAATATGCTAAGAAGTATCAATATTATTACTTTTAATACATTGGCAATTTTTTTCATATATATCTCCTCCTTTTATATTTTCCATTTTATACATAATAATTATTATTGTAAATAGTTTTTGATAATATTCTTTATTTCATATAAGAAAATGTTTTTTTACGTCAACCTCTTTATTTTTTCATTAATTTATGTTATAATTGTAATAGTTGGTATTTAAAGGAGGAATTGCTTTGAGTTGGTACATATGGCTAATTTTAGCAGGACTTTTTGTAATAATAGAATTTTTTACAATGGGATTTTTAGTGTTTTGGTTTGGAATAGGAGCTCTTATAGCAATGATAGTAAGTTTCTTTACAAACAACATTTTTATACAGACATCTGTATTTTTAGTCGCTTCAGTAATACTACTTTTTGCAACTAAACCTTTTGTAAAAAGATTTTCTAGTAAAACTATTCCAACTAATGCCAATTCTTTGATTGGTAAAACAGGTCTTGTTGTTCAAGAAATTGATAATATAAAATCTGTTGGTCAAGTAAAAGTAAATGGCGAATTATGGTCTGCTGTTAGTTTAAATAACATCATAATTGCTAAAGATACACAAGTTGAAATTGTCGAAATCAATGGTGTAAAACTTACAGTTAAACAAATTAATTAAGTTTTCAATATTAATATATATTATATAAATTTAAGGAGGAAATAATATGTGGTTTTTATTAGTACTACTTGTTATAATCTTAGTTTTGGCAACAATGTCAATCAAAATAGTTAAACAAGCTGAGGTTTATGTTATTGAAAGATTAGGTAAATTTTATAAGGTTGCAGATGCAGGTCTTACAATTATTATACCTTTCTTAGATCATGTTAGAAGTGTTGTTAGTTTAAAACAACAAACAATGGACATTCCACCTCAAGGAGTTATTACAAGAGATAACGTTACAATTACAATTGATACAGTTGTATTCTATCAAATTACAGATCCTGCTAAAGCTGTATACGAAATTCAAAGTTTGAAAAAAGGTATCGAATATCTAGCTATCACAACAATTCGTGATATCATTGGTAAAATGGACTTAGACGAAACATTTAGTTCAAGAGATGGTATTAACAACAAACTTCGTGTAGTTTTAGATGATGCAACTGACAGATGGGGTTGTAAAATAGATAGGGTTGAAATTAAAGATATTAACCCTCCAGCTGATGTTCAAGATGCAATGGAAAAAGAGATGAACGCAGAAAGAAATAAAAGAGCTATGATTCTTGAAGCTGAAGCTCAAAGACAATCTGCTATTACTATAGCAGAAGGTAGAAAACAAGCTGCTATCTTAGAGGCTGAAGCTGACAAAGAATCTCAAATTAGAAGAGCTGCCGGTGAAGCTCAAGCTATAAAAGAAGTTGCAGATGCTAAGGCTTTAGAAATTCAAATGGTTTATGATGCAATCAAAAAATCTAACCCTGATGATAAATTAGTTCAATTAAAATCTTTAGAAGCATTAGAAAAAGTTGCAAATGGAGAAGCTAATAAAGTATTTATTCCATTTGAAGCAACAAACGCATTAAGTTCTTTAGGTGCTATGGCAGAAGCTGTTAAAGATAATAAACCTACAAATACTAAAAAGTCAGACAAATAGTTTTAAAAAGAGAAAAATAATTTTTATTTTTCTCTTTTTATTTATATATTTTGTGGACAAAACCATATTTTAGCATTGCCCACATTTATTATTTAACTTTAAAATATTTTCTAAAAACAATTTTTTCAACTATTTCATAGCTTCTTCTACTGCAACTGCTACTGCAACTGATGCTCCAACCATTGGGTTATTTCCCATACCGATTAATCCCATCATTTCAACATGTGCTGGCACTGATGAAGAACCTGCAAATTGTGCATCTGAGTGCATTCTTCCCATTGTATCTGTCATACCATATGAAGCTGGTCCAGCTGCCATATTATCTGGATGTAATGTTCTTCCTGTTCCTCCACCTGAAGCAACTGAGAAATATTTTTTACCTGCTTCTATTCTTTCTTTTTTATATGTTCCTGCTACTGGATGTTGGAATCTTGTTGGGTTTGTTGAGTTTCCTGTAATAGATACATCAACATCTTCCATCCACATGATTGCTACACCTTCTCTAACATCATTTGCTCCATAACATCTTACTTTTGCTCTCTCTCCATCAGAATATGAAATTTCTTCTACTACTTTTACTTTTCCTGTAAAGAAGTCAAATTCAGTTTTTACATATGTAAATCCATTAATTCTAGAAATTACTTGAGCTGCATCTTTTCCTAATCCATTTAAGATAACTCTTAATGGTTCTTTTCTTACTTTATTTGCTGATTTTGCAATACCAATAGCTCCTTCAGCTGCTGCAAAACTTTCGTGTCCTGCTAAAAATGCAAAACATTTTGTATCTTCTGATAATAGCATAGAAGCTAAATTTCCATGTCCTAATCCAACTTTTCTATCATCTGCAACAGAACCTGGTATACAAAAAGCTTGTAATCCTTCACCAATTGCTTTTGCTGCATCTGCTGCTTTTGTACATCCTTTTTTGATTGCTATTGCTGCCCCTAATGTGTATGCCCATGCTGCATTTTCGAAGCAAATTGGTTGTACTCCTTTTACTATTTCATATGGATTAAAACCTTTGTCTGTGCATATTTTTAATGCATCTTCAAAATCTTTAATTCCGTATTTTTCCATAACTGGTTTGATTTGGTCTATTCTTCTTTCATAACTTTCGAATGTTACTGCCATTTAAATTTCCTCCTTTAATATATTCTCCAAATTGTTTACTATTTCGCTTAAATCTTCATATGGAATAATTTTTAAATTTTTATTCCCTCTTAACATTGTTGTAATTTTTTGTGTTACATTTTTATCGTAAACACATATTATTTTTTTGTTAGATTTATCTGCATATCCGATTTCATATCCCACTCCTAAAGATGGAACTGTTACTTCTGCAAAAATTATGTCTGCTTTATCCATTCTTTCTACTAAGCTTTCGAATATGTCATTATCTGATACATTTATTTCATTATCAATTACATCATCGTCTGCGACTTCTTTATTTAATACTGTTCCAAACTTTGATAATTCATTTACTAATTTTTTATATTCTTCGAGCTTTTGCCTTCCGCCATAAATTGAACCTGAAAAATAAATATTCATATTATCCCTTCTTCTATTGTTGTCTTGGGTCAATTTTCTTAACAGCTTCATCAAATCTTCCGTATGTTCCAGAAGCTTTTTCTATCGCTTCCATTGGTTCTATTCCTTTTTTGATGTTTTCCATCATTTTTCCCATGTGAACATATTTATATCCTATAATTTGGTCATCTTTATCTAACCCTAATTCTACTATGTATCCTTCTGTTAATTGTAAGTATCTTGGTCCTTTTAATGTACTTGAATAAATTGTTCCTACTTGTGATGTATGACCTTTTCCTAAATCTTCAAGTCCTGCTCCTACTGGAAGTCCACCTTCTGAGAAAGCTGTTTGTGTTCTACCATATACTATTTGTAAGAATAATTCTCTCATTGCTGTATTAATAGCATCACATACTAAGTCTGTGTTTAATGCTTCTAATAAAGTTTTTCCTGTTAAAATTTCTCCTGCCATAGCAGCTGAATGTGTCATTCC
>CAUWEX010000028.1:0-11369 GCA_963557965.1 uncultured Clostridia bacterium
TTTCTAATTTAAATTTTTAAATTTTTTCTATTGGAATTTACTTTTTTATTCAACCAAATTCACTTAAAATCTATATAAAATAGATTGTTTTTCAAACATCAACTTAGATATTTTTCCTAAATTGCTAGGCCTTATTTTGCTTTTCCAAATGAAATTTCTTGGAATAAGAAGTCATGAACTTTTTCCCATGTGATTTCTTGGTGTAAAAATTCATTTACTTCGTCTTCAACTTTTTGTTGATATGGCGTTAATTCTACTCTTATTTCTTTGTTCCAGTCAATGTCTTGTAACCAGAATGCTTTAAAACTATTCCAAAATCCTTTTTTAACTGGTAAGTTTTCATTTCTTATTGTTCCAGCATTTTCAATATTTTGGATATTTTCAACATCATTATTTACATTTCCTTGGTTATTATTAAATTCAACTCCACCAAATACACCGTTTACTTTGTTTTCTTCTCCTAAATTTGCCATTATTTTTCCTCCTTTGTGCTTTTTCTACACTTCTTTGTTATTCTATTTATACTACATTTTTCCTTTTTAATCAAGTGATTTTTTGTGTTTTAATATTAAATGTTTGTTACGTAAATATTACAAGGGTGTTACATTTGCCATTTTTTATTAATCTATATCTCCTAGTTTTAGATTCTTTTGTCCTACCCCTTCTTATTTTCTCTTATTCTCTTTCATATTTTTAACATATATCGCTTCTTTCTCGATTGTTCCATCATTTTTTGTAGTCTCTTTATATGTAAATAATTTAAATTCATATTGTTCCAACAAATTTATTAACGTTTTTTGTTTTTTAAAAGTAGTTATATATATTTCTTCAACATTTTTTTGCTTAGCTTCATTCATAATTATTTTCATAAAACATTCGCCCATTTTCTTTCCTCTATCAGACACTTTAAATGTTGATACTTTTATTCTTTTAGCAGGTCTAAATGGTTCTTCAAAAGTTGAATAATTTTCGTTTTCGTCTTCTTCTTTTAACATTAAAAATGATGAAATTTTGTTATCTTTTGTTTTAGTAATATACGCTTTATCTTTATTTTTTTGCTTTTTTATGAACCAGTTGTCGAAGCCTTTGTAATCAAATCTTAAGGTTGAAAAAAATTCATCCTTTACATTTATATTATATACATATTCGCTTTGTATAATTGCCTGTGCTTCTACGTTTACATTTTCTTTTTTATTAAGTTTTGGCTCTATGATATGCTCTTCTAAAAAACCTTCTGTCATATTAGTATCTGGCACTAGTTTATTTTTCATTTTTTCTTCCAATATAGACTTCGACCTCCTTTTATTTATTATCATTGCAATTTTACGAAGTTCGCTGTTTTATATTTCATATTCCCATAAACTTAATTTTCCTTTTGCTTCTATTGGTTTTTTAAACACTTCTATATTTTCTACCTGCCATCCATAATTTTCTTTAAAAGCACTTTGTGTATAAATATCCTTGTTTTCTTTTAATAACATCTTTTTAAATTCGGGGCTCATTTTTACACAGTCTACTAATGTTACTTTTCCTAATATTTTTCCTTGTGGCAATTCTTTGGGTATATATTTTGCTAATCTCTTCATTGCTTCTTTATCTATTCCTTTTCCTGCATGGATTAGTAGTTCTCCTCTATATTTTGTTTGCCAACTTCTGAATTCAAATCTCTTGTCTCCTTGCATTATTAGTGTTGCCCATGGTTGTTTTATTGTTAATACTTTCATATAATTTGTCTCCTTTTTATATTTCTTTTTTATTGTATCTTTTTTTGTATTTTTTATCAACTCTATAACATTTTTGTTTTTATTTTTTATTTCTTATCTTTTTTATTTGTACTTTTGTTTTTATTAATGTTGTCATTAGACTTTTTAGTTTTATACGTTATATGCATAAATATTTTTATGTTATGCCACGGGGATTATTGTTGCTTTAGATTATAGACTATGTTATCGCTTTTTTGCGCTAATTGTTCTTTGTTATTTGTGTGGTATGACCTTGGAGGCAAATGTGCTTGGCTGTTTTTTGTGTTTTTGTAAAAATCATAGGGTTTGTTGGTATTTAGCTATTTACAATATCTTTGGCTTATATAATATTGGTGCATCTTTATGGCATTTTTTGAGATGATTTTATCAAATTTTTGTCAAACTAGTGCAGTACATTTGATTTTAGAGTTTAGATTCTTGTAAAGAATATCTTTATTGGTAAAAATTTTAATTGGTGGAAGATTTAGATTATGAATAATTTTAGAGAAGTTAATTATGATATTTTAAAAGATTGGTTAGACTTTAGTGAGGATTATTTATGTTCTTTGACTTGTGATGAGGATAAAAAGCATTTTGCTTGTTTTGATGAGATTTCTGAAAGGATTTGGAAGAATGTTCCTGAGCAGAATAAAAAGTACGCTCAAAAGCGACTTAATTTTCTTGATGTGGATTTTATGAATTATATTTTCTATTGAAGTGTGAAGTATTATAAAAATGTTTTTGTTGATGGTTATTGTTCTAGCGATATATGCTTTGGTTGTACGAGGCTAAGACTCGTACTTACGACCTTCGGGTTATGAGCGAGGTTTGACGCATTTTTGTAGTTTTGTGAAAATTAGAGTTTTTGTTGGTATTTTAGTATTTACAAGAGTTTTGGTTTGCAGAACATTTGTGCATTTTTAAGGCATTTTTTGAGAAGATTTTACCCAATTTTTGCCCAATGGGTATGGTACGTTTGTTCTTACGAAATTGGCTCTTGTAAGAGATATTTTTATTGAGAAAAATTTTAATTTTTAGGAGGATTTAGATTATGAATAATTTAAGAGAGGTTAATGATGATATTTTGAAAGATTGGTTAGAATTTAGAGAGGATACTTTGTGTTGCACTTTAAGTGCTGAGGACAAAAAGCATTTTGTTTATTTTGATGAGATTTCTGAGAGGATTTTGAAGAATGTTCCTGAACAGAATAAGAAGTATGTGAGGAAACAACTGGATCAGCTTGATGAGAATTTTATGGATTATATTTTCTATTGGAATGAGAAATATTATAGAAATGGGTTTTGTGATGGGGTGCAGCTGATTGGTGGTAGTTTTGATAATAGTAGTTCATTTTAAAGTGCAAAATTTGCACTTTAAAACTTAAAGATTGCACTTTGAAAATTATTTGTAATTAATCTGTATAAAATATGACTATTTTTGTACTTTTTAATTACATATCAAGCAAAATATAAAAAGTGTGAAATTTGACTTTACTTAAAAGTCGTTTTTCACACTTTTAATTTAACTATATAAATCTTTTCTCTTATTTTTTTCTGATTTTAGAAATTTATTATATAGCATCTCTTGAACAGTATCTTGTTTTCTTTTTAAAAATTTTATAATAAAATGCATTTTTGAAAAACTCATATCAATTAGTCCACAAAAAGCTATTAAAAATAGTACAACTGTTGAAAAACTTATTGTATTTTTCTCTAGAAAAACATCCTTATACGTTACATAGGTACAATATCCAATAATAATAAAATATATTAAATAAATTATTATTTTTAACATTTTTCCTATCCTTTTACCTATTCTACTTGCCTTATCAAGACATTCTTTTTCTATTAGCTTTCTTGTGTCTTTCTTCTTACATTCATTTAACTGCTTTTCATTTTCTAATTGATTTATTTTTTCATTTGCAACATCTAATTGTAATTGTAAATTTTCTGTCTGCTTATCAATTATTCCTCTAACGACTTCATTTGTTATATTATCCCCATCACCTTCTATTTTTTCCATTAATTCAGCTTTATAATAAAGATTAGTTTTTAAATTTTCAAATACATCAGTATCATTAATTAATTCCTCCTCTTTCATTTTTTCTATAACATCTTTAAATCTTTCTATAATCTGATTGCTTGGTTCTAGGGCTAATCTTGCATTTTCAATTAATTTAAATTTTGGCAAATCTGGATTTGTTTTGAATGTTTTCAGCCATAAAATTGTTGTTAATTCTACATCACTAATACTATAACTAATTTCTCCAAATTCTTTTTTATTTAAAAACAAATTAGAGTATTTTATTAAGTCATAATTATTTGTTACAAATATAGCTTTACTTTCTTCTAATTTTTTAACGTATTTACCTTTTCTTAATCTTGATATAGCAGAGATAGAATCTATATCTGGTCCTAATACTTTTTCTTTTTTTTCAATTCTGTCTTTATACTTTTCTTTTAAATAATCTTCTAAACCTTGTTCATCTATTACAGCACTATAATCTTCATAACTTGGTTTTTCCTCAACATCAACATGCTTCTTTTTTAATAAACTTTTTAAATTATCTAATAATCTTTCTACATCACTATACGTATAGTTTTTCTTATCTAAACCTTCTAACGTTTTATCTCTATATTTTCCAATGTTTTCTTTATATGCATATATTATAGAGTAAACTTCATTATAATTATGCTCAAAGCATTTTATCCTTGCCTGTTTTTTTTCTAATAATTCAACTAATAATTTAGCAGAACCATTTTGTTCCTCAGTCTTTAATTCTAGTAAATTTAATAATATTGGTGTATCTAAATAACAATTTAAATTTTTTAAAGATGCTTTATTATCATTTTCGACTTGGATATATATAGTATTAGCTAGCATAAATCCACATACAATTTTATATATGCTATTAAAAACTCTTGTATTATTTTTATTCTCATCAAGTATGAATTTAGCTATATAATAATTAGCTTGATCTGTTTTATACTCTCCAATATTTTTTAAACTTTCTATATTTTCTAATGTAATAAAACCATTCTTTTCAAAAAAAATATATAATAATTTTTTAGTTTCTTCTATTGTTATTTTATTAAAGTTTTTATTACTTGATTTTAAATATTCCATCAAATTATTTATTACTTTGTCTGATTCATCTTGAATTTGATTTTTGTTTTCGTCAAATTTTTTTACTTCCTCACTTAAATCTTTAATTAAATAATATTTTTTATCATTTCTTATAATTATTTTTTTCATTCTATTAAATATTTTTTCAATTACAGCTTTAGGTATATTTGGAAATCCAAATTCCTCATCCATCTCATTTATAATTTTAGTAATATTAATTTCATCTTGAATACTAGCATTTTTTCCAACTAAATAAGTTATAAAAGGTTTTAATAATTCTAAATTATCTTTATGAGTTTGATCCCATATTGCTGTTAGCATTGCTGTTCCTATTAGTGCGTTACTATTTTTCATTTTTATCCTCATCTCTTTCACTCCCCTTACATATATAATATGTAAGGGATTTATTCTTAATATTCATTTTTTATCTATCTAAATATTCTTTTAATCCATCTACTATTTTATAAACCTTAGTCATTGGATTTCTTTGTGATGCTTGTCCATCTTTGTTTACTTCTTCCATATATTCGCAATTTTTTATTGCAGTATGTAACTTTCCCTCGCTTGTAACTTTATCAAATATATTTACATCATTCTTAGCATACTCACCTAATCCGTTCCTTTGAAATTCTTTACTAAGTTCTTGTAATACATCATCTTTTAAAATATATCTATTTACTTTCTTAAAATGTGCCAACAACCAAAGCTCAAAATTAGGATTAGACCAAGCTACATTATAATTGCAATTGTCTATTGCTGAATTAAATTGTTCATCATTATATTCATCTTTGTCAAATACTACCCAGACTTGTCCATATACCTTATTAGCATGATTAACTGTTTTTTGAGTATATTTTACTAAAGATGTTGTATTCATTCCTGTCCCTTTTACATCAATATTCGGAATTAAAACATCTACTTTATTTCCGTACTTTTCATTAATTTTTCTTTTTAGCCCATTAAAATAGTTAGGTTCTGTTTTCTTTCCTTCACATACAATCAAGTAATTGGCTGGTGCTTGCCTTGCCTTTTACTTTTTAGTCTGTCTTTTCTTGAAATATTATTATTTTTCATAATCTATATCAAATTCTTCCAATACTGGAATAGCACCATATCTTCCAGTTAAATAATCTTTATTGTATGTTGCATCATTTCTTACTTTTTTACCCGCATTTTTATCATCTTCTAGTATATAATCAGATAATGCATATATTTCTGAAATACCATCTTTATCTTTTTCTGCAAACCATATTTCATCTCTTCTAAATGTTTCTTTATTTAGGTTTACTGTGTCATGTGTTGAATATATTAACTGTCCATTGCCTTTATTTGTATCACTATTATGGAATAAATTAATAATATATCTTGTTAATAAAGGATGTAGTTTTGCATCTAATTCATCAACAAATAATACCATACCATTTTTTAATGCATCCATAAAGAAATCAAATAAGTGAAACATTTTTCTAGTTCCATTAGACTCTAAATAGAATGGTAATGCTTTTAATTCTCCGTTTTCTCCCTTATGAATAACTTCAATGTCTATTATTCCATTATTGCTTTTTACTGCTTCTATTGAATCTGGTGTGGTTTTTATTCCATCAATTCCAGAATCAAAAGTTTTTATAAATTTTAATAATTCTTTTTTGTAATTTTCATCACTTAATATTTTTAATGAAACTCTATTATTAATAAATCTTTCGAAATTCGGATTACCTAAGTCCAAATATGTGCTGTTTACAAACCAATCATATACATTACTAAAATCTTCATTATTTCTATCTATTTTACTATATATATTTAAAAATAATGTTCTTTCGTCTATATTTACTAACTCTGAGATTTTGTTAGGTTTCATTGATACATTATTACTTTCTCTTTCAAAAATAGAATAAAATTTATTAACTCTTTTCTCAAATAACCATTCTGAAATTATTTTATCTTTTAAAACTTCAAAACCATATTTGTATATTTTATTGTTTTTAGCTAATATTTCTACTTCTAAAGCAATTGGATCATTATTTATCATAAAACTATATATATTTTCTTCATCTATTGGAGAATTCTTTTTAGAGTCATCACTTACTAATATTCTCTTTTTCATATAATCAAAAGCCTGTAACACATTAGTTTTTCCACTAGCATTAGCACCATAAATTGCAGATACTTTTAAATATTCACCATTACCAATTTTCGCTACATTATATTCATGTTCTTTTAATGATGTTGCTTCCATATCTAAACAATTTTCATTTTTAAAAGATTTGAAATTTTTAAAACTAAATCTTATTAACATCTTAAAATCCTCCTTTACTTTATATATTATATGCTAAAATTAAAAAAATATTGATATTTTTCTTTTTCACCAATTATATTCCCATAAACTTAAATGACCTTTTGCATCTATTGGATTTTCAAATACTTCAATATCTGTAACTTGCCATCCATAGTTTTCTTGAAAAGAACTTTTAGTATAAATATCACTATTTTCTTTTAATAATAATTGTTTAAATTCTGGAGACATTTTTATACAATCGACTAACTTTACTTTTCCTAATATTTTTCCATATGGCAATTCTTCTGGAAGATATTTTGCTAATCTTTTCATTGCTTCTTTATCTATACCTTTTCCTGCATGTATTAATAAATCTCCTCTATATTTTGTTTGCCAACTTCTAAATTCAAATCTTTTATCACCTTGCATTATTAAAGTTGCCCATGGTTGTTTAATTGTTAAAGCTTTCATTTAAGCTAACTCCTTTATCTTATTATCTTCCCATTCCTCGTATTTATTTTTGTATTCTTCTTCATCACCTGCTAATATTTCTGTGCCATCATCAAAAATAATTAGGATTTTATTAAAATCACTTCCACCAAAGTGTAAATAATCTTGTCCACCATCTATATAACAATTTCCACATTTACAGTCTACTAAATTATGTCTATTTTTGATTCAATTATATCATTACAAGATAAACATTTTATTTTCATATTTTTTCTCCATTAATTAGCTTTAAATCTATTAATTTTTTAGCAACATTATAATATTCAACTTTTGACAAAACTTTTTCTATTGCTTGTTTATATTTTTCTTGATTATCTATTGATTCTTTTTCAATTCCTTTGAGCTCTTTTTTTATTATATCTTCCATCTTATTATAATAATCCTTATTAATATCTAAAAATGCATATTTATTTGCCTCTTTTAGTTTATCTTTATCCACATAATTGCAAAAATAAATTAAAGTAAGCTTTTCTATAATATATTTAAATATTGCTAAATCTCGAAAAGTTTCATCAACTATTATATTTTCTTCATAAAGTATTTCTAAAAATAAAATTGGTAAAATCATTATTACATTAAGATATAATAAAACGACATCTGTTTTTTCTCTTTCAAAAAATCTTAGCATATTCCTATGAATTGTTGGATGAGCAAATTTAGATAAGACATTATATATTTTGTTATAATCTTCTTCTATGTTCTCATATTTTTTTAATATTATTTTTCTTAGATAACTTTGTGATAAATAATCCTTTGCTTTTTTATTTATCTTTCTTCTTTCAAGATAACACTCATAACTATCTTCTTTACAATATTCTTTTCTTACATTTGCATCTATTCTAATTCCAAATAGCATCATCATTAATTCAAATGCATTCCTTGTTAGTACTATTCCATCCAATAATCTATTATTATCTACTAGCCTATATGCACGTTTATAAGTATCAATACAATCATTGAATAATTCAATTTCTATAGAATCATTTGTCTTTTCTCGAGCTTCTTGTAATTTGTTTATAAATATATTGTTTATATCCTCAAAAACATCATTTATTTCATTATTCATTTATCCTATCATCTCTTTACATTTTAACTCAGCTTGTCTTATAACAGTTTGAACTGCTTTTTCACTTTTGTTAGGTGGATAATTATATTTAATCAAAAGTTTCTTAATTTCAATTCTCATTTTGGCTCTTGCATCTTTTCTAATATCCCAATCTATTGTCATATTACTATTAACAGTTTCTACAAGTTCTTTTGCTATTTGAACTAAGATTTCATCTTTCATTAATTCTTTAACTTCTGGATCATCTCCTAATGCATCAAAGAATGCTTTTTCTTCTGATGATAAATTAAATTCATTTCCGGCTTTTAATTCTTCCTCAATTTCATTTTTTAAGTTTATTAATTCTTCAATTATTTTTTGTATGTCTTCTACACTTGTTCTCTCATTATATGTAGCTGCAATTTTTTGAAACTTTGTTGAGAACTTTTCCATCATAACAACATTTTGTCTTCCTATATGATTAACGTACTCTTTTAATGCTCTATTTAATACCTCAACTGCAATATTTTTCTTCTGCATTTTTGCTAACTTATTTAATATCTCATTACTCAATAATGCCAATTGATTGCTGTTATGTACTTCACCTATTTGTAGCATTTCATCATCTTGTATTGCTCTTTCTAACATTTTTGCTACATTATCATTTATCTCTTTAACGTCTATTTTATCTCCACTTAATTTTGATATAAATGATCTTACAGCTATGAAAAATAATATTTCATCTTTTAATTCTTGGGATAAAGCTCCTGTACATAATGCATACAAACTTTTTACATCATAACTATATTTCATAAATGCTTTTTTCTTTTCTTCTGTTTCTAGCATCCAGTTTGCACCTGCCATTATTATTTCGTATTTATCACTATCTGTTGTTGTAGCAAAGTGTCCATAGTAGAATCCTTTAAATAAATCTCTTATTAGTTCTACTTTATCATTTAAAACTTTTACTAATTCACTATTATCTACAATCTTGCCTTGGTCTCTCTTTGTATATGTTTTCAAAGCATCTAGCAACCATCTTTTTAGTCCTATGTAATCAACAATTAAACCACCAGTTTTATCTTTATAAACTCTGTTTACCCTTGCGATTGCTTGCATTAAATTATGAGCTTTCATAGGTTTGTCCACATACATTGTTCCAAGTCCAGGCACGTCAAATCCCGTTAACCACATATCTACAACTATTGCAATTTTGAAGCTAGACTTCATATCTTTAAAATCAACTTCTAATTGCTTTTTATCTTTCTTAGAACCTATTGCTTTTTGCATTTCTTCATTATCTTTATTGTTAGATGTTATTATCATATTGACCTTGTTTTTCCATTCTGGTCTAAGTTCTAAGAATTTGTTATACATTGTAAATGCAGATTGTCTTGAATATGCTACAACCATTGCTTTGTTAGCCACACTTGTTTCTATTTCCTCATAATGTTTTATAATATCTTTAACTATCATTTCTAATCTATCTGAGTCTTCTATTATTTGTTTCATTGTAGCCATTGCTTTTTTAGATTCTGCTATTTTATAATCATCTATACCTTCTTCTATTTCAAGCATATTGTAATAATCATCTATCTCATCTAATATCTTTTGATTTAGTCCAACTCTTGCCATTCTTGATTCATACATAATTGGTACTGTTGCACCATCCATAATAGCTTGTGTCATATCATAAGTATCTATTATATTTCCAAATACATTTGTTGTTGACTTGTCTTTTGTTTCAACAGGTGTTCCTGTAAATCCAATATATGTTGCATTTGGAAAAGCATCATGCAAATACTTAGCTGTTCCATATTTTTTATATGCTTCCATTTTAGCTTTATCAAATTTTATTGTTGCATCTAATCCGTAATGGCTTCTATGTGCTTCATCTACTAAAACTAAAATATCGTCTCTTTGACTAAATACTCCTGTTTCTTCTTCAAATTTCTGTAATGTAGTAAAGAATATTCCACCAGATTTTCTGCCTTCTAATTTCTCGTTTAAATCTTGTCTATTTTCAATTTGTACTGGTTCTTGTTTTAAATATTCAGAGCATTTTGCGAATGTTGTAAATAACTGATTATCTAAATCATTTCTATCTGTTACAACCACTATACTTGGATTATTTAATACTTTTATCATATTACCAGCATAAAATACCATTGAAAAGCTCTTTCCACTTCCTTGTGTATGCCAAAGTAATCCAGCTTTTCCCGTTTTGTTATCTATTGCATTTTCTGTACTGGCTATAGCTTTCTTAACTCCAAAATATTGATGATATGCTGATAAAATTTTACTATCTTCACTCCATAATATAAAATTACTTATAATATCTAATAATCTATCTTTTCTAAGCATTCCATTGAATAGAGTTTTATGGGTAGGCATATTCTCTAATACTTCATCTGTATCTTCAACCTTTTTCCATTCCGAAAATCTACTCCATGGACTGGTGATAGTTCCTGCTCTTGCTTGTACTCCATCACTTACAATCATAAACTGGTTATAATAGAATAGTGATGGTATATGTACTTCTTGATAACCTTTTAATTGATTATATCCATCTATTAACTTAACATCTTCTCTTACTGTTGATTTTAGTTCAACAACAACTAAAGGCATACCATTTATAAATATAATTATGTCTGGTCTTTTTTCACTATG
>CAUWEX010000029.1:0-7429 GCA_963557965.1 uncultured Clostridia bacterium
ATCAGTAACTAGAATTTACTTTTTCTAATTATATTTTACTTTTTCAATTCACCATTTTGTTTCGTGTTTTTTTGCTTCCATTTTTGATATTGTATTAATGAAACTTAAAATAATACTTGTATAAAAAGTTTGATACTTATACATCATATAACTGGAGGATGCATATGAAAAGTCAATCAAAAGGTCCAAAGATTTTAATTGGACAACGTTTAAAAGAAACTCGCTATTCACTTGGTCTTACTCAAGAATTTGTTGCTGAAAAACTAGGTCTTGCACCTCGTTATATTTCTGATATAGAACGTAATAAGACAAAAGGAAGTATTGATACTTTAGTTAAGTTATGTAATATCTACAATATAACTCCAACATATGTACTACAAGACTACTTAAACGTTCCTAATGATATAAAAGTTGATTCCACCTTATTGGGTTTTTACAATTTAAATGCGAAAGATCAAGACCTAATAAAACAACTTATATCTTATATGAACAAATCGGAAAGCCATTAAATTAGCATAATTTTAATCTTTCTCTTAGGCTTTCCGTTAATTTGTTCGTGTACCAATTTTACGTTAGTAAAATTGTCTACAATAAGGTTTCATATATTAGAAAGTCAGCATGACTTTCCTATATAGAACAAAACAAAAAATAGTTAGTTATCTAATAGAAGGATTATTTTAATCCTTCTATTATTAGTTTTACTGCTGTTTTAAATCCTAATTTAAACTGTTCTTCTGCGTCAATTCCTTCTAAAATAGCCACTTGTTCTGAATATTCTACAAATTTTTCTCTAATATTAATATCTGTATTTTCAATAATATATCTTGATATATTATTATTTTTTTTGGCAAAATTCTCATATTCTTCGTTATGGACAATTTCTTCTGATAAAAATAATTCATTATTATACATCTTTCCAATTATGTCATCATCTAAAAGTTCTTCAATTATTTTTTCTTTTTTCATTTTTTCCCACTCCTTTTTAAATTTTACATTCAATAACTTTTTAACATTTTTCGGATATCCATTTTATTCCATTATAACACTTTTTCAACCCTCTGGGGTTGTTTTTTTATGAAAGTGCCATTTTCGTTTACGAAAATATTACTTTTTTATACAAAAAATAGATTAGGCTAAAATGCCTAATCTATTTTGAATTTAATCCATTCATTTGTATATTTTAAATTAAAATTCTATTTTTTCTTGTAACCAGTCTTTTAATTCGTCTATTTTAACTCTAACTTGTTCCATTGTGTCTCTATCTCTAATTGTTACTGCTTCATCTTCTAATGTATCAAAATCAACTGTTATACAATATGGCGTTCCTATTTCGTCTTCTCTTCTATAACGTTTTCCTATACTTCCCGCTTCATCATAATCGCACATAAATGATTTAGATAGTTTTTCATATACTTCATTTGCTTTATCTGATAATTTTTTTGAAAGTGGTAAAACTGCTGCTTTATATGGAGCAAGTGCAGGGTGTAAATGTAACACAGTTCTTACATCTCCTTCTGCAATCTCTTCTTCTTCATAGCTATTGCATAAAAATGCAAGTAATACTCTATCTGCTCCAAGTGATGGTTCTATTACATATGGTACATATTTTTCATTTGTTTCAGGATCTTGGTATGTCATATCTTGTTTTGAATGTTCCATATGTTGAGTTAAGTCATAATCTGTTCTGTCAGCAATTCCCCATAATTCTCCCCATCCAAATGGGAATGCAAATTCGATATCAGTTGTTGCCGCACTATAAAATACTAACTCTTCTTTTGTATGATCTCTTAAACGTATATTTTCTTTTTTCATTCCTAGATCTAACAACCATTTTTCACAATAGTCTTTCCAATATTTGTGCCATTCTAAGTCTGTTCCTGGTTTACAGAAAAATTCTAATTCCATTTGTTCAAATTCTCTTGTTCTAAATATAAAGTTTCCTGGGGTAATTTCGTTTCTAAACGCTTTACCAATTTGAGCAATACCCATTGGCATTTTTTTCCTTGAAGTTCTTAAAACATTTTTAAAATCTACAAAAATCCCTTGTGCTGTTTCTGGTCTTAAATATAATTCTGATGTTTTATCTTCAGTAACTCCTTGGAAGGTTTTAAACATCAAATTGAATTTTCGTATATCTGTAAAATTAGTTTTTCCACAATTTGGACAAGGAATATTATTTCCATTAATAAAATCGATTAGTTCTTTATCTGACATTCCATCTGCTATCATATCTTTTCCTTGTTCATGTGCCCATTCTTCTATAAGTTTATCTGCTCTATGTCTTGTTTTGCATTCTTTGCAGTCAATTAATGGATCTGAAAATCCTCCAACATGACCTGATGCCACCCAAGTTTCAGGGTTCATAATAATTGCCGCATCTAATCCTACTATATTTTTTTGCTCTTGGATAAATTTCTTTTGCCATGCTTTTTTGATATTGTTTTTTAATTCTGAACCCAATGGTCCATAATCCCATGAGTTTGCTAATCCTCCATAAATTTCTGATCCTGGATAAATATATCCTCTGTTTTTGCAAAGTGCTACGAGTGTGTCCATTGATTTTAACATAAAAATTCCTCCTTTAGATTTTCTTACTAGTTGCAAATTTTTTTATTTTTTATTGTAAATGAATATTGTTTTTCTATACAACAAAAAACAAAAAACCTTCGCAACCTAGCACATGCTAGGGACGAAAGTTATATTTCCGCGTTTCCACCCTATTTCCTAAAACAAAAATGTTTTAAGCACCTTCATTTATTGTTACTCCAAAGCTCCCCATACTCTTTTACTACAAGTTTTCCACCATACTACTTGCTCTCTATTCAAGTAATTTTACAAGTATTTTTTCTTTTTCACTGTAACTTTATTTTTTGTGTTTCATATATTGTATTATGGTATTAAAAAAAAGTCAACAATTTTTTGAAAAAATGTTGCTTATTTTAATTTTTTATGCTAATATTATAAATGTGTTTAACACTTAGGGGTATAGTGTCAATGGTAGCACATCGGTCTCCAAAACCGCCTGTGTGGGTTCGAATCCTACTACCCCTGCCAACGTAGAAACCTTACTGTGCAACAGTTATACGGTTTCTATTTTTTATACCTAAATCACAAAAAATTATCGAGGGGGACAAATCGGGGACAAAATATCTATTTTTACCTTTTTCATTATATTAAAAAATGGAGGTGTTTTATATTTTTAAATCTATCTATAATATAATTTTATTTTTAACTATCTTAATCTTATTTATTTCAATATTTTTTATTCCTGTTCTAGGCAATTCTAATCGGTTCTAATTCATATGATAGTAATTCTGAAATTCTAGACTTTAACCCTCGGAGGTTTCGTTTGGCCTTTACCTGGTTACACTAGAATTAGTTCTTTTTTCGGAAAGCGTCCTTCTCCAACTTCTGGTGCATCTTCCTATCACTCAGGAATTGATATTCCTGCTCCTCAAGGCACAAAATTTATTGCAATAGCAGATGGAGAAATAACTTTTAGGCAGTTTTTGGGTGCTGGTGGTTATACTATAACTCTTTCTTTTGATAATATAAAAGCAACTTATTGTCATTGCTCTCCTGATTTTATTGTAAAAGTTGGCGACAAGGTAAAACAAGGACAAGTAATTGGACATGTTGGTCCTAAATATGTTAGTGGTGTTATTCGGAAATCAATATCATGATGAAAGTGGTAGAGAAACAAATGGGGCAACCACACGGTTGCCACCTACACTTTGGTATTAGATTAAATAATAAATATCAAAATCCATTAAGTTATTTTTGATGTCTACATATCATCATCTTCATCGCCACATCCATGGCATCCATGACAATTTCCATTGCAGCCATCGCTTTCTTCTAAATCTTCGCCCCAATCTAATTCTATTGTATTTTTGCATTCAGGGCATTCTACTTCTGTTTTATCTTCATCTAAGTCGATAAAAAATTCATAATTACAATATGGGCAAGTAATTTCAAAGTCGAAACCATCTTCAGAATATATATCCCTTTCAATATTGTTTAAAACATTTTGCATGTTTTCTAATTTTTCTTGCATTTCTTTTTGTTCGGTTTCTATCTTTTCTATTTGTTCGTTTTTATAGTTTGAAATATATTCTACTTGTTCTAAAATAACATCTAAAAAATTAGAAAATCTTTGTTTTATATATTCTAAATCCTCTTTGTTCTTAATATTTTTTTCAATATCGTCTAAAAAACTTTTGTATTCACTTTTTAATACTCCCATTTTCTAATCACCTTTCTTAAACTCTTTCCATGTACTCGCAAGTTCTTGTGTCTATTTTTAATACGTCTCCTATATTTACGAATAAAGGAACTTGAATTTCTAATCCTGTTTCTAATTTTGCTGGTTTTCCTGAAGTTGTTGTTGTGTTTCCACTAAATCCAGGTTCTGTATATGTAACCTCTAGTTCAACAAATGTTGGTGGTTCTACAGCAAATGTTTTTCCTTTATATGAAAGAATTGTTACTTCCATGTTTTCTTTTAAATATTTTAAACAATCTCCTAATTGTTCTTCATTTAATGGAATTTGATCATATGTTTCATTATCCATGAAATAATATAATCCTCCATCATTATATAAATATTGCATTGCTTTCTTTTCGATTTCTGCTCCTGGATATTTATCAGATGGGTTAAATGTTTTTTCAAGTGTTGCACCTGTTATAACGTTTTTTATTTTTGTTCTAACAAACGCTGATCCCTTTCCTGGTTTTACATGTTGGAATTCAACTACTCTATATACATTTCCGTCCATTTCAAATGTTGTTCCATTTCTAAAATCTCCTGCTGAATATACTGCTGCCATAATAATTCTCCTCTCTATATACATTTTTTACTATTTTAAACTTTTTATATTTTACTACAAATTCTTTTAAAAATCAAGTTTTACAAGATTTATATGTTTTTTCTACATTATATTATAATATAATTTTTCTCAGATTTTGTTAGACTTATACATCCAAATTTTGTTATCTGAACTGTGTCCTCTATTCTTACTCCAAATTTTCCTGGAATATAAATTCCTGGTTCACTAGTTACAATCATATTTTCCTTTAATTGTGTATCTGAATGATAATTAATATATGGTGCTTCATGAATTTCCATTCCTACTCCATGTCCTAATGCATGTATTAAGTCATAACCTTCTAGTCTAAAATCATTTTCAACCATAGTCGTTAATTGTCTTGTACTTTCTCCATCTTTCATATCTTCTAAAGACTGTATTTGTTTTTTCAATACTAAATCATATACTTCTTTTATATAATCAGGTACACTTCCTACAAAAATGGTTCTTGTCATATCTGAACAATATCCGTCTACTTTGCATCCCATATCTATTGTTATGATGTCTTGATTTTGTATTTTTCTGTCAGTTGGAATAGCATGTGGTTTAGATGAATTTTCTCCTGAGGCAACTATAGTTTCAAAAGATAGTCCATCTGCATATTTTTTATAATATTTTTCTATTTCTTCTGCAATTTCTTTTTCTGTCATACCTGGTTTAATATATGTTTGTAAATACGAAAAACAGTTATCTGTAATCTCACAAGCTTTTTGAATTTTTGAAACTTCATCTCTATCCTTTATCATTCTTTGTCGTTCTATAATATTATCTGTTTCGACTAAACTATTTATTTTATATTTTCTAATTAGTTCCTTATATCCTGCATATGTTACATAATTTTCTTCAAATCCTACGTTTTCGCAAAACATAAAAAAGTTTTCATAGTCATCTTTTGTTAATCCATTTAAATCATATACGATTATTTCATCATATAACGTTAAAATGCTATGAACATGTTCAATATATCTTCCATCTGTTATAAATATATTATCTTTTCTTGTTAATAATAACAATCCTTCTGCATCTATGTTGGTTAAATATTTTATATTTATTGGATTTGAAATGATTAGTCCTTGTAAATTTAGACTTGACATTGTATTTCTTAACCATTGTATTTTAGGGTTCATATGTTCCACTCCAATCAAGTTCTATTTAGTATATAGTCCTAGCGTAAATATTTTTAGTAATATTAATTTAATTTGTTCAAATGGTATGTACATACTTATAAATGCTGCAATTACAATAAATGGTCCGAATGGTATGTATTCATCAGATTTTTTAATTTTGCTTACTAATAAAATTATACTAAGTATTGCACCTATCAAAAATGACAACAATGTTACTGCAATGATACTGTACTGCCCAAAGAACAGACCTAATGCTCCCATTAGTTTTACATCACCAAATCCCATTGCCTCTTTGCCATAAAAAATGCCTCCAATTGAAGTAATTAATAAAAAGATACCTCCTCCAATTAACATTCCTATTAGCATTTTAATTGTTATTGATACATCTGAAAGACCATATAGAAAAGCAAAAATAATTCCTATTTCAAATATTGTTAAATTAAGTCTATTCGGAATAATTTGCAATCTATAATCTATTACAAATACTGATAATAACATTGGTGTTAATATCATAAATTTTATTAAGTCTAAATTTGCAATAAGTGTATCTTTTATTCCAAAACTATATATAAGTGTTACATAAATTAGTGATGTAAGTAACATCAATCCGTAATGTGGTTTGAAATTAAATTTAATATCTGTAAAAAATTCTTTTGAAAATACTGGTTTGTACTCTGGTAATCTTTTGTTAGCCCAATTTACCACTTCTCCTACAAATAGTCCTAAAATTGCAGCCACTACATAATATATTATATGTACGTCATTTATATACATTTTTATCTTTTCTCCTTTGTTTCATTATTTCTAAACTTATTTTTTAATTTTTCTTCTATTGGTCTCTTCCATGCGGTATACCAAAAGTCTTTTTCTTGTATTGCATCAACTAATATTGTATACATTTTGCATAAATTACCACCTGCTATGTCTGTAAAAATCTGATCTCCTACTACTGCTATATTTTCAGCGTTAAAACCCAAAATTTTCTGTGCTTTTTTTAGTCCTATTGTTAATGGCTTCATTGCAAAATATACATATGGTATGTCTCCTAATTTTTTTGAAATTTCTTCTACTTTGTTTTTATGATTACTATTAGAAACTATACAAAGTTTTGTTCCTTGTCCTTTAATTTCTTTTGCCCATTTTTCTATTCTTGCTGGCATCTTTTTATCATATCCTATTAAAGTATTGTCCATATCTAATATTATAGCTTTTATTTTATTTTTTTGTAAACATTCTATTGTTATTTCTTCTATTTTATTTATGTATTTTTTAGGGTAAAATAACATTTCTTCCTCCATGTATAATAATTCAATAATATATTATCAATTCGCTTTTCTTTTGTCAAGATGATTTTGGGGTCGGAGGAAAAAATATTTAAGAAGTAAATTAAAAAAGTAAATTCTATTCAATTAAGAGTAAATAGAATTTAATTGT
>CAUWEX010000030.1:0-6601 GCA_963557965.1 uncultured Clostridia bacterium
AAACTAAATTCTACTTTTGCTTTCATACTGGAATTTATTATTTTAATTAAGGAATAAAAAATTAGAAATTAACCGATATTGCAAAATTAATAATTTTATGCTATAATGATAATAGTTATGTTGCAAAGGGCGACATAAATTAGTAGAAAGGTAAGAGAATGTCCAAGCTTAGTGCCGAACAGATTGCTGCCGAAAGGGAGCGTCTGCAATTTGAGAAGTGCCGTATTCACGGAGACTTCCAAAGGAAAATAGAGCGTGGCTGGCTGTACAAGCCCGGAGCGCTCGAGGAGTATCGAGCTAAGATCAAGAAGCTCAACGAGCAAATCGCTGCTCTTGATGCTTAGCTAGAAGCTGTCAGCAGAAACTTTTAATCTTACCGGAGCGCTAGAGCTTATCTAGCGCTTCTTTTATGGAATTTGATTGACAAAAGCATAAAAAAATATTAAAATATTAATATTGGTAAATAAAAAGGGGTGATGGATTTGCTAAAAATATACAATACTGATATGGAAACAAATGAGTTTCAAGAAATTAAAGAATTTAAAAAAGGTGCATGGATTAATTTGGTGAATCCGTCGGAAAACGAAATAAAAAAAGTATGTGAAAATGTACAAATACAAGAGGACTTTATACGTGATGCATTGGACTTTGAGGAAAAAGCAAGAATTGACCAAGAAGATGATGACAATACAATTCTTTTTGTTGTAGATGTGCCAGTAACAGAAAAAGGAGAAGAAGGAGAAGTTATTTATAGTACAATGCCATTAGGAATGATAGTTGTAAGAGATGATTTCTTTATAACAGTATCACTAAGAAAAAATAAAATAATTGAACCTTTTGAAAAAAGAAAGATAAAGAACTTTCAAACATATAAGAAAACAAGATTTATTTTTCAAATATTATATTTAAACTCATCTTTTTTCTTAAACTATCTAAAACAGATAAATAAGGAAACTGAGATTGCAGAATACATATTAAAAAACTCAATGAGGAACAAAGAACTTTTGAGAATGCTTTCATTAGAAAAAGGACTTGTGTATTTTACAACTTCACTAAAATCAAATGAATTAGTCATGGAAAAAACGTTAAGAGGAAAAATAATCAAATTATATGAAGAAGATGAAGAAATACTAGAAGATGCTATTACTGAAAATAGACAAGCAATAGAAATGGCGCAAATATATAATAATATCTTAGGTGGTACGATGGATGCGTATGCCTCAATTATTTCAAATAACCTAAACGGAGTTATGAAAACACTTACATCTATTACAATTATATTGGCTGTACCAACTATGATATCAAGCTTCTGGGGAATGAACGTTGGATTGCCATTACAAGATAATCCATTCGGATTTATTATAATGATAACAATTTCGATTGTACTTACATTAGTAGTATCATGGTGGCTAAAAAGAAGAGATATGTTATAAAAAATTTATAAAAATATAATAAAATTAAAAACCCAACTCATAAGTAGTTGGATTTTTTTGTGTATAAATTATTTATTTAGAATAGAATTAATATTATATAATTCGGTTTTCATTGAATTATATAATTTTTCCGTAATTGTATTATCTAAATAATTTTCATAATTATATATAATTTTATTAACATCAATTAATTTCATTTTTTGAGACTTAACTGAATTGTCTTTGTACATATATATTGGGATAGGATTTATATTGTCAACTGAGACTGTTCCATCAACATGCTTAGTAATAGTTAAATCTAGTATAATAGAAGAACGGGTATATTTAGCATTTTGATCGGAAATAAAGTTTCCTAAAGAATATGCGACAAAGCCATTTCGTGTAGAACCATTTTCTAAAGTAACGGTTCTTTTTTCGTATGGTTGCAAAACATGAGGATGAGTTCCTAAAATAATATCTGCTCCATTTTGAATTAGGAAATCAGCTAATTCCATTTGAGTAGAATTTTGCTTGGTTTGATATTCGTTTCCCCAATGCATACATGCAATAATGATATCAGGGTCTTGAGATTTTGCAACATCTAGTTGTTTAGAAATAAGCTCTTTATTAATTAAATTCACACAATAAGTTTTATCTTTAGGAACCGGAATTCCATTAGTTCCGTAGGTATAATTAACAAAAGCAATTTTTAAACCTTTTACAAATTTAATCAAAACTTTGTCTTGTTCTTCTTGAGACTGATATGTACCAAGATGAGAAATATCAGCATCTTTTAAAACATCAATCGTTCTTGAAAGGCCGGTATAACCAGTATCTAGGGCATGGTTACCTGCTGTAGTTAAAACATCCAACCCAATTCCTTTTAATTCATACGCTAGATTATCAGGAGTATTAAATTGTGGATATCCACTATAACCTTTTTCTTCGCCAGCAAAAGTTGTTTCTAAATTACCAACACATAAATCAGCAGTTTTTGTATATGTAGAAATATTATCAAAAACATAGGAAAAATCATAAGTAGAAGTTTCACTATTATATGCATCTTTAAATTGAGAATTGTGGCACATAATATCTCCAATTGCTGCGAGAGTAAAAGTTGTATCTGTTTTTTCTTGAGTATTTTTATTATTCTCATCCTCTTCAGCAACTTTTTCCATTTCATTTTCTAGTTCTTGTTTAGAAGTATCTAATAAATTTTGGTAATCATTTTTGTCCTTAAAATAATAAAAAATAGCAACTGCAATAAAAACAACAAGTAAAATAGAAACAATGGAAAGTAATATTCTTTTTACTTTATCATGATTAATATCACCATATTTTTGTGATTGACGGTTTCTTCCTCTCGAATTTCTTCTCAAAATTATCCCTCCTCGTATAAATCTAACAACAAATTAACACAAAAATAGAAAAAATTCAACAAAATTTTTAATAGAAAAAATCTGAATAATTTGTCAAAAAGAACATATAATATGAAAAATAAACAAAGAAAGGGGAAAAACATGAAAGTTATTGATAAAATTGCGCTTGTATTAATAATAATAGGTGCAATAAATTGGGGACTAATCGGATTATTTCAATTTGATTTAGTTGCTACAATCTTTGGCGAAATGTCAATTATATCAAGAATTGTTTATGGACTAGTTGGTTTATCAGGTCTATGGGGAATAAAATTACTATTTGATGATTAAAAAAAGCCATCTTAGAAAGAAATACACGCAAGTAAACATAATTTCTTCCTAAGATGGACACTTGAAAAATCAAGAAAAATATAGTATAATACCATCGATAAAAACTAGGAGGATTAAAAATGTTAAGTGCGAATAATGTAACAGTTAGATTTGGAAAGAGAGTACTATTCGAAGATGTAAATATAAGATTTGCAAAAGGAAATTGCTATGGTATTATTGGAGCCAATGGAGCTGGAAAATCAACTTTTTTAAAAGTATTATCAGGAGAAATTGAACCAAGTAAAGGTGATGTAACATTAGAAAAAGGCGAAAGACTTTCAATGTTAAAACAAGACCACTATGCCTTTGAAGAATACACAGTTATAGATACAGTAATTATGGGAAATAAAGAACTATATGACATAATGAAAGAAAAAGAAGCTATATATGCAAAGCCAGACTTTTCAGAAGAAGATGGAATGAAAGCTGCAAAATTAGAAGAAAGATTTGCAGAATTGGACGGATGGAATGCAGAATCAGATGCGGCTAAACTATTAAATGATTTAGGAATAATTCCAGAAAATCATTATAAATACATGAAAGAAATTGAGGCAAGAGATAAAGTAAAAGTATTGCTTGCACAAAGTTTATTTGGAAATCCAGATGTATTACTATTAGATGAACCAACAAACGACTTAGATTTGAAAAGTATAAACTGGTTACAAGAATTTTTAATAGATTATGAAAACACTGTAATAGTAGTATCACATGATAGATATTTCTTAAATAAAGTATGTACATATATTGCAGACGTTGACTTTGGTAAAATAAAAGTATATCCAGGAAACTATGACTTCTGGTATGAATCAAGTCAATTAGCACAAAAACAAGCAAGAGAACAAAATAAGAAAAAAGAAGAGAAGATAAAAGAATTACAAGACTTTATCGCAAGATTTAGTGCCAATGCATCAAAATCAAAACAAGCAACATCAAGAAAGAAAACATTAGAAAAAATACAATTAGAAGAAATAAAACCATCTAACAGAAAATATCCATATGTAGACTTTAAACCAGATAGAGAACCAGGAAAAGAAATTTTACAAGTGCGTAATATATCAAAAACAATTGATGGAGTAAAATTATTAGACAACGTTTCTTTTGATGTAAAAGAAGGAAATAAAATAGCATTTTTAGCAGATAACGAACTTGCAAAAACTGTATTATTCCAAATTATTTCAGGGGAAATGGAACCAGATGAAGGAAAATTAGTATGGGGAACAACAATTACAACAAATTATTTTCCAAAAGATAATAACTACTTATTCGAATCAGATGAAAGCATAACAGAATGGTTAAGACAATACTCAAAAGACCCAGACGAAACATATATAAGAAGTTTCTTAGGAAGAATGTTATTCTCAGGAGATGAAGCTTTGAAAAAAGTAAATGTATTATCAGGTGGAGAAAAAGTTAGATGTGTATTATCAAAAATGATGCTTTCAGGAGCTAATTTCCTAATTTTTGATGAACCAACAAACCACTTGGATATGGAAAGTATTACTTCTGTTAATGAAGGAATGAAGAAATTTACAGGAAATATTTTATTTACATCACATGACCATGAATTAACTCAAACAGTTGCAAATAGAATAATTGATATAAAAGAAGATGGAACAGTTATAGATAGAGAAGTTTCATATAATGAATATTTAGGAGTTGAATAATAATTTTTGCTTCGGAGAAAAAATTATTTTAAAGTAAATATAAAAATAAAAAAGCTAGTGATATATTTATAAAATACTACATATAAAGAAGATAAAGTGTTTTAAAAATATATACTAGCTTTTAATATAAAAGTTTATAATAAAAAGAAGTTTTTTTATAAAATCATGATAGATAGATTATAAATGTTGTTGCAAAAATCTTGATTTCGTGATAAAATAAGGATATAAAAATCTTGATTTCGTGAAAACTAAGGAAACAAAAAATCTTGATTTCGTGAAAGAGGAGGTGTGGATATGAAAAGAAAAATTTATGAAACACTATATCAATGGAAGACCAATAGTCAGGGAAAAACAGCAATTTTAATAGATGGAGCAAGACGTGTTGGAAAGAGTTATATAGCAGAACAATTTGCAAAGGAAAATTATAAAAGTTTCATTGTGTTAGACTTCAACAAAATTCCAAATGAAGTAAAGGACCTATTTGATTACTACTTAAATGATTTAGATACTTTATTTATTTACTTATCAAACTATTTTAATGTAAAGTTATATGAACGTGAAAGCTTAATAATATTTGATGAAGTACAACTATATCCTAAAGCGAGAGCTACCATTAAATATTTAGTTGAAGACGGAAGATATGATTATATAGAAACAGGTTCACTAATGTCAATTAAAAAGAATGTAAAAGACATACTAATTCCGTCTGAAGAAGAACATATAGAAATGCATCCAATGGATTTCGAAGAGTTTTTATGGGCACTTGGAAATTATACTCTTATGAGTTTGATACAAAAGTGCTATATAGAAAAAAAGCCTTTAGGTCAAGTAATGCACAGAAAAGTTATGGATTATTTTAGACAATATATGATAGTTGGAGGTATGCCACAGGCGGTTGAAGAATATAGAATAACAAGAGATTTTACTAAAGTTGATAAAATAAAACGAAATATTTTAAATTTATATCGCCAAGATATAGGAAAACATGCAGAAGGTTATCATTTAAAAGTTGAAAGTATTTTTGACGAAATACCGGCTCAGTTACAAAAACATGAAAAAAAATTCAAGTTATCAGCTATAAGTAAAGAAGCTAGATTTAGGTCTTATGAAGATGCAATGTTTTGGTTAAAAGATGCAATGATAATTAATCCTTGCTATAATTCAACAGAACCTAATATTGGGCTAAAATTAAATACAGATTTTATGACATTAAAATGTTATATGGCAGATACAGGACTTTTAATATCTCATTCGTTTGATGAAAAGGGGATAATGACAGAAGAAATTTACAAAAAAATCTTATTTGATAAATTGGAATTTAATGAAGGAATGATAATAGAAAACATAGTTGCACAGATGTTAGTTTCATCAGGTCATAAATTATACTTCTATTCAAATCCTTCAAAAGAAGATAAAAATAGTAGAATGGAAATAGATTTTTTAATTGCAAAATCCAAGATAAGTAGTAGGCACAATATTTCGCCAATAGAAGTTAAATCTGGAAAAAATTATACTATATCATCATTGAAGAAGTTTATTACAAAGTATAATGAGCAATTATATATTCCGTATGTTTTACACACTGGAGATTTAAAAGTGGAAAATGGAATTGTATATTTACCTATTTATATGACGTCATTGTTATAAAATGATTTTGTGGGCGGAGGAAAAAACAAGCTTACCAAAAACATGATTTTTTGAAAATAAAAGAGGGTTCCTATTTGAAGTGAACCCAAATTATTAGACAAAAAAGTTTAATAAGGAGGGTTCATTTTTA
>CAUWEX010000031.1:0-5562 GCA_963557965.1 uncultured Clostridia bacterium
TAATCAGTAACTAGAATTTACTTTTTCTAATTATATTTTACTTTTTCAATTCACCGGAAATTAATTTCATCTCCTCGTTTTATGTATATTTCTACTTTTCTGTTCGCACACTGATATTGTCTCCATCTGATGTGATTGTTATTGTCCCTTGTTCGTCTGTTCTATAAACTTTACTTCCTATATTTTCTAATCTGTCTAATATTTCCTGTTTTGGTAATCCATAACTGTTGCCTTTTTCCGCCATTATTATGCTTATTTTTGGGGTTACTTGATTTATAAATTTATCTGAACTACTTGTCTTTGAACCATGGTGGCCTACTTTCAATACATCTACTTTTTCCCACTGTCTAGTATATTCGTTTTCTTTTTCAGCATCTCCCATAAATAAAAACTTATTTTTTCCATATTTTAATTGCACTACAATTGATGATAAATTTATATTATCTTTATCTATAATACTATCTGTCATAATTTCAATGTTTGTTTCTCCTAGCTTTAACATATCACCTTTTTTGGGTGCTATAATTTTTAATCTTTTATTTTCAATTGCATTTAATACATCTTCAAATGTTTTTGTATTAGTCTGCATTTTAGGCATATATATGTTGTTTATTTTTATATCACTATTTATTACATCATCTAGTCCTCCAATATGATCCTCATGTGGATGAGTTCCAATAACATAGTCTAATTCGTTTATCCCTTTATTTTTAATATAATTCACAACCATTTGTCCATCTTCGTTATTCCCTGCATCTATTAGCATATTATGCCCTTTATTAGATATCAAAATACAATCTGCTTGCCCTACATCAATAAAATTTATCTCGAAGTCCCCTTCAATACTTGTTGTTGTTACTTTTTCTACATTCTCTTTACTCTGTTGCGATACTGTGGTATTTTCTAGTCCTAACTTTGTTACAATATTTTGAATTTGTGAGCTATTTATTCCCAACATAGCCGCAACAGTTACTATAAAAATACTAATTACTATACCAATTGCTTTCTTGTTCTTTTTAGACAATCGACTACCTTTTCTTCCCATTTCATACCTCTATTTTAATTCCATAATCTATTCATTTTTTCCTCTATACTTTCTGTGATTTTCGTAGTTGCATTATCATTTACAATAAATTTACCATTTATTTTGTTTAAAATATCTCCTTCTTTAACGTCATTTGGCAATTTATCTCTTGCAACTTCAATCATTTTTCCTGTTTTCCTGTTCTCCAAAATTGCTATATCCTCTTCAAATCTATCAATTGTAAATTCATCTATTGCTTCTAATTTTTGTGCTAAATCAATTTCTTCTTTGGTTAATTTTCCACTGTTATCTGTTATTTTTTCTTTATCTATCGTTTCCGATATGCTTTCCAAAAAATCTGTTCCAAAATCTTCTAAATTCATTTTTTCTTGTATGATATATGTAATAATTTCTATACACCATACACTCCTTTCTTTATTTTCTCCTTTTGCATTGTAATTTCCTTTATACTCTTTTTATATAACATAATTTTTTATAAGTTTCAATACAAAAAATGAGCGATTATTTTTCAAATCCACTCATTTTCCTTCAATTATTTAACTAATTCTACTTCTACGTCTAAATTTTGACCATTTATATTTGTTGATACATAATTATCTCTTTCTTCGTGATATACAATTTTTTCTGCTAAAGTATCATGTTTAATTAGCTCTTCATTTTCTTTTATAACTCTTTCTAAATCGCTATCTCCAGCTACATATAAATTTATATGGTCTAATACTTCAAAGCCCTGGTCTTTTCTCATATTTTGTACTTTTGAAAGTACTTCACGAACATATCCTTCTTCTTTTAATTCTTTTGTTATATTAGTATCTAATACAACACCCATTTCTCCTTCTCCACTAAATGCAAAACCATCTTTTCCTTGCATCGTAACCAATAAATTATCTGCATTTAATTCGATTTGTGTATCATCAATTTCAATATATTCGCATTTTCCATTTTTAACTTTAGTAGCTAATTCCATTTGATTTAGTCTTCCAAGTTCTTCTCTTATTCTAGGTATTAATTTCCCATATTCTTTTCCTAAAACTGGTAGATTTGGTTTTATTTCAAAATCCACATATTTATTCATTTCAGCACCTAGTTTTACTTCTTTTACATTTAATTCTTCTTTTACTATGTCTTCGTAATATTTAGGTAATGTATCTACTGAAATAAGCATTTCTGAAAGTGGTTGTCTATTTTTAATATTTGCAGAATTTCTTGCACTTCTACCTAATTTTACAATTTTATATGCTAAATCCATTTCTTTTTCAAGTTCTTCATTTATTGTGCTTTCATCTACTTCTGGCCATAAGCATAAGTGAACACTTTCAGGTGCATTGTTATCTAATCCTACTACTAAGTTTTGGTATATTTCGTCTGTCATAAATGGTACAAATGGCGCTGCAACTTTTATTAATGTTGTTAATACTTTGTATAAAGTTACATATGCTCCAATTTTATCGTCTGTTAAACTTTCTGACCAAAATCTTTCTCTATTTCTACGTACATACCAGTTTGATAGCTCATCTGTGAAACTTTCAATTTCTAATGCTGCACTTGTTATGTCATAACTTTCTAATTTGCTGTCTACTACTTTTATTAGTGTATTTAATTTAGAAATTATCCATTTATCCATAACATTAGTTAATTCAAAATCAGAATATTTTAATGGATTAAATTGATCTATTTCTGCATATAGAACATAGAAAGAATATACATTCCATAATGTGCTTAAAAATCCTCTTTGTGTTTCTTGCACATTTTTAATTCCTAATCGTGTAGGAAGCCATGGCGCACTACAAGTGTAGAAGTGCCAACGCGTTGCATCTGCTCCTACTGTATCTAATAATGTCATTGGGTCTACACCATTTTTCTTTGATTTAGACATTTTTTGACCATGTTCATCTAAAACATGTCCTAAAACTATACAATTTTCAAACGGTGTTTTATTAAATAACGCTGTACCTATAGCTGTTAAAGTATAGAACCATCCTCTAGTTTGGTCTATTGCTTCTGAAATAAATCCTGCTGGGAAGTTATTTTCAAACATTTCCTTATTTTCAAATGGATAGTGCCATTGTGCAAAAGGCATTGAACCTGAATCAAACCAACAGTCGATAACTTCTTTTGCTCTATGCATTTTCTTACCACATTTCGGACATTTTAAATGTACGTCATCTATATATGGTTTGTGTAATTCGATATCTTCTGGACAATCAATTGCTTTTTCTTTTAGTTCTTCAATAGAGCCTATACATTCTTGATGTCCGCAATTCTCATCCTCACATGTCCATACTGGGAATGGAGTTCCCCAATATCTATCTCTTGAAATTCCCCAGTCAATTACATTTTCTAAGAATTTTCCAAATCTACCTGTTTTTATTGTTTCAGGATACCAGTTTACTTTGCTATTATTTTCAACTAATTCATCTCTTAGTTTACTCATAGCTACAAACCAACTTTCTTTTGGATAATATAGAAGTGGTGTATCACATCTCCAGCAGTGAGGATAAGAGTGCATGTGCTTTTCTTTGCTAAATAGTTTATTTTCTTTAGCTAGCCATTTACATATGTCTTCATTACAGTCTCTTACAAATTTACCTGCCCATGGCTCTACTTCTTTTACAAAGTTTCCTGATTTATCTACTAAATTGACAAAAGTAATTCCATTTTGTTTTGCAACTAAGCTATCATCTTCACCATATGCTGGTGCAATATGAACTATACCTGTACCATCTGTTAGTGTAACATAATCTCCATGGATTACTTCAAATGCTTTTCCTTCAACTTTTGCAAATGGCATTAATTGTTCATATTTAACACCTAATAATTCGCTTCCTTTAAATGTTTTTACAACTTCATATGGTGTTTCTTTTAATACCGTTTCTATTAAATCTTTAGCTAAAATATAGTTTTCATATTTAGGCTCATCATCAGTACCTATATTTGCTTTAACCTCTGCATATTCATATGATTTATTAACACATAGTGCTAAGTTAGATGGCAAAGTCCATGGTGTAGTTGTCCATGCTAAAATATAAGTATTTTCATCAAATTTTGTATTATCAAGTACTTTGAATTTTGCAACACAAGTCAAATCTTTTACATCTTTATAGCCTTGCGCAACTTCGTGTGATGATAACGCTGTACCACATCTTGGACAATATGGCATAACTTTGTGCCCTTCATATAAAAGTCCTTTATCCCACATTTGTTTTAATGCCCACCATACTGATTCTATATAATTGTTATGATAAGTTACATATGGATTTTCCATGTCTACCCAATATCCAACTTTATTAGTCATTTCTTCCCACATGTGCACATAAGTGAACACACTTTCTTTGCATTTTTTTACAAATTTTTCTACTCCATATTCTTCTATTTGTTCTTTTCCTGATATTCCAAGGCTTTTTTCGATTTCTAATTCTACTGGAAGTCCATGTGTATCCCATCCAGCTTTACGAATAACTTTATAACCTTTCATTACTTTATAACGTGGTATAATGTCTTTCATTACCCTTGTTTCGATGTGCCCCACATGAGGTTTACCATTTGCTGTTGGTGGTCCATCATAAAAAGTAAAATACCTTTTACCTTCATTCATATCAAAATTTTTCTTGATTATGTCTTTTTCCTTCCAATTTTCCGCAACTCTACGTTCCATTCCTACGAAACCATCTTTAAGTTCAACTTTCTTATACATACTCTTCCTCCTTTTATTATTTTAGCTTTACCAAGATGTTACCCTTTAAAAAAATCTTTTCATCCTATAATTAGGACGAAAAGATTTTATCTATTCCGTGGTACCACCTAAGTTAACAATATTTATATTTTACTATTGTTCTCTCACTATATCTTTAACGCAGATTTACGGCTAACTTACTAGATTTCAGTTTAGCGAAAACTCGGTGATAATAAATAATTTTTACTTACCAAACTCACACCTTACATTGGCTCTCTTTGAAGATATTTTATTATTTATCTTGTCCTTGTTATATTCTTTTCTTATTAATTATGTCAATATTATATCATCTTTTTTTCAATTTGCAAGTTTTTTATAAAATTTTTACATCTATTTTTGAGATTTATTACTAAATTATTGACTTTTTCTGAAAATTTATACAAACGATAATGTTCCTTTTTCAAATCTGTCCTTCCAATTTTCTAATTCTTTTATTCTTATTCCATGCAACTTTAAAGTCATTTTCTGCAATTTTAATTCTTTTGATATTTCTTTATATTGCATATCTCTAACTAATTCACTAGCATGTATCTTTTCAAAATTAGCATCCATATACTTTCTAATTTCTGTAAAACTCTCTGTAATACTTTTATCCATCGCTTGCAATACTTCTATCACTCCAAGCCTATCTTCTTTTCGTCCTTTTTCTAATCTCTTTATGCCTTCTGTATTTTCTATTGTCGCTTTCTCTAATTCTTTCGTGGTTCCTTCTAGAGCAATTATTCTTTCTGTATTTTCTGCTGTGGCTCTTTCTAATCCTACTATCCTTTCTGTATTTTCTGCT
>CAUWEX010000032.1:0-5446 GCA_963557965.1 uncultured Clostridia bacterium
GTAACTAGAATTTACTTTTTCTAATTATATTTTACTTTTTCAATTCACCTTTTTTTACTGTAGCTTTTGTCTGATTTTGGGGTCAGAAGAAAAAATCATTTGTTTTGCCATGTTAAAATTGGAAAACCATTGTTTATATTGTTTATATCTTCTTTAAAAGCTTCTCCTAATGTAGATACTAATAACTTCATTTCCTCTTTTGATTTTATCGAGCTGTCCTCTATTGTCGAATCATTATAGCCACATATATTTTCACATGTATTCTCTAATATATATGTGTTTCTTAAGACTCCTTCTGTTTGATAATCTTTAGAAACAAGATTTGCACCTACTATTCCTCCAAATATTGTAGTTCCTTTAATTTTACCTACATTATAGCAGTTAGATATACTAGAGGTACTTTGTCCGGATATTCCTCCTATTTTATTGTTCCCTTCAATAATTCCCACATTATAACAGTTTTGCATGTTTCCATTTCTAACGTTTAGACCTGCAATTCCTCCAATTCTATCATTTCCTTGTACCTTTCCAATATTAAAGCATTCTTCTAATAAAGAATCATCACTTAAATTACCCGTTACTCCACCTAAAACATATGTAGAACCAATTATATTCCCATAGACATTACCTTCATTATAACATTTTTTCAAACTTGAATTCAGATTAACATTACCCACAACTCCACCTGTATATTTAGAATCATTGCTAATATTTATATTTCCTATATTATAACAGTTTTCAATATTACAATTGATTGCTATTTGTCCGAAAACTCCTCCGCTGAACGCCCCCACTTTCAAATCACTTTTATTATAACAATTAATTGCTTTTGCCCCATTGTATAAATATCCTGCTATTGCTCCTATAGATAAATCACCCGATATATTACATTCTCTTCCTATTCCTAAATTTAATATTTTTCCACCTATTACTAATCCGAACAGCCCTTGAACTTTATCTGTTGTGTTTATATACATTCCATTAATTTCATGATTTCTACCATCAAAAGTTCCTTTAAATGGTTTATTTGTTTGTGCATCTGGTGTCGAATTTTCCATTGGATATAATCCTATTGGTTTCCATTCTTCATTTATATCCAAGTTTAAATCATTTGCTAAATATATATACCAATCTTCATAAGTATTTCCTCTATTTACATTATCTCGAAATACTTTCAGTTCATTTGCTGTACTTATCCTTAGTATTTTATTTTGGTCTATTATTTGTCCCGTTTCATCTATATAATACATTCTTTGTGTATCATTCATATTTACCAAAAAACTTCCGTCTTTATTATCTGTAACAGAAAAATTCTTATTATTTCCAAATTGTTGTTTTATAGCATTTTCTAAGTTTTCTTTTTTTATTTTTAATGTATTAACATCTTCCAGTTGACTTGATGTAACTGCTACACCTAATCCTTCTTTCTCTTGTGCTTCTTCCGTCCTTATTTTTGCTTGTTGAGTCCTTGTAAAAATACCATTCTCCTTTGTCAATGTCGCAATTGTAACTCCTGATAAAATTAATAACACAATAATTGTAATGACAAGTGTAATAAGAGTAATACCGTTTTTGCCATATTTGAATTTTGCTTTTAGCTTCCTCATAATTAAATTAATTCCTTTCATTTTTTCTTTTGATTTCCTAAAAATCGCCAATCATTTATGAACATAATTCAGTGCATGTATAGTTTGGCAAATTGAAGCAATTCCATTTTATCATATCTTTATTTTCAATGCAACAAATTAGTTCGATAAATTGAATATATTTTACATTTTTCAACTCGCCAAAGTAATGCATAATTGCATTTATATATAATTTTATTGTTTCTTACGCATTGAAAGGAGGATTACTAAAAATGAAATTATCTGATGCAATTAGAAAAAGAATTAAATTTTATTTGAAAGAAAAAAACATGAATATATGGAAGTTATGTAAAATGTCTGGAATTCCTTGTTCTACTATCTCAACTTTTATGAGTGGTAAAACAGAATTAATAAAATTGGATACCTTATTACATATTTGTGAAGGATTTGGAATTACTTTAGGGAATTTTTTCACAGATTCAACATTTGATACTGCAGAACAAGACTAATAATAGAAACATAATACAAAAACACAAAAAGCTCTATTTAAAAATAGAGCTTTTTGTGTTTTACCTTACATTTGCCTTCTTTCGC
Organism: uncultured Clostridia bacterium; assembly: GCA_963557965.1. Lineage (GTDB taxonomy): Bacteria > Bacillota > Clostridia > TANB77 > CAG-508 > CAG-269. The sequence continues at coordinate 2,181 of CAUWEX010000032.1, forward strand.
GTTTTTTGCCTCAATAGCTTCCGTTCTTCTTTGGTAAGTTTGCTAGCCCTAGTTTGTCTGCTATAGAGCTTATCAAATTTCTTTCGGGCTACGTACATAACATCACTCATTGCACGTTCGATCTCTTTTTCCATATCTTTCATGGGCATGAACGTCTTCAACTTGATTTTGCCATACTCTTCCTCAAAGCGGAAACTTCCTTCTGCAAAGTATTCTGAAAAAGATTTTTCAAAAAGAACGATGAAGTTGTCAAGACAAAAAGTCTCTTGAGTGTCGAGGTCAATGTACTCCGTATCGCGCACTAACACTCGTCTTATCTGGGGTATTGTCCTTGATGCTTGTAACATCCATCTCGCCCTTATCAGCTTCCGATTAGTATCATTCACCGTCTCTTTCATCTCTGGAACTTCTACCATTGCAATAATTCGTAAGTTTTCGATAGGTGCAATGTTGCACTCTTGTAGTGTAAGTTTTTTCATTTTTCTCCTAAAATAGTCATTTTACGGAACTGTGTGTTTTACTGCAAATAAGTAAAACATAATACTATTCAGCATTTGCTGCCGTCATTTACATAATACCATATTTACAATAATTTTTCAAGTTTCATGATTTTTTCCTCTGGCACCCAAATGATTTTGGGGGCAGAGAAAAAAATCATTTGTTTTGCAATTTGTTCTTTAATTTCTCTAATGCAATTCTTCTAGCACTTACTAAATTTTTCTCATCCCCTGTCAATTCAGCTAACGTTTTCCCATTGTCCAATTCGAATATACTATCAAAACCAAATCCATTCTCTCCTCTTGGATTTTCCACTATTTTTCCACATACTTTCCCTTCAACAGAAAAGCTTTTTTCACCATCCATATACGCTATAACACATATAACTTCAGCTGTTCGTTCTTGCTTTCCTTTTAATTTATCTATTATTGCTAAATTTCTTTCTTCTTGAGTTGCATCTTTCCCCAAAAATCTAGCCGTATACGTTCCTGGCCATCCATTTAAACTCTGTATGCATATTCCGCTATCATCTGCTATACATGGTTTATTCAGTTTTTGAAAAATTTCTGTTGCTTTTTTTGTTGCATTTTCTTCGAATGTTTTTCCATCTTCTTTAACTTTTATTGTACAGCCCACATCTTCCAAGCTCAATATTTTAAACTTCTTGTCTTGTAGAATTTCTTTTATTTCTTTTACTTTACTTTTATTAGTTGTTGCCACTACAATTTCTTTCATATCTGTTCCTCCACGTTATTGCATATACAAATCTTATATGCTATTATTTAATTTATTATAATATATTTATAATATTAGTCAAGGAAGAAGGTTGTTTTAATGGAAGAACGATATTTAGATATAAACAAAGCTAATATTACTGGTGTTTTAGGTAATGTGTTTTTACTGATAATTAAATTAATTGTTGGTTTTATGAGTAAAAGTCAAGCTATGATTTCTGACGCAGCTAACAGCGCCGGCGATATTTTTGCTTCTTTTATGAGTAGCATCGGAAGTAAAATTGCTAGTAGTCCAAAAGATGATACTCATAATTTTGGTCATGGAAAAGCAGAATATATTTTTTCATTATTTATAAGTCTTTCTATGATTATTGTTGCAGCTAAGTTATGTTTTGATTCTGCTATAGCTTTTGTCAATCCGAGCAGTGTTGACTATCCTGTTTGGTTAATAGTTGTATGTGTTGTTACTATTTCAGTCAAATTGTTTTTATACTTTTATACAAAATTGCTTGGAAAAAGAACTGATAGTATTTTAATTACTTCTCTTCAAAAAGATCATAGAAATGATACTTTAGTAACTACTTGTACATTACTATCAGTAATTTTAAATGTTTTTGGAATTTATTGGGTTGATGGTTTAGTTGGAATTGGAATATCTATAGTTATTGCTATTTCTGGAATTAGAATTTTTATAGAAAGTTATAATATTTTAATGGACAAATCAATCGATAATTTAACTAAAGATAAAATTATTTCTATTACTAAAAAATATGAAGATATAAAGAAAGTTAATCACTTTTCTTCAACTCCTGTTGGGTATAAATATTTAATTTCTTTATCCATTTTTGTTGATGGTAATATGACTACTTTTGGAAGTCATGAAATTGCTGATAAGCTTGAAAAAGAACTTAATAATTTAGATGAAGTGTATTTATCTATAATACATGTAAATCCTATATGATTATATATCAACATACAATTTGTGTGCTGATAATATTTTTAAATAAAATTTTTGGTTTCATATTGATTTAGAAGAAGTCAACTCTACTGTTTTAGTTGAGCAATTAAAAGTTGTTAGTAAAATAAGAATTACAAATCCATATAGAAAAAAAGGACAATTAGTTACTATTTCAGCAAATGATTGGAATAAAATTAATTCACAACTTGAAAGTTTATATAGGTTAAGACCTCTAAAAGATGAATAAAATTCTGAATTTGACTTGACTTTCTGCCATGGAATAGTTTATAATTAAATTAATAAAACATTAGTGTCCGTTCTGAAAAGAACGTAATCATTATAATCCGATAGCTCAAAAAGCTATCGTTTTTTATTGCATATAATCTAAAATTTTTCATATACTATTATTACATTAGTGTCCATAGCTTTTATGCTATGTTAGTCATTAGTAAAAGGAGAAAATCTGGAATATTGATTTTCTCCTGTAACATGATTTCCTTCTACTGACAAGATGCATTCATTTTCACTAATTGAATTGCCTTTTAGATATTCTAATCCAATTTAAAAATCTATTCCATGATTTTCATGATTTAAGGCACAGTTGTGCATCACTCTTCTCAAAAATGCAGTTCACATGAAAGATATTCAAGTATGGCTTGGACATTCTAGTTTTAATACAGCAATGCTATTGTATACTAATAATATTTTCAAATAAAAAATAGACTTATCAAACATTGATAAATCTAATGGTGCAGATGGCCGGAATCGAACCGGCACGAGGTTTAACCCTCGCAGGATTTTAAGTCCTGTGCGTCTACCAATTCCGCCACATCTGCATATATAAGAATTGGTTTTTTTCTTACGACAATTGTTATTATAATATGGTAAATATAATTTGTCAATACTTAATCTAATATTTTTTAAATTTTCTTTTAAAAACAAAAACAATTATATTCTATAAGATTTATTTTTCAAAATATCTATATTTTGATTTCCATGCAAAAAATTAGAGGTATGCACATGTACTGAACCCAAAAAATTGGACATTTTTTGATTAGGTACTAGGCAACTAGGGA
>CAUWEX010000033.1:0-5148 GCA_963557965.1 uncultured Clostridia bacterium
GCAATAATGTGTCTCTTAATTGTTCTAATGTAAGATTTTCTTCGCAATTAAATATTATTTTATAATAAACTGAATTTAACTTTTCATATATATCTTTTAAATTATTTTCTGTAATATCATTTACTATAATATTTTCTATATCATTTGAACTTATGTTAGGTTGTGCACTTCCATATCCTTTAGAATTTAACAATGTTTGAAATTCATCTGAAAGAGCTAATATCTTTAAATACAATTCTTTTTCCTTACTTCTTCCTCTAATAACACCAACACGTTGGTTTAGATAGTATTTATCAAACCCATATATAAAACCAGTTTTTCCCAATTCAGCTCCAGTCATAGCAATTGCAACATCGCCTTTGTTTAATTGAAATTTATTATCAATTTTATTTGCAATTTCATCTTCTACAAACTGAGAGTTAAGAACATCTGCATTTATTTCATTTCTTAAATTTTTAATTTTAATAATTCTATTATTAGTTTTATTTTCTAATAAATCTTTACTTTTAAATGCATATCCTCCTTGAATTTTAGCAAAATTGCTTAATGGTACTTCTGCATCTTCTTTTTTATTATTTATATAGTTGATAGCAAATTCAAACAAATTATCATTTATCTGATTATTCAGCTCTATTCTTTTATCTATACTAGACAAAACTTTACCAATTTTAATCTGCTCTTCATAGCTTGGTATTAACATTTCAGTATTTTTTACAACATCTAATTGTACTCTCTGTCTTCCTGATGTTCCAGTCATAGATTTAATTGCAATTTCTCTAAATTTTGGACTTATTGCAAGATAAAAAATAAAATCTTCATCTGAAATATTCTTTTTACTTCTCATAACAATATATTCTGTAGAACCAAAACCAACTTCTTCTTCATCTAAAATTGTAACTTTTGATGTTTTTCCATTTTCCAAGCATGGTGTTATTCTTGCCAATAAGGTATCTCCATTTCTAAATTTCATACCTCCATTGTATTTTTCTATATCAAAAGAATTTATATATTTTGAAAACACGCCCAATTTGTCCATTGGAATTTTTTTAGATACAGTTCCTTTTTTTAATGTTTCAGTTGGATTAAATTCTATTATATCCTCTAATTTTTTATATTCCATACCCAATAGCCTCCAAGTTCTTCTTAATTTTTTCTTCCAACTTATGAGACTCTTCAAATTGTGCTTTTAATTCAGTTGTTATTGTTTTCATTTTTTCTTCAAAAGGTATTCCATCGTCTTCTTGTTCTTCTGTTCCTACATATCTACCTGGTGTAAGGACATAATTGTTTTCTTCTATTTCTTTTATTGTAGATACTTTACAGTATCCTGCTACATCTTCATAATTTTGATTGTTTTGGAAATTATGATATGTATCTGCAATTTTAGATATATCGTCTTCATTTAGTTCTCTTAATTTTCTTGTTACCATTGTTCCAAAATTTCTTGCATCTATAAACAATGTTTTTCCTTTTTGTTTCTTGTTTCTATTTAAAATCCATATACTACAAGGTATTGTAACTGTGTAAAATAAATTAGATGGCATTGATAATATACAATCTACTAAATCTGCCTCTATTAAATTTTTTCTGATTACCTCTTCTTGTCCCCCTGCTGATAAAGAGCCATTCGCAAGTATTATTGCTGCTTTACCATTCATAGATAATTTTGATACCATATGTTCAACCCAAGCAAAGTTAGCATTTCCTTTTGGTGGTATTCCATATTTCCATCTAGGATCATCTAATAATTTTTCTTGTCCCCAGTCACTAATATTGAATGGAGGATTTGCTAATACAAAATCTGATTTTAAGTCTTTGTGTAAATCATTATGAAATGTATCGTCTGCGAACTTTCCCAATCCGTCATTATTTATCCCTCTAATAGCTAGATTCATCTTCGCTAATTTCCATGTTGTTGGATTTTTTTCTTGTCCATATATAGTTAAATTTCTTGCATTACCATTGTGTCTGTGAATGAATTTTATACTTTGTACAAACATTCCCCCAGAGCCACATGCAGGGTCATAAATTCTACCTTGATATGGTTCAAGAATCTCAACCATTGTTCTAACTAAGCAGGCTGGTGTATAGAACTCTCCACCTTTTTGTAACTCGTTAGATGCAAATTGTCCTAAGAAATATTCATATATTCTTCCTAAAATATCTTTATCTTGTGCTTCTTTACTTCCAATTTTTATATTAGTAAATAAATCTATAATTTCCCCTAAATTTACATTTCTATAATTGGGGCTATTAAATTCTTTAACTAAAACACCTTTTAAAGATGGATTTTCTCTTTCTATTTCTTCCAAAGCATCATCAATAATTTGTCCTATGTGAGGATCCTTAGAATGAGCATTTAAATATTCCCATCTAGCTCTAGCTGGAACATAAAATACATTATCTGCCTCATAACTGTCTCTATCTTCTTCAAGTCCATAACCATCTTTTACTAAGATTTGATATTTCTCTTCAAATGCATCAGAAATATATTTTAAAAATATTAATCCTAATATTATAAATTTATAATCCGAAACAGGAACAGCTCCTCTCATTTTATCTGCTGATTCCCATAATTTTTTTTCTAGTTTTATTAATTCTTCTTCCTTCATTTTTGCACCTCAAATATTTATAATAATTCTATTATATTTTATATCACAAAACGACAAATTTCTCAACAGGTACTTCTAAATATTTACAATTAATTCCTATGAAAAAAATGATCATATATATAGCCTGCCTCTATATACTTTTCTGTCAATTCCATTTTCTTCTTTTCTAATAGTTCTAGATATTTTTGTTTAAACACATTTTTACAAATCCATTTTACACCTTCTTTTGAAATTACAATTTTATTATTTATTAAAAATTTGTATTCTTCTAATCCACTATCACACATTCTTTTAATGGCTTTTCTTATAGTAATTTCTTCTCTATTAAAATATTTGCATAGTTGTTTTATATCCATATCTTCATTCCACCAATTTTCTTCATGCTCTATTTTTAATAATTCTTCATATTGTTTTATTCTATCTTCAAAAAATTCTACATCAGCATCAATTAATGATTTTTCTTTATTAAAATACACTTGTAACAACCATGCATATCCTTCATCTAAAATAAAATATTTTCTACTTTTTACTTTCTCACTTCTCCATCTGCAAGTTGGATGCTTTTTTAACATTACATTTACAGCTTTTCTTAAATCTCCATGTGTTATTTCTTTTCCACATTTAGTAGTAACACCCAACAATTTAATTCTCTTTAAAATTTTATTATAAGATACAAAAATACTCTCTAAAGCTTGCTCTGAATCTCTGTACACTTTTCATCACTTCCTTACTATAAAAATCTATTAATGCTAGTTTACAAAGCATTAATAACAAGCAAAATTTATTTTGCTCGAATATAGGTAGTATTTTTTAGTACCTAATATTCGCCAGCGTGGTGTTTTGACACCATTTTTGCTGTTTAGGGAAAAATCCCTAAAACCCTTTTTGGCTCTCCGAGGGAATTTTTTTATTCATTTTTTCATAATTTTTGTTTAAATTTTAGAAAAAGTCTGAACAAAAAATTCAAACTTTTCCTATTTACAATTGTTATAATTTATATTATAATTTTATTAGGTTTTAAGATTGAGTTAGCAAATAGTTTGGTCGCTTATGCTAACTTTTTCTTTTGCTTTTATTTCTTCTGCAATTGAAATTCCATAACACATTTCATTCAGAACTTCAACAATTTCTTCTGAAATTTCTGTATCATCTTCAGTAGATAATTGTTCAATTAATTGCTCTTTATTATATCTTGTTGTAATAACAATTGGTAATTCATTATCATATCTATTACTAATAATTTTATTTAATTTTTCTAAAGCCCATTTGCTTAAATTTTCACTACCAAAATCATCAATAATTAACATATCTACATTAGAATATAGTCTAATAATTTGCGTTTCTGATAGTCCATCTTTATTAAACGATTCTTTAATTTTATCAATTATAGAGCTACTTTTTTCCATTAATACAATTTTGTTTTGTTCAATCATTTTATTAGCTATACAAGCTGCTAAATATGTTTTTTCATAGCCTATATTTCCATAAATAATCAGTCCATTTTTCATCTCTGATTCAATACATAAATCTGTAAATTTTATTAGTTGATTTATAATAGATGTATCATCATATGTATCAATAAGATTTTCAAAATTATACTTTTGTAATCTCTTTTTCATATAGTTATCTTTATAAATACTATTTATAATTTTTCTATACTTTTCTTGTCGCTGTTTTTCTTCTTGTTCAAAATCAAATTTTTTCCAAAATTGAATTGCTTTTTCACAATTACATCTTTCATATTCAATCATACTTTTATCATAATTTACATATAAATAATCGAATCCAATTGGCTTTAAATTTTTATTACAAAATCCATATTTTGCACCTTCATTGGTGATAACTTTATAATTTGAATTCTTTAAATCCACTTCTATTCTCATCTCCTTCTTTTTCTATTTTATTTCTAATCTTTTTCTCTTCTTTAGTGTTACGTTGCGTTACTGTAACGTTACTTTTTTCTTTTTCACTTTTCATTTTTTCACGATATTTTTGTTGCCTTAAACAATTTTGTAGTCTAATTTCTTCAAGTTTATCAGCACTTTGATACTTAGACCAGTTTTTGATTTTATAAAAATTATCTTCTATAATAATCATTTTTAATTCTTCAAACTTTTCCAAACATTTTGTGATTTTTTTCCTAGACTTTCCCATAATCTTTGAAAATTCATCAACTGTCATTGGTTTATCTTCCGTTATTGATAATCTACCTTGATAATTACACTTCATTGCTATTGTTAAAAGTTGTATCCATACTCTAATTAGTGTATCTCCATCTCTTTCACTTTCTAGCAATTTTATTTTGTTATTATCAAAGAAATCCGTAGATAGTTTTAACCATTGTAAATTAGCCATATCCTCCTTTCCTCACTTTCTTTAGAATCTAATCTATTGATTCTTGTTCCATTTTTGTTAAATATTCATCTAAAGCTTGTACTCTAAATAAATATTTCCCACCAACTTTTGAACATGGTATTTGTTTTCTTCTTACTAATTGATTTATCAACCAGTATGATATTCCTAAATACTCAGATGC
>CAUWEX010000034.1:0-4415 GCA_963557965.1 uncultured Clostridia bacterium
AAAAATGAACCCTCCTTATTAAACTTTTTTGTCTAATAATTTGGGTTCACTTCACACATACCTCTAATAATAATTTATTCATCTGTTCCTGTTCCATCAAATGGAATGAATTTATTTACAATGCTTTCAGGTTGAATATCTTCTGCCCTAAACATTTTAAATGATGTATTTATTTTGTTCTCAACTAATTGCTCTACTTCTTCTTGACTTGCATGCTCTGCTAATACCAATTCACTTACAAGAATTTGTTTAGCATTATTTAGCATTTTCTTTTCTCCAGTAGATAATCCTTTTTCTTTTTGTTTAAAACTCAAGTTTCTTACAACATCTGCGATCTCGTAGATATCTCCACTTTTCATTTTATCCATATTGTCTCTATATCTTTTGTTCCAATTTTTATCCATTACAGTTTCATCTTGTTCTAACACTCCGATGACTTTTTCTGCTGAACTTTTATCTATAATATTTCTTACACCTATTTCTTCTGCCTTAGCTGTTGGTACCATTACTTTAACTTCCCCTGGCATTTTTAATATGTAATAAGATTGTTTCTCCCCTAAAATATCTTTTTCTTCTATTGCGTCTATTACCCCAGCACCATGCATTGGGTATACTATTTTGTCCCCTACACTAAACATGTAAGTCAACTCCTTTCAGCATTATATATTTTTCGGCGAAAAAAAGATAATAAAGTTATATAAACATGTGGTTTAAAATAACTTCATTGGATTTTTTAACCATATTTATTATACAATAAAAACAGGTAAAAGTCAAAGGCTTTACCTGTCTTAATTTATGTATATTGTTTGTGTTTTGCTTGATACTGTAAGGTTATCTAAGCATAAACTTTTTTTAAAATTATTTTTTATTGTAATTACTGATGTTATTTTTACTTAGTAGTCGAACCAAATCCTCCAGTTCTTTCTCCTTCTGCATTATCATTGTCAGAAACTAAATATTTTTGAAAAACAGCTTGTCCTACTGCTTCTCCTTTTTTTATTGTTATATCTTCATCTTTTATATTATAAAAAGCAAACATTATATGTCCATCATTATCTACATTTCCGTAATAATCTTTATCTATAACTCCGACACTATTAGCAAGAATTAAACCTTTCTTTTTTGGGTTTGAACTTCTATTATATAACATAAGAACTTCATCATCTTGCATATATGCTTTAATTCCCGTTTTTATAAGTGTTGGGTTTATTCCTTTTTTAAAACTTGGAATTACTGTATCTTCTGCCGCTTCCACATCATATCCTGCTGAATATTTTGTTTTTCTTTCAGGAAGATGTATTCCTTTATCTTCAAATCCTTTTGCAATTTCAAATCCTCTTATTTTTTCCATATTTTCTACTTCCTTTCGTTTTTTCTTTGTTGATTTTTTCATACTTAAATAAAATTGTCAATAGTAACATTTGTTTTTTGTAAAAAATATAATATATTATAAGGATTTAGGTGATTTTATGAAATATAATATCGATACATTAGATAAACTACCTTTAAATACAAATGGTAAAATTAGTACTTTAGAATGCACAGGTTCTATAAAACGAAGATTGCTAGATTTGGGGCTTGTAAAAGGTACATCCATCACACCTGTTTTAATTAGTCCTTCTAAGGGTGTTCGAGCCTATTGGGTTAGAAATTCTTTAATTGCTATTCGTGATGAAGATTGCTCTTCCATCCTAATTAACTTTTAATAATTGCTTTTTTTCACTAATTGTAGTATACTAAAGGTGTATTATTAATACTCTATATAGATTGGAGTTTTTATGATTGTTAAAAAACAAGCTATCGAAACAAGAGAAGTGGAAGCTTCCAATTACTCTTCCGCTCTCGTGCAGATGGACGCCTTGATAAGAAGGCTTGAGAATGAAAACACAGGTTTTTATATTCTCTGTACTTCCATCAAGCCTCAGCCCAAGGAGTCTACCTACAAGCTCATTGTCAGGTATGGCTGTGAAGTTTCTGAGGGCTAACCGACTCTAATCTTAGCTCCGCAATGTTTAATTAAGCATTGCGGAGCTTTTATTTACTTTATAACATTTTCAAATTATATCTTTTCACATTCACTTTCTTTTCTTCATAATATATATAAATTGGAGGTGTTTATGTGAATTATAATACAAAAAACAATGATGGTTTTACCATTGCTTTAGCTGGAAATCCTAATGTCGGAAAATCCACTATTTTTAATGCCTTAACAGGTATGCACCAACATACTGGAAATTGGACTGGTAAAACAGTTTCAAATGCTAGCGGGCACTGTAAATATAAAAACCACGACTTTCTATTGGTTGACCTTCCTGGTACATATTCTATACTTTCTAATTCAGAAGAAGAAGAAATTGCTCGAGACTATATTTGTTCTAAAAATGCCGATGCAACAGTTGTCGTTGTAGATGCGACATGTTTGGAGCGAAATTTGAATTTAGTTCTTCAAATTATGGAAATTACGCCGAATGTTATACTTTGTGTTAACTTATTAGATGAAGCTAAGAAAAAGAAAATAAAAGTAGATCTAAAATTACTGTCTAAAGAACTTGGTATTCCAGTTGTTGGTACTATTGCTCGAAAAAACCACACCCTAAATAATTTAATGGATACTATTTTAAAAGTATGTAACAAAGAAATCGTACCAACCCCTAATTTAGTAAAATATCCTGATGATGGCAAAAAAAATGAAGATATAATTGTCTCATCTATTATGGCTCACGCTGAAAATATTTGTAATAAAGTTTGTACTTATGAGGATAATGCATATTCTAAACATGATAGAAAAATAGATAAAATCCTTACATCTAAGCGATTTGGTTTTCCTATTATGCTTCTATTTTTAGGACTAATATTTTGGATTACAATTATTGGAGCTAATTATCCTTCACAGATGCTTTTTGCAATGTTTGGTTGGATACAAGAAAAACTTGTTATTGGCGCCAATTTGATCCACTGTCCTTTATGGCTCTCAGATATGCTAATAAATGGTGTATACCAAACTTTAACATGGATTGTCTCTGTTATGCTACCCCCTATGGCCATTTTCTTTCCTTTGTTTACTTTTATGGAAGATTTAGGCTATTTACCCCGAATAGCTTTTAATATGGATGGTTTTTTCAAAAAATGTTGCTGTAACGGAAAGCAAATGATAACTATGTGTATGGGGTTTGGATGCAATGCCGCTGGTGTTACTGGTTGTAGAATTATAAATTCTCCTCGCGAAAAATTGATTGCTATATTAACCAATAATTTTGTACCTTGTAATGGGCGATTTCCTTTTTTAATTTCAGTTGCTACGATTTTTATTGCAGGTACAATGAATGGTTTTGGAGCTTCTATTGTCTCTACTATTGCTGTGATGTTAGTCATTTTGTTAGGAATTTTTTGTACCTTAGTTATATCTAAAATATTATCAAAAACAGTTCTAAAAGGTATGCCTTCTTCTTTTACTTTAGAGCTTCCACCTTATAGAAAGCCTCAATTAGGCAAGATTTTTATTCGTTCAATTTTTGATAGAACTCTTTTTGTTCTAGCTAGAGCCATATGTGTTGCCGCTCCTGCTGGTTTAGTTATTTGGCTATTAGCTACAATCGGCATAAATGGTCAAAGTTTATTAACCATAATAGCTAACTTTCTGACACCTTTAGCCAATCTTATGGGACTAGATGGATATATTTTAACAGCCTTTATTTTGGGTATTCCGGCTAATGAAATAGTTTTACCAATAATCCTTATGTGCTACCTTGGTGGAAATTCTTTGGTTAATTTAGAAGATACATTTTCAATTGGTCAAATTCTATTACAAAATGGTTGGACACTACTTACAGCTATTAATGTTATGATTTTTACCTGCTTGCATTTTCCTTGTGCTACAACTCTTCTTACCATCAAAAAAGAGACTAACAGTTGGAAGTGGACCGCTTTAGCTTTTGCGTTACCTACTATTTGTGGAATTTTACTATGTATTTTAACTAATTTTATTTATAATATTTTTGTGTAATTTAATAAAAAAGAAGGTATTATATACTTTATAATATATGACGAAAGAGAGCCCTCAATTGAAAGCCCTCTTTCGTCTTGTCCTATGATGCTTACTCCAAAGCCTTGCTCTGGACGATGTACCACAAACCTTTATCAAAGTAAGTGGTAACGCCATCTAAACCAGCGTAGCATGACCGAATTCGGTCATACGCGTCTGTTTTGTTGGCATATCCATGCGGTTCCAATACAATGTAGTACCTTGTGTCAATCATAGTTTTCCTCCTGTTCTACATTCTTAGTTACCTTTTGGTAAATATACATTATATTATAGCATTTTCTCTACTACTTTTCAACTTACTATTGGTGATATTACATTTTCCTTAATTAAAATAATAAATTCCAGTATGAAAGCAAAAGTAGAATTTAGTTTT
>CAUWEX010000035.1:0-4135 GCA_963557965.1 uncultured Clostridia bacterium
TAAAAAAGTTGGCAGAAAAGGCATGGACAAGTTATTACAACAAAACAAAAGAAGAATTTATAGCCAGATATGGCAGAAATTATTTATAAATGGAGGGAATAAAGATGAGTAAAATAAAAATATTATTCCTACAAGATGGAATACATTTTGGGAATATGGATTAATAATTTGTGATTATGAAGTAATAAAAGAAGAGCCATTGGAACTAACAATAGAACAAATTTCAAAAGAAAAATATAACGGAAGAGAAATAAAAATTATAGATAAAAAATAACACACCAAAGGCTAAAATAGAATAAGTTGGAAAATATTATGAGATGTCCACAATTAACAGTGAAAAGAGGTAATAATAATGAACAAAAAAAGAAAAGCAAAAACAACAAAAGATAATATAATAAATATACTTGATAAAAACTATTTTCATGTATCTATAGTATATGATACTAAAGACAATAAAGAACAATGGACAGTATTTTATAAAAATTTACCTGAAAATGTTTATTTCTCAAATAATAATAAAGCTGTATTAAATAGCAAAGATAACACAATAGAAGATGTGTATGCCCTAGACAGAAGCTTCCGAAAAGCCAAGCAAAAGGAAATAAACAAAAACTTTTTTGAATTAGCTAATATTATTCGAACTATCTCAAACTTATATATGGAAGTTAAGGAAATATATATGGATACATTCTATTTCTTTGCAATAGCAATTGCTATCCTTACAGTGCTTAATGCATTTATAAATGGAAGTTCTTTGGTTTCAACATCAAATTTTCTAATATTCAGTACATATAGTATCTTATTATTAGTAGGACTAAAAAGATTAAAACACAAGCTTGACAAAGCCACAAATGAAATAATAGAAAAAACTATTAAAGAAAAAATAAAAAGGCGAGGGTTATTCTTTATAAAAGAAATCAAAAGTAATTTTGAAGTAGAAAGTGAAGTGAAAAAAGATGCAGCTAACTAAAAGACAGGAAAAACAATTAGTTAAAGTATTCGATAGCCCTAAAAAGTTAAGAAAATGGGTTGATGAAGTTTATCAAGAAATGATGATGAAATGTGAAGAAAAAACTCAAGAAAGAATGATGGAATATTTAGATATATACAGTATTGCAGTAGCTTTTACACTAAGATATGTATGTGGTTTCGGAAAAAAACGTTTACCTTTAGTAATGGAGCGAATATGGAATAATGTAGATGCATTTAGAACAGGGCATTTAAGTTTGGAGGATTGTATAACAGAACTAAAGGAAAATGGAATAGAATTTGATACTATAATAAAAAGCAAAAACGAAAAAGAAAACAAGGAGAAATAAATATGCTAGTAAAAACAACATTAAAAGAAATCCTGAAAACAACTTTAGAAGGCAATATTCAAATTACCGATAATTCAGTCTGCGGTCAATGTAGCAAATGTGGAGAATGCTGTTCCAACATATTACCAGTAAGTCAGGAAGAAGTAAACAAAATTCAAAAGTATGTAATAAAAAATAATATCAAACCACAAACGCAAATGTTAGTAATGCAAAACAGACTAGCATGTCCTTACTACGATGGCAAAAAGTGTTTTATTTATGAAGTTAGACCTTTAATTTGCAAAGAATTTTATTGCTATAAAAAGCCTGATATCAAGATGGCTGCAAAATTCAACAAAGAAAAACATGTAACTGTAGATATGTGGTCTGTAGCTAAGAATATAGAAAATATACGAAAAAATTATAGGAGAAAAAAATAAAATGAAAGTAGACATATACAATACAGATAAAAAATACAACATAATTTATGCAGATCCGCCATGGGCATATAAAGACAAAAGAACCGATAAAAAAATGTCAGGCGGTGCAATAAACCATTATAAAGTTATGAAAACATCAGAAATTGAAAAAATGGGCAAAACCATACAAGATATAGCCGCAGAAGATTGCATGCTTTTTATATGGGCAACCTTTCCAAATTTAATAGAAGCATTGAAAACTATAAAAGCATGGGGATTTACATATAAAACTTTAGGATTTAGTTGGATAAAAATAAATAAGAAAAATAAAAAACCATTTTTTGGAATAGGATTTTATACAAAAGTAACTGTGAGGTTTGTCTTATAGGAATAAAAGGCAAGCCAGGCAATTTAATAAAAAGTAATAAAGTAAGCAGTTGCATTATATCCGAAAGAAGAGAACATAGTAGAAAACCTGATGAGGCGAGAGAAAGAATAGAGCAATTGGTTGGACAGGTTCCTAAAATAGAACTCTTTGCAAGGCAAGACATTGATGGTTGGGACTGCTGGGGAAATGAAGTATAAGGAGGATAACTAATATGAGTGATTTAGATGATGAAGAATTAAAAGCAACAAAAATATTAAATGGAGTAGATACAACAGAACATAGTGTGTATGCTGTAAAATTTGCAGTAATGCAAAAACAAATAGAAGAAAAAGACAAGAGAATAAAAGATTTAGAAAAAAATCAAAAACAAATGTGTGAAGAATATTGCCCTAAATTAAATAAAGTAAGACAAAAAATAAAAGATAAGATAAAAGAATTAGCAAATATAAAAGGAGATTTTGTAACATATATAGCAACAAGTGAAAGAATAAAAGTCTTAGAAGAATTATTGGAGGAAATACAATGATAGAAGGAAAAACTATAGAAAGATGTGAAGAATTAATAAAACCAGAACACGCAAATTGGATAGGAATATCTAATCAAGAAGCAATAAGAGAATTGTTAAATATACTAAAAGAAAAAGATAAAGAGATAGAAAAACTACAAGAAGAAAATGAAACGACTTGGAAATTAAATGAAAATATGAGTAAAAGGCATTTAAACGATGTTTGTAAAATTAAAAATGATGAAAAACAAATAGATTTAATGGCAGAACATATTCAAAATGGTTGTGATTTTGACAATAGGATAAAAACTAAAGAAGAAATAAAACAATACTTTAAAAGTAAAGAGACAAATGACGGTTAATAGCGATATTTTAAAAGTAAAGCAGAAAAGGAGTAGATATGAGAGATATAAAGTTTAGGGGACAGCAGATTAATACAAAAAAATGGATATATGGTTATCTGTACAAAGAAAAAGGTTTGTATTTAATCTGTGAAAACATAAGATATGCAGAAGAAGAACCAATATTTTTAGATACAGTAGGGCAATACACAGGACTAAAAGATGAAAACGGCAAAGAAATATACGAAGGAGATATAATTGAATTTTCTTATGATATGTTTGTTGGATATTTTGATACTTTTATTGCGAAAGGCAAAGTAGTTTTTGAAGAAGGAGCTTTTTATGTAGAAGTTTTTGAGAACGAAAGGATAACAAAAGATGAAGCATATTTATTATATAGCATAAATTTAGATACTATTGAATTAATGGGAAACATATATGATAACCCAGAATTATTAGCAGAAAAGGAGTAGAGAATGAGTAAAATAATTATTCATAATAGAGCAAATGTTACAGATAATCATGCATTAGAATGTGCCTGTATGGCATTAGATGAAACTATAAATAGATTAGAGAATGTTGGAGATTACCTACAAGTCGAATTTGTAGGTCTAGCATGCAAAGGGGAAATAATTAAAAATAAAACAGGTTATACAATAATAATTAATTAAAGGAGGAATAGCAGTGGAAGAAATAAAAGTAGGAGAGTATGTAAGAACTAAAAAAGGAACAATAGATATATTTAAAGAAGAAGATGAGAATGGTCTGTTTGCAAGATGTGAAAAGAATACCTACTGGATGCCTGATATAGTAAAACATAGCAAACACATAATAGATGTAATAGAGGTTCGGAGACTATGTTAATCATTGCTATGTATTGCATACAGCAGAAGAAATACCAAGAGAGCAAGTAAATGGAAAAAGCAGAAAATGTATAGTCATAAATACAGATAGAGATATTAACAACAAATTTGGTTGGAAATTATTAGATTTAGAAATAAGAGAAATACTAACCAAAGAACAATATATGCAAAACTGTTACAAATTAGACTTAAAGTAGCAAACTTTACATAGAAAAATAGTACAAGTTTGCTAAAAAAGTATAAAAATAGAGCAATTTTGAGAAAGTTGAGGAGTAGTATGAGCGTTAAAAACAAAGTAAAAAGATGCAATAAAGAAATTAA
>CAUWEX010000036.1:0-3866 GCA_963557965.1 uncultured Clostridia bacterium
CGAAAACTAAATTCTACTTTTGCTTTCATACTGGAATTTATTATTTTAATTAAGGTTTAAGTGAATTTTAAATGAAAAGTATAGCAAAATATAATATTATATGCTATACTTTTATTGTTTTTATGAGAAAAAATAATACTTATATCGAAATAAAATCAATTAGCAAAAAATATATATATTGATGCAAAAAGTTTAAAATATCAAAGAAAGGAGAAAAGGACAGTTTCAAAGAGGAAAGTGGTAACATCAAATGTCCACTTTGGGGCTGTCCCAAGTACGGCATGGCAAAAAATAAGACTATTTTTGTATGTAGTGAATGTGGAAATGAATCAGCAAAGTGGTTGGGAAAGTGTCCTGCTTGTGGAAGTTGGAATAGCTTTTATGAACAAAAAATTGTAGAACCTAAATCAGGAGGTTTAAAAGGAATTTCAGCAGGTGGGAATGTAACCCCACAAACTTTAAATTCATATGAAGCAAAAGAAACAATAAGGACCAATACAGGGTTTCAAGAACTTGACAGGGTTTTAGGAGGAGGACTAGTAAAAGGTTCGCTAGTACTATTAGGGGGAGAACCAGGAATAGGTAAGTCAACTCTTATTTTACAGATTTGTGATAAAGTAAAAGGAGAAGGAAAAGTTTTATATGTGTCGGGAGAAGAATCGGCTGAACAGATAAAGCTTAGAGCAGACAGACTCGGGATAAATAACGAAGATATACTATTTTTAGGAGAAACGAATATAGACATAGTAAATCAAGCAATTGTTAATGTTAATCCTAAATTAGTTATTATAGATTCTATACAAACGATGTATTCTGATGATATTACAGCAGCTGCAGGAAGCGTTAGCCAGGTAAGAGAGATTACAGGTCAAGTTATGAGAGTGTGTAAATCAAGAGGAATTACTACAATCATAATTGGACATGTAACTAAAGAAGGAAATATAGCAGGACCAAGAGTCTTAGAACACATGGTGGATACAGTTTTATATCTTGAGGGAGAAAGGTATTTTTCATACAGAATTTTAAGAGGCGTAAAAAATAGATTTGGTTCAACAAATGAAATTGGTATGTTTGAGATGAGAGATAAAGGTATGTGTGAAATAGATAATCCATCAGACATATTGATTTCAGAACGAGAAGACAATCCTGCAGGTTCATGTATAGTAGCCACAATGGAAGGAACAAGACCGATATTAGTAGAATTACAAGCGTTAACTGCCCAAACTGTATTTGGATATCCTAAAAGAACAGCAAATGGTATTGATTATAATAGATTATCATTATTATTAGCAGTATTAGAAAAAAGAGCAGGAATAATGCTTGGCTCGCAAGATGTGTACTTAAATGTCGTAGGGGGGCTAAAAATAAATGAGCCAGCAGTAGATTTGGGAATTGCACTGGTTGCGGCATCAAGCTTCAAAAATATTTCGATACCTACAGATATGATAATTTTAGGAGAAGTAGGATTAACTGGAGAAATAAGAAGAATTAACCTAATAGAAAAAAGATTGAAAGAAGCAGAAAAACTAGGATTTAAGAAATGTATAATTCCAAAAAGTAATGAAAAAGACTTGAAAGAAAAGTATAAATTAGATATAATAGGCGTCAAGAGTATCAATGAAGCCATGCAAAAGATAGGTTTAAAATAGTCAAAAAGAAAGAAGGGAAAGTTACTATTGAGAAATCGCAAAGAAGATAATATAACAGAGATATTAAAACTAATTGCGCCAGGAACTCCCATAAGAGACGGCTTAGAAAATATCCTAAGAGCAAGAACCGGAGCACTATTGTTAATTAGTGATAACCAAGACGTGTTAAAAGAAGTTGTAGATGGAGGATTTACGATAAACGAGGAGTATAGTTCTTCGAAATTATACGAACTTGCAAAAATGGATGGAGCAATAGTTCTTAGTGGAGATTTAAAAAGAATTTTATATGCTAATGCACAATTAATTCCTTCATATGAAATAACTACACTAGAAACTGGAACAAGACATAGGACTGCTGAAAGAACAGCAAAGCAAACAGGAGAGCTGGTTATAAGTATTTCACAAAGAAGAAGTATTATAACAGTATTTAAAGGAAATGATAGATATATATTAGAAGATACAAATGCAGTATTAAACAAGGCAAATCAAGCTATTCAAACATTAGAAAAATATAAGAAAGTCTTTGATAATAAATTAAGTTTATTAAACGAATATGAATTTAATGATATTGTTGCTTTAAAAAATGTAATAAGTGCAATTCAAAGAGCTGAGATGGTAATGAAGATAGTAGAAGAAATCCAAAGGCAAATTTCAGAACTTGGAAGTGATGGAAGGCTAGTGAAGATGCAACTAGATGAATTACTAGGAGGTTTAGAAAAAGAAGAAGAATTAATCATTAAAGATTATATTGTTCCTGGAAAAGGAAAAAATAAAAAAACTGCAGAAAAAGTAATTGAAAATCTTGAAAATTTAAGCTACGAAGATATATCAAAAGAAGCTGTGATAGCAAAACAATTGGGATATGAGACATTTGACAACTATGATGAAGTTGCAGTATATACAAAAGGATATAGAATTTTAAGTAAAGTTCCAAGAATGCCAAGTAATATTGTTGAAAATCTAGTAGATTCATTTAAATCATTCCAACATATATTAGCTGCAGATATAGAAAGTTTAGACGAAGTAGATGGAATAGGTGAAGTGAGAGCTAAAACGATAAAGCAATCATTAAGAAGGATGCAAGAACAATTTGTTTTTGATAATTTAATTTAATATTGAAACTGAGGAGGAAATGATGAAAAAATTTAAAAATATTTTATGGATAATTGCACTATTAATAGTAATTGTATTATTAGGAGTAGTCGGATGGGGATATTATAAGAATGCAACGATGGAAGTGAAGAATCCAATAGTAACGATGGATGTTGAAAATTTTGGGACAATAAAAATGGAACTATATCCAGATAAGGCACCTGAGACAGTTGCAAATTTTGTAACTCTTGCTAATAGAGGATTTTACAATGGATTAACATTCCATAGAGTTGTAAAAGATTTCATGATACAAGGTGGAGATAAACAAGGAACTGGACAAGGTTCAGCAACATTGGCTGATTTAAAAGACGGCGGAGCTGATAGTGCATATTCAATTAAAGGAGAATTCATTTCAAATGGTGTAAACAATACATTAAAATTTGAAGAAGGTGTAGTAGGAATGGCAAGAAATGATTACACACAATATTCTTCATCTTTAAAAGAAGAGTCTTATAATTCAGGAAGTTCACAATTCTTTATTATGACAAAAGCTAATAGCTCTTTAAATGGGTATTACACAGCATTTGGAAAAGTAATAGAAGGAATGGATGTTGTACATAAAATAGAAAATGTTGAAGTAAAGGCAGCAGATGCAACAGGAGAAGAAAGTGGAAATACAGAAGTAAGCACTCCTGTACAACCAGTAAAAATAACATCTGTAACAGTGGATACACAAGGATATAATTATAAAGAACCTAAGACTTTAACACCTTTTGATTATATGACATGGATGTACAAACAATATGGATTAGATCCAAATTCATTAATGTCTGCAGAATAATTGAATGTAAATATTTTATAATGTTAAAGTTATAAAAAACATAAATTTTGAAAATATTTAATAAAAAATAAAAAAACAGTTGACAAATGGGGTAGAAATTAGTTATAATACTAAATGTGCTCTAGTAGTGCAAACTAATGATGGTGGATGTAGCGTAGTTGGTTAACGCGCCAGTTTGTGGCACTGGAGACCGTGGGTTCGAGTCCCATCTTCCACCCCATTTAAGTTAATATTGGGCTGTAGCCAAGCGGTAAGGCACCAGACTTTGACTCTGGCATGCGCTA
>CAUWEX010000037.1:0-3676 GCA_963557965.1 uncultured Clostridia bacterium
TATCTACTCCTTTTCTGCTTTACTTTTAAAATATCGCTATTAACCGTCATTTGTCGCTTTTCTGTTCAAAATATTGTTTTATTTCATTAGGTGTATTTACATTTTTCAATTTTCCGTATCCAAAACTGGTGTCATCTTTATATAAGCAGTCTGCCATTAAGTCTATAATCTTATCTTTCTTTGCTATCTCTTTGTCTTTTTCTTTTAGCATATTTAAGACCGTTTCTATTGCTATTTGATTAGATATCCCTATCCAATTTGCGTGTTCTGGTTTTATTAATTCTTCGCATCTTTTTATAGTTTTTTCTTGTTCTTCTGTCATTGGCATATTAAAACACCTTCTTTCTCACATGTAATCCATAGGTGTCCATTTATACTTGCTCTTGCTATTCTTAACTTTGCACCACAATTAGGACATTCTTTTATTACTTCTTGTCCTGCTTTTAAATCTTTTGGAATCAAGCTTATTAATTTGTTTATCTTCTTATTATTCTCTATCAGTATTTTGTCTATCTCCATATCCTCTAGTTCTTCAATTTCCTCTTCTGTTAATTCTAGATATTTACTTAATATTTCTATTTCTTTTTTAGTTGGCACATCTCTTGCTACTCTAATATCTGACAATCTTGTCAGTCTAATCTCTCCATTTGTCTTAAAATATAAATCTCTTAATGTTAAATTCCTTTTCTTCATAACTTCACTTAATGGTTTAATATTTGCTGTTTTATCTTTCTTTTTATCTGTTCCATTTAATATTCTTGTTGCTTTTAATTCTTCATCATCTAAATCACTCATATTGGTTATCCTCCTTATTATTAATAATTCTATTTAACACATTGTTCTCTTGTATCAGCATATCTACTTTCCCTTTTTCGTTATCTAGCTCTATATATAAATTTTTTATAGTTTCCTCTGTTTTATTTTTTAGTGTTATTATTCCAAGTAGTCCTCCCAATGTTAGTATTGCTAACATTATTTCCGCTATTAGTATTATTTTTAGGTATTTCATGTTTTTGCCTCCTCTATTTCTAAGATTGTTTCTTCTCTGCCTTTTTCGTAAATTATTCTTGATCCGTCCCAGCCTTGTATAATATTATAATTATCATCTGCTATTACTTTGTATTTAACTAATATATCCGCTATTGCATTTTCTAAATTTGTTAAATCTCTTTTTCTTCTATCTGGCACGTAAAATGTTGCTTTTATATTTACTGGTATATTTATATTAGTTTTATATTTATTTAGAAAATAGCTACAATTCTTTTCAAATTCTTTGTATAATTTGCTTTGACTTATAAATCGTTTTCCTGTTTTTTTGTTTATGAATAACTGCTGACTATTTTTCTTACTTCTGCATAATAATGGGATTACTATTTTCATCTTTTGCCTCCTTAAATTATTGCATCTATTGTTACTTGCCCATCTTCCATAATTCCGTTTAAAATATCTTCACTTATCATTTTTTCTTTAGCTTTATTATAAAAATCTTTTTTTATTTCAAACCCATAACAGTTTCTATTTAGTTCTGCACAAGCTCTTAATGTACTTGCACTTCCTGCCACTGGATCTATTACTACATCTCCTTCATCTGTAAAGATTTCTATAAGTTTTTTTAATACTGTGATTGGTTTCTGTGTAGGGTGTATCTTAGGGTATTGCTTACCGCTATCTCTTTTCCATTCAAACCAGTTAAATATCATTTTCCCTTTTTGTTCTTCTGTTCTACCATTGTTGAATTTAGGTAATTTATCTCTGTAAAGCACTACTGCATATTCTGTCGCTCCTACTATTTTCATATTTGCTTTTAAAACAGATGCAGAATAATTTTTTATAAAAACTAAGGGATAATTTTTCATCAAACCATGCTTTTTCCCTTCTTCTATTACCATTTGCATTTGTTCAAAAGCACAGAATACTATCATTGCTGGAGCTTGTCCCTTTTCTTTTGGTTCCTTTTTCAAGTACCTTGTACAGAAATCAAAGAAGTTATTTATCTTAAAATCATTGTCTGTATCAAAGAAAGCTTTTCCTGCAAGTCTACTTTCTCCATTTTTGTTATCTCCATCTATGTACCATTTTGGATTGCTTGCATATGCATTATTTCCTAAGTTATAGGGTATGTCTGCTATTATCAATTGTGCATGTGGTATTCCGTATCTTTTAGCATTTTCAAAGTGGTCATTATATAACTCTATTTTTGTTTTCATATTTCTATCTTCTCCTGTATTCCTAGTATTTCTTTTATTTTTTCTATCGGTTCTTGTGCTAAACTACATTTCTCCTTTCCTTCGAAAAACGGATTTTCTAATAAATTACAACCTCTACAAAGGTTATTTTTGACAGCTTTTGCACAGATGCCGTGTTAGTTGTGGATATTTCATAGTCTAGCTCTTCCTTTTTCAGTTATCTTATAGACTACTTCCTTGCAATTTGTTTCTGCGTCTAACTCTTTTCCAACAATACACACTTCTCTATTTTCTAGTAACTTTGTTAGTCTTGGTCTAGCATGATTGTAATCTATGTCTTTTGTATAACCTCTATAAGCCATATATCTTGCGACTTGTTTTGCTGTTGCTTCTTCATGTTCACTTAGTATTGTTAATACTTGTATTTCTCTTTTAGTTTTATCTACTTTTTCATTTGCCTCTCTTCTTGTTTCTTCGCATTCGTTATTCATATACTTTCACTCCTTAATTTTGGGTTAGTTAAATCTAAGAATATTCTGTTTTGTTCGTCTTCGGTTAATAATACATAATCTTGGCTCTTTCTTAATTGCCCAATAATCTGTATTGTTCGGTTTGGTTTTTCCTCGATTTGCTTTTTATATTTTTTAAATAAATTAATATAAATATCTTTCTCTTGTCTTAGTCTATTTATGTTGGACACATCTACTCCCACATGTACTCCCATATCTACTGTCATATTTACTGTAAAATTTACAGTAGATATTTTATATTTGTTTGGTTTTGATTTTGTTCCTTTTTCATATTCAAATAGTTTATTTTCTATTAATTTATCTCTACATCTTATTAGTGTTTTTTCACTATTCATTTGCATCATGCTCATTAATCTATGGTTATCTACTGTAATCCACTCGCTCCACCCACACTTGTTAAATAAGGATATCAACTTATACCATAATAACTGTGATGAACTTTGCAAGTAATTAGTTTCGAGCCACTTCTCAAAGGCATTAATCAAATCTATGTAAGTCATATTTTTCTCCTTTTGTAAAATTTAAGGCTAAAACTTTATTCTGTCTTAGCCTTTGGTGTGTTATTTTTTATCTATAATTTCTATTTCTCTTCCGTTATATTTTTCTTTTGAAATTTGTTCTATTGTTAGTTCTAGCGGTTCTTCTTTTATTACTTCGTAATCACAAATTATTAATCCATATTTCCAAAATGCATTCCACCTGGTAGGTATAATATTTCTATTTATGTACCATTCTTTAATTTTTATTTTATTCTTTTCTTCAAAATTTTTTAATACACTTTTTACATTAATCTCACTGTCTTGAACATACAAGTATGCTCCTTCTAAGCCTGCTCCTTCTAAGTCTGCTCCTTTTAAGTTTGCTCCTTTTAAGTATGCTCCTTCTAAGTCTGCTCCTTTTAAGTATGCTCCTTTTAAGTATGCTCCTTTTAAGTATGCTCCTTTTAAGTATGCTCCTTTT
>CAUWEX010000038.1:0-2614 GCA_963557965.1 uncultured Clostridia bacterium
CCGCTTAGGTTATTCTCTAAAGGATTTTATTGTTTACTTTTCAATGTTCTTGTTTATTCCTTTATGTTCGGAACGATTTTTATTATACTCTATGTTTTAATCTTTGTCAACACTTTTTTTGTATTTTTTTTAAAAAGTTTTTTAACATCCGTTAAAAGCCTATTTAAAGCGCAAAAAAGAGGATAAAATTTCATTGTCTGTCAATAATTTCATCCTCTTTTTTTATTAATTCCTTGGAGCTATAGTTAAATTTATATATTTTGCCAATTTGTTTTCATCATATTCTATCTTTATATTATATGTAGCATTTTTATCTTTTGACAAAAACTCTTTCAATACTTCGGATATTTCTTCATTTCCTTTTGTTTTATCTAACTCAAGTTTTAATTCTTCATTTGACACTACCTTCATATCTATTATATTGTTTTTGATTGTATCAATTATTGTTATTAGATTTTCACTAGGTATTTTCTCTCCTTGTAGTAATTCGAATTTAGAATTAAATCTATTTCTTTCAGCTTCAGTAACTCCTGTTGAATTTAATATCGTTCCATCTTTGATTATCCCAATACCTTCTAACATATTTTCAATGTCTTCTGCTTTAACATTTTCTTTTAATTGTTTTATTTTTTCTTCCAACCCTTGCTTGGCTTGTTCAACAATTTGCTTCACATGAACTCGTTCTAACATAGTCAAATTAACAGAATTTTCACTACTAAATTCTACTTTTTCTTTAGTTTCTTCCGTTTTTTCCAATTTTTGATTTATATCTAATTCTGCTTTTTGAGTTTTATCATTATACATTAACACGTACTGATTATTTATATTACTTCCGTCATTTTCTGTTACATATTCATATCTAATTGTTTTTGGATTTTGTTCTTCATTATTTTCAATTATTATAACATTTTTATTTTGTGATATTTCACAAGTTATGTTTTCTACATTATTTTCGTTTTTACTTTTGCTTAAATTTATGTATTTTTCACCATTAACATTTAAATAATCTAAACTGGTTTCATATTCTGTAGTCTGTATAGTAGTTCTTATTGTTTGCCCATCTGCTTCATATACAATTACCTTATTAGTTTCTGTTCCTATATTATTAGAGTTTATTTCTTTAATTTTATTTTCAATTTTTTCGATGATTACTTGTTTCACATTAATGTTGTTACTATTTCCTAAAGTCAATATATTATATATTTCTTGTACTTTATCTAATTTAGATAATATTATCTCATCTTTTTTAACTTCTTCTAAAATTTTTACATATAAACTATTTAATTGTTCTTTTGTTAAAGTTAAAGAATATGCATTTGTAGCAACTTTATTATTTCCAATAGTAATTATAGCACTTGGCTCTTTACCAAAATTATTTCCTGATACATTAATCGCAAGTAAATTAATATATTTTTCTTGTAAAACCATTAACTCTTCTTCGGTAAATTTTAATTGGTTCACACTTTCTTCTATATTAATTTGGTTTGGAATATTCTCAATTATTTCATCTGTATATCCTAATTTATCAAATAGTCCTTTTAAATCTGAATTTTGCACGACGATATATTGATTAAATAAATCATTAAAATGTAAACCATAATTATCATTATTTTTTACATATTCTACTGTCATTTCTTCATTATCTTTTTGAAGTAACTGAATTTTTTTATAATCATATTGTGAATTTTCATCCTTTTTTCCTTCTACTTTTAATGATAAATTATTAATATTATTATCTGTATTCTCAGAAGTTGTCCCAACATTAGTAATATAGTTTACTTTTATATCTGTTTTTTCGTTATAACTTTCATACTTTTGTGACATGTTGATTTCTTGAACTTGTGCAAAGTTTTCAGCATTTTTTGCTATATATTTCATAAACAGTGTTTGATTTGATTTAAACATATCGGTTGTAAGATATAACGCAACAAATATGGAAATCAATATTAATATAACAGCTATAACTATTGAAATTATTAATAATTTTCTTTTTTTCTTAGTTAACATATCTACATGTCCCCTCTCTTTTTATGTATCTTTTGTTTTAACGCTTCATACACAACAATTCCAGTTGAAACAGATGCATTTAATGATGTAATTTTTCCCATCATAGGAATTTTTACTAAAAAATCACAATTTTTTCTAACCTTATCACTCATTCCATTTCCTTCGTTTCCAATTACTATTCCAATAGCTCCTGTTAAATCTTGATTATAATAATATTTATCTGTTCTTATATCAGTTCCACATATCCATAGTCCTGCTTTTTTTAATTTATCAATCGCATCTGATATGTTGGTTACTCTTGCTATTTTCATATGTTCAACTGCTCCTGCCGAAGTTTTTGAAACAGTACTATTTACCGCTACCGCTCTTCTTTTAGGAATTATAATTCCATGCACTCCAGCTGTTTCTGCTGTTCTTATTATTGAGCCTAAATTATGTGGGTCTTCTATTCCGTCCAATATTAATACAAAAGGATCTTCTTTTTTATTTTTCGCCTCTTCTAATATATCTTCTATTTCACAATATTCAAATGGTGGAACTATTGCAATTACACCTTGATAATTTTGAGTTTGTGCCATTTCTTGCATTTTTCTTTTTTCTTTTTCTA
>CAUWEX010000039.1:0-2318 GCA_963557965.1 uncultured Clostridia bacterium
TGTTTCATTAATGACCATTCTGTTTTCTAACTGTTCCATTTTTACACCTTCTTTATATAGAAACCGTCTTTTAGTAGAAAGATCTCCACTTCGTCTTTTTCTTTTAGTCCTAATGTGTCTCTAAATTCTTTTGGAATAATCATTCTGCCTAGCTTGTCGATTTGCTTTATCAATCCTCTAGTTTCTCCAATATTTATTTTCTTTTGCCTTTTTTTATTATTGTTTTTCATTTTCTTGCTCCTCCTCTATTTTGTTCTTAAGCATGTAAAGAAAGCTTTTGTTAGTAATTTTACCGCTCATAATTATCGAAAAATATCGCTATTTCACTTTTATTTCTTTCGTGCAAAAACCTAATACTTCTTTCAACTCTTGATCTTGATGTTCCATATTTTTTTGCAATTTCGTTATAAATACTTTCAATTTTTGCATATTCCACATTGCCTTCGTTAAAACATTTATCTAGGAGTTTTACAGCTTCTACGATATAGGTGTAGCCTAATAAATGCACTGGAACTTTTAGTCTATTTAGTTGCTTTTTTACATCTTTTTTGCTTATCATTCATATTTCCTCCTTGCTATTTTAAAATTCTTTATTTTCTTTTGTTATTCATGTTCTTTGAACCCTAATGACAAAAACGATGGAATATAAAAATTACTTCTGTGTTCTTTGTTTGATATTTCCCAACCTTTGTAAGGAATAGCATTATTACATTCACATGTTGCTGCATATTGGTAAATAAATAATTTACTGCCATTTTTTATTTTTTTGAAATATGTTCTATATCCTGTTCCTTTGCATTTATCGCAATATACTTTTTCGCTATTTTGTGCTTCTTTTTGTTTTGGTAAATTCTTTTCTTCTTCCAAAAAATCCACAATTTTGGGCAGATATTTACACCTTCGAATAACTGCTAAACATACTTTTCTGTATCTGCCAATTTCTAAATGTTTCATCTCCTCATACATGATTTTCCTTTGCTTTACCGTATATTCTTTGTCGTAATAATCTTCTATTTTCGTTGTCGCTTCAATGAATTCGTCAACCTCCACTTTTTATCGCCTCCCTCAAATCATTAGCCTTTCGTTTGTTTTTTTCTTCTTCAGTTTCCATGGTTTCACTAACAGACTTGTCCTTTTTGTTTTTAAAGTGCAAGTCATCAGCTTCAGCTTCTTTTAAGCTTTTAAAACCTTTGTCTATATAGCTTTCTAAAATCGACATAGCATAATTCCAATTTGGTCGTTCTATCCTTGAAGTCTTTTTTAGTGCATGCTCAATAAGCTCCAAAGGGAGTTTGTCTAAATAGTCTATGCATTCTTTTATCGAGTTCAAATTTGTAGTTCCTAGAGTTTCAATTATTGTTTCATGCAATTTTTTTGCATCAGCAGTATTATAAATATTATTTATATTATTATTACTACTACTGCTAATATTCTTTTTCTTTGCCTTATCCTTCTCCTTATCCTTTTCCTTCTCCGCCTTTTTTGTGGGTTTGCTTTGGGTTTCTTTTGGGTTTTCCTTGGGTTTTTGTTGGGTTATTTTTGGGTTTTCGTTGGGTTTTTCTTCGGTTTTATTTTGGCTTGTTTCTTCTTCGTTTTTACTGTTATTTCTAGGTCTTCCACCTTTTTTGCCATTTTCTTGATTAGCACTGTATTTTTTAATAGAACTATCAATGTTAGGTTTTATTAATATAAACATTGCTTTTGATATAGAAGATAAGTTTTCAGGTTCTTTTCCTTCAAAATAATACTCAAAAATTGCATTATATAATTCTAATTGATACTCTTCTGGTATTTCTTTTATTGCATCATAATAACTCTTAAAAAATGTAAAACTACTTTTCTCCATTGTTTTCTTCCTTCCCTTGTAAAAAACAGACATACTCTATATCAATTTAGTTTTTATGTATTGATTTTCTGTTATTTATCTGATAAAATATTAAAAATGGTTATACTAGACCACTATACGTAAAGCTCCTTCCAAAAGTGATACGTATAGTTTTTTTATTTTATCAATGTATTTACAGAAACTTTTAGAGCTTTAGCTAATCCCATTACTGTTTTTAATCTAGGGTTGTCATTTTGCTCCGTCTCTATTGATTGAATTGTAGTTGCTGTAGTATTAGCAACTTTTGCTAGCTGTTTTCTAGTGTATCTTTGTTCTAATCTAATTCTTTTTAAATTCTGAGATAACATTTCATCACTCCTTTGCATAATAAAAAAACATATCGTATTAGTAT
The DNA here is from genome assembly GCA_963557965.1 of uncultured Clostridia bacterium. Lineage (GTDB taxonomy): Bacteria > Bacillota > Clostridia > TANB77 > CAG-508 > CAG-269. Next base: position 2,238 of record CAUWEX010000039.1, read on the forward strand.
CTTTAATACGATATATTTTTATTTTTTAATATGGTAAGTTCTGTATTGTTTTACATAAAACACAAAGTAATCAAAGTTTTG
>CAUWEX010000040.1:0-2237 GCA_963557965.1 uncultured Clostridia bacterium
TCTTCTTTTGTTTTGTTGTAATAACTTGTCCATGCCTTTTCTGCCAACTTTTTTAGTTTTCTATTTAGTTTATCTCCATTCTTTCCATGTACCCCATTCGTACCACGATGGCTGTTCCTTGTTAGAAATACTATTAAGCCATCATCTATACTCTTTTGCCTATAAGCCTTTGAAAAATAAACCTCGTGTCTTTCACAATACACTTCTGTTCTTACCGTGCTATAGGATTTGTCTATTGGCATTATGCAGAAGTCTTTTTTATTATTTTGTTTTGTCTTTTTCTGCCCAGGCTTTGGTACAGGATTAAATGATTTTCTTAAATCTTTTACTATCATATCTCGTACCTGATTGCTTCTATTTTCTTTTTTAGAGCATTTTGCTTGCTGTCTATACTTTCATATGCTTTTTTAAATCTAAACAGTCTAGCTCCTAATTCTGCTAATTTCTTACTATCTTCTTTTACATATTCTTTTGCCATAGCTTCAAAATAACTCATTGCTGGTGGCTTCTCTTTTTGTGTTTCTTGCCATTGTTTTCTTTGCATATACACTTGTTTGTTTTCTTGTATAGAAATATCACTTTTTAATGTGTCATATTCTTGTTGTATCCTTGCTATCATTTCTCCTATTAGGTAATTCATATTTGCATATATTTCTATATTTTTTGATATTAAAAAACCTGTATCTGCATTTTCTATTATTTCACTTTGTAATTTACTATATGTATCTGCTATCTTTTGGCTATCTGCATTTTGAATTGTAAAAGGATTAAACATATATAATTTTTCAAATTCCATTTTACTAACCTACTCATTTTCTTGTGCTAATTTACCGTTATTTTTTAATGCGTTTTCTATTGTTAAATAATCTTTAATATCCAATATTTTTGGTAAATTTCCTATTCTTGATTTTTTTACTATTGCCTTTGTTTCATCTCCGTTTTTTTCTAATTGAATAACTATATCCATTAAATATTCCACTATGTCTAATGCGTCATATGTAAGCCCTACTGGCTGCATTTTCCCATCTTTGGTATCCCACATATTTTTTGCTCTTGCTACTAATATTAAATTCATAGGAACATCTTTTAATTGATTTAGTACTGTTCTTGCCATTTCTCTTCTATATGCATACCATTTTGTTTTTTGCAGTTGGTTTAAATCTCCTACTTTCTTACCTATCATTTGCTCATATTTTTTGGCACTTACATCTTCTATGCAATCTAGTAAATCTGTTATAGGATCTACTATTAATGTTTTTCTATCAGGATATTCTCCTTTTAAAATTTCATCTATTAAATTTAATGTTAATGTTGCTGGGTTAATTGCTCTATTGTCTGTTTTATTTACTTCTGCTTTATAAAAATCAAATTCTTCTGCATATAATCTTGTGCTGCCTTCTAAATCTATTACTATTGGATTTGGAGAAGATAACGCGAACCTACTTTTCCCACTTCCACTTTCTCCCCAAACCATTATTTTTAAATTGACATCATTCAGCGTTGCCTTTTTTGCTAACATTTTAATTACCTCCATAAAAGCTATTTTTGTTATCTATTAAATCTAAGTAATCCATTATTACACCTACTTTATTCTTAAACTTGTATTACTTGTAACTATGTTTGTTCCTTCTGGTATTTCCCCTGTTTCTTTAAAATAATTTTTTATTTTTGTTTTATCTATTTTTACTGTTACTACTTCTTGTTTAAATTCGCTTGGTATTTCATCTTCATTTACAACCTCTACACTTGTTGGATTTTTTGCAATACTTAATGTTCCTAAAGCTGTTTCTATTTTTGTTATGTTGTTTCTTTCCATACATTCTTTTACATATTTCTTAAAATTAATTAATTTATTTTCTAAACTTTTTCTATTATCAGACATTCTTTTTTCTTCTTCCTTTATTGCGCTAATTGTTAATTCAATATTTTTTGTATACCCTATAATGTTTTGGCTTTTTTGTTGTAATAATACTGCTAATTCTTCTTCTACTTTCTTTTTATCTTCTTCTGTCATCTCCTCTTGTTCCATTAGCATTGGAAATGCACTTGTTATTTCATATAATCTTAAATTTTGCATTGTTTTTCACTCATCCTTTCAAAAAATTTCATCTTCATATCTTCTGTCATCTTCTTCTAGTAAATGTTCTAAATAATTTTCATATTCATTTTTAGACATATGACTTGTTTCATTAATGACCATTCTGTTTTCTAACTGTTCCATTTTTACACCTTCTTTA
>CAUWEX010000041.1:0-1948 GCA_963557965.1 uncultured Clostridia bacterium
TAAGCAAGATATTGCTCTTGGCTCTCCTTCTACTACTTTTTCTACTTCATTTCCATTTCCATTTAAAAGTGTTTCAATGTCATTTGCCATAATTATTAATTCGCTTAGTCTTTTTGTATTTTCTTGTGATAAATCACCAATTTTTATGTTTTTTTCTTCCATTCTAATTTTCCTCCTTCATATCGAAATATTTGTCTAATACATCTTGTATTATTTCAAAAGCGTTTGAATTTATGTCTGCAACATCTTCTTCATCGTATTGCTTTTCGCTATGTGTGATGTATTCACTAATGTAACAATGAGTTAATTCATGTATGAGTACTTGTCTTTTTCTATCGTCCAATTTCTACCATTCATTTTAAAATTAGACATCTATTAGCCTCCCATAAATAAACACTATGTATTGATACTTAGTAATTTTAAGCTAGTATAATTACACTCTCTTCACATATAACTGTATACTATTTATTCGTTTTATAAATTTAAAATATATGACTTAACTAGAATTTGTCATACATGTCAAAATTTTAGGTTTTATAACTTTATGGATATTATTAGTAGCCTGTTAAGATTAGGGACATTATAATGGATTTATAATAATGTCTAGTACATTATTAATTTAACTAGGAATTGTACCTATAGACAATTCCTATGTAAGAAAAATAACAATAGTTTTGTTATTTAATACTTATAGTGTATCATAAAAACATGGCTCGATTTTCCCCATTTTTTCTAAACTGTTTTATACAAAAATAAGGCAGGAATTTCCTGCCTATGCCAATACTCTTATATTGGAGAAAAAAATGAATAACTTCTTTGCTCATAGGGGTTATTTTATGAGCATTATTATGATATCATAAAACATTAATTTAATTTTCCCCATTTTTTCTAAATATCGCCTTCTTCTTCTGCTAACATATAAATTACTTTGTTAAGGATACTATAATATGTGTTTTTATCTATGTTTTTTGTTGTTAAACAAAATCTCCAGTCCATATTATACTTGAAAATATATTTAAACACTGTTAATTCCATTTCTGACAACCTCGAAATAACTTCTTCTATGTTTTGTATTCTTTTTTCTAAAAAGATTATTCTTCTTGTATTTAGTTTTGTTGTCTCTATATTTTTAATAAGCTCTTTATTATTCCAATATTGTCTTAATTCTCTTTCATAATATTTTTTTATTTCTTTGGGTAACTTACCGTATATTGACATTTTTATTCTCCTTGTTTCTGTATTAATATTACTGACTTATACATTAATTTTTTTATTTCGTTTATTAATTCAGCTAATTTGCTTACACCTCTTATATTCAACTTTTCTTCAACATATCCAGGAGCAACATCGTGTATGTCTACGTCAAAGCCAAATGCCCCAAAACCTATTATAGAAACAAACAATTCATTTCCTCTTAATCCTCTTTGTAAGTAATTATAACTTCCTTTACATACTCTATAAGAAAATAATATATCTAAGTGAGTTGATTTTTCATCTGTCCAACCAATAATCACTGACTGCCCTTGATTTAATTTATTAGCTATTTCTACATATGTATTTTTTCCATTCACTGCTTCATTAAATTCATTAATATTCATTGAAACTCCTTTCTTTTATTAAATAATTGTATAATTTTTCAGGTGTTGTTAAATCTATATATTCTCCTGTTTCATTATTTCTTACATCTGTAGCTAATACATCTCTACCATAGTCTTTTTCCCAAAGCCACCAGCTTAACGTAGATTTATCATTAAACATATCTTCTAATAATTTTACTACTATTGTTTCATGTCCTATGCATATGCTTCCTGCGTTCATAAAATCACTTTCCTTGCTGTCTATACTATTTATGAATAAATCATTTATATTTTTTTGTAAGTCATCATAGTTTCTTAATCTATTTATTATTTCGCAAAATTGTTTTTTAGTTATCATAATTAGCCTCCTT
>CAUWEX010000042.1:0-1791 GCA_963557965.1 uncultured Clostridia bacterium
AATCAGTAACTAGAATTTACTTTTTCTAATTATATTTTACTTTTTCAATTCACCAAAATATTTAAGATATAAAAAATGTCAAGCTATGGTGCAAAAATTCCTAAAATTGAGTTTAAAATGAATTTTTGAAAAACATTTGACATATAATAAAAAATATAGTATACTATATTTAGCTTAAGCAAGAGAGTTATTTGTAAGATGACAATTGCTCGAGATATGTTGACCACATATCTCATTTTTTTTGCCAAAAATAAAGCGGTTGACCAGACCGCTTTGATTAGAGTTGTACTAATCTTGAGTTTTTTGACTATCTTCAGAGCCATCATTACTAAGTAATAATAAAACTATAAGACGCCAAATTAATTCGTAAGATGACAAATTCCTCACCCCCTTCAAAAAGATTTCCTTTATGAAAAGGATGTCCTCATTATACTGCATTTTTTTATACAATACAATATAAAATCATTTTTTATTATCTTTACTTGCAAAATCTGTGATTTCCTATAGTAACAGTCATTGGTCTTGACCATATCCATTTGTTACTTGCTGTTCTAGGATTAAAATAATATATTGCACCATAGGAAGGATCCCAACCATTTAGTGCGTCTTGTGCAGCTTTTTTGGCTGTCGAATTAGGAGTTAAATTTATTTGCCCATCTGAAACAACATCAAATGAACCTTTTTGATATACTACTCCTGCAATTGTATTAGGAAATGAACTGTTTTTCACTCTATTCATAACAACTGCTCCTACTGCTACTTGACCTGTATATGGTTCTCCCCTTGCTTCTCCATATATTAATCTTGCTAACAGATTAACATCATTTGAATTTGTAGAACCAGAACCGCTTGAGCTTCCACTTGAACTAGAGTTCATTATCCCCATTGCTCTTAAGGTATCTTTTCCTGCAATTCCATCTACTTTTAACCCATTTTTTCTTTGAAAATATTTAACAGCTTCTAATGTTTGTGAACCATATATTCCATCCACATTTCCTTTATAATATCCCCATCTTTTTAATTTATCTTGTATTGTTCTTACTTCTTGTCCTCTTGACCCATATTTAGATAAAGCATACGAGGTACTATAATGACTTATAAAAATACTTATAAACATTGCTAATATGCTTACAATTGTTATAAAAGATATTATTACTCTTTTTCTATTTTTAACTTTAAATATCATATAATCACCTAAAAAATAAATTTTCTTATTTCTATTTTTATCTTTTAAGTGATATATTATACATTTTTATATTTTTTTTGTAAATTAATTGTTAACCATTTAGTTAATAATTAATTTATAAATTTAAAATATAATATTGCATTATTTATAAATTTGGTATATTATACTGTTGTTTAAGAAAGGTGATTTTATGAATAAGCAAATTGGTATAATAAATAAAAAAGTAATAAAATTATTAGGTCTAGAGTTTAACTCCGAACTTCCAATTATATTAGGAGATACTAATATAGAACATATGAAAAGACAGCATCCTAAAGATTATATTAAATACGGAAAAGATATTCCTAGTATAATCAATTTTCCAACTTATGTTGCACGAAATCCACGTCAAGGTTCTATAGAGTACATAAAAGAATATAAAATTAATAACGAATTCGTTCTCGTTGCTGTTAGAATAAGTAATAAAGGCACTATGTTTGCAAAAACGCTATTTACAATGACAGAAAGAAAGAAAAACATATATATAAAAAATGGATATGCAAAAAAATACGGTTGAATAAAAAAGTAAATTCCAATAGAAAAAATTTAAAAATTTAAATTAGAAA